>CAYQVF010000036.1:8720-15301 GCA_964421045.1 uncultured Chromatiaceae bacterium
TTTTCAAGCTTGCTACGAAGAACTTCTAAATGTTCATTCATCCAGGTACTACTTCTTTTTACTGGGTCTACAGACATTTCAAGGTTCGTGACAATATAAGCTTCAGCAAATCCATTCGCCAATATCATGGCTAACTCGGGATCAACAGATGAATACTCCAAAGTAATTAATCTTGTGCTGCGCGTTAAATCAACACTAATATTACTTAAAAGTCCATACACAACCCAGAGATCTTTCCCAATATCTCCTTGCGCTATAGTTTTTGCGTGTTGATCTCCTTTACTATCCAGGCTCAATATACTTTGATGATCGGAATTCATCATTGATTTAAATTTATCCTGGATGGAATCGATGACTGAGACTTTTTCAACCTTAAGCGTCCGAACTAATCGTTCTCGGGTCGAAATATCCAGCTCTTCAAGGACTCTTCGAGCTACTTTTGGGCTGGTAATCGTTTCAAGCTGTGTACCGATAAAACCTTCAGGCAAAATTGAGCTAAACCCGACACCAAAAGGGTTACTACTTCTAAAGTCCAATAACACTGTCGCTTTTGAAGTGAATTTTTGCGGTGAAGAAAATGAAATCACACCCGCAGTAGTCACCGCGACGAACAGAGTCACAAATATAATTTTTATATGGGCCTTGAGAATACTGATGAACTGTTGCAATCCCATCCGCTTAGTTTCCTTAAATTAAAACAAACTTTCTTTAATATATATGACATCATTAGCTTGCACCACATCATTCAAGCTGGCCTTCCGAGAAACAACCCCCCCATCAGAGCGCTTTCTTTTTATCCGTATTCCTGACTCTGAAGCACGGTCAGTAAATCCGCCCGCAATGGATAAGACTTGCATAACTGTCATGCCTCTTTCCAATCGGTAAGAACCTGACTTTTTAACTTCTCCGTAGATATAAAAAACTTTCATTTTTGGAACGGAGATAAAGTCGCCCCCACGGATAATATAATTATTTGACAAATTTCCTTCATAGAGATTGAGCAGATCAATATGATAGATTTTTCCATTTTCTCTCTTTTTCACCAAGGTGAGTATGTCGTGCGCTTGGTCTGTCACACCGCCCGCTTCCGCTAAGGCATCAATCACTCGTGATGTCGTTTCGATTATATATCGGCCTGGTTTTTTCACCTCTCCTAAAACCGAAACATACTGGCTTTGAAACTTTTCAACAATCAAACTGACTTGTGGTTTTTTTACAAATTTTTTATTTCGTAACAATTGAGCAATGTGTTTAGCGGCAGCATCCGCGCTTATACCTCCAATACTAACCTCGCCGAGCAATGGAAAAAAAATCTCTCCCTCGTCATCAATCCGCGCCGTCGTAGCTAAATCCGGCTGGAGATACACTGTAACTTTCACAATATCACCAGGCCCGAGCACATAACCCTCGTTGGCGAACACCAACGTAGGCCACAGTAAAATCAGCGTACAAATAAAATTATATGTCCCGTTTCTAGCTTTCATTTTTTACTCAAGTTTTGAATATAGACTGCAAAATAGGTTATACATTATAAGATAAAGCAAAAAATATGCCTTTCTGGACAACGCAACATAATCAGAGACTTAGATTGTTAGTCTACCCACCATGCCAAAAATACCGACACGAACACCAGAAGCATTTCCCAAACCATATGGTATGCATCGGCTTTTACGACACTATGCTTTACTACATATTAACAGAGTATTTTATATTCTCGCACTTAACCTCCTAAGTTAGGCGATAATATAAGGCGACTAACGGTTTGATATTAACTGGTTATGGGGCTGAGAGGAACTTGGTGGGATTATAACTCCGTACGGTTTAAAATCGATACAGGGCTGCCCCGTATTTTCGCTTGCGAGATTGTCTTCATAATCCATATAAACACGAACCCATGCACTTATTCCTTGAGATGAGTCGCTGAAAGCAAACAACATGGAATGGACTCTCTCCAAATAAAAAATCCAGCGATAAAGGTGAAGCTGTTTCACGTGCTCCGCAGCATTCATATTGTCTTTTCCAATGTAATACTTCTCTAAGTCAACAACTGCTATGTTGATTTCTTTTATCAGCGTGGCATTATTTTTCCTCAACCATAATTGCGAAAAAAAGTAATTATACAGATCATTGAGTAAACTCTGTTCATTATTTCCTTCCCAATCTATAAGTATGGTACTGTTTTTAGTCACATAAATATTGTATAAATGGAAGTCTCCGTGACTAAACACCAAAAACATATCTTGATCCGCATTGTCCATTAGCTGATGAACAACCGCTTCACTGAATTTGCGAACCGTTTCCGAGTCTCTATCGCTTCCCAGAAGAGACGAGCTATATATATCCTGACTTAAACGACTGACGTACTCATAAAGTGATTTTTTTTTATGTGCCTTTGTGGATGCTAATTTGTAAATACATGGCGCAATATACTCAAGATATAACTTAATGAGTTGTTGCGGATCCTCTGGAGCAATATCGTAACTTGTTTTACCAACAATAAATTCTTCTTGATACCAACGTTGATTCGCATCCCATTCTATAAGGCTAGGCGTAAAGGTATAGCAACTCACACTCTTCAATCGTGAAATTTCTTTTTCTACCCATTCAATGTCGGTCTCTGCTGAAAACACCTTGGTGACATACTGCTTATCTACATCAAATATTTTATAGCCAGAACGAACTTTGATACACCATGTACCACTAAACGGCAAAGATATAGATTTAGAGGGGGTGGGAGACCTTAACTTCAGCAAATAAAGAAAGGTAATAACAGCAGCTTTAAGTGAAAATTTACCTGGAAAATAATTTCTTTTCGTTAACCATAGCTTTGCAAATTGCAATGGGGGTTGATCCAGGCAAACAATCACGCCTTTAACGGTTGAATATTGAATACTATCCATGCACAAGCCGACCCTTTTCGCAGCGCTACTATATACACCTACCTGGGGCATGGGTACATAATAACTTCCATGTTTTATCATCTCGGCTTTATTTCTGAGCCGCTCTCACTCCCATCCCTGGGACCATCATTTTCAAATCGTCATTATCCGTTTTTCAATCACACAAACTGAAAACAAAGACAAATAAAACAACAAACCTTTAACTCTTAAGAAGCACCTTATTACGTACCCACGCCCTTATCAATAATTTCCTCTACTACTTGTGTACGCCATTACAAAATTAAGGATGCATTTATCACACAGAGACCCGTCTTGCTGGCATTTTAAATTTTCACTTCATCCTTCAATCTAATTCGTCAACTATTTTGCATGATATCGCCTGCGTTTGAGCATCGATCTCTGCTTTGGTTTTGAAACGAATTAGTATGGGTTCTTGGCCATCAATAGACAGGACAACATCAATCAACACTATATCCTCTGAACCGTTGTAACTCATAATGCTCGCATTATGGCTAGAGGCATGAAACTTATCATACAAACGCCCACTATAAGATTGATTATCAAGCAATCTTTTTTTCTTAGACAATAATGGCGGCGCTATAAGCGATTTCAATTGAGCCAATTCACCAACTTTTAATGCGTCCATATAACTATTGACCGTAACCAGGCATTCTTCTGAAAACGAGGACTGCGCTGCGAACACATGACCTGAACCAAAATAAGCAAACACAACCGTAAATGTTAAATATTGTAGTAATTTCATTATTCTACACCCTGCTTTTTCTTTAATCTATTATTGTTCCACAACAATCACCAGATAGTGACTATCCGCGCCCGATGCACCGCCTGCAAGGTTACCACCCAAATCGACCGTACCGCCGGCAAAATTTTGACTATACAACACCAATGTCGCATTAGGATCAGAGACATCCAGCATCATACCGGTATCGGTATAACCACTCATCCATGTCGGCAACGTCGCGCCTCCGTTTTGATCGTATGCAATATATACCGTCACATTGCGATCAACGTCGAAAGAAAGGTAGGAAGCACTGGTGTTTGCCCTATCACTGTTTTCCGTCATAATCCACACACCGTCCTCTAGCCCCAACCCTCCTGGAATGTTATTTAAAACAAAGCTTTCATCCACATAATAATTGTCTCCAACTTCAAGATGGTTTTGCTTCACATTCGCTGAAGATGTTGCCACATTCAGATTGCGTAAAATTAATTGCTGAATTGGACAAACATCCGAGACTGAGAACCGTCCATTAAGGTTTTCGTTCCATAACTCAGCAATCACGTTATAGCCCATGCCATTAGGATGTAAATTATCCGCAAATAAGCTATAAAAGTTCTCTTCATCAAGAAAGCATTTATAAAAATCTGGTCCTACAGAAATATTATTCAGTTCGCTTTTCACCACATCAGCATACTCCCTAATCAGAGCATTACGACTGCTGTTAGCAGGATTGGCATAAGGCAAACCATTCGTACTCGCACCAAACGCGGGAGGGGGAATCGCAATTGTCACATTTTTTCCAGAAGCAACTAATGCATTAACGATATCTTGCATGTTTTGTTTATAAGATCCTACATAGCAGCTTTCACTTGGCACGCAACCACTGCCGCTAGGTGTGCTCAATGAACCTCCTGAGTCATTGGTTCCCAGCATTAAAAGAGCCGTATCTGCTGCTGGATGGCGTAAATTAATAGAATTAATCCGCTCATTCACTGTCACTTCTGAGGTGTCACCACCTACACCTTCATTAACGGTAAGATGAGGATATCCACGTTCCTCCGTTAATAAATTATTGAGCGGTGCTTCATAGCCCTTAATTCCAACAATTCGATCGTCGTTCGATACATTGTCTGAAGCTTTGTTATCACGACTGCCATTAGTGATACTATCACCTACCCCGATAGTATATTGCCCTAAAACACCAATGCGAATACGCGTATCAGAACTCAACAAGGTACTGCTACTGTCGTAAAGTTCGGCTACAACACTGTATTCTCCTTGCGCCAAACCGGCAAACTGAGCAGCATAAGGAGGTACATTATCTGTATCTATCAACGTTCCATTCAGGTAAAAGCGCACTGATGCACCAGAGGGGGCATTGTATGCGAGCGCTTCGATATTAACGGTATCTCCTGTAATAATAGAATGAGCCTGAGGCGTATTGATCGCAACACTTGGGGTAACGCTCGGGTCGGCGATCAAAACGTTATCAAACCGGGTAGCCGTCGTGCTATATAACGCAATACTACCTTGAAGCAAACTACTATCATCCACGGCAAAAAGGGGTAAGCCATCAAGATAAACACTGAGGGCACTGCCCTCGACAAGCACTGATAAATTCATGGTATTACCGATGGTATACCCTCGGGCATTACTGGCAATGGGTGAAAAAACACCTGCAACACGTTTTTCTAAACGCGTATAACCAAATCGAGAATCCATTGACAGTCGATAATAGTTATCTTCATCCTGATAATGAAACATAATACCGATGTTGTCACCATCCTCCGCCAGCGGCGTCACATCCACTGAAAAACGATAATCTTGAAGAGGCGTCGCCAAGTTCAGATACGCATAGGTACCCAAATGGTAACTCTCTTCAAACGTCACGCCCCCTACTCGAACATGAGATTGTTGCTCAAAGGTATTATTCGCCACCACCCAGTTCGAGGGATTCCCAGCACTATCCACCACGACCCAGTTGTCAACAACCCCTGAGTCAAAGTCGTTTTCATAAACCACGAAAGGTGAACTACCCGCTGAACCATTAGAAGCAACCAGCAATAAATCAAAACTCAAATCCGAGCTGGACGGGATAACTTGATGGACTTCCACCGCCACAACATTCGTGCCGTCTTGTAATAAACTCGGTGCAATCGCATAGTTAGTATAAGTCGATTCATCCGCACCGGCTATCCCCGTCAAGGCGCGCGTCGTATACCCCACGGTACCACCAGGTAAATTGGAACGTACCACTTCGGTGCCATTCACATAAACAATCGCACCATCGTCACGCAGCAGCGCTAACGACAAGGCCGTCACATTGGCGCTATTACTCACATTAAAGCTGCGTCGGAAATAGGTGGTGATGCGTTTATTATTCGCGTTGCCGCCAAAGCTCACAACTGTCGCTTCATCGCCATCGCCATAACCCAACTGTGCCGCGCCACTGCTCCAGCTACTGTCATTAAAACCCGACTCTTTCCACCCCGTGCCTTGATTGCTGCCATTATCCAGATAACGCCAAGCGCTGCCAGCGTCGATCAAAGTCACCGGGCCACCAGACGATAACGTATTGACGATCACCGCTCCGGACTGAGCCGACTCGTTTGCGGGTACCGCCGCATCATACGCGACGACGATATAACTGTAAGCGGTTTCCGCTGCCAGACCCGTATCCGTATAATTTGTGGTTGTACTGGTACCAATTTCAACGCCACCCCGGAAAATTCGATACCCTGCTACCCCCGTACCACTGTCTGTCGAGGCCTGCCAACTGAGGTCAACTTGACTATCACTCTCCGCTGTACCGGCAAGACTTCCTGGTATGCTGGGCGCTGTGGTATCCGAGGGGCTGGATGTGCCTGTACTGCTCAGACTCAAGTCAAAACTCAAATCCGAGCTGGACGGGATAACTTGATGGACTTCCACCGCCACAA
>CAYQVF010000036.1:15401-17403 GCA_964421045.1 uncultured Chromatiaceae bacterium
TCAAAACTCAAATCCGAGCTGGACGGGATAACTTGATGGACTTCCACCGCCACAACATTCGTGCCGTCTTGTAATAAACTCGGTGCAATCGCATAGTTAGTATAAGTCGATTCATCCGCACCGGCTATCCCCGTCAAGGCGCGCGTCGTATACCCCACGGTACCACCAGGTAAATTGGAACGTACCACTTCGGTGCCATTCACATAAACAATCGCACCATCGTCACGCAGCAGCGCTAACGACAAGGCCGTCACATTGGCGCTATTACTCACATTAAAGCTGCGTCGGAAATAGGTGGTGATGCGTTTATTATTCGCGTTGCCGCCAAAGCTCACAACTGTCGCTTCATCGCCATCGCCATAACCCAACTGTGCCGCGCCACTGCTCCAGCTACTGTCATTAAAACCCGACTCTTTCCACCCCGTGCCTTGATTGCTGCCATTATCCAGATAACGCCAAGCGCTGCCTTTGCTTATTAAAGCCGTCTGCTTTAATTGTCGGTAACTATCAATTAATGTCCCACCCCCGTCAATAGAATAAAACTCATACAGAATAGATTCCGAGTCAGCCGTGATCAACATAGCACCATAATTGCCATTATATTGAAATTGACTTTGTGGAAGCGGTGGCCCAAAGGTACGGACACTCCGCCCCCCTAAGCCGTTAACAAAATATGGAATATCTCCCACCAATAGTCTTTCGTAAACATGATCATGCGCACCAATGATGGCATCGGCTCCCCATTCTTCATAAGGCCACTGGAGTAGAGGCTGAGAACCATTGCCTGATGATGAATTTTCCGACGAATAAGGAGAGTGATGCATATACACAATTTGCCAATCCGCTGTGGATGTGGCCAACGCCTCTTTCAGCCATTGCCCCTGCACGGAATCAAAGGTATTGCCATCAGGCTCATTAACATCGCTATCAATAGCGAAAAATTCAACTGCGCCTTGAGTAAAACGATAATATCGTCCGTTACCTGGTAACGTAAAATAATCTAAATAGACTTGCGGTAAACCAGACACTTGAGTTCGCCAATCATGGTTTCCTAACGCGGGGAAGAATCGATTAGTCGCCGAACCTGGGCCATATGAACCATTATAATTTCCTATATATTCCTGGTAATACTGGCCGACATTCTGATCGATTGTTTCAGCTTGACCGTCTTCATAATTATTATCACCGCCCGTTATAATAAAATCGACATCCCAGGTTGCAATGAGCTCGGCAACCGCCTGCTCATTGGGTCCTGCTGCACCATAATCCCCAATGGCAGCAAAACGTATGGTATCAGAGGCAGCAACAACGGCTTGATTCATACCCAGCAGAATAAGCAGGCAAGTAAACAACCGGCCTATGAGAAAACGATAAAACGACGAGAATTTCATAAACACGAACCCTTAAGTTAAAGCCTTAGCATGCAAGACCATTTTACCAGCAATGAAAAACTAAATACACCCATTTTACTTATTATCCCCAATGAAGATACCTATAAAATACACCTTTTCTGTCGCTTTTTTTTACATTCATCGAATAAAAAAAAGCAAAGAAAGACAACAGCCGCATACTTTACCAGAGATATCATGCGATTAACGATCCTGGTATAAAACATGCTCACAATTCAGTCACGTAGACCGGTTGTCGCCTATGAAGCGCAACCCCCACCGCTAAACTGGTGGATCATTTGAATCATGGCTCAAACACAGCGATGGTATTCATGGTATACCCGTCATATTAAAACAAATCACGGGTTTAACACTGAACTTTAACCTCTGCTTGCTTGAACCTTATAGCCTGTCCTAGCTATAATAGTTAAAGTATATTCTACAGTTATATATTAGGGCTGATACACTGGACTTACAAGGATATTCTGGAGGAAAACGATGAATTTTAACGCTCTGTTAAAGCAAATTTCAATATTCGCTTTGCTGGTCATGCTCACCGCCTGCGGCGGCGGAGGGGGTGGCGATGATAATGGCGGTGGTGATAATGGCGGTGG
>CAYQVF010000036.1:17503-32132 GCA_964421045.1 uncultured Chromatiaceae bacterium
GGTGGAGGCGATAACGGTGGTGGTAATAATGACGCAGGAACCTGGGACAACATGACCTGGGACACTGGCAAATGGCAATAACGGCTGCTTAACATACCAACGTCAACAAATATTATTTTTTAAGCTTTATAGACGAGGATTCATCAATATGAACAAAAAAATCTTATCTTTCGGATCTATCGCAGCACTGACTTTGGCAAGCATGCCTGTCTATGCACAAATCACTGTTCCGAATACGTTTACCTCTGGCGAAGCCGCTGTTGCCGCTGATGTCAATGCAAACTTCAACACCCTGGCAACGGCAATCAATGACAATACCACCGCTGTTGATGCCAACACCACCGCGATTGCCGCCTTGCCAGGCGGAGGTTGCCCCACCAACGCGGGCGAAATGGTTCAAATCGGCAAACTCTGTGTCGATAAGTATGAAGCCAGTGTTTGGGATAATGCAGCAGGCGAAGGCTTTCAATACGGGCTTATTGCGAATATCACTGAGAATGTCGACGACTATCTCTGCGACGATGATGGTAATAATTGTAGCGGATCTGATGCGCTATCCAATATCTATGCGCACAGCAAAGCCGGCGTCGAACCTTCTACATCGATCACCTGGTTTCAGGCAACACAAGCCTGCGCTAATGTAGGTAAACGCCTGTTAACCAACGCGGAATGGCAAATGGTTGCGGCGGGTACACCCGACCCCGGAGCAGAGGATGACGATACCACGTCATGCGCAACCAAAGAGCCTACAACAGGAACGGTTGTTGTATTAACGGGAAGCCGTAGCGCCTGCGTCTCTAACTGGGGCGTGAATGATATGGTGGGTAATGTTAACGAATGGGTCGCAGACTGGATACAAGGCAACAGCAACGATACCGCTCTCAATAATAGTACCGCGAGCTCAGCTTTTGGCGACGACGCTATGGTTAACGTTAATGCACCGGACACCGCTACTAGCGCCTTCCCTGCAGCCATCTACCGAGGCGGCCGTGCTGGAGCAAGTGGTAATGCAGGCACAGGACCTGGCGTCTTTGCTTTTTACGCCAATAGCAGCCCGGCGGGATTCGACGATCAACTCGGTTTTCGCTGCGCGCAATAAAAAGGTAACCCTGTCACAAAAATGAAGGTACGCAGGTAACAGAAGGGAAAAGGGTGTGCCGTTATAATTAACGCACACCCATACTTTATGGTCTAAACTGAAGATTATGAAACGAAAAACATTGACAACTCAGAGTTCACGTACAGGCCTCGCTCTTCTCTTCGCACTCCTTATAGGGGGTTGTGGTGGTGGCGGCGGTAACGACGATAATAGCCCTACCCCACCACCTGCTGCGCCATCAGAAAAACCCAAAGGTTTCCCTGATACGGTTCAAGTGGAAGCCGGCAGCTCTATAACAGGCCAGCTCAACACAACCGGACTAAACGCCTCAAGTCTTGAGTTCATGATCTCAAACCCGCCTGAAAAAGGGACGCTAACACTCACCAATGCGAACAAAGGACTCTACTTATACCAGAGCAATAGCAATAGCAATAGCACCGACAGTTTTAAATTCGTGGCCAGCGACGGCAAATTATCCACGACTGAAGCCACCATCAGTATCAATATCAATCCACCCGATGTTCCAGACGTTCCAGACAACAATAAAGCCCCCATCGCCATTGCCAGTTGCTCTACAACTTCCCAGGAAAAAACACTGGAGGGTACCTTAAAAGCGAGCGATGAAGACAACAGCAACAACGAGCTGACCTTTAGCCTAGATCCCAACACGCCCATGTTCACCGGCCCCATTACGACCGCCTTAGGTGCCACAGTAGAATTATTGGACGCGACAACCGGTGAATATCTCTATACCGCGGCAGATACAGCAGGCGGCAACAGAGGAATGGATACATTTACATTTCGCGTTGACGACCCTAAGAGTTTCAGCACCGAAACGGAAACCGTCATTGTACATTCAAAAATCATGTGGCTGGGCGACTCCATAACCAAAGGTACAGTCGATGGCTCTGGCTCATCCAGCCTACCCTCACCTGCATTCAAAGTAGGCGCTCGCAAGCCGGCATTTGATCGCTTGCTGGATCTGGGCTATAACTCACCTAACCTCGGCAACGAAGTGCCTGTATTTGACTTCGTGGGTGGCGAGTCTTTTGGCTACCACTCTTCATTGGGCCCCTTCGACTCGGACAATGAAGGACATGGCGGCTGGAGCGCTGGCGAAATCGCCTGGGGACGCGAACAAGATGGCAGCGATGGCGTCTACACCTTCCTGAATAAATCACCAACAGGGATCATCATGCTGCACATCGGCACAAACAAATTCAATACCAATCCTGATGATGTAGAGAGCATTCTGAATGAAATCGATCGCTGGGAAAATGACAATAGCACCACCATCACCGTGGTACTTGCCCGCATCATTGGCCGAAAAGACTCCGTCCCAAACACTGAGGTAAATCAGTTCAATGATAATGTGGTCAACATGGCTTTGGCACGAGACGAGGACAATATCATTATTGTTGATCAGTTCAGCGCTCTAACTTACCCTAACGACATCAAAGACAAATTACACCCTACCGTAGCGGCCTATACCAAAATGGCAGAAGTGTGGCTCTACCCACTGGCAGGCGAAGGCAATAGCCAAGGGAGTATTAATGCCAACACCCCCCTGTTACCCAAATGTACTTAGGAACAAACCCAAGCCATATCGTAATAACGCCCCCTCCAGAACATTCAACTCGCCCGATAAGGCCAGTTGAACTGTAAAAAAACATAGGGTGAGTCGTCTCGATGAACAACCAAAAACCGAGCGATTCACCCGATGTTGTCATCATTGGCGCCAGCGCTGCGGGCTTGATGTGCGCCATAGCCGCGGGCAAGCGCAATCGTTCCGTTCGGGTACTCGACCATGCAAATAAAGCCGGAAAAAAAATTCTGATGTCGGGCGGGGGGCGGTGTAATTTCACAAACTACCATCTCGATGCTGAAAATTATTTGTCAACAAATCCGCACTTTTGCAAATCGGCATTAAGCCGCTTCAACCAATGGGACTTTATTGCCATGGTTGAAACACACAACATTCCCTACCACGAACGCGATCATGGACAGCTTTTTTGTGACCTCAGCGCCAAAGATATCCTCAACATGCTGCTGACCCAATGTAAAAAATATAATATAACCTTACAACTGAATTGCTCGATAAATAAAGTACACAAACTTCCAGACCAGCCGTTCAGCCTGAAAACAACCCAAGGAGATCTTTTTTGCAAATCTTTAGTGATTGCGACAGGCGGCCTGTCCATACCTAAAATGGGAGCCAGCCCCTTTGGCTATAAAATGGCTAAACAGTTTGGCATAAAAATCATACCGACTACGGCAGGTCTGGTTCCACTTACACTACATCTTCACGACAAAGAAAAATTTTCCCTTTTATCTGGCATCGCTCTTGATGCGACGGTCAGTAACCACCGCCAGTCATTTCGTGAGAACATACTCTTCACTCACAGAGGGCTCAGCGGCCCAGCCATTTTGCAGCTTTCTTCTTACTGGCAACCTGGCGAGCCTATTTTCATTGATCTGGCGCCTGATCATGACCTGCTAACCTACTTGATACACGCCCAGCAACAACATCCTCAACAGCGTCTAAAAACGACACTGCATTATTTTTTCCCCAAGCGCCTGGTTGCTGTTTTTGTCAGTGAATCGCTTGCCAATACACCACTGGCTAAAATGTCCAAAGCAAACTTTGAAGAGGTCGCAAAGTTATTTCATACCTGGCGCATCACCCCTAACGGTACAGAAGGTTATCGTACTGCTGAAGTGACGGTAGGCGGGGTAGATTGCAATGCGATTTCATCAAAAACCATGATGGCAACTCAAGTCCCTCAGCTCTATTTTATTGGTGAAGTACTGGATGTCACAGGATGGTTGGGGGGCTACAACTTTCAATGGGCCTGGTCATCAGGCTGGTGCGCCGGACAATATGTATAAAAAAACTCAACTGAATACAGAATGCAAAGCATTGATTCTCATAACGTAGTGGGGGAAATCGTCGTCACCTTTCATTGGTGATGAAACTTTTTTCCGCATAGTCAAGCGAATCTAGCGCTTGCACGCAGAAAACCGGGCATAAATACGATACATCGTGGATCAACTGCGTTTTTTAGGTTCAAGCACCTTAAACTTGACTTCAACCAAAAGCCCACCATATTTTGACGTTTTAAGTGTCGCAGCTGTATCATGAATTTCAAGTATCCGCTGTACGATGGAAAGACCCAAACCACTCCCTGTTTGTGTATGCCCAAGACGACGATAGAAACGTTTGAATACTTTATCTTTATCCTTGTCGGGAATACCAGAGCCGCTGTCAGAAACTTGCAACAGAACCTTATCCTCTACTGTTTTAATTTCTACGCGCACTTTACCTTTTTCAGGGGTATAGCGAATCGCATTTTCAACTAAATTCTTTATCAAAATGCTGAGCATGCCCACGTTACAAAGAATGTCAACCTTACAAGGTTCTGACAAAGAAACATCGATGGATTTTTCTAACGCTTTATAAACTAGGTCTGCCAGCGTTTCCTGAGCCACTTTATAAGGATTCACCGAGGTAAAAACCGTCGATTTTACATTTTCAGAGTCGGGGTCAAGTCGCGCGAGCGTTAACAACTGCTCAACCAAGTGCGTCGCGCGATCCACTCCGCGTACCACTTGCCGTAACGCTTGTTGGCGAGCCTCATCATTATCGCATCGCAATGCGACCTGAGCCTGTGTTTTTAATGCCGCCAAAGGCGTACGCAGCTCATGAGCCGCATCGGCCGTAAAATGGCGTTCGTTCTCTATAGAAGCATTTAATCGTTGAAAAAGAGAGTTAAGGGCATCGACCAGGGGTTTAGCTTCACGAGGAACAGGATGTGTTTGTACCGGTTCCAAATAATTTAAGCTGCGTGAACTCATTTCATTGGCAATACGGTTGAGAGGCTTCATCGCGGAACCCACAGCAAACCAAATGGCGACCCCCAATATGGGTAATGCCAGAAGTACGGAATTCAGAAAGCGCAACGAAATAGCGGTGGCTAATTCTTCACGAGGCTCATCTTTCTCGCCGACCTGAACAAGCAGCGGTTTATCTTCATCCTGCAAGGCATACACACGCCATCGGCTACCTTCTATGTCCTCGTAGCTAAACTGATTGATGAGATCAGTCATAGGGTAATCCGGCGCATTAGCAGAACGAACGGCAAGATACGTGCTATTCAGCCAAATTTGAAACGAAACGGCCTGTTCATATTTGTGGTTATTACCTTTAAGCAACAGCTCCGGAACCAGATGCGGGTGGGTATCACTCCCATCCAGATTATCAAATGCCAGCTCTTCGTATAACTCGTGTTCGCTCAAAAGTAAGAGTACTTTTGCCTGTTGAACGAGCTGCGCATCAAATACTTCTTCAATTTCTGCACGGCTTTCCAAATAGCCCAGGATTGCGACAGCCAGCCAAACGAGCAAGGTAACCGATAGCAAATAAACAAGCAGTCGTTGCCGTACAGATAAGTTCATCTCACCTTGTCAATGATATAACCAACGCCACGAATAGTACGTATGAGTTCCGATCCTAATTTTTTTCTAATATGATGGATGTGCACTTCAATCGTATTACTTTCTACTTCTTCATTCCAAGCATACAAGCCTTCTTCAAGGCGTGACCGGGAAACAACACGACCTTCATTATCAAGCAAGGTTAATAACAAAGCAAATTCCCGTGGTGAAATATCGATGCCACGCCCATTTTTAGTAACGACATGAGAGGCGGGGTCAACAACAATGTCGCCATGCTCCATAACGGGAGCGGACCGACCACTGTTGCGTCGTAGTAAGGCGCGAATCCTGGCGCTGAGTTCATCCAGGTCAAACGGCTTGACGACATAATCATCAGCCCCTGAGTCCAAGCCGAGAATCCGGTCTTCAATCCGATCAAAAGCGGTGAGCAAAAGCACGGGCAGTTGATCACCTCGCGAACGCATATTTTTCAACACCTCCAACCCTGTTTTTTTAGGTAGCCCTATATCTAAAATGACAAGGTCATACGTTTCTGTTTTCATCGCCAGTTCCGCCGTTACCCCGTCCTCGACCCAGTCAACGGCGTATCCTTCCTGCCGTAAACCATTGCGAATACCATCGCCAAGTAGTTTGTCATCTTCTGCTATAAGCAATCTCATAAGTCCATACCTTATAATGCAACTTCTAGGTTTAAACTGAATTTATCTTCAAATGTTGAATTTTTTACCGCATTAACTTCTGATACGAAGGACGCCGTAAGCTTGATATTTTGCAAGGGTGCAAACACGGCTGAAATACTGGCTTGAGCTTCTTCTGAATCCCCCGACTTGCCATTATCAGTGACATCATAACGTAAAACGCCCATCCATTTTTTCAGAAAGGTATAATCTGCTTGCAGTGTATACCCAAACACATCATCGATATTGTTCTTACCCGAATCATCTTGCGAGTACTGCCCCCATAAATTTATGGCATCAAAATGAAGAGCACCATTAACGGTCAGCATACCCACGGTTTCTTCCGTATCGGCTTTGGATGAATAATATAAGGCTGAAATACTGCCAATTTTAGAAAAATCATATCGCCCAACAAGCCAATAATCATTCCCTCCCGATTGTTCTTTATTATTGTCGTTACCGTCTGCTACAGCCCCAGACCAGAGGAAACGATCCGTATACCCATAATATTCAATCGCTGACTTTCTATTATACCCCGCACCTACTTGTGTAAAGTTGTTTTTCCCTCTATATGAACCCAGCTTAGAACTCGACGACTTTAATGATCCAGAATTAAATGCAGAAAAGGAAGTCCAACTTGTGGGGTCAAATCGTCCAACTCTTACGTTATAAAGTGTTGTTCCTCCTATATTGGTCATCCCCGTATAATAATCTTCTAACTTTGCTTCGTTATTTTCATACTCGATCGCAAGCCAAACAGGAATATTTTCAGCCACCGTACCCGAAAGAAAAATCTCAAAAAGCTCTGGGCGAGCAATACGACTGCCTGAATTGTCAATTTCTTTATCTAATAGAGTAAATTTGCTATATAGCGCTAACATCTCCGACAGGCGGTTCAGATATAAATCATCCGCAACTTTTTTTCTCTCTGTCGATATGTCCTCAGCAGCATCCCCTTCAATGCCTGCAATTTCCACGTTATTTTTTTTCCTTAACTGGAATCCATTTCTTTTAAAGTTTTCCCCCTTAAATGTTAATTGTGGATAATTGAGGGTATGGCACTTGGTACACGACGCCCCTGTGGATCGTGAAAATGCAGGGGTCGCTTGAACTGACGTTGCTATTATTGAAATGAAAAAAGCAAAAAATAACATTCCAGAAAAAAATAACTTCCAACTTCGTTTAGGTTTTCGATCGATATTTTTCATTTTAATCTCCTTGTATTTCATCCATAAGCAAGGGTTGCTGAAAAAAACTTCACGGCGTTCCTAGTTTTTTTCAGCGATAAAGTCAGCCTTTCCTTTGTCTATCGCTAAGGAATAGCCGAAAGAAACATAATGGTATCGTTCAGAGGCGTAATCATCATGCAGAGAAAAACCAATGTTATATTGTTTTTTTGATGTAAATTTTTTGTAATTATCGCCTGGAACATCAAGTAAACGACTCATGATGACCGTCCATGTGCCATTTTTTAATTCAGAAATAACATCCACTGCCGGTGTTTTATTACTATGACGCTTATCTAGTATGATGCCGTCATGTATTTCTGGTGTCTTCCCTGGATTAATACGGGCTTGCCAGTACTCTAAAAACACACCTTTATTTTTTAAATCTTTCAGCTCTGAAATAGGCCTAATATTATCTCCCCCTCCTTGACGAGTTAATTTTGTTCGTGATGCCGTTAGATATAATGTTTTTTCTTTCTTTTTTGTTGCACTGGGCATTTCTTCTGAATCATCATGGCAAGCCCCCCAGCAACCTGCGATACTCGCTTCCTTGACCATTCCGTCATCAAACATAATCGCAACCTTTGAAGAAAAATCCGGATCCATTTTTTTATTTGTTTTATATTCGCTCTCTTCCCATTCCAATTTTACGTATAGTTTTTTTTCATCATGCGCAAATTTTGCATTCAATTTAATAGAGCCAGGTTTTCCTTTTTGAGGGTTGGGTTCCATTTTCTCCCCAGAAACCAGAAGATCCCCCATATCTTGCTCTTCATCTTCATGGCATTCGAGACAATCTGTTCCTTTTTTAACACTCTTGGACGCACTGTGATCCGTTAACACCCACTCCCATGAGGACTGCCCAGGGTAAAAAAGAATAATGTTTTTTCCCTTTACTCGGTCCCAATCAATGGCCATAGCCATACCACCATAAACTAAGCTGGCGACATAAAATAAGAGCAACACAATTAAACGAATCAGTTCTTTATTGGTTGTATTCATGCGTATTTCCCTCTTTATTATTTAAAACTCAAGAGATAAATCAATTTCTTGGTCTTTTTCTAGCTCAGGATTTTTATGAACCGGTTTATGTGCAATGCCTTTGTGGCAATCAATGCAGGTTTTATTCTCTTCAAGTGCCAGTTGATGTTGCTTACGTGCTCTACGCCGTTGTTCATTTAATTGCATGGCATCAAACTGATGGCAATTACGGCATTCAAGCGAATCATTTTTTTCCATCTTCCGCCATACACGTTGCGCCAGTATTAATCTCTTATCTTCAAATTTTTCAATAGAATCAATTGAACCCAGTAGATGATGATAAACGTCATTTACTGCTTTAATTTTACGAACGAGTGTTTCTGTTACAGAGTTTGGAACATGACAATCTGCACATGAAGCACGCACACCACTTTCATTTTTGTAATGTTTTGTTTTTTTATATTCTTGATAAACCGTACTTTCCATTTCATGGCATGAAATACAAAATTCAGTCGTATTACTATGAGAAACAGCAGAACCAAAAATGACACCACCGACGAGCGTGAAAAAAATGAATAATACGGTAATAATCATTATGATCTGAAAAAATCGCTTCATATCCCTATGCCTTTATTTTCTAAATCAGGTCATGGAGGAATTTAATTGTATTTTCTTAAGCTGCCCTTAAATTATTTAATCTAAGAACTGGCGCTATACCTGATTTCATGCAAATATAGGTTTTATTTTGCCCTGGATAATTGACACAAAAATAAATGAGAAAATATGACCAAGGAAAACGAGCGACTACAGCAAGCCAAAAACGGGGTAGCCTGGACAAAATGGGGACCTTATCTGAGTGAAAGGCAATGGGGAACCGTTCGCGAGGATCATAGCCAAAACGGCAATGCCTGGGACTACTTCCCGCATTCACACTCTGGCTCTCGCGCCTATCGCTGGGGGGAAGATGGTTTAGCCGGAATCAGCGATGCTCAGCAATTATTGTGTTTTTCGGTGGCCTTGTGGAATGGCAAGGACAGCATTATCAAAGAACGCTTGTTTGGCTTGACTGGGCCTCAGGGCAACCATGGTGAGGATGTTAAAGAATATTATTTTTACCTTGATAATACGCCAACACACAGCTACATGAAGTACCTGTACAAATATCCGCAAGCGGCCTTTCCTTACTCCGACTTAGTCTCCACCAACAGCAAACGCTCTAAACATGAATCAGAGTATGAACTGTTGGATACCGGCATCTTCAATGACAATCGTTATTTCGATATTTTTGTTGAATACGCCAAAGCAACACCAGAAGACCTGCTGATTAAAATCAACGTCATTAATCGTGGGTCAGAAAGCGCATCGTTGCGTGTTTTACCCACCTTATGGTTTCGCAATACCTGGTCATGGATACCCGACCAGGCCAAACCGACATTATCCGCTTCCCAAAACAGTCAGGAATCTCACCGTATTCTGGCAAGTCATGCTCAACTGGGCGACTATGAATTGATTTTTGAAAACAAAACACCTTTGTTGTTCGTTGATAATGAGACCAACGCGCAACGTTTATTTGGCAGTCAAAATACCAGTGACTATGTCAAGGATGGCATCAACGAATATATAGTTTCAGGGAATCATGCCCGCGTTAACCCTCAGCGCACAGGCACCAAGGCTTCCGCTGATCATGCACTCACTTTGGCCGCGGGTGAAAGCCAGATCATCCGTTTACGCCTGCGTCGCCGTAGCGAAACAGAAACAGCCCCCTCTTTTGCTGACTTTGATGCGATTTTTCAGCAACGTCACCAAGAAGCCGACCAGTTTTATTCCCAACTTCACGATGGGCAATTAGCGGAAGATGAGCAACGGGTCATGCGCCAGGCCTTAGCGGGAATGTTATGGAGTAAACAATATTACGAATATAATGTCGCCCGTTGGCTGCAGGAACAACCGGAAAAAACAGCAACACGCAATACTGACTGGCAACATATGGATAACCGCGACATTATCTCCATGCCTGATAAATGGGAATATCCTTGGTATGCCGTATGGGATACGGCCTTTCATACCCTGCCTCTGGTCATGGTTGACCCCGACTTTGCCAAGCACCAGTTGCAACTGTTTTTAGAAAATCGTTATCAACATGTCAATGGACAAATTCCAGCTTACGAATGGAACTTCAGTGATGTTAATCCGCCAGTACATGCCTGGGCCGTACGTGCCATCTATCAAATTGATCGTGAGCGTTGCAATGGCCAAGGTGATATTGCCTTTTTGCAAACGGCTTTTGCCAAGCTGGAGAAAAATTTCCAATGGTGGGGGGCTCGCAAAGGACCTGAGGGTAATGTTTATCAAGGCGGTTTTTTAGGATTGGACAACATCGGTGTATTTGATCGTAGTGCCGAACTGCCCACAGGAGGTCATTTAGAACAGTCGGATGGCACTGCCTGGATGGCTCTATATGCTCAAAATATGGTTCAAATCTCACTGGAATTGGCCAAGCACGATAAAAGTTATCAAGGCAAAGTAATTAAATACCTGGATGAGTTTTTATCTATCGCCGCAGCAATGGACAAAATCGGCCATCATCATGATGAAATGTGGGATGAAAATGATGGGTTTTTTTATGATGTATTACGCTTCCCTGATGGCAGTGCTACGCGTTTAAAGGTTCGGTCACTAGTGGGCTTGCTGCCCTTATGTGCCGCGACAGTAATTGAAGCAAAAACATTGGCTCAATTACCCGAAGTCGCCGCCCACTATCAATCATTGGTAGAACGAAAAGAACATCTGACTCAGAATATCGCCTGCCCCGCCGAACCCGGAGTCAACGGTCGTCGGCTGCTGGCCATCATGGATGAAGACAAATTACGACGCGTGTTAGCGAAATTACTCGATGAACAGGAATTTTTAAGCCCTTATGGTATTCGTTCCTTATCTAAATTTCATCAGCAACACCCTTATCATTTTCATTGGGCAGGACAAACTCATACCGTCGCTTATTTGCCCGGAGAATCGGATAGTGGCATGTTTGGTGGCAATTCCAACTGGCGCGGCCCGGTGTGGATGCCAGCCAATATTCTGATTTTAAGATCCTTGCTTTATTTGTACAGTTATTATGGCGATAATTTCAAAGTCGCCTATCCCACCGGCTCAGACCAACAATTAACGCTCTACCAGATCGCAGAAAAAATTGCACAACGTTTATTACGAATTTTTCTACAAGATAAAAAGGGCAAACGAGCGGTATTTGGTGGCGCGGAAAAATTTCAAACAGACCCGCACTGGCGTGACCATTTGTTATTCTATGAATATTTTCACGGCGATGATGGCTCAGGAATAGGTGCCAGTCATCAAACCGGCTGGACGGGAACCATTGCAACCGTATTGGCTTTGTTTGGCTCTTTGCAAAAAGAAGATTTATTAGATTCAGGTATGTATGGATTAATGCAATCTTTGCACAGCAGCGAGAATAACCATGGCGTCTAGTCGTTACCCAACGCTTTATCAGATTAATACTCGAATTAGACATTATCCTTTAACGGATTCAGCGCACCTCAATGACTGGAGTGATACGGAACTGGATCAGCTTGCTGAGCAAGGGTTCGAATGGATCTGGCTGCTGGGGGTTTGGCAAACGGGGCGGGCAGGGCAGCGCGTTTCCCGTACCGAACCCGCTTGGCAAGCGAGCTTCCGTGCCTGTTTACCCGATTTAGTAACTGAGGATATATCAGGTTCCTGTTTCGCAATTACGCATTATCAAGTGGATGCTCGCCTCGGTGGCAATGCGGCGTTACAAACATTGCGCCGCCGCTTAAATACACGCGGCATGCGTTTAATGCTGGACTTTGTGCCTAATCATACGGCTTTAGATCACCCCTGGGTAAAACAAAATCCAGAATTTTATATCCGCCGTAGCCACGCCGAGTTAACCAATGAACCACAAAACTATATTGCGCTAGAAACCAAGCAAGGTCAGCAAGTCTTTGCTTATGGCCGCGACCCTTATTTTTCGGGTTGGCCGGATACGGTACAGCTCGATTATTCTAATCCTGCACTACAAACTGCCATGCAAGCGGAATTACAAAATATAGCAACACTGTGCGATGGCTTACGCTGTGACATGGCCATGTTAGTTTTGCCCGAAGTTTTTCAGAGAACCTGGGGCTTAACTATAGAGGCTTTTTGGCCCTCAGCAATTGCTGCAGTACATGCGCAATTTCCAGACTTTGTATTTTTAGCTGAAGTCTATTGGGATATGGAATGGACGATGCAGCAACAGGGTTTTGATTATGCGTATGATAAAAGACTGTACGACCGACTGCGCGATCAACACGCCCCTTCGGTACGCCAACATTTGCTCGCCGACTTATCCTATCAAAATGGATTAACGCGTTTCTTAGAAAACCATGATGAACCTCGTGCTGCAGCGACCTTTATGCCCCCCGCCGCTCACCAGGCCGCCGCCATCATTACTTATTTGGCACCGGGTATGCGTTTCTTTCATGAAGGGCAACTGGAAGGCAAACAGATCCATACTTCGATTCATTTATGCCGGAGTCCGAATGAACCTACCCATCCCGATATCAGTTTATTTTATCCACAATTGCTTACGCTTTTAAAAAGTAATGTGCTACGTCATGGACAATGGGAATTATTGACATGCACGCCAGCCTGGGAAGGTAACCCAAGTTGTGATAACTTTCTGGCTTATCGATGGCAAGTGAGCAATGATGCCAGTCTATTAATCGTCGTCAATTATGCCATGCATCAAGGGCAATGCAGAATCCTATTGCCTGCCCCCGAAATAACAGATGAAACGATACATTTTATTGATTTGCTCGGCATAAAAACTGAACCCCTTGAGATTTCAACCACCGACGGCTTATTTTTTGATTTGCCGGCATGGGGTTATCACGTACTTCAATACGATACTGAAAATTAGCCATGATGCGCGATTCAGATGAAGCTCAGAGCCAGGTTTTAATTGTGTGTGGCGTATCGGGTTCCGGAAAATCAACAGTGGGCAAACGCTTGGCCCATCATCTAGACTGGCGTTTCATTGAAGGTGACGATTTTCATCTGCCTAATAATGTAGCAAAAATGCAGCGTGGCGAACCCTTGGATGACAGCGATAGAGCACCCTGGCTGCAACAACTACAAGATGAAATAAAAAAAACACTAAAACTGGAAAAATCTGCGGTGCTCGCGTGCTCGGCATTGCGCAAAACTTATCGTCAGCAACTCTGTGTAGACCCGCAACGCGTTCGCTTTGTATTTCTTATGGGTGAACTTGCGTTATTAAAAAATCGTCTCATCAAACGAAAAAATCACTTTATGGCTATGGACTTGTTGCAAAGTCAAATTGATATTTTGGAATTGACCGATGAAATTGTGCTGGATATTGACCAACCCATAGAGCAAATTGTGTTTGCCATTGCCGATCACATAAAAAAACTGCCTAATGCCAGAGCATCGCACCGCCCTAATTAGTGCCGCCGTCACCGGCAAAGCCGCTCCTGCGCATCCATGCGCTCGCGGCATTTGTGCGTCCTTGCACATCATTGACGTTAGAGATCAAATAGCAAAGGAGTGCGCCACATGAAGTTTGAAACCTTTAAAGCAGGCCGCTGGCAATCTCGTTATCAATATAAAAGCTTTGAACCAACGCTGCTCAATCATGATTGGCAGTGGGAAGATGCCACCATCAACGTGCTGCTGGAAAATGCCAATCGGGCGCTGGGGGAACTTAATGCCTTTTCGTTGATTGTGCCGGATATTGACCTGTTTATTCAGATGCATGTGGTGAAAGAGGCGCAAAGTTCCAGCCGCATTGAGGGTACGCAAACCGCAATGGATGAGGTGTTGCTGCCCGCTGAACAGATCGCCCCGGACAAGCGTGATGACTGGCAAGAGGTGCGTAACTATGTCGAAGCACTGAACTACGCGATTGATGAATTAACTTCTCTGCCGCTCTCCAATCGACTGCTCAAACAGACCCATGCAGTGTTAATGCAAGGGGTGCGCGGTGAACATAAATTACCTGGGGAGTTTCGCATCAGTCAAAACTGGATTGGTGGTTCAAGCCTGACTGATGCCAGCTTTATTCCTCCTCACCACGATAGCGTGACTGAGCTGATGAGTGATTTCGAACAGTTTTTGCATAATGATTCGATTGCCGTGCCACACCTAGT
>CAYQVF010000037.1:0-31665 GCA_964421045.1 uncultured Chromatiaceae bacterium
TAAATTTATGCTGGTAATTTACTAGGACAGCTATAAGAATTTTACTGAAGAATTTGACTGGGTGCTCTTAGGTAAACTTTCAGAGTTACATATTTCTCTCGAATATAAAATTATCCAAACTAAAATTATGGGGGTCGGACCCACGTAACCGATTAATTATCATCCGAATATTACATCAATACACGGTAAACATATAAATATGGGTGAAGGGGGGACACTGATGTTTTAATGCGTTAACTGACAAATTAGCATATCCATAATAAAATTTAGCAATGCCAATAATCAGCCGTAACAGACTACGACTATGACGCCTACGAACGTTTAACCGCCGTAACCGAAGCCAATGGCCGACGCACTCAATATGAATACGATGACTTTGGCAACCGTACACTGGAAACCATTGACAACATCAACGACGCCAATGCCACAGGTGGTATGCCCAAGGCCTACGGAATTTATACCTACGTTTATCCCTCAGGCAGTAACCGCCTGCAAAGTATTTTATACCAGGTAACCGCGCAAGCTGCGAAAACGACTTTGGAACAGATTGTCTATGACAATGCAGGGCGCATTACCAGCCGTACTAAAGGCAATACCAGCACAGGCTATACCTTTGATGACCGGGGTTTGTTAACCCAAGCCACAATCAATAACGGAAACCAAATCACCAACGTTGATTATACTTACGATGCATTAGGTGTGAGACGCAGCAAAACCGTGACGATTGATGGCAGCGTAATCGACACCACGCACTATATCACCGCGAAACTTTTTGGATTTTCACGAGTTCTGATGGAGCTCAACAGCGCCAATTATTCCGCAGGCAATATCAAAAACAGCTATACCTACGCAGGCCACCAACCGCTGAGTGAAGAACAGGCCACTGGTGGACAAAACTACCTGCTGAGCGATGGTATAGTGGGCAGCATCACGCATAAAACAGATAGCATGCAAAAAGGGGCCGAACCCACGTAACCAATTAATAATCATCTATATGCTGCACCAATGCAGATTGTTTTTACTCTTAAAGGCATTATTTTAACCCTAAAATAGTGCCTTTAATGCCTGACCACGCTGTTGATACTGCGCGCCGGGATATTTGCAGCCCCTATCATGGCGGTGGAGCGGATTATCTATGTGTATTTCGATTTTTCAGATTATGGTCGCTATTCTCGGACAGCCTCCTAGGCTCCGAGCTGAAGCAGTTCGCGGTTAAATAAATCGGGATCTCCCGCGTTGAGTTCGAGTATGCGACGTAAGTGGCCTATGCTTTCACTATCAATGCTTTCGCAGCTAAGACCAATATGAGTATTGTTATGGTGAGCGACTTGAGCTGACATGTGAATAGCCACTTCTTCTTCCCATAAAATCAGCTCTAACTGTGCTTCTTGATTGACGTCGATAGGGTAGTGTTCGTTGGGTGGCAAGAGTTCGATTAACGCGCCTTTTATGGAAATATCGATCAAATGGCAGTCCAGCGCTTTATTGTCATGGAGTAAGCGAACTTGTGCGTCAAAGGGAATACGGCTGTATCGTCTTTTATCTTTTTGCATAAGTTCTGCCATTGTCTCATCTTCTTGAAATAGGGTATAACGAGGTTATCGGCTCATGTTGCTTGCTCTTGACTGATTTTTTACGCCTTCTTTATTATTGTGTTAACAGGTTTTTCATGGTGGCGACGTATATTTGGGATAAAGTATCAAGGTCGTCAACGTTGATACATTCATCAATTTTATGGATGGTTTTGTTGACTGGCCCCAGTTCCAGCACTTGACAGCCTAGAGTGGCAATAAAACGGCCATCAGAGGTGCCACCAGATGTGGAGAGCTCAGTTGTTATGCCCGTGACTTCTTTGATGGCTTCTTGTGCGGCGTCTAACAAGGTACCGTTTGCCGTGAGAAAAGGTTCTCCTGACAAGACCCAGTCAATATCAAACTTGAGCTTATGTTTGTTTAATATCGCTTCAACTCGATCACGTAATTCTAGTTCGGTCACGGCGGTAGAGAAGCGAAAGTTAAAAATGACATGAAGCTCTTCCGGAATAACATTAGTAATTCCAGTTCCGGCATTGAGGTTTGAAATTTGAAAAGAGGTGGGGGGGAAAGAGGAATTACCTTCGTCCCAAGTAGTATCACATAGTTCATTTAAGGCGGGAGCAAAAGTTGCAATGGGGTTTTCCGCAAGGTGTGGGTAAGCGATATGCCCTTGAATACCTTTAATCGTAAGGTGACAACCTAATGATCCACGGCGACCATTTTTTACTACATCGCCGACTTTATTGTCGCTGGTGGGTTCGCCAACGATACACCAGTCAATTTGTTCTTCACGGTCTTTCAGTTTTTTAACGACTTTCACCGTGCCATTAATAGCGGGGCCTTCTTCATCGCTGGTGATTAAAAAGGCAATAGAGCCGCGATGATCAGGGTGATCGGCTATAAACTTTTCGCAAGCGGTTACCATCGCTGCTAAACTGCCTTTCATATCGGCTGTACCACGACCATACAAATAGCCATCACGAATTTCAGGCAGGAAAGGGGAGGAAGCCCATTTTTCTGGTGAGCCAGGTGGCACTACATCGGTATGCCCAGCAAAGACCAGTAGTGGTTCTTCGCTACCCCGACGTGCCCAGAAATTTTTAACGCTCTTGATGCGAATTTTTTCAATTACAAAACCTATTTTCTCAAGGCGTTCTATGAGAATGTCCTGGCAGCCACTGTCTTCTGGAGTGACAGAAGGGCGGGTGACTAAATCCATGGTTAAGTCTAAGGTATCAGACATGGGGTAAACTCTCCTAATCAACATCTCGTAGCAGTGCATTGATGCCTACTTTTGAGCGGGTTTTTTCATCTACTTGTTTCACTATAACGGCGCAGTACAGGCTGTATTTACCCTCTTTTGAAGGTAGGTTTCCTGAGACAACCACGGCACCCGCAGGCACGCGACCATAAGTTATTTCGTCAGTGAGTCGATTATAGATACGGGTGCTACTGCCTATATATACCCCCATAGAAATGACCGCGCCTTCTTCAACAATGACGCCTTCAACTACTTCAGACCGTGCGCCGATAAAACAGTTGTCTTCGATGATGGTTGGGTTGGCTTGCAGGGGTTCAAGTACGCCACCAATACCGACACCGCCTGACAAGTGAACATTTTTTCCGATTTGTGCACAAGAACCTACCGTAGCCCAGGTGTCAACCATCGTGCCACTATCGACATAGGCACCGATGTTGATATAAGAAGGCATCAGCACAACATTAGATCCAATATAGGCACCTTTACGCGCTGTGGCGGGCGGGACGACACGGACACCGCTTTCACGAAAGTCACGAGAGTTATAATCGCCATATTTAGCAGAAACTTTATCGTAATAATTAGTAAAGCCGCCTTTCAGAAATTTGTTGTCTTCAATACGAAAGGAGAGTAGAACGGCTTTTTTGAGCCATTCATTAACCACCCATTCCCCGTTTTTTTTCTCGGCAACACGCAGCTCGCCGCTATCCAGTAGTTGAATGGCTGCCGTGACTGCATCCTTTACATGGGTGCTGACATTACGAGGAGAAATTTCTGCACGACTTTCGAATGCTTCCTCAATGATTTTTTGCATTTTTTGTTGCTCCAGAAGTTACAGTTAAGTAGTTACAATTAATTTATAGACTTTCTACAAAATGACGGATACGTTGGGCGGCATCAATACATTCGTTTAACGGGGCGACCAGAGCGATTCGTACATAACCAGAACCCGGGTTTAAATTATTTTCAGTGCGAGATAAAAAAGACCCTGGTAATACCGTTACATTTTGCGTAGCAAAAAGTTGTTGTGCGAACAGGCGGTCGTCAATGGGTGTTTTGACCCATAAATAAAATGAGGCAGCAGGTTGAGTCACTTCCAGTACGGGTTGCAACAGCTCTAGAACGGAGCTGAATTTTTCGCGGTATAAGCGGCGATTTTGTTGTACATGTTTTTCATCTTGCCAGGCTTTGACGCTGGCAAGTTGGTTTGTAATGGGCATAGCACAACCATGGTAGGTTCGATATTTTAAAAACTGGGATATGATCTTGGCATCTCCGGCGACGAATCCAGAACGCAGCCCGGGTACATTGCTCCGTTTTGACAGGCTATGGAAAACAATGCATCGCTCAAAGTTGTTTCGTCCTACGTGATGGGCAGCTTCGAGCAAGCCGGTGGGGGGTTTTGATTCGTCAAAATAAAGTTCAGAGTAACATTCATCTGCGGCAATGATAAAGTCATATTGGTCTGCCAATTTGATTAATGAAGTATAGGTTTCGATATCAATGACAGCGCCTGTCGGATTACCGGGTGAACAAATATAAAGTAACTGGCAGCGTTGCCATGTTGCTGTTGATATGCTGCTGAAGTCGGGCAAATAATTTGTATTTTCAAGCGTATTCAGGTAGACCGGCTGTGCGCCGGAGAGCAACGCTGCACCTTCGTAAATTTGGTAAAAAGGATTAGGCATTAATACGAGTGGGTTACGAGACCTGTCAACTACGCATTGTGCGAAAGCAAATAAAGCCTCTCTTGTACCATTTACGGGTAAAACCTGTGTTGCTGGGTCAATGGCGTTACGAGGTAGTGTGTATCTTTGTATGAGCCAGGTTGATATTGCTTCACGCAGCATGTCTAACCCGGCTGTTTTTGGGTAATTAGATATCGTTGCTAAATGTTTAACTGTCTCTTGTGAAATGAAATTGGGTGTAGGGTGTTTAGGCTCACCTATAGACAGTGCAATATGGGTCTTGCCTGGTGGGGCGGTCACCTCTCCTTTTAGGGCAGCTAATTTTTCAAAAGGGTAGGGCTGTAAAAGTTGTAGATCAGGGTTCATGGAAATACATAAATTATGTGGTGTGTCCAAGTGAAAGTGCGTCTCGGTTGATTGAGTTTTAAGGATTATAGCATCTTGTCGTGTTAGGTTTTTAAAAACAGAGCAATAATGATAATCTTTAGGTTTACATCAATTCATTTGGGTATGGCGTGCCTATTTTTTTACAGCCTCTAATATTTAGTAGGAGGTCATTGTTTTTAGGTTGAACGGCGAAGCGCTCTGATGACGAGAGTGGATATACGGATAGAAATGAAACGTGTTCGTCAGTGGCTGCGTGCTCTGGAAACGTGCTTAACCCTAAGGCAGGGCGTTGCCGTATTACGACGAACCTTTAATATTTACACTTTATCAAGTGATAGGCGTTGATTATTGTCTTGTAGTTGCTTGAATTGGGAAGCGGTCAGGCCGGTTACCTTTTTAAATTGTCGGCTTAAATGGGCGACACTGCTGTAATTCAGTTGATAGGAAATTTCCGTGAGTGTTAGTTCCTTATAAACGAGTAACTCTTTTGCTTTTTCTATTTTATGATGGATGAGGTATTGCTCTATCGTAACCCCTTCAACTGAGGAAAACAAATTGCTGAGGTAGGTGTAATCATGATGAATATGATTGTTTATATATGCAGATAATTTTTGCTTTTCTGGTCTCTCTTGTTGCTGTACAAAAGCAATAACCTGCTGCTTTATTTTTTCTATCAACTTGCCTTTTTTATCCTTGATTAATTCGAATCCGAGCGTTTCTATTTTTTGGCGAAAATGGTCGAGCTGTTCAATGCTAGGGTTGATGTCACCAAAATCGACTTGACCGAGATGCACTGCTGTCGATTTAAGTTCTAGCTCTTGTAGAATATTTTGAATCACAAATTTACAACGGTCGCACACCATGTTTTTAATATGTATTTGCATATTTTTTTGCTTGCCGTGCCTCGTCTGCCTTCAACTTACAAGTAACCATATTCCGTTATAGTCAGCGTAATTTCGTTACTTTAGCTGAAATAGGGTTTTAATTAAGGACAGGTAACCGCCTCATTGGGATAATGAAGGTGTTCTAGGAGGCTGTCCGAAAATAGAAGACCTACTGCGGAAAATCCCTTTTGGCTAAATTTTCCGATTAACGTTCGTTGGATGAAGCCCCTATTCGCCTCATTTATTCGAAATAATTTAACTTCTATGCCCCCTTTCGGTTGCAAAATGGCTTTCACCCTACAAGGGGCTACCGAGGCCTTCGCTACGATTTCTATAGGCTTAGAATCCGTAGACCAGCGATAAGCTGGTGATCGTATCCGTCATTTTGCTACCCGCTACCGGGTCGCTGTTGTATTTGATTAAGAGTCCGGCTTCTAAGGCGATGCTGGAAACAAGGTTGGCTCTGATCGCGGTGACTGAATTGATCGATGTATTGCTGCTCCCTGATAGCACCAACACACTTTGGCGGAACTCGGCGGTTTTACTAAAAAAGTGCTGATAGTCCAGTGCCGCTCTGGCAATCGCTTCCGAATCTGTTTCTCCGTTGGTCAGTTTGTCTCGTCGAATACCTGCGCCGATCTCCAGATCAAGAATGTTAGATGTGCTCTCTATGGCTCGAAAACCATAACCAACAGCCGCTGACAATTGTTGATCGTAGCCGCTGAATTTGTCGAATTCTGCGCGCAACGCAGTGAACAAATAGGATTTTTCATTTAATTTATAATCAATTTTGTAGCCAAGCAGGTATCTTTCCGCTGTAGTGTCGCCATTAGTATCAGACGTCAAGGCTGCAGCCTCAACTTTGTGTCGCCATGTCTCCTGGTCAAGTTTAGCGGTCGCATTCGCAATCACGTTCGTGGTTTCCGTATTCCCTCTGCTGAGTATTGCGCCAAAGCCAATAGAACCGGACCATACCTCATTTAATTCAGTCGCTGTAATGTCATCTACTGATCGGGTAAAACGCGCTTCATCCGCCGCTATGGCCACAGCAGAATGCGCTAAAAGTACAATCAATAATATCCGCGTACTTTGTTTCATATAAACCTCCTGGTGGTCAATGATGTTTTAAGTTTAAAAGCCGCTTTTCTGGCTTTGGCCGAGCTTAAATTTGGTAGCAGTATATTCATAATTGCAAATGATCGCCAGAGTTTTGTTCATTTATAATCGACCCATGACGTTATAAATTTAGCTGTTTTCACGCACATCTGTACCTCATTTTCGAATTTCCCTCAATCAAAAAAGCTCAACTTAGTCCGCTAGGCCTGTGCTTTTTTCAATCAGAAAAATTGAACCTAAGGCACATCGGCACACGCTAACACCTAAATTCATAACGCCATGGCTATATCAATTGATTTCTGGCAACGATGGGGTTACTCTTCAAAAATATATTTTACTAGACTGTAATGTTGCCTTGAGACCGCTAGCGATACGGCTAACAATCGAAGTTGTGTTATATTTTTTGGCTTTTTAATGGCCGATTTACGATTAATTCCATGAAAATTATTGAAGTTATTGCAGATGCACAGCATTTGATAGCGATCAAAAGTATTGCCGCACAAAAAGACGCTCTGGACTGTTGGTCTTTCGCTGTGAGTGCTGACGAGTCGCGCTGTGTGACACGGATGTTGGTTGATGATGAGAACCGACAAGCCGTGTTAGACGCTTTGCAAGGTGCTCTTGGAAAAAGTTCAGATGCGCGCATTGTGGTTTTGCCGATAGAGGCCACGTTACCTCGTGCGGAAGAAAAAACGAACGAAGATAAAAGCAAGTCGGGCAATGCAGGCACTTCACGGGAAGAACTGTATCAAGATATTTCGAAGAATGCCGTGCTGGATGCCAATTTTTTGCTATTGGTGTTTCTCTCTACCATTGTTGCGGCCATTGGCTTGATTGAAGACAACGTTGCCGTGGTGATTGGCGCTATGGTGATTGCCCCTTTGCTTGGGCCGAATATCGCTTTGGCTTTGTCCACAGCCTTAGGGGATACCGAGTTGATGTGGCGTGCGCTTAAAGCCAACCTTGCAGGATTGGGTTTGGCTTTTGTACTTTCATTGATTATTGGGTTGGTTTGGCCGCAAAACATGCAGAGTCCTGAGCTTCTTGCTCGAACCGTCGTGGGTTTGGATTCGGTAGCGTTGGCATTGGCTTCTGGAGCGGCCGCTGTTCTGTCGCTGACGACGGGCTTGTCTAGCGTTTTGGTTGGTGTCATGGTGGCAGTAGCCTTGTTGCCACCGACTGCAACTGTCGGGCTGATGCTGGGTTCCGGTCAAATCAATTTGGCTTTGGGGGCTTTACTGTTGTTGGGCGTCAATATCGTTTGTGTTAATTTGGCGGCCAAGGTGGTTTTTTTAATTCGAGGTATTCATCCGCGTACTTGGCTGGAAAAACAAAAAGCGCGTCAGTCAATGACAGCGTATATTGTATTTTGGGTGATTTCATTGTTGATATTATTAGTGGCCATTTATTTTCGAACCCCTTTTTTTGGAAACCAGTAACCACGCTATTCATATCATATTTGCGGCAAAATGAAAGGATCCGTCTTGCCGTTGCCGGTGGGTGAGGAGGTTTAACGTGCTATGGCATGAACAGGGCAAGCATTAGGCCTGAATCGTAATGGTTATAGGGGCGTATTGTTAATCACTACCGAAACTTTCGATTTACTTGGGGTATCTTTGTGACGTAAGAGATGAAGGACGCGTCGAAATAAGGGGTCGGCATTTAAGTTCAAATAAAAATTTTTTGGAATAGAACCTCCTTTATGTCCGTCAAGCTTGTCATTTATCTGATCACAAACGATAATAGGCCGTGGTTGGAGTCATTCTGTGTTTTGGCATGTACTTTCTCTGCCGTTGATCGTGCTTTTATATCACCACCCGCTACTAGAGGAGAACAAGATGACAAGATTATCTGAAATTGAAGGGATCGGCGACGCCTATGCCGCCAAACTTGAAGACTCAGGTATCAGTTCCATAGAAAATCTATTGAAGGTTTGTTGTGAAAAAAAAGGACGTAAGGAAATCGGTGAGAAAGCAGGAATTAGTGAAAAGCTCATTTTGAATTGGGTGAATCGCGCAGACCTGGCTAGAATCAATGGCGTTAGCACTCAGTATGCGGATTTGCTGGAATATGCTGGCGTGGATACAGTACCAGAATTGGCTCAACGCAAACCTGAAAATTTGCATGAAAAAATGGCCGAGGTGAATAAAGCGCAACAACTGGTTCGTCAGGTTCCGGGACTTTCTCAGGTTCAGGATTGGGTGACACAGGCGAAGCAATTGCCTCGTGTCATCAGTCATTGACTGAGCGTGCTGCAACCATAGTTAGGTTTCAAAAGGTAGTTTTTTAATATTTAATGGAGAGTATGAGAGATGAAAAATAGAATAAGTACTGCGGTAGTTACATTGATTTTGTTGTTGCTGGTTCTTGTCGGTTGTGAGCAAGCGGATGAAGCAACGCAGAATACGATGGATGATGCTAAAGAGATGACCGACGGTATTGTCGAAGAAGTGAAAGAAGAAGCAACCCAAGCTGTAGAGACGACAAGTGAAATGGTTAGCGATGCGGCTGAATCAGTCAAAGAGACAGGGACGGAACTGATGGATGCCTCCAAAGAAAAAGTTGGAGAAGTTATGGACGAGGCGCAAAAATAAACGGCCCTGCTTAGCTATTGTACAGCCTCTCTGAGGTGATTTCGGTCAAGGTGCATATCATTTTGTTTGTTTTTAGTTCGTATATTATGAGTTACAAAAGCAATTGCCTCGTTGTTAACACGATGCATCGTGTTAACTCCTTGTCTGCGAACAAAAATCCAACGCAACCTGAATATAGACTTTTTCAGTCATCACCTGAAGCTTGGGCGTCTTTAAGTTGATGAATAAACAGGAAATTCTGATTGGCCTGGGTGCAGAGAAACCTTATCTTGAGCCCGCTTTGGCCAATCGTCATGGTTTGATTGCAGGCGCAACCGGTACGGGAAAGACAGTCACTTTGCAGGTATTGGCAGAAGGGTTTTCTCGCATTGGTGTGCCTGTTTTTATGGCCGATGTGAAGGGAGATTTAACTGGAATCAGCCAGGCAGGTTCTCCCGCACCTGAATTGATGAACGTTTGAAAGATTGTGCGGAAAACAAGCTGTAGAAGTTGAACGAGCCATTCGGGAAGGAAGCGTAAACAGAGCAGCCAAACGCGTTAGTGGACGCCGCCGACAAAGCATTAGTGAGACATTTCTCAAAAGCGTTGCTCGTGCTATTGGCAGTCGTATGGGGCGCCAAATCATACGAGGTGTTTTGGGTTCGATTTTCCGTGGTCGGTAATTCTCGGACAAAACCCTAAGTCTTTAAGAAAAATCAACCTTCGGCAATTCTCTTTGTGTCGCCAGCTCCAGAGAAAAGTAATCCGCGTTGCGAAAGTTAAAAATGCCTGCCATATAATTACTGGGAAAAGATTGAACCTGTGTGTTGAACTTTCGTACTGCGGCATTGTAAGTGCGTCTAGCTTGCTGGATCTCCTGCTCAATGTCGTTTAATGCCTGTTGCAGGTCGAGGTAGCTGTGATTGGCTTTTAGATCCGGGTAGTTTTCGGCTACAGCCAAAATGTTGTTTAAAGACCTGGATATTTCGCTTTCTTCCTCCATAATTGCTGCCAGATTACCGCTTCCCGTGCGTTGATCGGTCACTTTTAATAGCGTTTCTGATTCGTGTTTTCCATAGCCTTTAACGGTATTAATCAGGTTAGGAATCAGGTTGAAACGTCGTCGGAGTGCCACGTCAACACCGCTCCATTGTTCTTCTATCATATTGCGATATTTGATGAAGTCATTATAAGTCTTGATGAGCCAGATAATAATAAATAGCCCGATGAAAATAAAGAGGGGTGCGTAGTCTTCCATAATTTATAACATTTCCAAATTGCGCGGGTCAGGATGCGCAGGGTTACCTTATCTTAATATGTAATAAGTAGGGATGAAGCATTTATTAAATATCCTGTTTTTTGCGCTAAATGATAAAGTTCGCAAAAATTGAGTAACTTTTTTGTTTGTATTTTTAATTGCAACGCAATTAAAGTAAGGGTAAAAACCTTATGTTATTTTGATATTTTATAACTGTTTCATCCCTAATCCGACTAAAACAGTTTTTTGGCCATACCGGCGATGCCGCTAATACCTCCGAGTGAGTCGAGCAGGGATCCACCGCTGCTTGATTTATCCACAACCTGTGGCAGTGTATCGGCAAGTCCACTGAGCACTGAGCCTTCATCGGTACCCAAATTTGATGCGACTTGCGCGATTTTTTCACTGCCAAATAGGTCTTTTATTTGATCGTTAGAAATGGTTTCATTATCACCGTCTCCCAGCCAGGAAGCGACAACGGAGCCCAAGCCTTTTTCCTGTAGACCAGATACGATGTTTCCTAAATTAAGATTACCATCGTTATCGGAAAGGAGACCACCCAAGGCCGAAGTAATGCTGTCCATATTGCCATCGCCTCCTAACTTGTTTTTAAGGAGTGAGGCGCCTATTTGCATAATGTCCATAATTTTTTTACCTCTTGTGTGTTTTTTGAAAGATACAACATAATTCCTGGGAAACAAGGTCAGTTATTTATATTTATTACTCAAGATTTACGGTATAGCTATCATAGCAGTTCTTGTTAGGCGCACCAATCCTGTATTTGTTATTTTACTTTGAAATTTGAGTTTTCTTTAAGGAATGGGAGCAAAATAGCTTCACTCTCAAAAGCTCGAAATAAGAGCAATTATTTCTGCGCTTCTGCTTAACTTAGAACGAGCAAATACAAGTCAAATCTGAGCGCCAAAACGGAAAGTTATTTCGAGCTCATTCCTAAGCGGATATTTTTTTATATTTAATTCGATGTGGATTATTTGCTTCATCGCCCAGGCGGCGTTTTTTGTCTACCATGTAATCGGCATAGTTGCCTTCAAACCAGACGACTTGACTGTTTCCTTCAAAGGCGAGTATATGGGTGGCAATGCGATCGAGAAACCAGCGGTCATGTGAAATAACGACGGCGCAACCTGGGAAATTAAGCAAGGCTTCTTCCAGTGCGCGTAGTGTTTCTACATCTAGGTCATTGGTGGGTTCATCAAGTAATAAAAGATTACCACCTCGTTTTAACAAGCAAGCTAGGTGTACCCGGTTGCGTTCTCCGCCTGATAAATTTTTAACTAATTTTTGCTGGTCAGGGCCTTTGAAATTGAAACGGCTGACATAGGCACGAGAGGGCATTTGAAATTGACCTACGGTGATATTATCCTGTTCATCAGAGATCACCTGCCACACGGTTTTATCATCAGTCAGGGTGTCTCGACTTTGTTCGACATAGGCCAATTCCACTGTTTTACCCAGCTTCAGGGCACCTGAGTCCGCTTTTTCCAGACCCGAAATGAGATTAAATAAGGTTGATTTCCCGGCTCCATTTGCGCCTATTATGCCCACTATGCCACCGGGGGGTAAGGCGAAGTTAAGGTCGTCAAAGAGTAATTTTTCGCCAAATCCTTTTTTGAGGTGCTCAGCTTCAACGACAACATCACCGAGTCTTGGGCCAGGTGGAATGTAAAGTTCTTGTGTTTCATTACGTTCTTGCACATTCTGTTGGGTCAGTTCTTCGAATCGAGCCAGTCTTGCCTTGCTTTTGGCATGTCGTCCTTTAGGATTAGTGCGTACCCACTCCAACTCCGCTTTCATTGCGCGTTGACGGGCAGATTCCTGCTTGTTTTCCATGGACAGTCGTTCTTCTTTTTGCTCCAACCAGGAAGAATAATTGCCTTTCCAGGGGATGCCGTGCCCTCTATCCAGTTCGAGAATCCATTCAGCAACGTTATCCAGAAAGTAGCGATCATGAGTGATGGCGACAATGGTACCTTTGAAGTCCTGTAAAAAACGCTCCAGCCAGGCGACTGATTCTGCATCAAGATGATTGGTGGGTTCGTCCAGCAATAACATATCCGGTTTAGACAGCAGTAGCCGGCATAAAGCCACGCGACGTTTTTCACCTCCGGAAAGGGTGGTGACATCGGCTTCCCAGGGGGGGAGACGCAAGGCCTCTGCGGCAATATCCAGGGTGCGATCCAGGTCCCAGGCGTCGGCGGTATCAATGGCATCTTGGAGTTCGGCTTGTTCGGCGAGCAATGTATTCATTTCGTCATCAGGCATCGGTTCAGCAAAACGCATGCTGATGTCGTTAAATTGATCCAGCAAGGCTTTAATTTCACCTACGCCTTCTTCAACATTGCCTCGAACATCTTTGCTCGGGTCAAGTTGCGGTTCCTGGGCGAGGTAGCCAATGCGAATGCCCGCTTGAGGGCGGGCTTCGCCAATATAGTCGGTATCGAGGCCAGCCATAATACGCAGCAATGACGATTTACCCGAGCCATTGAGTCCCAGAACGCCAATTTTTGCGCCTGGAAAAAAGGATAAAGAAATATTAGATAGAATTTCACGTTTTGGTGGGACGACTTTCCCAACTTGGTTCATGGTGTAGATGTACTGAGCCATAATGATATTTTTCCCTTGTAGCACGGCTCAACTTACCCTTGTAACCCGCCATTTCAGGGGTAAGTAGAGTCGTTATTTTTCTTTTTAGCTATTTTCTTTGTGTGCGACCATTTTTACAATCCAGTCTAATGCTCCGGCGGGTAAAATAGTTTTAAGTGTGCCGAATAAATAAGTAGGGAAAGTAACATAATAACGTATCTTGGGTAAGGGGCTTTCCAAGGCATGTACAACCTTATTTAAAACGGCAGTGGGGGGGAGTGTGAAAGGTGCGGTATCGGTGTTGTTGCTTAAGCGTTTTTCCATCTTCAGGTAGATGTCTTTATGGACACTGTGCCTGGCATTAATGTGTTTTTGATATTTTTTGAAGGCATTGGCTCTGAAACGGCTTTTGATTGGGCCAGGCTCAATGAGGCTGATATGAATGTCCGTACCTGCAAGTTCTAAGCGCAATGTATCGGTTAGCCCCTCAAGTGCATATTTGGAGGCGTTGTATGCCCCTCGGTAGGGGAGGGCAACAAAGCCTAACAAAGAGCTGTTTTGGATGATGCGACCATAGCCTTGTTGGCGCATGGTTGGGAGGATGGCATTGGTTAATTCCATGGTGCCGAATAAATTAGTTTCAAATTGTGCTCGTATAGCCCGGCGAGACAAGTCTTCAATCGCGCCGGGTTGGCCATAAGCACCATTATTAAAGAGGCCGTAGAGCTGATTGTTGGTGCGTGCCAGGATTTCTGTGACGGCAACGCGAATGGATTCACTGCTGTCTAGGTCGAGCTGCAGGGATTCCAGCCCCCGGTCTTCAAGTATTTCGACATCATCTTCTTTTCGCGCCGTTGCAAAAACCCGGTAGCCCCGAGCCATTAAACCTTCTGCAACGCATAAGCCGATGCCAGAAGAGCATCCCGTAATGAGTATCGTTTTTTTCTGAGTCACGATGATCCTAAAACGTAGAGGCGAAAAAAAGCTGTTCTTATTCTAACTATAAACAAAGAAGCTTGCATTGATTATTCTGTTTTGTCTTTTTCTTGTTGTATTTTCCACAGGGCAGCATAGCTGCCATTTTTTTGTAATAATATAGGGTGTGTTCCACGTTCTATGATTTTTCCCTGATCCATGACTAAGATATCGTCGGCATCAATAATCGTTGAGAGTCGATGGGCGATGACTAAAGTGGTATGTTGGGTTGCGACTTCTTTTAATGCTACTAATATGGCCTTTTCTGATTTAGAATCCAGTGCTGAGGTGGCTTCGTCAAAAAGTAATATCGGCGGGTTTTTCAATATCACTCTGGCGATGGCGACCCGTTGTTTTTCTCCGCCGGATAATTTCAAACCCCGCTCACCGACCGTTGTGTCATAGCCATCAGGTAAACTACTCACAAAGTCATGGATATGCGCATGTTTGGCAGCTTGAATCACTTGTTCACGTGACGCTTCTGGGTTGGCGTAAGCAATGTTGTAATAAATGCTGTCGTTGAAGAGTACGGTATCCTGTGGAACAACGCCAATGGCGGAACGTAAACTGTGCTGAGTCAGGTTTTTGAGGTCATGATTATTGATCAAAATGCGACCCGCGTTAACATCATAAAAGCGGAATAAAAGTCGAGCAATTGTTGATTTTCCGGCGCCGCTCGGGCCGACAATCGCCACTTTTTGACCTGCCGCAACCTGAAAACTACAGTTTTTTAAGATCGCGCGTTCAGGATGGTAAGCGAAGTTAACGTTTTCAAAGGTAATGCTGGCATTATCAGTAACCAGGTCTTTTGCATTGGGTTTATCGCGGATATCTGATTCATTTTCCAGAATGTTGAACATTTTTTCCATGTCGGTCAAAGAGTGTCGTATTTCGCGGTAAACGAACCCCAGAAAATTAAGCGGCATGAACAGTTGTAATAAGTAAGCATTAATCATCACCAGGTCGCCCAGGGTCAATGAACCTTCAGCTACTCCTTGCGCGGCCAAGGTCAGGAGAATACTGACTGCCAGGGCAATAATAGTGCCCTGGCCGAAATTAAGTAGACCCAGAGAAGTCTGGTTTTTAATGGCAACTTTTTCCCAGTCCTTCAGGTTTTGGTCGTAACGAGAGGCTTCATATTCTTCGTTGGTAAAATATTTAACGGTTTCATAGTTGAGCAAACTATCAATCGCACGAGTATTGGCTTTAGAGTCGAGCTCATTCATGGTGCGTCTAAAGCGCATCCGCCATTCGGTCACGATCAGTGAAAAAGCAATATAAATAACAATGCTCATAACAGTAATGACTGCGAACCAGGGATCAAACAAGACGAGTAGAATAATCGTGACCAGGGCGATCTCAAGCAGCGTGGGGATGATATTAAAAACCATAAAGGCAAGCAAAAAACTAATGCCACGACTGCCGCGTTCAATATCACGTGATACGCCGCCAGTACGACGTTCTAAATGAAAGCTGAGCGCGAGGCTGTGTAAGTGGCGAAATACTTTTAAAGTTACTCGCCTGATGGTTCTTTGGGTGACTTTGGCAAAGATAACATCTCGCAACTCACCAAATAGAGCGCTGGATACCCTCAATGCGGCATAACAGAATAAAAACACGATAGGTAAAGTCACGATATCAACTTGACTTTGATCGAGGTTGTCGACAATTTGCTTTAGTACGAATGGCACGGTTACGTTGGCAACTTTTGCCAATGCTAAAAAAAGGAAGGCCAGTGCCACTCGACCCTTGAATTCAAGCACATAAGGCAGCAAGGAACGAATCGTTTTCCAGTCATTGCGAGGGCCTTGTTGCTGCGGCTCTCTGGATAGGCTGCGCATGATCTTAAATCCTAAAGAAGCAAGAAAACATTATACCCTAATCGTTGCCTAAAAAATTAGGATCAGGTACTTTAAAAGCAGTATATAAGGCACGAACGGACTATTTTCTGGGTTGATCCTGGTTGTTCCAAGTGAATTTCAGAAAATAGGCGTATCGTGCCTTAGAGGCGGCGATGAAAGCAATGAACGGTTCTGGGTTACTTCTTCATGTGATGATAAGGTATACAATGGAAGCGGGTGAGGAAGTAAAAGAGGAGCAAACATGCTGCAAAAAGCACTCATGGTTATAGGGCTAATTGTTGTGATGGTCGTCGGTGGTCTGGTTTTTTTTGCTAACATCGAGTTGGTCTCAGAAGAGGCTCCTTTGATGTTGCAGGAATGGGACGATCCAAAATACTTGGATGAGTTAGAGCAATGGCGAACGATCTGGAATGAATCGAAAAACCAAATTAAGCGTGTTGAGGTGATTACGGATGAACCGGATCGTTTACGAGTAAAAATGGCTTATTATTATTCAGGTGATCAGGGTGAGTCTGTTTTTGCTTGTGGTCATATTGCGTTACGCAATGAACAGGTGAAGTGGACTTGTGTTCCCGTGCCTTTGAACATTGGCGACGGTGCAGTGATATTACAATTTCAAACGAGTGAACAAGCGATTGACTATGAGTGCTCAGCTCAGGTGGTTATGGCTATTTACAGAGCAGGAGAGATGCCATTTTACAATAACTATTTTTCTTATAAAAAGACCTGGGTGAAAGGAGAGAAAGGCGTGCTGGGTCGCTTGAAGCAACGTTTTTATAGTTGTGAGCCCTCATTGCCTCCGGTGTAACAGCTACGATGGCTAAGCGAATGACGAAAAATGGAGTCGTAGTGGGTTAGCGTGCATTTTATGCGTGGAGGTACGATTAGCAAATAAATTGTAGTAGCTCAGACCTGATCTGACAGTGACCCGGTTTTTTAGGGTGCCTGTTAGTTTAGATTTGACCTTAACGGGGTGTCTATTTTAACAGGGGATGCTCAAACGGCTTTCGCTGCGCTTCAATTCAGTTTACTTCTTCGTTTTAATTGACGTTCTCTAAAATGTTTGTCTTGTAAGCCAACGTTGACCTTGATCTCCAAAGTCCGATAAATAACTTCTGCTCCATTTTGAAAATTTATAACTTTAACTTCATCCCAAACCCAGATTTTGTCTAATACAAGCCAAGTATAGCTTATCGATTTGATTTTTTTACCTTCTTTTTTGTCATAATAAATAGTGTCAACAGCGCTACAATTTGATCCGTTTCGTTGTTTTTTATAGCGTGTTATCCATTTTTGGTAGATAGATAGACGGTTTCGGGGTCGTGTTTCAACCGTATAATAGGTTGTTTCACCATGTTGATCCGTTGCAATTAAGTTATGCTGGTCTTCTCCTCTGTCTCGAATACGAAGATCATCATCAGTAAAGCCCCAAGTGGCGTCTTTCGGGCCTCGTTGCGCGACACGTCGGACCATTCGTAATTCTGGAAGATACACCCACTGTTCCGGTGCTTTCTGCACACTAGAGATATAGGACCATCTTAGAAAATTAATTCCTACCTGTTTTGCTGGAGCAAGCGTATATAAAATGCTTTTATCTTCTAGCTGGCCTTTTCCACGGTAATCTTTCCATAAACGTAGGTATTTCCCTTGTGAAATCCGGCCACTATTATTTTTCAAAATAATTTCTAATTTCGCACGTTGATCCTTGCCCTGATTTTTATAATAACAAGCATTAATAATTTCATTTACGCTTAAATTCACATTCGTTTCACTGGCAGCGGTCTTTGTGACGATTAAAAATAAATAAGCACATGACCAAAAAATGATTTTATTGATTAAGCGGAGCCCCAATAATTTTGAGTTCATGCTAAAAGCCAGCCTCAATAAACAAATAAATACAGTTAGTTATAGATCTATACGGATAATTTTATTTAAATTATCGCTGCAAGCTTTATTTTTTATTTTTGAAGCTCTATAATATAGGTGTTATAGTCATCAGGTTTATTGCTGGCGATATATTGTAGTAGCGGCACGAACGCCTCTACAATTAAGCGGATTGATATAAATGAAAACACATCCAGGTGGTTGTTGTGCTGTTTTGATATTTCTGGTAAGCATGGCCACCAGCTATGCGGGTTCGCCTGACATAATAGCTCAACAAACTACAGCTTGGGCACAGCAAAATTTACAAGCTGGCAACGCTATGGATAATCAAACCGGCTCTTCTCAAGCTACACTCATTATTCCAAAAAAAAATCCGACAATAATGACCAATTTTGACTGGGAAGAATCAAGAAAGTCTCAATATGCTATCTACCGTTCGCAAGGTAAACGCTATTTTAAGGGCAAAGCTGGCTATATGCTGGAAGGATTGGAAAAAGAGCTATGGGATATGCCTCTGCAAGAAGCGAAAAACACCTTAAATGAAAAAGGATCGGTAGGTATTGGTGCGGGATATCGACTCAAAGACGGAACGAGCTTTGAATTTGAATTCACTGTAAATAAACAAGACGAACAACAACTGATATTTGGTTACCAATTCTAGCAATCAGCATCCTCCTCCTTGATATCCATCATTTTTTAATAACTTTATTTTAGATGGCACAAAACAAACACCTGCTTAAACATAATATCGCAATTTTCAGCATCATGGCCGTTCTTGCAGGCTGTGGACTCATCTACCAATACCTATTATCCCATTATGCCGGGCGTGTGCTCGGTGCCATTGAAACGGTTATTTTTGCGATGATTGGTATTATGATCGTGGCCATGGGTATCGGTGCTTTTTTAGCACGGTACATTAAATGCCACTTCAGTGGTTTTGCCTGGCTAGAGTTGGCCATCGCACTGCTTGGCTCCACTTCGGTTCTTTTTATTTCAGGCGCCTTTGCTTTCACTCATAGTTTACCTGCGATTATTGGCGAAACATTCGGAATGCCTCCGGACCTCTTTCCCACTGGCGGTCTCATTGGTCAGATATTAAAATTCATTGAATACTTTCCCTACGTCATCGGTTTTATATTAGGCATGATGATCGGTGCTGAAATACCGCTCATTGCCCGGGTACGAGAATCACTGTACGGTGAACATGTTGAACACAACACCGGTGATATTTATGGTATGGACTATATCGGCGCGGGCGTGGGCGCGGCGATCTGGATCTGGTTGCTCATCACCATAGAACCGACTGTTGCCGGAGCGCTTACGGCAATCGCTAATATTGGCATCGGCCTGCTTTTTTGTTTTCTCTATTATTCTCGGATTAAAGCGAAAGAAGTGCTTGTCATTGGGCATATTCTCGCAGGCAGTATTATTTATACGGTCGCAATTTACGGCCCCTCTTGGGATCAGGCCATGGAAGAAATTTTGTACCGAGATAAAGTGGTGCATCATATGAACACTAAATATCAACGCATTGTATTAACTGAGCGGATTATGGATCCTGGCAAACCGCCTCTTTTAACTTTCTATATTAATGGTCGAACTCAGTTTTCAGGAAATGACGAGCATATCTACCACGCCATGTTAACTTATCCTGCTCTTGCCGCTTCTGCCCGACAGGACAATATATTAGTGATTGGGGGTGGCGATGGCCTGGCTTTGCGCGATATATTACGCTGGAATCCCAAAGAGGTTACGCTTATTGATCTTGATCCTATGATCGTTGATTTTTTTAGCGCGCCTTATGAAAAAGAAGGTGAAATTATTAACGAAGCTATCCTCAAGCTGAATGCCTTTAGTTTCTCTGATCCACGCGTTAACCTCATTTTGGGCGACGCTTTTATAGAAGTTGATACACTGCTCCAGCAAAATAAAACCTTTGATACCATTATTGTCGATTTGCCTGATCCTAGCCATCCAGATCTTAATAAGCTTTATTCCACCCGTTTTTACGCAAAATTGCTGTTATTGCTGACTGGGGATGGTGCGATCAGTATTCAATCTACCTCGCCCTATCACGCAAAAAACACTTTTATGAGTATCGGAAAAACAGTTAAACATGCGGGGTTTGCTCATGTAGAACAATACCATCACAATGTACCTTCATTTGGCGAGTGGGGCTGGACTATTGCAACCAAGATTGGGTTAACACCACGTCAACGCCTGGTGCGTCTCAAAGCATTGCCCGTCAATGATCATTGGCTGAGCAGAAGAAAGTTGTTAGGCAGCTTCGAATTTGGAAAAAATTTTTTTATCGGACGAAAAGAAATAAAAATTAACCGCCTGGGGTCTGGTGTGATTTATCAATACCACTTAAACGACTGGCAAATAGAGCAAGGGATCAGCAACTGAGAAAGAAGAACTCGGTGCTTGTCACCCGAGTACTTCTCTGGCTAGAATCCAGCGTGCTTAAGGGCTGTAAATAAATAACTATATATCCCCATGATGTTATAGATTTAGGTGTTTTCATCCACATCTGTATCTCATCCTCGACTTTGCCAGCTAGGCCTGCGCTTTTTCTCAATCGGAAAAGCCGAATCTGCACGCGCTAACACCTAAATCTATAACGCCATGGGGATATTTGTTTGCGCCGGATATCGTCTTGTATTCAAGGCAGATAAAGGTGCCCACCCCAAGGGTATTTTTTCCAAGGTGCATACTCGTTGTATGTCACCTTGTTTTAACGCCGCAGACAATGATGGCTGGTCGAATGTGAAGTTATTTATAGCCTCCTCCTTAGTGCTTGTTTTTACGCGGCAGACCGACTGTCGTTTTTGCCTGCACGAAATGTAATTTCATTGTCAGCGGTATCGACAATAATGGTTTCCCCTGCGCTAAACTGGCCTCGGAGAATCGCTTGTGCCAGAGGGTTTTCGATGCGCTGCTGCAAGGCTCGTTTTAAGGGGCGAGCACCGTATACGGGGTCATAACCCGCATTGGCGATCAGCTCTAAAGCCGTTATGCTCAGCTCCAGTTCTAAGTCATGTTCTTGCAGGCGTTGACGTAAACGATCGACTTGAAATTTTGCAATGCTGGCAATGTGTGCTTTACCGAGTGGGTGAAAGACGACAATATCATCGATACGATTGATGAATTCGGGGCGAAACTGTGTGCTTACAATGTCCATTACAGCCGCCTTCATGATGTCATAATTTTCTTCACCAGCCAGATCCTGGATGACTTGGCTACCGAGATTTGAGGTCATAATGATGACAGTATTGCGAAAATCAACCGTACGACCCTGACCATCGGTCAAGCGCCCATCTTCAAGAACTTGCAATAAAATGTTGAAGACATCGGGGTGCGCTTTTTCAACTTCGTCCAGGAGAATTACAGAATAAGGCTTGCGTCTAACAATCTCGGTAAGATAGCCGCCTTCCTCGTAACCAACATAACCCGGAGGTGCACCAATCAGACGTGCGACAGAATGCTTTTCCATGAATTCTGACATGTCAATACGCACCATAGCATCATCGGTATCAAATAAAAATGCAGATAAAGCCTTGGTGAGCTCTGTTTTACCGACGCCGGTAGGGCCAAGAAACATAAAGGAGCCATTGGGTCGATTAGGGTCAGATAATCCTGCTCGGGTGCGTCTGATCGTATCAGATACCGCTTTAATCGCTTCATCCTGGCCAACAACACGATGATGCAAGGCAGACTCCATGTGCAAGAGTTTTTCACGCTCGCCTTCTAGCATTTTGCTCACCGGGATGCCTGTCCACCTGGAGACAATTTCAGCGATTTCTTCGTCGGTCACTTTATTACGCAGCAGCGTCATTTCTTGCTGACTTTGTTCGTCTATGGTCTTGAGTCTTTTTTCAAGTTCAGGGATACGACCATACTGTAATTCGGACATCCGGGTCAGGTCACTTGCCCGCCGAGCCGTTTCTAGCTCCAGTCTGGTTTGATCCAGTTCTTCTTTAATACTGGCTGTGCCTTGTACTGTTGCTTTTTCAGATTTCCAGATTTCATCCAGGTCATTATATTCACGTTCTAGTTTGCTTATTTCACTATCCAAATCGTTTAAACGTTTTTTTGATGCGTCGTCTTTTTCTTTTTTTAAGGCTTCGCGTTCGATTTTAAGTTGAATGAGGCGGCGATCCAATCTATCCATTTCTTCTGGTTTAGAGTCGATTTCAATACGGATACGGCTGGCTGCTTCGTCAATTAAGTCGATCGCTTTATCGGGTAATTGTCGATCACTTATGTAGCGATGTGACAGTGTGGCGGCACTGACTATGGCAGGGTCTGTGATTTCTACACCATGGTGGAGTTCATAGCGTTCTTTTAGTCCGCGTAATATGGCAATTGAATCTTCAACTGAAGGTTCCGTGACCAGTATTTTTTGAAAGCGGCGCTCAAGTGCCGCATCTTTTTCAAGATGTGTGCGATATTCATCTAATGTCGTGGCGCCCACGCAGTGCAGTTCACCGCGTGCCAGGGCGGGTTTCAGCATGTTGCCCGCATCTATTGCACCTTCGGCTTTGCCCGCGCCGACCATGGTATGAATTTCGTCAATAAATAGGATGACTTGTCCTTCCTGCTTGGCTAGATCACTGAGTACGGCTTTAAGGCGCTCTTCAAAATCTCCGCGAAATTTAGCGCCGGCGATCAGTGCCCCCATATCCAGGGATAATAATCGTTTGCCTTTGAGTACTTCGGGTACTTCGTGATTAATAATGCGTTGAGCAAGTCCTTCAATAATCGCAGTTTTACCGACGCCGGGTTCGCCTATAAGTACGGGGTTGTTTTTAGTTCGTCGTTGTAATATTTGAATAGTTCGGCGTATTTCTTCATCGCGGCCAATAACGGGATCTAGTTTTCCTGCTTCAGCTCTGGCGGTAAGGTCAATCGTGTATTTTTCCAGCGCCTGTCGTTGCTCTTCTGCATTGGGGTCGTTAACAGATTGACCACCACGCATTTGCTGGATGGCTTTTTCAAGTTTGTTGGCGGTGAGATTTTCTTTTTTGAGCAAATCACCTAGTATGCCTCGATCGTCGAGCGCTGCAATTAAAAAAAGTTCGCTGGATATATATTGATCTTGTCTATCTTGAGCCAACTTGTCGGTTATGTTCATTAACCGTATCAAGTCATTAGAAAGATGAATGTCACCCGCAGTTCCTTGTACCGAGGGGATGTGCGTTAATGCGGAATCCAGAGCAGTTTTGAGTCGGTTAACATTAACTTTAGACTGGCTCAGTAACGATATGGCTGAGCCATCTTGCTGATTAAGTAAGCTGGCCATAAGATGGATAGGTTCAATAAATTGATGATCCTGCCCGATAGCCAGTGATTGAGCATCCGCCAAGGCAGCTTGAAACTTGCTGGTTAGTTTGTCCATTCTCATTATTTATGCCTCTTTAAAAACCTCACGATATTATTTATATGGGGGAGGGGAGGTTCGATTTCAAGAGTTTTATTGTTGACCTCTGCCGATGCCATAATATACGAAGCCTTCTTTTGTAAGGACGTCTGGGTCGTAGAGATTGCGACCATCGAAGATAACGGCGGCAGCAAGCCTGGATTTTATGAGATCAAAGTCGGGGCTGCGGAAGGTTTTCCATTCGGTCATAACAATGAGCGCGTCGGCTTGACTCAGAGCCGCTTCAGGATCGGCAACGAGCTTGAGATCATCTCTTTTACCATAAATTCGTTGTGTTTCTTCCATCGCTTCGGGGTCATACGCTTGCACTTTTGCACCTTGTTGCCAAAGTGCTTCCATGAGTACTCGTGCGGGTGCGGCTCGCATGTCATCGGTATTGGGTTTGAATGATAAGCCCCATAATGCAAAGGTCTTTCCTTCGAGTTGACCTTTGTAATGTTGGCTGATTTTTTGAAAAACTCTCTTTTTTTGTTTGTTATTTACAGATTCAACGGCTTGTAGTAATTCTGCGTTATAGCCAAGTTCTTTTGCGGTTTTTTCTAGAGCTTGGACATCCTTAGGGAAGCAAGAACCACCATAACCGCAGCCGGGATAAATGAAGTGATAACCAATACGCGGGTCGCTACCCATGCCAAGGCGTACATGTTCAATATCGGCACCTAAGTGTTCAGCCATGTTGGCCAGTTCATTCATGAAACTTATTTTTGTCGCTAACATTGCATTTGCTGCATATTTAGTTAGTTCTGCTGAACGAATATCCATAATGACCAGTCGATCACGGTTGCGATTGAACGGTGCGTAAAGCGCTCTTAAAAGCTCTGTCGTTCTTGGGTTGTCCGTGCCGAGTACGATGCGATCAGGTTTCATGAAATCTTCAATCGCAGCCCCTTCTTTTAAAAATTCAGGGTTGGACACGATATCAAATTCTACTGAGGTATGACGTGTCTCTAGCGTTTCTGATATTTTTTTTCGCACTTTGTCTGCTGTTCCCACGGGTACCGTAGATTTGTCGACAATAATTTTATAGTCTGTCATGCGTTGGCCTATGGTTTGGGCGACGGCCAATACATATTGCAAATCTGCGGAGCCATCTTCGTCGGGCGGTGTGCCCACGGCAATGAATTGAAACAAACCATGTTCTACAGCTTGATCCATATCAGTGGTAAATTTGAGTTTGCCTGAAGCGGCGTTGCGTTGTACCATTTCGTCCAACCCCGGCTCGAAGATCGGAACCTTACCCTTGTTTAGCATCTCAATTTTACGTTCGTCTACATCAATACAAAGCACGTCATTACCTACCTCGGCCAAGCAGGCGCCGGTGACCAAGCCAACGTAGCCTGATCCGTAAATGCTTACTTTCATAATATGGTTTTTCCTTAAATTAAAATGAACTTGAAATGGGTCGATAATTGTCGGTAACCATAGCAGAAAACATGGGTATCGTCATTAGCTAGGCTGCTTTCAATTATTGACTTCTGATACCTAAATAAAGGGTCAGTTGAGATAGTTTATTTTTATCTTAAATTTGATGGAGGCAGGTTGTGGGTTTTGATGTTGTTGATTTGCCGGTCTTGTATCGAGACGAAAGCATTTTGTTCTTGCAATATGTAAGGGATGGATATCGTTATTTATAAAATGGGTATGGACTATTAATGAAAAACAGCACAAATCAGGATGGCAGTTGAATAAAAAATATTTCAGGCTGTGCCGAATTTTTATTCGTAGGCCGAAAGCAAACACGACGTATAAAAGCGATACAGTTTTATAAGTGTACATTATTTTGTCTGTCGCCTTCTGTAGACAAAAAAGCGATAAAGATCAATGCGTGAGGGATACGGAAAACGTGTTTACATTACAGTAATTAGCGGATTTTAAAATGCTTTTCATCTAAAAATATATTGATACCCTGGGTGTATAAAAATAGCGACGACACTGAATTTCATACTTAAAATTAAGGGGAGGTAACATACTTCCTCTGTTTGAATCATGTTATACTGCTTTTTGTTTACTGTTTTGGTTTGTGCCGTACTGTAGGTTTCCTTACATGCTTCATCTCTTGCAAGATCGATCCGCCATTTTTGCTCCGTTATCTCAAAGGTTTTGTGGTGTTTGATATCAATATGATCACTTTTTTATTGTGTTTTTTGTTGACAGCGACCTTGATCTACATATTAAAACCGAGTGCCATTTACTTGGGTTTAGTTGATCGTCCTGATAAGCGTAAACACCATCAAGGTGAGATTCCATTGGTGGGTGGTTTAGGTATTTTTTCCGGTTTTCTTATTACGAGTGTTGTGTTGGGGCTTATTGATCAAAGCATCGTTGCTTTTTTCGTGGGTGGTTTGATACTCATTGTTGTTGGTGTAGTCGATGATTTTCGCGAACTGTCTTCAACTGTTCGTTTTATAGCACAAATCAGTGCTGCGAGTATCATGATATTTTTTGGGGGCGGAGTGCTGCTGGATTTTGGTGCCTTGACTTGGGATGGCTCGTTATTTTCTTTGGGTTTATTTGCTATTCCGTTGACTATTTTTGCAACGGTTGGTGTTATTAATGCCGTCAATATGTCCGATGGCATTGATGGTTTGTCCGGTAGTTTAGTGTTGATGACCTTAGCCGGTTTGGTCATCGTGACCCTTGTGGAACAAAGTTATGCAGAATTGCAGCTCTTGCTGGTGTTAATAGCGGCAGTGATTGCCTTTCTTTGTTTTAATTTTCGCTTTCCCTGGCGAAAAAAAGCGGGCGTATTTATGGGCGATGCCGGTTCTATGTTTTTAGGATTTGCCATCACTTGGTTTTTTATCCAGCTAACACAAGGTAGTGATAAGGTTGTTGCACCTGTTACTGTCTTATGGTTTTTAGCGATCCCCCTATTTGATACCGTTGGTATTATGCTGCGTCGTCTATTAAAAGGCATGTCGCCTTTTGCCGCAGATCGAGAGCATTTTCATCATGTATTATTGCTTGCAGGCTTTAGCGTAGCGCAGTCCGTATTAATTATGAGTGGTCTTGCGGGTGTTGGCGTTGTGATTGGTTTGACTGGCGAGTATTTGCATCTTCCTGAAATGCTGATGTTTGCTTTATTCTTATTGTTGTTTGGCGCCTATTTTTATGGCATGCGTCATGCATGGAAAGTGATGCGCTTTTTGAAACGTTCGATTTGTAGAAGAAGACATAACAAAGAGCGACGTCAACTAAACCAGGGAGTTGTCAATGAACGACGACGAACTAAAGATCGGCGCATTACATCACTACAGTGTAAAGTCGATGATCGTCGTGAGATTTGCAGGAAAGAAGGCGCGGTAAAATAGTTAAATAATTTACCTGTAAATCCCTATGTAACTCCTTGATTTTGTTGTTTTTATTATAGGCAGAGTTCGATTTGGTTCAGGGAAAGGTAACAAAGTATGGCGGTCATATCACAAAATTTTTTTTATAGCGCTCAAAACCAATACTTCATGAGTAAGAAAAAAAAAGAGGTGCGTAAAACTCTGGAGCAGAGGTATTGGCAGTTAGTTGAGCAATATCGAGCAAAAAAACGGCAACTAAATTCGTTTGAAATGGATCAAGAAGCTGTGTTTATGGCTTTAATTAAAGCGGCAGACGGGTTAAGAGACGCATATAGTTTATTGGCTAAAAATAATACTTCTGGTGTGTCTGCTCTGCTGGATAAAGCCACATTAGAGCTCAAACATCTTGATGTTTTGAAATACGGAGAGCGGGATCAAGATCTTCTTCCTGAGCTTGAGCAACAAACAGTCAATACTTTTTTCCCAATGTTGGTGAGTGAAGAAACCGTGGATATCATGCCTGAACGAAAGATTATTGATCATGATGTATCGCCCTCAAAGGCGATACTCGATACTGACGTTTTGATCTCGGCGAGTCGAGGTTTATTGATGTCCGGAGTTTTGACGAATAACGAGGAAGATCTAGCTGATTCTGAAGAAATTGAGGTGAAACAATTTGATCATAATGAAGCTATAGAGCAAAAAGGCCAGCAAAATTTGCTAACGCTCGATCATGAAGATTTTGTACCATTTGTCAATTTGGGTGATGAAAAGAGCAAATCAACGCAAGATGAAAAAGCACTTTTCCAATTGCAGGCGCTGGGACATATTAATATATCCGACAATTCGGGCGTGTTGCGTAAATCAAAAATAGAAGAAACGAGACGTTTTTTTTCTAGATCCAAAAAACAAAAAATAATGAGTATTCGCATCGGCGTACTGGCTGCCCGGCAACAAATTGAAAATTTTTTTTCCACCCTGGGAGGGCGAAAAATTGAGTTCTATTTGGAAAATGGGCGAGTTGAAAATAATGTCTTGTTCTGGCGAGTGGCTCTCTCACCAAAACTGATGCTTTATGTTGTAGGTTTACCCAATAGCCATTGGGAAAAGAATAGAGAACGTGATTTACTATTGGCAGAGCTGAGCTTTATTACTTTATTAACTGAAAAACGGGCGGAACTGACCGCTGAAGAAGACCTGGCAAAAAATGAAATACAAAATTTATGTGGATCAGATAAGCTACGATTGCGTGGTCCTTTTCATCAAGTAGATAAAAATAATAAAAGTAATGAGGCATGGGCGTTTATTGATCCTTTATTGGCTGCAGGATAAGATGACAGAGATTGCTTTGTAGGTGAAAATGAAAAATAGAATAGAAAGAGAGATAAAATGAGTCAGAGTATAGCGGATGTATTGAGTGGATTTCTAGAGGTTAATGGTGTTAAATCAGTCGCTTTGGTTGGTCGAGATGGGTTTGTAATAGAGAGTGTAAGCTCTGAAGATGTGGATACAGAAACAGTGGAAGCACTAGAGGCGCTGGAGGCGCTAGGCGCAATGGTTGCGACAGCAATTGGTGCTTCTGAAACTTTGGGTAAGGAATTTAACTTAGGTGGAATGTCGCAGTATATTACTGAATTTGATAATGGGAAAATTCTTATAGCGACAGCAGGAAACGATATTCTTGCTTTGTTTACCGATGCTAGTGCGGTGATCGGTAGCGTTCGATTTGCAGTTAGAAAACGCCTAAATGAACTCCTGGAAGCAATGTGAACGGTTATGTCGGTGTGTTTTATTAAATTTCATCTGACGACTTGTTGTAACCGTTTTTACAAAAAAATCTTACCAGAGGAAGTTTTCGATATCGTATTGCTCAATGAGTTTAATTCACTTTTACGGCTGTAGTAGCGATACAGAGGAGAGATTTAAATGAGCAACAAAGTTAAAGATCTTTTTGAAGTTCTTGTTCCTTTAATGAATTATCAAGATTCAGACTGGAAAATCTTGCAGCAAGAAGCTCAGAAAATCGCCAGTTGGACTCCTGATATTGTAGAGGTATTTTATAATACGGTATACGCATCAGATGCGACAGCGGATATTTTCCACGAAGGTGAACGCAAAAAATTAGAAAAAACATTGGAAAACTGGGTACTTTCTCTGGCTAAAGGTACGCAAGGGGATGCCTTCTGGGAACATCAATGGTTTATTGCGTTAATGCATGTGCAGCGAGGCGTAAACAATCTCTATATGCTGGGCATGATGAATCGCATTCAACAAGTTGTGTTGGTGAAATGTGTGGAGCACTATAATAAAGAAAAGTCCTTTGAGGTATTCAATGCCTTTCTGCGCATTAGTGGTGCCATATCAACGCTAATAGCAGAATGTTATGGGGTGGTATTAGAAAGTTGTACTCAAGATGCGTTGTCTCGCGTAGGCATGAATCCAGCTTTATTGCAACGAATCAAGAGTATACAACTTAAAAAAATGATTGCAAAAGTATAAAGGAATGAGTACGAAATAACTTGCCTTATTGAGTTCATCCTATAAATAATTCTGTGTCACTGTCGTATTTCATCACGTGTTCCTACGTTAATTTTAGGTTTGTTTACCTCTGCAACGTTTCATCTATGTGCTTTCCGCACGATTTTTTTAAAAGTTTATTCATTGAGGTTTTCGATAGCCTCAACAGCATAACTAACCCCCTATTTTGGTGTGGTGCAACGAATGTATCATCAGCAAATACGCTGTCTATTTTTGTGATCAGGATCACATTTTAAAAGTTCAGCAGTGCATTTTTAATCTGAGTCGCCGATTTTATTTTTACACGCATTTTGATAGTGCGGTAGCAAAAATAAAAAGAGGGCGATCTGCTGAATATAAAAAATATTATTCAATATTGTGGAACCGGGTTAATTTTTTCAGTGTTAAGTCAGGCTCAAGCCTCTTCGCTTGCTGCACCGGTTGATGCCGTTATCATTCAACCTGACGGATCTCGAATTTCGGTTTATCAAAAGGGCAATGTAGAGCAGCAGTGGTTGGAAACAACTTCAGGTTATACCATTGTAAAAAAAAGTTCTGGCGAATGGGTCTATGCAACTCGAGGTGGTTCTGAACAATCTCTAGCGGGGAGTAATCGCTTGCGTGCGACTGACTTGCTTGTTGGTCGGGATGATCCGACTACACAAAAAATTACAAAAAATCTGATCCCGGACAGTGTTGTCCAGCCTGGTTATCGTTTATTTAAATCGGTAGGAGGGAGTAATTCACTCAGCGCTGTAACGGGGACTATCCCTATGGTTGTGCTATTGGCTTATTACGATGATGCCTTGGCGGCGGAAAATTGTACGCGTTGTGCAACGACTGACCCAGATGAAATGCAGCAATTGTTTTTTTCTACTGTCAATACGGGACAGTCTGTTGCCCATTATTTTTCCGAAGCTTCTAAAAGTGCGTTGGATATTGTTCCGGCGACAGAGTCTCATGGTACAGTCAGCGACGGTGTGGTGGGCTGGATGCGGTTAGGTGCGACAACACCGGAAGCGACGGTGTCATCGACCTCTTCTTATAAATCAAATCAAATTGCTGCGGATGCGATCAATCAAGCAATGAGCTATATGGATTTTACACAATTTGATAGTAATAGTGATGGTCGAGTCAGTAGCAAAGAATTGGCTATTGTGGTGGTGTTAGGTGGTTATGAAGCATCATTCGGTAAAGATGCGTCGGGTAATGCCTTAGCGGGCGATAATACCTCTCCACGATTATGGGGGCAATCACGTAGTTTTGTAACTTCTTTTAGTGGGGTTGCCGCGCCGACTCAAACTAGAGGGGAAACGACGGTCACCATTGATACTGTGGCTGGTGGTATGACCTATAGCATCGTTGGTGAACTTCATGGTAATCATTCTCTGACTATGGGCATCGTTGCGCATGAACTGGGTCATTCATTATTTTCATTGCCCGATTTATACGATATTACCGCTGTGAGCTATGGTGTTGGCGGTTGGTCTTTAATGGGGTTTGGTTCTTGGGGGAAAAGGAGTAACGAAAGTTATGCTGGAACGACGCCTGTTATGCTGGACGCTTGGTCACGGGTGGCCATGGGTTGGGTTGACCCCCAAATTCCCATAAATGGCTCAGTGGTTACCGTTCAAGCCGCACATCTTTCTAATGCCAATATAATAAAAATTCCAACAGCGGTTAGTCATGAATATTTTCTTGTCGAAAATCGTCAATACTCAGGTTATGATCAAGGATTGTCCTATCTCATATTTTCCGGTAATTATGGTGGTTTGGCAGTGTGGCATATTGATGATAGTGTTGGAATAAGTGGTTTAAATAATGATAATGCAGACGTAAATCATAAACGGGTTGATTTGGTTGCAGCTAAGGGCGATGCGCTGATAGATAAGGCATTAAGTTATGGTCAGGCTAAAAATCTTTTTTACGAGGGTAATGTCACGGCGGTTAACGACGAAACGACCCCAGGTACGCAATTGTATAGCGGTGAATTGAGTGATGTGGCGCTTTCCAATATTTCGGTTTCAGATGAGGGGATGAGCCTGCATGTTTCCTACTCAACAAATGCAATTGTGTCGTCACCGGTATTATCTGGTAGCAGTGCAACAACACAAAATAAAGTAGCAGAATCCACGAGCACTGAAGGGAGCGGTGGAGGGGGCGCTTTTAGTGCGATTTTTATGATTTTGCTGGTGCCCATGGTTTTTCTGAGAAAAAATAGAGGTTTGTAGGGTCACTCTGACTACTCGCTGAGTAGTCACAGTTTCACGCTTTTTTGAAATGTAGTCAGCACTCATAGGTGTTCGGGATTAATTATCTATAATATCAATAACTTATGGAAAACTCCCTCTCAATCCGTTAGATTGTTTGTGCAAGCAAATAATTTTTCGG
>CAYQVF010000038.1:0-21328 GCA_964421045.1 uncultured Chromatiaceae bacterium
ATTGAATCGTTACACACGTACTAAGGAATAGACACGTAATAACTTCCCGTTTTGGTGCTCAGATTTAGCTTGTATTTTTGTTCGTTTTGATTGATCAAAAACGCAGGAATAGTTGCTCTTATTTCGAGATTTTGAGATTGAAAAACGGGCAAAGACGAGTTGAAGATGAGATTCCAAAACGGGAAGTTATTACGTACCCATTCCTAAATATCTCCGAACTCTGGCTAAATCCGCTTCGGTATCAATACCAGGTGGAATTTCAGCCTCACTAAGCGCCACATGAATCCGGCCTCCATGCCATAACACCCGTAACTGCTCCAGAGCTTCGACCTGCTCCACAGCACAAGACGCCCATTGAGTATATTTCCTTAAAAACCCCGCTTTATATGCGTATAAGCCTACATGCCTAAAATATTGTTGTTTTTTCAATAGGAATTGATTTGGTTTATCAGCAAACTCGGCTCTGTCCCAAGGAATGGGCGCACGACTGAAGTATAGAGCATAACCTGCGTGGTCACACACCACTTTAACTACATTGGGATTGAACAGGCTTTCTACGCAAGTAATAGGCTCGCATAATGTGGCGACTGAGGCCTCCTTGTATCGCGCAAGATTGTGAGCGACTTGTCGTAGCGGTGCCATGGGCATTAAGGGTTCATCCCCTTGTAGGTTCACCACGATTTGAGAATCATCAAAAGCACATTGAGTCACAACTTCAGCAAGCCGATCCGTACCTGAAACGTGATCCATTGACGTCATAATGACATTAGCCCCAAAGGATTGGGCAACATCGACGATATCTTGATGGTCTGTCGCAATGTAAACTGCCTCCGCACCACAAGCCAAGCCTCTTTCATAAACATGCTGAATCAGCGGTTTTCCAGCAATATTTAGTAAAGGCTTTCCAGGTAATCTTTGAGATCCAAAACGAGCGGGTATAACAACAACATAACCCATTATGGCTTAAATTACTTCGTCAGCATCAAGCTGGCGAGCCTCTTCTTCTAGCATCACCGGGATATCTTCTTTTATGGCAAAAGCGAGCCTATCTCCTTTACAAACCAGTTCACACTTCTCTTTTTTAAAAACCAAGGATCCTTTGCAAACTGGACACACCAAGACATCAAGTAACTTTTTGTCTATCATATTTTTATTTCACCCTCCATTTTTTTAATTTTATCGCGCATAAGATTCGAAAAATTGACTTCCATATTCGCTTCAACAGCAACATACCAAGAATTAGTATGGCAGTATCCCGTACATTTCACCGCATCCTTTTCTGTCATCATCACGATTTGCTTCTCATCAAAAATAAAATCTTTTTGTGTATACGCATAGTGGTCTGGAAAAGCATGCTCGATTACCTCCATCCCCAGCAGACGCAAATAGGAAAAAAAACGATCTGGGTTACCAATGCCCGCAACGGCATGCACCTCTTTCCCTTTAAAGTCCAGTAGAGAACGCTTTTGCTGGCGATCTCTAATATTAATCACTTCTTTTCCTTCCAGCGCCATGACAAATTCATTGTCTAAGGCTTGTCCATTGACAACAACAAAATCAACTGATTGTAATCTTTTTGTAGACTCTCTAAGAGGACCTGCCGGCAAATGAAAACCATTACCAAAGCGCCGTACACCATCAATCACGGCGATTTCTAAATCACGATGTAAAGCATAATGTTGCAACCCATCATCCGCAATGATTATATCGCATTGCTCATGCTGAAGCAGAGACGCACCCGCCTCTACTCTTTTCGGTGCCACAGCGACAGGACACTGGGTTCCCCGCGCCAAGAGTATCGCCTCATCTCCCACGACCTGGGGATCGCTATCCGCTCTCACTTGTTGCGGCCAGGTTTGCGCCTGCCCACCGTAACCTCGACTAATAATACCAGGGCTGAACCCTTCTTTTTTCAAAAAATCAGCGAGCCAGATAACGAGGGGGGTTTTGCCCGTTCCACCTACATTAATATTCCCTACTACGATAACAGGAACAGCTAATTTATAAACGGTGAAAATACCAACACGATAACAAAACCTTCTTACTATAGAGATAGCACGAAATAAAAACGAAAGGGGTAACAACACAATAGCTATGCCATTATAACTGTACCAATATTGATCAATTCGCTTCATACTCTTGATTATACAAAAATATGAGCGTTTGAATTAAAATTTTTGGAAGTCAAATGAAATGAAGAACCTGGGTACAAACAGGCTCCTCAATTGAACCAGCACTATCGTAGCTGAAGGGTTACTCTTTTGCTGTTTTTGTTGCAATAGATAAGTGCAACAAACCCACCTGTCTTGCTGCATCCATTGCCATCACTACAGATTGATGCGATGCTTTTCCATCCGCACTAATGATCAGCGGGGAATCCGTTTTATTTTTGCTGGCGTCTTGTAAAGCTCTCATCAGCGTTTCTATCTGAGTATTGATAAGCTGCTTATCATTAACATAATAAACCCCGGCAGCATCTATGATTAAATCTATAGGTGCTTGTTTTTCTTGCACCGGCCGATCACTCGCTTCGGGTAACTCAACAACAATTTCTGATTGCTTGCTAAATGTTGTAGACACCATAAAAAAAATGAGCAACAAAAATACAACATCAATAAGCGGTGTTAAATTAACGTCCGGCCCACTCCTTCGGGGCGCTCGCATACGCACTAGTGACTCCCTCCCAGATCGTCTTTATCACGTTCACCATGCAAAACTTCGACCATTTTTAATGCTTCTTGCTCCATGGTTACAACAATTTCATCAATTTTTCTTTCAAAGTATCGATGAAACATTAAACTGGGAATAGCGACAGATAGACCCGCAGCGGTGGTTAAGAGTGCCTTGGAAATACCACCCGCTAATGCCGTAGCACTCCCTACACCTTGACTCGTAATAACAGCAAAGACATCGATCATGCCGATCACAGTACCCAGCAAGCCTAACAAAGGCGTCACCATGGCCACGGTACCCAGCGTATTTAAAAATCGTTCGAGCTCATGAACCACATGACGTCCGGTTTCTTCAATCGCATCTTTCATCACCGCTCGATCTTGACGTAAATTAACCAGCCCCGCCGCCAACACCCGCCCTAGTGGCGACTCTGCTCTCAGAGATGCGATACGCTGACCATCCAACTGACCCGCTTTAGCCCATTTCCAAACTTGCGCGACTAAACCATCAGGACAAATTCTGCTTTTATTCAGCGACCAAAAACGCTCAACAATAATTGCAAAAGAGGCTACGGAACACAACAAGATTGGGGCCATTAACCAACCACCCGCTTGTATAAATTCAAACACTGACTGTCACCTTCTTTATTAAGTCATACCCATAATATTTTAGATAAGCATGATTACGCCGCTTAATCTAGCCATTGTATACTTGTAAAATTAACTTTCCTCAACCCAATGCCAATAATAACGGCTGGTATCACGAAAACTTTTAGGACTAAATACTTCATTTTCAGAATGGCCTAATACCAGGCTAATCGCACCCTCTCGTGCGGTATCATAAGTTTGTGTCCCTCTTGCAGTAAAACGATCAACGATTTGAGTTGCTGGAAAGTTCCAACGATTTCTGTAGCCTACTGGAAACAAAGCTATTTTAGCTTGCACGGCATCAACAAATGCGATTGTCGATGAGCTTTTACTCCCATGATGAGCCGCGACTAATATATCCGTAGATAAGTTATTTCTCAATCTAGCCACGATACTGAGCTCTGCTGCCTGTTCTATATCTCCCGTCAGCAAGACACTGTCTTCGCCAGAAGAAACGCGCAAAACACAAGAAGCGTTGTTCCCCTGCCAATTTGTATTTGCATTTTCTGGGTGCAGTATTTCAAAATACACACCATCCCATGTCCAGCTTTGTTGAGCACAATGTTCTGCTTTAAAATTATCAATTTTATGCGGGACACTACTCAGTAAACGTTTTATATCAACCGCTTCAATAACGGAGTTCAACCCCCCAATATGATCGTTATCACCATGACTAACAATCACAACATCAACGACTGAAAGACCTTGATGCCGCAAAAATGGAACAACAACTTGACGACCCATATCATAAGCATTTCCCAAGCTAACGCCAACATCATAAACAAGGGCATGGTTACGTGTCATGATGGTCGCCGAGAGCCCTTGCCCGACATCAAGCAAAGTCATTTCAAACTGACCTTTGGGCAATCTGTCAGGCACAACAACAAGTAGAGGCAAGAGCCAAATGATCCCCACCCAGCGTAGCACAATGCCTTTTGGTGCAATCAACCACACAGCACCCAGCACGCCACATAATAACGCCCAAAGAGGAGGGGCATGCTGCGTCCACTGTGCAATGGGTAATGCAGCCATAAACTCAAGTGTATACCAAAGGACAGCAATGAGTCGATCTGTGATGGTAAACAGAAGTATCCCCAGATCATTAAAAAGAAACGAAACCAATGTAGAAAAAAGAACGAAGGGGACAACCAAAAAAGACATCCAGGGTACGGCGATAATATTGGCCAAAGGTGCAATCAAGGAAACCTGGGAAAACATAAATAATAAAAATGGCATCAGCCCGACAGCCAACAAACACTGCGCCCAGCCCCAACGCCACCACCACGAACGAACAGCCAAACGCCCTGACATACCATAAATCAACAGTGATACAGCGACAAACGACAACCAGAATCCAACTGACATCACAGCAAATGGATCCCAAACCAAGACGACGATGAGCGCAGTCGCCAGCAAGTGAGCGGGCGGAATCGAGCGCTTCAGCAAACTACCCCAAGCAAATACGGTTAACATGATTAAAGCACGCTGAGTAGGAATAGCAAAGCCTGCTAAAGCACTATAAACTAATGCCAGCAAAAAACCACCGATCAAACCCGCTTGCCGAGCGGGTAATTTAAGGCATAAGGTCGCACTTCTTGCCCAGAGCCAGCTAAAAAACAGCAAGCCCAGGCCGGCGACCAAACCAATGTGCAATCCGGAAATAGCGAGCAAGTGATTCGTCCCTGTCGCTCTCAGCACAGCCCAGTCATGATGATCCAGACTCTGTCGCTCACCTACCGCAAGCGCCATGATAATCCCCGTATGTTCCAACCCTGCCAGTACCGTTTGTAGATGAGTCATAACCCCCTGGCGAAAGCGAGCCAGGGCATAAGGTGATATTGTTTTTGGCAATGCAACCTCTTGCTGAACGTGCTCTGAGCGAACATAACCTATCGCACGTATTCCTTCTTGAAAGAGCCAGGCTTCATAATCAAAACCACCCGGATTTAAATGACCATGAGGTCGCTTCAATCTGACAGTAAACGTTCTTTTTTCTCCCGGAATTAAATCCGGCGCTTCATCATACCAACTTAACCTGATACGTCCTGGAGATGGATAGACTTTTTTATCAAAGCTGATACGACTCACATCAAAATCAAACCTGAGACTACGCTCCCCTGTTTTTGGCATTGAAGCGATGAAGCCCTCAACAACAACATCCTGACCTTCTAATGCAAAATCAAGATTGGCCGACAAAGTAATATCAGCCCGAATCAAGGCCCAAAGAAAACCACATGCACAGAGACTAATGAATTTGTATTGTTTTAAAAAGAATGAGGAAAATAGAGCCAGCGGCAGTAAAAATCCCCACATTATATTTGGCAAGACCTCTAATTGCTGAAAAAGCAATATTCCCGTCAAAAAAGAGGCCGTTAGCAATAACATTGTGTTCTCTGTTAAGCTCTGAAATGTGGATATTGTAGATTCATACCATACACGGATGAGAAGTGAAAATGTATGCCTAAGCGTTTTTTTAAGCGGCTCATGCCAAGCGAAGAAAGTATTCGAGCCCATCCTCGACTGAAACAATGTTTTGGCTCGCTTTTACACAATCCCAATATTTGGCATTTAAACCGGCATTCCGTCGCTGGTGCTTTTTCTGTGGGTATTTTCATGGCTTTTATACCGGTGCCATTCCAAATGTTATTAGCAGCGTGTATCGCTATACCCTTAAAAGCAAATCTGCCTATTTCGGTAGGGCTGGTCTGGATAACGAACCCACTCACCATACCGCTTATCTTTTATAGTGCTTATCACATCGGTGCCTGGCTGATGCATATCCCCGCCCAAACCCTCTTGTTTGAGCCCTCAATAGCGTGGCTATCAACGGGTCTAGCCGCTGTATGGCAACCTTTTTTACTGGGGTCTTTAATTCTCGCTATCATCGGCGCATTTTTAGGTCATTTTATGATCCATGCCTTCTGGCGATTCCATATCTTTCAATACCTAAAAGCACGCCGGGCGCGGAGAAAACAATCGAAAAGATGAGACATCGATTAGGAACGTGCACGCCCCTCATAACGTACCCACCAAAGGTCTTTTATCAATACTTCCTCTCTAAGTAATCGCGCTCAAACGACCCTCTGCCAAAACAAGTTGATGTTGCATTTTTTTCGCCAAGCTAGGGTCATGTGTAACAATGATATAACTTGTCCGCAGTTCCTGATTGAGTTCAAGCATCAGCTCTTGCACTTGCCTCGCGCTCTCATAATCCAGGTTACCTGTTGGCTCATCTGCCAAAACACAGGCCGGCTGGGTCACCAATGCTCGGGCAACGGCTGCTCGTTGACGCTCTCCACCTGAGAGTTTTCCCGGTTTGTGCTTTAATCTGGGTCCCAGTCCAACACGAGTCAGTAGCTGTGTCGCTCGCTCTGCAGCCTCCGCAGGAGAACAACCTCCGATCAATAAGGGCATAGCCACATTTTCAAGCGCAGAAAACTCAGGTAATAAATGATGAAACTGATAAATAAAGCCTACTTTTTTATTACGCAGATGGCCTCTCTCTGCTGCATTCAGCTCAGCTAGATTCTGCCCTGCTAAAGTAATGGTGCCCGTTGTCGGTAAATCCAGCCCACCAAGCAGCTGCAATAGCGTTGTTTTTCCCGCACCCGAACGCCCCATAATAGAAACCGTCTCGCCCTTTTGTACACTAAAGGAAATATCTTGCAACACGTTGACCGCCAACCCTCCTTCAGTGAACTTTTTTGCTAAATGTTCACAACGCAAAACCTCAGTCATAACGCAAAGCCTCAGCAGGTTCCGTTCGAGATGCCCGCCATGCCGGATAAAGTGTCGCCAGAACACTCAAAACCAGTGCAATACTACTTATTTTAATCACATCTAACCCACGTAGATCAGAAGGAACATCACTGATGTAATACACATCAGCAGCCAGAAAATCGACGTGAAACAAGCGCTCCAGAGCAGGGACAATATTTTCAACATTAACCGCCAGCAACACCCCCCCTATCGTCCCTAATACGGTACCAACGAGACCTATCAAACTCCCTTGAACCATAAAAATACCCATAATCGTTTTCGGTGTCGCACCAAGAGTACGTAGAATAGCAATATCCGTTCGTTTGTCGGCCACCATCATGACCAGGGTCGAAACAAGATTAAAGGCAGCAACAGCAACAATCAGTAACAAAATAATAAACATCACTGTTTTTTCAGTTTGTACCGCTTTAAAAAAATTGACATGTTGTTGTGTCCAGTCCTGAACACGATAACTATAACCCAGTGCTTGCTGTATTTGCTTACTTAAGCGCGGAGCATCAAACATATCTTCAAGCTTTAGACGAATCCCCGTAAATTTCCCCTTAATTCGAAACAACGTTGCCGCATCGTCAAGATGAGTCAACGCCAATGAGCCATCATATATATGTGTACCTGTATCAAAAATACCCACGACGGTAAACCGCTTAAGGCGGGGGATGATTCCAGCGGCCGTAATATTCGCCTGTGGAATCATCAACGTCACTTTACTGCCCATACCCACACCCAGCACGCGCGCCAAGGCCTTGCCAAGAATAATGTTGTAGTGCCCCGCTTGCAAAGCCGCCAGACTACCCTCGACCATGCTATTGCCTATAGTTGAAACTTGAGGTTCCTGATCCGGCTGAATGCCTCGAATCATCGCACCGCTCACGCGCGAGCCCATGTAAAACATGCCCTCGCCACTCACATAGGGCGCAACGCCCACAATTTCTTTATGCTTATTAAGACTTGCTTTGATCTCCGCCCAATCTGCTGACCGAGCAGCACGATCATGGATCGTCATATGCGCAACGACCCCGAGTGTTCGCTCTCTCAGCTCTTTTTCAAAACCATTCATAACGGAAAGTACGGTAATCAGCACCGTGATACCCAGCGCAATACCGAGCATAGAAATAAGAGAAATAAAAGAGATGAAATGATTCCGTCTCTTAGCACGCGTATAGCGTAACCCAACAAATAAAGATAAATTTTTTAACATGGGCACGTATTAAACCATATTTTTGTTTGTTTTTTTATTTTATCTAAATGACGCATTTAAAACTTGGATTCGGAGCATAGCAAAAGGGTTTAGGAATTAGATCAGGAGTATTTTTGTCAAAAAATAGATCCTCGAACAAAAATCCGGCACAATCTAGACACCACTTTTCCAGCATTCGCCTTAAGGTTTGCAAGTAGAGCAAGCTGTGTTCTACTAGGAGGTTATCCTGATTATATGTCAGTTGCCAAATACAGAATTCTGAAAAAGACTTTTAATTAATTGCTCAAGTTTAAAAAGGAGAATATCATGAGTGTATTAGTAGGCCGTCCCGCACCCGATTTTACCGCCCCAGCCGTACTGGGTGATAGCACCATTGTAGATAATTATACTTTTTCTGAGGCCGTCAAAGGAAAATATGCGGTACTTTTTTTCTATCCCCTCGACTTTACTTTTGTCTGTCCATCAGAACTCATCGCCTTTGACCATCGTCTCGATGAGTTTAAAAAACGCAATGTAGAAGTGATCGGGGTCTCTATAGATTCTCATTTTACACACAATGCCTGGCGAAATACGGACATCAACAAAGGCGGCATCGGCCAAGTCGGCTACACCCTCGTTGCAGATATGGCGCATGAAATATGCAAAGCCTATGATGTAGAAACACCCGATGGTCGAGTCGCATTTCGCGGCTCTTTTTTAATTGATATGGCCGGCAATGTACGCCACCAAGTTGTTAACGACTTACCTCTAGGTCGTGATATTGATGAAATGTTACGCATGGTCGATGCCTTGCAATTCACTGAAGAACACGGTGAAGTCTGTCCCGCAGGCTGGAAAAAAGGATCTAAGGCGATGACAGCAACACCGGATGGTGTCGCCAGTTATCTGAACGAAAACGCTAAAGGCTTATGATCTAAACGCCGTCTGAGCATCTCGCTTATGAACATTTGTTCATAAGCGATTCAAGGCGTCTACCGATTGACTTTTTTTGACAAGGACATTTTTCAGTCATGACGCAGACCATTCATTTTTTAAACCGCCATCGAACAATTTCCGTTAATGTCGGTTCTGTGACCATAGGGGGCAACGCGCCCATTGTTGTACAATCGATGACCAATACCGATACAGCAGATATCGCCGCCACGGTGAGTCAAACCATCGCCTTGGCCAATGCCGGATCGGAATTAGTTCGTCTTACAGTGAATACAATGGAAGCGGCACAAGCCGTACCTAAAATTAAAGAACAACTGGAACGCGCAGCTTGTGAGGTTCCCTTAATCGGTGATTTTCATTTTAACGGCCATAAATTATTGGCTGCAGAACCCGCTTGCGCGCAAGCTTTAGCCAAGTTTCGTATCAACCCTGGCAATGTTGGTAAAGGCCGTAAACGAGACAGTCAGTTTGCTGAAATGATTGAATTGGCATGCCGCTATGAAAAGCCGGTTCGTATCGGCGTCAACGGGGGCAGTCTTGATCAAGCCTTATTGGCTCGCCTGATGGACGAGAACAGCAAACAAAAAACACCTGAAGACGCTGCGATTATTATCCGAAAAGCCCTGGTGACGTCAGCCATAGACAGCGCCCAACAAGCTGAAAGTCTGGGCTTAAAAAAAAGTCAAATTATCATTTCATGTAAAGTAAGTAATGTTCAAGAACTCATTGCACTCTACCAAGATCTAGCCAAACAATGTCACTATGCGTTACACCTGGGTCTGACTGAAGCAGGCATGGGTAGCAAGGGCATCGTCTCGTCCACTTGCGCCTTAGCCGTGTTACTTCAACAAGGCATAGGCGACACCATCCGTCTCTCTTTAACACCGGAACCGGGCGGCGCGCGTACTGAAGAGGTTCGCGTTGCACAAGAAATTTTACAATCCTTGAGCTTACGATCCTTTATCCCCTCCGTTATCGCCTGCCCAGGTTGTGGTCGTACCACCAGCACTGTTTTTCAACAATTAGCAAAAGATACTCAAGACTACCTGGCAAAACATATGCCCTCATGGCGAAAACAATATCCTGGCGTGGAAAATATGACGCTGGCGGTTATGGGCTGTGTAGTTAATGGCCCTGGCGAAAGCAAACAAGTCAATATCGGCATCAGCCTACCTGGTACGGGTGAACGGCCTGTTGCGCCAGTTTATATCGATGGCGAAAAAACTGTCACTCTCAAGGGCGATAACATAGCCCAAGAGTTCCAAAGCATCATGATGGACTATATAAAAAGGCACTATAAAAAATAGTGCCCTATCTCCTACATCTTTACCATTATTCTCTATCGGAATCAGCTTGATAAATAGCATTTTATTTCTGCGGCCAACGCACAAAGCTGCACCCGTTATGAAGCCAAGTTACTGGAGGTTGCCATTCGCATGAAAGAAACACAACGGGAATACCAATCCGAAACCGATGTCTCAGCAATGGCGACACATTATGACCTGCTGAGCAATATCGCCAACTACAACGGTAGGGCTACGGCATCGCCATAAACTACTTTACCTACCCCCAACAAACACAACGTTGAATACATACTGAAGGATCTTGAAGACCTCCACAATGAAGTCTATAAACAAGGTAAATGGAGCCATCAAAAATTTCTCCGAATGCAGGGCATGTCGATCAGTCACCTGGAGAAAATATTGGGAATGTATGTTGATCGGCAATCGGTTTTTTTTAAACTGAATCGAAAAAACCTGAAAAAGAGCCTCGGCCTGAGTCCCAAAACGATACTCCATCAAGTCAAAAAACACCGTGGTAGTGAATTATGAGTACTAATAAAAAACATATAGTCATTACAGGTCCGTCTTTAATAGATCCCGGCGGTGTTTCAAATTATTATACAAACATACTCCCGATATTGAATAAAAATAAAGAGTTTAGCATTACCTATTTTCCTTTAGGTAAAACGCAACGTTCATTTGGAATATTATATCCATTATTCGACCAAGTATCATTTAAAAAAAAGATAAAAAAAGAAACTCCGTGCATAACCCATATAAATCCATCATTGGATATAAAAAGTTTTATTAGGGATGGATTGCTAGTTAGGCAATCTATAAAAAATAATATAAAAGTAGTAGTTATGTTTCATGGGTGGGATCATTGTTTTCAGGAAAAAATCAACAAAAAATATTTTTGGTTTTTTAAGGCGACTTTTGCAAAGGCAGATTATTTTATTGTTTTAGCTTCTGAGTTTGCAGATCAATTAAGAGATTGGGGCGTAAATGCTCCTATATATTTAGGCACTACTTCTGTCCAAAATTCTTTATTAAATGGATTTTCATTATCAAGAAAGATATCCGAAATAAGATTTAATAAAACAATCAAAGTTTTATTCTTAGCAAGATTAGAAAATAAAAAAGGAGCACTAGAAACCCTTAAAGCAATCAATATATTGCAAGGCAAAAATTATAAAGTCACTTTAACGATAGCAGGTGATGGACCCGCCATGCAGACTATTCAATCCTATATAAAGAAAAATAATATAGAACCCGACAGGGTAAATTTAATTGGTTATGTTACAGGGGATGAAAAAAAGTCTGCATTTGCTACACATCAAATATATTGCTTTCCGACTAGTTACGGTGAAGGTTTGCCTACATCGGTATTAGAGGCAATGGCTTTTGCTATGCCTGTAATTACAAGACCAATGGGTGGACTGAAAGACATGTTTAAGAATGGAAAAATGGGTTATATATCTAAAACTACTGACCCGGAAGTTATAGCTCAATACATTGAAAAACTTATTAATAATAGAGAGTTAATGGTAGAAATGGCAAACTATAATAATAATTATGCTCTTAATAACGTGATGGGAAATGAAGTTGCATCTACAATTCGTGATATTTACGTACGATTGTAATATTCAATCTTAGGCGTATCAGAAAATAACCAGGCCTTTCTCTCGATTACAAAAGCGATAGTGTCGCTACCTCGGTATAGATTTATGGCATTCCTACCAAAAATCGCCTCGCTTACGCGACAACAAATTCCTTTTGCGCCGACCGCCCTGTGCCCGGCACGACTGCGTATAACCTCTCTCATACTTCGTTCGTTACACTCCATCAGGCCTATACTTCAATGGCTCTACGGTCGCTAACGCCGCTCCTACATTTCTACGTCACTCGCTCCGCTCTCCATAGCCGTCAGCGGGGGTCAAGTTTTATTTTTTAGCCGTTGCTGTCAGAGTGGCAGTGTGCTCTAGCGTTTGACTTTGGTGCTTCAAGCGAATAACGTCAACACGAGGTACATAGAGTAGTTGAGCCAGCTTGCCAACCAAATGATCTTCATATTTATCGAGACGATTGTCAGCCAGTGCAATTTTCCAGAGCATCAATATCACTTTCTGTTTTTCGTTGCTATCTAGAGCGCTGCGTAAAGTGCACGTAAACTCGTGTAAGCTCACCGCTTCATCGGCCGCCGTTTGTGCCCTTCCCAGCAAACGAGCTGACTCCTGTTCTGTCAGTTCAAAATGCACTTTGAGAAGACGCTTGATTTCTTTATCTTCCGATTGTTCTTCATTGAAATCGGTACGTGCCATTTCGACCATCAAAGCAGCAACGGCAAGCTCCAGCGTATCTTGTCTGTCAAGACTTGATGTTTTATCATCAGCCATGCCCAGCAACAACTGTTTTAATTTTTTAATCATTTTTTTTACAGCCTTCTTGTTAAATTTCTCACCAGAGTACTACGAAGCACCGTCAGTTTACTATTGTGAATAGTCTATTTTTTTCCAATAAGTTTCGTAGCCGTATTCAACGTAAGTGACGATCTTGTTTGCTCGTCGTTTGTTATTTGCTTAAGTTCATCGAAAACAGCTTGGTGTTGGGAGTTGATATGATCCCAAAGGGTTTGCAGTGCGTTGCTTAATTCTGCGATGCCAGACCGAATGCCTTGGTGTAACCCACGCCTCGCTGCTGAAGTCAGTGATGGACGCAGTTGGCGTTGAAGAAACCAGGGAATCAACCAAACTAAGCCGATGAGTAGCCCACTGTGGATAGCAAAATCAACACCCAGAAAAGCACTACCTTGAGTGCCGCTATAAAAACCAATGATAGCATGGTAGACCGCCCATGATGCGGCGACAAGGGGAAGCAGGACACTGAGCCATCCCGTGAATTTGTATAACATACGTTGTAATTGTGTACCGGGGTTGGCTAGAGCTGCGTTAATGTGACTTGTTACGGCTTCGTTAAGTTTTTGCTGCGCCCCTGCGATGAAATCGTTCAATGAGCTTTGGAATGGTGCATCAGGTATATTTTCCCGGTGCAAATTATTTTTGAGTTCGATTGTGATATCGTTCAGCAAACGGTCACTTTGTGCGGTGTGTAATGCGTCGGTAAGTGTTCGTGCGGGGGGTAAAGATGGACTGTTTTTATTTTTGCTGAGCAAGCTCGATTCAGTACTTGTCAATAATAGGGTTTGATTGATAATGTTAGTTTGGTTTTCTAACAATTTTTCCAATTTGTTGAGTTGTTCTTGGACTATTTTTTGCCACTGTTTTTGATGGGATACCCAGGTTTCTTTGGAACCTATTTTTTTTTGGAGCTGAGCGGCATGTTTTTTAAGATCATGTAATCGAGCCTGTTGACTGATTTTCTTTAATCGCTCTACACCTTGTTCTTGTAAGGCGTGATCAATGGTGCTTTCTAAAAGAGAGAAATCATCTTCAATTTGTGGATCGACGCAGCTGGTACGTAAAATAGTCGGATTGTCAAAGCCTGAATTTTGTAAGCGATCATGGAAGTCATTAAACTGCTCGGTTGTTCCTTCATCCCAATGATTCATAATAAAGAGCCAGGCGTGGCGATGACCACGTTGCTGTAAAAAATGCCAGCCAACATCATCTTGATAGCGTTCAGGGCTAACCACGTACACTAACCAATCTATATAGGGCAGCCAAGTTAAAACCAATTCACGGTTAAGGGTTGCCGTACTGTCAATGTCCGGCATATCAAGCCATGCGATTAAGCGGCGATGATTGTCCTGATGATAGCGAATACTCATTTTTTCGGTAGGAAAGGGGCCTGGCAATGATTTAACCTGGTAATCTTGGTGCAGATAAAGTGTGACCTCGTGAGAGGTAGGGCGCTCTACTCCGACTTGTGCGATAGAGGCGTTGGCTAAGCGATTCAACAGGCTACTTTTGCCCACACCAGTACCACCAAAAAAAGCAACGATTAAAGGCAGTTGATGATCGCTTTCAAATAATTGTTCGGCATGTTGTTGTTCAATCTCATTGAGCGATTGAACATCTTCTTGATTAATCCATCCGGTTTTTTGTGCTTTTGTTGCCCAGGTTTTCAATTTTTCCAGAGCGTGTTCTCCATCATGGCTCATTGAGTTAAATTCTCCATCGCTTGTTCTGCTTTTTGTAGTTCTTCAGCGCTGAATTGATATAAACCCTCGCAGGACATGTTCATCGCAAGTTCGCTGAGTTCGGGCTTGAGTAATTGATCTATAACATGTTGTTTGACTGAGGCAAGTTGTTTTTGTTTTAGCTCTTTTTCTACGGTCCGCATGTAACCGCCAACGGCGCTTTCAGTAAGAAAAGAAGTAAAAGAAAGTATGGCGGGTGCCACGGCAAGATCATAGGCATTAATGCCGCCACTTTTGATGGTAAATACAACAGCGGCAGCGTCTGTTGTAATACGCGCCGCTCGCAGGCTATTGAGTGCAACTGGGTGGTCTTGTAAATAGAGATAGAGTCTTTCAGCGGCAGCGTCTATTTCAGGTTCAAAAGCCACTTGATGATTTTTAATAGCGTCACCAGAGCGGTTAATAATTGCGGGCGTTTCTTGTTGTAATTGCTGAATGAGTGCGCGATGCCATAGTGCGTCCTGATCCGTCCCGGAAATGGCCTCCATTAAATTATTTTGCAGTGTTCGCAATGTATGTTGTACGGCTTCGTTAATAACGGTTTCTTCATGGTCAGCGGTGTTATCAGGTAACTTTGACTGCCGTTGTTCTTGCCATAGAGACACTATTTTTCTACCAGGCCAAGTGACGATTTGTCGGGCAGTAGCGAGTGTGCTGGCAATGCCCGGGATTTCCAACAGTGTCAATAACTGTATGATTGCTTTTTGCAGTGTGTCAGCGTGCTGTGGATTTTTCAGATAATCTCGATTGTAAATTTCCAGGGTATTGGCCGTGGCTTGTTTAACTTCGTTTTGCCATGCTTTTTCGGCATCGACTTCTTGGCGAATAGGGGTTAACCAGCGCTTCCAATCCCCTTTTAGTTTGTTTTTTAATAGGGCGGGGGACGAAATTTGAGGGGCATTTGGCAGCGCTTCATGAACCTTTTTTCTCAAATTTTGACTGGCATCAGACCATAATAACTCATCGGTTTCTGTATAAGGCAGTGTGATGATGGAGTCATAAGCGATGTGTGCTTTTTTTAATTTATTTTTGACTGAAGAGGTTATAATTTCAGCCGTATCAGGTGAGGTTTTGTTGATGCATATGACCAGTGGACGATTGATAGGCGCAATCATCTCCAATATCTGCCAAACAGTTTGGTCGGCATATTTTTCTTTACTGACGACCAGAATAACAAGATCAGAGATGGCGCAAAGTTGTGGCACAGTGCTGCGATATTCACGAGAACTGACTGAGTCAAAGTCAGGCGTATCCCAGATAACACAAGGTTTATCTGAAAAAATAGCAGTGGTGTCTATTTGTGTTAAAGCATAGCAATCGAGTCGTTGCTTATCGAGTTGTTCGAGAGGTAAACACGTCCAGTTTAGGAGAAGTTGATCAACTTCTGAATGGAGTGATTCAGTAATTTGTTCACTGGTGAAACCTTGAGCATGACGGGTAAAACCAGCGAGCGGATGAGATTCAGCGGCTTGTGTTCCCATCAGTAGATTAACAACGGTACTTTTTCCTGATTGGGTTGGGCCAATGACGGCCACTTGCAATGGTAAGGAGTGCAACTCTGGGCGTAATAAACAATGACGAAGCAGAGCGTCTATATAGATGAGTGATTGTACTGGTAAGTCGGTAGCTTCTTTATTGCTATTTTGCAGTACGTGGGCGTGGCGCACTTTTAATTTGGATACAAAATGAGAGAGTGTTTTTATTGGCATAACTTAAAGACGGCGCATAAGGTGATCATAAGGCCGTTATTCTACTCTCTGAGGCCTCTGTTTTCAGATATTTTTTATTAGCCTAAAAATTGAATATCAGGCTCTGCGAATATATACCCATAGCGTTATAAATTCAGGAATTTTTACGTACACCTGCACCTCATTTTCAGTTTTTCAGGAAAACTACTCCTACGTTGCGCTAATACTTACATTCTTGTTGGCCGGTGTTTTTCAATGACGTTATTGCCTAAACCCTATCAGCTGCATAAATTGTGCCCCAGAGCCGTTTCACTGCTTTTATATACCCATTCCTAAGGAACGTGCACGAAATAAAATGATATCCGTTTTATCGGAAAAAGATCAAGGCCGTCTTCATAAGAAAGACACCCATGCTACGATTTCTGAATAAATCGCAGCATGGGATGTCACATACTTAAACGTAACCGCTCAAACTGCTTTTAAAATAACGGACTTTAGCTCTTAGCTGAGACTCGTTGATAACGTTTTCGAAGTAGTAATGCTACCCATAATCCCGCTATCAAAACAAAAATACTCAACGCCCCACCACCATCGGAGTCCGCCCCGCCACCATCGGAGTCATTCGTTAATGACGACAACGTCTTGACGATCACGGCTGCGGATTGTGCCGATTCATTTGTGGGATCCGCCGCATCGTAGGCAGCAATGGAATAGCTATAAGTCGTTCCCGCTGTCAGCCCTGTATCCGAATAATTTGTCGTTGAGCTGGTGCCAATTTCAACCCCATCCCGGAAGAGTCGATACCCTGCTACTCCTCCCGCCCCACTGTCCGTCGAAGCTTGCCAACTGAGATCAATTTGACTGCCACTATCAGCGATACCGGCCAAACTTTCCGGAATACTGGGTGCAGTTGTATCCGGGTTCGAGGTGCTCGATAGCGTAGTGACGGACACCGCCTCTGACTGTGCCGATTCGTTTGCAGGATCCGCCGCATCGTACGCGGCAACGGTATAACTGTAAGCGGTTTCCGCTGTCAGACCTGTATCCGTATAATTTATCGTTGAACTGGTGCCAATTTCAACCCCATCTCGGAAGAGTCGATACCCTGCTACTCCCGCTCCATTGTCCGTCGAGGCCTGCCAACTGAGATCAATTTGACTGCCACTCTCTGCGGTACCGGCAAAACTTTCTGGAATGCTGGGTGCCGTAGTATCCACAGAACTTGATATACCCGTACTGCTCAGGCTCAAATCAAAACTCAGATCCGAGCTGTCAGGGCTATTTTGATGTACTTCCACCGCGACGACATTAACGCCATCCTGCAATAAATCCGGCGCAAGGTCATAGCTGCTATAAACCGATTCATCCGCAGGGGCGATACCCGTCAAGGCTTGCGTCGTATAAGTTATTGTATCTGCAGGTAGATTAGAGCGCACGATTTCGGTTCCATTAAGATAAACGATCGCGCCATCGTCGCGTAATAGATTTAACGACAAGGCCGTCACATCGGCACTATTGCTGACATTAAAGCTATGTCGAAAATAGGTGGTAATAGGTTTATTACTGGCATTATCACCAAAGCTGACGATCGTCGCTTCGTCACCATCGCCATAACCCAGCTGTGCCGCACCACTACTCCAGTTACTGTCATCAAAGCCCGACTCTTTCCACGCCGTGCCTTGATCGGTTCCATTATCCAGATAAAACCAGACGCTGCCGCTGCTTATTACTGTCGTCCGTTTTAATTGTCGGTAACTGTCAATTAATATCCCACCTTCAGCGACAGAGTAAAACTCATAGAGGATGGATTCCGAGTCAGCCGTAATCAGCATAGCACCGTAATCCGCATTATATTGAAATCGACTCTGTGGAATCGGTTTTCCAAAGGTGCGGACACTCCGTCCGCCTACTCCATTAACAAAATAGGGAATTTCTCCCACAAACAGTCTTTCGTAAACATGGTCATGTGAAGCAATAACGGCATCGGCTCCCCACTCTTCATAGGGCCACTGGAGGTCCGGTTGCGAACCATTCAGTGATGATGAATTCTCCGATGAATAAGGAGAGTGGTGCATATACACGATTTTCCAATCCGCGGTGGAATCCGCCAAAGCCGCTTTCAGCCATTCTCCCTGCACGGAATCAAAGGTATTACCATCAGGCTCATTGACATCGCTGTCAATCGCAAAAAATTCAACTGCGCCTTGAGTGAAACGATAATATCGTCCATTGCCAGGTAATGATGGGAAATAGTCTAAGTAGACTTGCGGCAAATTTGATGCTGGATTTTCTGGATCTTTAGTCCGCCAATCATGATTTCCCAACGACGGAAAAAAGCGGTTAGTCTCCGAACCAGAACCATATTCACCCGTATACCCCCCTATGTATTCCTGATAATACTGACCGACATTATCGTCCATTGTTTCAGCTGCACCATCTTCATAGTTATTATCGCCGAGCGTGATGATAAAATCGACCTCCCAGGTTGCAATGAGTTCGGCAACCTTTTGCTCATCTGGCCCTGCTGCACCATAGTCTCCAATGGCAGCAAAACGTATGGTATCAGAGACAGCAACAACGGTTTGGCTATAACCCAGCATAATGAGCAGGCAAGCCAATAGTGCGTTTCGAAAACCATAAAAAACAAACAACAAATACCCCATAAATACAGCCTCTCTTTAAGATCCACTTCACAATAATAATAACACTCACTCTTGTATACAAGGTGAGTGACTATCAATCTATATTTCCAAGAAGTCTAAAGCACAAATTACGCCAAAGCAATCCATTGCATAGATAATAGACTTAGTGCCAGCCCTAAACCCCGTAAAACGGTCACGATTTCGGGCCGATAATGAACCACTTGGGTTAATTTATTTTTTCTGCCCTTAATCACCGAGAGGCATCATCAACCATCGCTACTTACAACATTATGTCAGCATATACCCATTCCTTAACCAGCTAGGCCTGCATTTTTTTCAATTAGAAAAACCGAACCTAAGTGTTAAGCACACCTGTATGCGCTAACACTAACAACATAACACCATGGGTATGGGTATATCTATATCCTTATCCGTATTTTTTTCTGAACAAACAAGTGATTCAAATTTAATTTCACGCTTTCCACAGCTAAACCTGTCACAAGTTACAGCTTTTGTAATGTGCCTGCTGATGTTTCTATACCTATGGCGTTATGTTGTCGGTGTTAGCGCATACAGATGTGCCTTAGGTTCGGTTTTATGGATGAAGGAGATAGAGAGTAATGCAGAAGAAATTTACCGAAGATGAGATATAGATGAACGTGAAAACGCCTAAAGTCATAACGCCATGGGTATATACCCATGGCGCTTGAAGTGAAGAAAATCTGATTTTTAATCGGATTTATTTTGGCAGTTTCGAAGGACACAAAATCATTTGGGAGAACAATATGCACAGCATTTACAAAATAGTGTTACTTATTTTTATCGCGGTTATTTTTTTAGAAACAGGATCCGCTCAGGCACATTCGGCATGGGACAAACCGTTTGTTCATGGTATCGCGATCAAAGTAGGTCATCATCAATATTATTTGGAAGGAGCACCTGATGGGCCTAATGATGAACAAGATATTCCGGGGCATGAATGGGTTCAGGTATCAAAAAATACTATTATTGGTAAACACTATAATACCGGGCCTTTTGGCGCAGCTAATTTCTGGTCTTTTGATGCGCCGGATGGCGCGTTACTGTGGACGATGATCGGTAAAATTGATACGTGGACAGAAGCCAAAGCTGCAAAATATTATACTGAGGGGTATATACATTATCACTCTCTAGTGTCTGCAAAAACAGGAAAACGTCATCCGAAAAAAGTGGTTTGGCTAAGACATTCTGCGGTGATCGATTTTACTTTTGATGCTTTACCAAATGCGGTTAAACCCTACGAAGTCAAGATCGGTTCAGATTATAAAATGGCACCTAACTGGACTGTTCCCTATGATCCAAATATCGGTGGTTAGTTTAATTATGGCGGAATCAATATGTATGAACGGGGTAAACTTTGGACAACTTTTAATTTTTAACTCACTTTTTTAGCCGTCAATGGAAAGCACATCTCCGCTTGACGATATAAAATCAATGCCCTATTTTAAGGTGAAAATTATGATTAATAAAATCAGTTTGGTTAGCGCAGGATTAATTTTGTGCGGACTTTTTCTCTCATCTTCTGTTGCTGCTCACAAAGTTCACCATGCTCATGGCGGTTCTGGCGCATTTGTGGGTAAAGATCTGTTACTCAATGCAAAAGGCAATGCCGTGGCCTATCAGTGTAATATTCCAGAAACAGAACTCGGTACTACAACAGCGCTCTGTTTTGATGTGCCTCTCTTTAATATGAAAACCGGTGCTTATGTCGGTACGCTGAAAGACCGATTGGCCGATGTCATCCCCCAAGAGGGAGGGGGGCTGCTTGCGACAGTAACGAGCACTTTTAAATTTACGCGATGGAAACACCGACCTCAGTTTACTACTCGTGTACTGGGCAATGTTCAGCCCTTTATTGAAGGTTCACCGACAATGACTCATCTAACCGGTGCGATCCCCAGCGCGGGTGATAACAACATTCTCTCTGGAACAAAACGATTCAAGCATGCGACCGGCACAGTGAGAGAATCAGGGGCAGTTAACCTCTCCGGGTTTCAAGGGCAAGTGGGTGACGAAGTCGTTTTTGATCTTATTTGGAATATTAAATTTGATTAAATTGTTTCATTTCCTCGTGTAGTTATAAAATATAGCTACGCGGGACTCATTATTTTTTTGCTTTTCTTTGTATTGCTATAATATACCCGTGGTGACTACAATTTAGGAGTAATTACCCCTAAATTGTAGTCACCACGGGTATATCAATTTCTTGTACATTCAGGCTGCATCCAATGTAGACAAAGTGAGAATCCATATTGGCAATATTAATTAGGGGCAACTTATACTCAA
>CAYQVF010000038.1:21428-31262 GCA_964421045.1 uncultured Chromatiaceae bacterium
TAGACAAAGTGAGAATCCATATTGGCAATATTAATTAGGGGCAACTTATACTCAAACCTAGAACAAGCTAAAGCACACAGCAAAATATTCTACAGAGAAAGAAGTTATTTTAGCCATCAAATATCAAATATTGCGAGTGCTGAATTCACTCCTGAAGCTGATCGTTATCATCTCTATCTTGGCTATGGAGACCCCTGGAGCCATCGTGTGCTTATGACTTACACCCTGCTAAAGTTACAGGATGTCATTTCACTATCTGTTGTCGACCCCCACCTGACGGACAAGGGCTGGAAACTTAGCAATAAAAAAGGGGACCGCCCAAATAATGTAAATAACTGTGATTATCTTTACCAAATATATCAATTATCTGAGCCTGAATTCACTGGAAGTGTTTCGGTTCCTGTGCTTTGGGATAAATACACAAACCAAATAGTCAACACAGAATCGCACGACATCATACGTTTGTTGAGCACAAAATTTACTGAGCATACGACAACTGAATTGATACTTTACCCCGAGCATCGCGCTGAAGAAATTAAACGCTTTAACGAATTTATATTTGAAAACATAAATAACGGCGTCTATAAAGTTGGATTTTCACCCAATCAGACATTGTATATTCAAAGTATTGAGTCGTTATTTTCATCGTTGGAGGAGCTAAATGATCATTTATCACAATCTCGTTATTTGCTGGGCGAGCATCTAACCGAGCCTGACATTAGGCTCTTTGCCAGTTTGATAAGATTTGACTCTATTTATCACCCCTATATGAAGTGTAATCGTAAACGTATACAAGAATATTCTAACTTATGGCTCTACACCAAAGATATTTATAATTTCCCCGGTATTAAAGAAACGGTATGCTTTGATTTTATTATGCAAACTTATTATGGGCTAAAGTATCTCAATCCTCTGAACGTCATTCCAGAGCCGCCTTCTATTCAGTTCGATGATGATATTGAATTTTTTCAATTTGAATTTTATTCATCATCATTTTGAATTTTACGCAGATCCACAAAATTGGCAATGCCAGGTCGACTCTTCGGTTACGACTTCATTCAAACACAAAGAATACAAATATTTAATGCTGCATTTTGAACACTGATGAGATTCTATCAATTGATTTAAGCTCGCATTTTCACAACCGCAGGGCAAAAGAAATATTTTATTTTTTTCTTCTTTTGTCAGGCTTTTATAACGATCATAATTATAAGAAGCACACCGAGATAATCTTTCTTGAGTATTTGCTTTCACATTTATCCCTTTTCGATTTTTGCCGGCACCGGGTCGTTATTTTCAGCTCATTTTGTCCGTTCCCCATCACAAAAAACTTGAAATAAAAGTGACTATTTTTATTTTTGTGGTCAAAATTTTCGCATCTCACCGGTAATGGTTCCTGCATACATGCCGTCGTACTCATTCCTACTGCTATCGACCTGCGACGAAGACAGAGACCTAAAGAAACACCACTTTTTTATTTGCTATGCGATAGAGCAATCGGGACGTTTCATATTTTTCGATCAAAGGTGGGACGCTATAACATATTATTATTTTTTCTACTGCTTTCAGAGGTGTATCAATTCTATAAGGTGTTGACCAAGGGTCACCACCCGCCACATCTTTTACAACATTGCCACTGTAACCCGCACGAAACACTTCAATATTCCATTTCACATCTTGAGCGACGCGATAACTGGTATTTTCAACAATTACTTGCAAAGGCTTTTCAGGACTACAAGCAACCTTATCGTATTTAACACTAATTTTAATGAGATCATGTTCATATTCGTGTTCCTTATCTTCATTATAAATATACAAAACCACCACAGTCACGAACAATAAAATAATACCCACCACAACGGTCACTTGCTTTCTAAACAGGTACAGAAGAATCAAAGCAATTAATAACGCAACCCATAACATAATAATTCAGCCCTTCACCAAATACGCAAGCTGCACTGTAAAATTAAGCAGTGCGAGAAAACCAAAAAATCTGACCACATTCAAAACCACAGATTTATTTTCCCACGCATCCATAAACTGCTCATTTTGATGCATCTTACGAAAAAATGTGACAACAGCTAATACAAATACTTTTGTTTTAGCTATGCATACAATACCCACTATCAAAAAAAAGAGCCCCATCAACAAGGCCATCATTTGATCCATTATATGTCCTTTATTTTTTTAACAATAGGCTCGCAATAACTTCTCTGTTTAGCCTTTTACGCTAAGCCTCTCTCTCCCCACTACCCTGGAAGCGCACCCATCGGAACGTGAACAAGGAAGTCATCTCTGATTCATTTTTTACCGGCGCGCACTAATCCGCCTAAACCCTTTTGAACTAACAATGCTTCTAGATGGGTACGAATCTCATGTGCGCTGGTCAACTCTAATATTTCTGCTAAAACACGTTGACTCTCTTGATAAGAAAATGAACGCAACACCCATTTTACGCGCAGCAAACTAGCCGCACTCATGCTTAAACAATCCACCCCCATACCGAGCAAGGCAATCACGGCAACGGGATCCCCCGCTATTTCACCACAAACCGAAACGGTCTTTTCATGAGCATGCGCACGTACCACAATATGAATCAATGCCCTTAATACGGCGGGCTGTAATCCATCATAAAGAGCGACCACCTGGGTGTTATTTCGATCCACCGCCAATAAATATTGAGTAAGATCATTACTGCCAATAGAGAAAAAATCAACCTTAGGCGCAATTTTATCTATAATATACAACATAGAAGGCACTTCAATCATAACACCTAATTGAGGTTTTTTTATGTCAAGACCTTCGGATAAAACTTCTTCATACGCACGATTAAGCAAAATCAATGCCTCATCCAGCTCTGACTCGCAACTGATCATGGGAAACAAAATATGTAAATTATCCAAGCCTGCACTGGCTTTTAACATCGCTCTAAGCTGTACTAAAAATATTTCAGGGTGATCTAATGTGACTCTTATGCCACGCCATCCCAAAAAAGGATTGTCTTCTTCAATAGGGAAATAGGGCAAACTTTTATCACCACCAATATCTAGGGTACGTAAAACAACCTTTTTTGGTGCAAAAGCATCTAACACGTCTTTGTAGATACGGCACTGCTCTTCCTCACCAGGAAAACGATCTCGTATCATAAAGGGAAACTCTGTACGATACAGACCTATCCCTTCAGCACCACTGTTTTTTGAACTCACCAAGTCTGCAACCAAACCCGTATTGGCAAACAAGGGTAAGCGATAACCATCTGTAGTCTCTGCCGGTAAATCTCTCAGCGCTTCAAGACCGGCATACAATTCTTCTTCTTCTTTTACGAGACGCTGATACTCTTGCTTAATCACCGTAGAAGGTGAGACATAAATACGTCCACGATAACCATCAACGATCATTTCACACCAATCTAGGCGTGCAATAGGCAAGTTTTCTATACCCACCACCGCTGGCACACCCATTGCTTTGGCTAATATAGCCACATGTGATAAGGCGGAACCGTGAACTGAAACAAGAGCGACAAGACGATCGCGAGGCACATCGGCTAACATTGTTGCTGAAATTTCTTTCCCTACCAGAATCGTATTTTTTGGGTACGGAGGGGCTTGACGATCACCACTTTGAATATGCATAAGAATACGCTGACCAAGATCACGAATATCACTCGCACGCTCTCTGAGGTAAACATCTTCCACATTGCTAAAAAATTTTACACGCTCTTCAATAGTTAACTTCAAACCACTTGAAGCCCAACAACCTGTACGAATATGCTCAATGGTACGACCAACAATACCATTCCCTTCCAGCATCAGTGAAAGCGCATGAAATAAGGCCTGGTCCTCTGTGGAGACCTGACCTGCCAGTTGTTCCGATATAGCGCGGAGATCGGCTTTAGTTTTATCCACTGCTTTTTTAAAAACATAAATTTCTTTTTCTATATCTTTTGCTTTTCTCTGTGGAACGGCATCTAAATCAGCAGAGGGGTAAGCGATCATCACCGTGCCCACACCAACCCCAGGCGAACCGGGCAAACCATCAAATGATGGGTCTGTTACATTTTGACGGGTAAGCAACAAATCTATATCACCGCCCCATTCAGCATGTGCGATGGCGCCCGCCAATTGTGCAGCGATAGTCACTAAAAAAGCTTCTTCTTGATCATCAAAGCGTCGTGAATCTTTATGCCGTACAACTAACACACCCATAGGGTGACGATGATGAATAATAGGCACTCCAACAAAACCATGATACGTTTTGTCATGCTGGCCGACGATGGCCTGATAACGAGGGTGATTGGCGGCATCATCTAAATTGAGCAATTTTTCTCGCTCTCCGACCAAACCAACTAAACCTTCACCATTGGCAAAACGTAAGACGCCAACATAGGAAGCATCGATACCCTCTGTGGACATCAATATGTAGTGATTGGAAGCCTTATCAAAAAGATAGACAGAGCATATATCAGCTGACATATGACGTCTGATATGTACAACGGTGACATCCAGTGCAGCCTGTAAATCAGGTGCTGCTCCAACCTCTTGAACTATTCGACGTAAAATGTCTAGCATGCTTTAAAAGTTTCGAGTAGCGGAGCGAGCTCTCGCAAGGCTTGTTTATATACTGAGCGTTTAAATGAAACGACCTCTCTTAATGGATGCCAATAATGCACCCATTTCCAACTTTCAAACTCAGGCATGTCCGTAACATCCAGCTTAATATCACAATCTGAACCTAGCATCTGCAACATAAACCACACTTGTTTTTGCCCAATGCAAAGCGGCTGACGATCATGCCGGATCAAAGCAGGAGGCAAGCGATAGCGTAACCAACCTTTCGTTGTACCAATAATACGGACATGCTCGGCAACAAGTCCAGTCTCTTCATAGAGTTCACGATACATCGCCTGCTCCGGTGTTTCGTCTTCCTGAATTCCCCCTTGGGGAAACTGCCACATGGGTCTACCTACACGCCGAGCCCAAAGCAGCTCACCGGCAGGATTACTAATGATAATCCCCACATTACGCCTAAAGCCATCAGAGTCGATCACATCAATACCCGTTTACTATATTTATACCGCTGCTCAGCATGTTAAAACCATCTCAAAATATAGAGTCTTTGCTCGGCCAGTTATCCCCGCATTACCTTTATGCCCGGCTCTTAGGGTGCTATTTCCTGCATCCATGCTAACACCGCTTCTCTACACACCTTGCGAACCATCAAAACGAAAATACACACATTCAACTGTAGTCCCAAACAGGAAAGTAATCACGTTTCGTTCCTAAGCAGCACTTTCAATCATTCGTCTTATTGTATAGGATACAATATTCACATATAAATTTTTGAATTAAAAACAACACGATGAATACCCGTCCCGACCTCGCACTCTTCGATCTAGACAATACACTACTACTTGGTGATAGTGATTATTTGTGGGGAGAATACCTTGTTGAACATCAGATCGTAAACGGCGATTATTATCACCAAGAAAACAAACGATTTTATGAGGAATATGAATCAGGATCACTGAATATTCATGAGTTTCTCGCTTTTTCACTTAAACCACTCGCGGAAAATAGTTTAGAGCTATTGAAAGATCTGCATAAAAACTTCATGCTAGAAAAAATCTTACCTATAATACCTGACTCAGCAAGAGAATTAGTGGAAAATCACCGCGAAAAAAACCACACTTTACTCATTATTACTGCAACCAACCGCTTTGTAACTGCTCCAATAGCCGCTGAACTGGGCATTGAAAATTTACTAGCAACCACTCCGGAAATGATTAATGGGCAATATACCGGAAAAGTAAGTGGAGTCCCTTGTTTTCAAGAAGGAAAAGTAACCCAGCTAAATACTTGGCTCAAAGCCAATAATACCTCTTTGCAACAAAGCTGGTTTTACTCAGACTCGCACAATGACCTACCACTATTGTCCAAGGTAACTCACCCTTCTGTCGTCAACCCCGACAAAACTCTGGAAGCCTACGCTGAAAAATATCAGTGGCCTATTATTCGATTAGAAATGGGTACGTAATTCAATATCAAACGCCACGGTGATCTAATTGTTTCGCATATAAATCATGGGTATCAGAATTTACGATTTCAACTTCGATAAAATCACCAGGATTAACATTCAAACCCGCCTCTTCCACCACAACGATGCCATCAACTTCAGGAGCATCAGCATAGCTGCGTGCAACCAGAGCATCGCCACCCACTTCATCCACCAATACCGTCATTTTTTGACCGATTCTTCGCTGTAATTTAGTTGCACTGATTTCTGCCTGGGTCTCCATGAAAATAGCCAATCGCTCCTCTTTCACTTCCTCATTAATCGGATTGGGCAATGCATTTGCAACCGCACCGTCTACAGGAGAATAAGCAAAACAGCCAACGCGATCTAACTCGGCTTCCCGAAGAAAATCCAGTAACCGCTTAAAATCATCGGCTGTTTCGCCGGGAAAGCCAACAATAAACGTACTACGCAATACCAAATCCGAACATTGTTCACGCCAGCTCCGAATACGTTGCAAGGTGTTTTCACTATGCGCGGGTCGTTTCATTGCTTTTAGTACAGAGGGGCTGGCATGTTGAAATGGAACATCTAAATAAGGCAGCACTTTGCCCAAAGTCATCAATGACAATACTTCATCAATATGAGGATAAGGGTAAACATAATGAAGTCGAGTCCATACGTCCAGCTCACCCAAAGCGGCCACTAAAGCTTTAAATTGTGTTTTAATGGGTCGACCATCCCAAAAATCAGTACGAAACTTCTTGTCCACACCATAGGCACTCGTATCTTGAGAAATAACCAGTAGCTCTTTTACACCCGCATTAACGAGATTTTCTGCTTCACGCATCACTTCGCCAACAGGCCGACTATTCAGATTACCTCTTAGAGAAGGAATAATACAAAAGGTACAACGATGGTTACAACCTTCAGATATTTTCAAATAAGCATAATGTGAGGGTGTCAATTTCACACCTTGCGCGGGTACCCTTGCATGATCAGAGTTGTCTAAAGGCGGGAGATGATGTCTCACCGCAATCATAACTTCCTGTTTCGCATGAGGGCCAGAGATAGCCAGCACTTGAGGAAATTTATCTTGAACCAAGCTACCTTGCGCACCCAGACAACCCGTAACGATAACTTTGCCATTTTCAGCCAAGGCCTCACCAATGGTTTCCAGTGATTCTTCAATTGCAGAATCAATAAATCCACATGTATTCACCACAACAAGATTAGCGTCTTTATAGGTCGCACTAATCTCATAGCCTTCCGTGCGCAACTGCGTAATAATGTGTTCCGAGTCTACCAGTGCTTTGGGACAACCCAGACTAATGAACCCAACCTTAGGGGGGGTATTTTTTATCATGTCATTTATACCTTCACTGAATAATCATAAACATCCCTAGCAGTATAAGAAACAGAGAGAAAAAATTTTTCAATTTTTTTCTCGAACAACGATGTGCCGTATATGCCCCAAAAGGAGCCACCGCTGCCGCACTTGCGGCAACCACAATAAAAGCAGGCCAGTGAACATAACCCCAGGTATCATTGAGTGTAATCATGGCATCTGAACCCATCCAGATAAAACCAAGGGTGCCACTCACTGCAATAGGAAACCCCGTCGTCGCCGAGACAGCTACGGCCTGTTGTATCTGATAACCATACCAACCCAAAAAAGGAATGACCATAGAGCCACCACCAATACCTATCATGGAAGAAAATACGCCCATGACTGCCCCTATCATAAGACCCGCTCTCTTCGTCAAAGTACGACAGACCATCGGTTGTGGATGATCAAACCACATATAAATCGCTATGATCACTGCAAACAGACCAAACAAAATTTTCAATAGCGACCCAGGCAACTGATCAGCAACCATTGCGCCTATTAAAGCACCCACAACCAATCCAGGGGTCAAGGTCATCACCACCCACCACAGCACATCTCCATAACGTGCATGTCCGTAAGCTGACGACAGCGAACTGATCGTGATAATAGCCAACGAAGTACCAATCGCCAGATGCGGAGCAACATCCTCGCTTTCACCTAAATAGGTAAAAATAAAGGTCAAGGCGGGCACTAAAATCAAGCCCCCACCCAAGCCAAATAAACCACCAGTAAAACCGGCAAAACACCCCAACATCATAAAAACGATGAATTCAGTCATTCTTATTTTCGTTTAGAGCGAAAATAAGATTTGAGCAAATGACTGCATTCATCCTGCATAATACCTCCAGTCCAATCCAGCTGGTGATTAAACTGTCCCATATCCAGCAATTTTAAAGTGCTGCATACCATTCCAAATTTGGAGTCGTAAGCACCAAATACCAGGCGCTGCACGCGCGCATGTAACATCGCACCTAAGCACATAGCACAAGGCTCCAGAGTCACGTAAAGCGTCGTTCCTGGCAAGCGATAATTAGCAAGACGGTGACCCGCATTTCTCAGCGCAATAATTTCAGCATGGGCACTGGGATCATGCGTCATGATCGGTTGGTTTCTGCCACGACTAACCAGCACATTGTCCAGAACCAGTACTGCACCCACAGGCACTTCATCCACTGCTGCTGACTCAACAGCCTGATTCAGCGCCGCTTGCATCCAGTATTTATCTTGCGCACAAGCTTCCAAAGTCATTGACAATTTTATTAAATCACTCTCATAACTGATTTTAATGCGATCGGCATTTGACGGGATTATACCAAGCTACAAGAATATTTAAATAGCTCACTACCTTTAGCCTAAAAAATGCCGTAGCAATAAGGTAACTTCAATTTTCCCCGCTACGTTATTCGAATCAATATTTTGCACTATACGCCCTGAAAGAAGTGCCCTTGGGGTACATTCGCTTCCTGCTGCGTTTTCTAGATTTAAACGGAACAGCAGTGTTGTTATATAATGCCTTGAAACACTTCAACACCCCTATTTACAGAGGAATTTTAATTATGTCGCAAACAATAGAAAAAGTATTGCAAGGGCAACGCGCACTGGTCACTGGCGGAAGTTCAGGAATTGGCGCAGCAATTGCCTACGCTATGGCTATGGCAGGCGCAAAGGTCGCTATCAATTATTTATCCGATAGCAGCGCCGCGCAAAACCTAGTCAATAAAATTAAAGATGCTGGCGGGGAAGCGCTTGCGATTCAAGCCGATATCAGTCAAGAACCAGAGGTAGAAAATATGTTTCAGTCCGTCATTCAAACTTGGGACAGTCTCGACATTTTGGTGGCTAACGCAGGAATACAACAGGATGCTGCGTTTACGGAAATGACTTTGGCGCAATGGAACAAAGTACTAGCGGTGAATCTCACGGGGCAATTTCTTTGTGCGAGAGAAGCGGTGCGTGAATTTTTACGCCGAGGTGTAATGCCTGAATTATCTTGCACAGCAGGAAAAATTATTTGTATGTCCTCAGTACATGATGTCATCCCATGGGCTGGGCATGTGAACTATGCCACATCCAAAGGCGGCTTACTTATGTTTATGAAAAGCCTGGCGCAAGAGGTTGCACACCAAAAAATCAGAGTCAATGGTATTTCTCCAGGAGCCATTCGTACGCCCATTAACCGTATCGCGTGGGAAACACCGGAAGCTGAAGCTGAACTACTTAAGTTAATCCCTTATCAACGAATCGGAGATCCTCTGGATATTGGCCGCGCTGCGGTTTGGTTGGCTTCAGATGCTTCTGATTACATCACCGGCACAACTTTATATGTTGATGGAGGAATGACACTTTACCCTGGTTTCCGCGAAGGAGGATGAGAGTTTACCGAAAGATAGATATTTTCTCCGATAGGAGAGCACCATAATTTGCCCCGACGG
>CAYQVF010000039.1:0-30899 GCA_964421045.1 uncultured Chromatiaceae bacterium
TTGTTTCTGGCAATAGTTTGATCACAAATGAAAATACACCCGTGACCGCTACGTTAGTAGCAACAGACCCGGATGGAGACACTCTGGGTTATAGTATCGTAACACCACCAACTCAAGGCGAGGTCATCATCGATGATATATTGACGGGAACTTATACCTATACCCCGAACATGGGTGCCACCGGTACGGACCGTTTTACTTTCAAAGCTAACGATGGCACTTTGGATTCAAATATGGCCACGGTTACAGTAACCATAAACTCAGCAGGTGAAACCTCAGGGACGGTCAACGTTCGCATTGCCTCCGGTGCCGATGATGCAGAAGAACATATTGATGGCAATATTGAGTTAGCGAGCAGCGATCTGGAGCTGGTCTACGATAGCTATACGGGCATGGCCGCAGGCAATCAAAAAATAGGATTGCGGTTTACTGGCGTAGCAATCCCACAAGGTGCAACCATTGATAAAGCGTATATTCAGTTTAAAGTAGATGAAAAGACGGCGACAGCAACAAACTTGACCCTGACCGGGCAAGCAATAGACAATGCACCGGCATTTAGTACAGCAGCCTATGATATTTCATCCAGAGCCGTTACGGCATCATATATAAACTGGATGCCAGCAATGTGGTCAACGGTGGGTGTTGCAGGCGTAGAGCAACGTACACCAGAATTGAAAGCGGTGATCCAGGAGATTGTTGATCGGGGTGGTTGGGTGAACGGCAATGCCTTGGCCTTGATGATCACAGGAACGGGTGAGCGTGTTGCCGAGTCTTATGATGGCGATGCTACAGGCGCGGCATTATTGCATGTGGAGTACACCATCTTGCCATAAGCTAAGGGACTGTAAATTGTAGTAGCTCAGACCTAACCTGACCGTTACCCAAATTTTAGGGCATCTGTTAGTTTAAATTTGAGCTACTACAGGTTAGCAATGTCCTAATTTCCATCGCCAAAAGTATATTATTTACATTTTTCTACACTATTAAACCGGCACCGTTTTCGATCAACCCATGCGGCATTGCCCAACTTGGCGCCACTAAAATTTGCACCCATAATATCAGCACCGATTAAATTAGATTGCCTTAGATCACTATTCGTAAAATCTGCATCAATGAGTATTGCCCTGTCCATTTTCGCTTTATTTAAACTGGCAGCGACCAGGCTTGCACCTTCCAGATTGGCACGCGATAAAACCGTTTCTTTAAGATCCGCCCCCTTAAGCTGCGCATTTTTAAAATTGACTTCCTGAAGCTTGGCTTTATAAAAAGTAACTCCGCTCAAATCCAGACCTGAAAAATTAGCGCTGTAAGCTTGAATGCCAATAAAAGAAGTATTATTTATCGTTGCCCCAGTCAAATCAGCTCTTGATAACCTGGAATAATCTAATACAGCATGCGTTAAATTAACACGCTTTAAATTACTGCCCACCAAATACACATCAACTAAGTGAGCGCCTTCAAGATTAGCACCTTCCAGATTGGCCGCTTCAAGATCCGCCTTTCTAAAGCGCACTTTAGATAGATTAGCCTCCGTAAAATTCGTATTCACTAACACCGCTCGTCTTAAATCGGCGCCACTCAAATCAAGGCCACTTTTGTCGCAGCCTAACCAATTAACCCCAGGAGAAGCAGGGTCATCACACGCTGCATCCGCCCCCATGGGTATCATCAGACACACCAAACCAAGTAAAAATAAATTCCTTTGACTCAAATTATTGTTAGACATCCAGGCTGCTCATCTTATTCGTTATAACCTCATTATTTATACGCTGAAAAACGTAATCCATACGAATAACAACATATGTACCTAAACAAATCAATTTTTACGACGATAGTATTGATTGAAGATGAGAGTCGTTTATCTCAACTCAGCTCGCCGAAACTGTAGTTTACATTTAAAGTGTTTTAAAAGTGATTAAATTTTTTCAAAAAAACTATTTTATCCCCTTGCTAACCACTGTATTGTTATGTCAGACCTCATTTGTACTCGCGGTAGAAGACACAGCAGGAACTTCGGATTATGTGTCATTAGACGAGCCTTTAATCGTCAATATTTTCAGCCTAAATAATGTTCATTTTATGCAAGTGAAAACCGACTTTCAGCTCAAAGACACCGCACTTGCCCCTCTACTTGAACACCATATGGCCGCAGTAAAACACAGCCTGGTATTATTATTTTCTGAAAAACGATTTTTTGAAATGAAAACAATTCAAGGAAAATTACAGTTGCGTAAAGATGCACTAAAAGCCGTTCAACAAGTAATGTTAGATAAAACAGGTGATACTACGGTAAAAAATATTTTTTTCACCAGCCTGATTTTACAATGAAATAAAACATACCCGTGGCGTTATGAATCTAGGAGGCGTTCTCAATTAAGGAATGAGATAAAATAACTTGTGCATCTAGCATCACAACTTTGGCTCCTCTTTGAACGTTCTTCAATCAAAAAAAACGCACTTTAGTTCACTAGCACTGCGTTTTTTCTCAAAGCTTCCGCGTCTTGCTCACGCATTTTAGCTACATCCCTGTAGGCAATCAGAACATTCAAATTGTTTGGGACTTCATAAATTGACTTTGGTAACAATCACTAAGCTGCTCTTAATTGCGGTCAACTGCGTCATCTAGGTTCAAACAACTTTTCTATTTCTACTGCCGGTAGCGGCAAACTGATGAAGTAACCTTGTACCATATCACAAGCTAATTGACGCAACAATGCAAGCTGCCCGCTTGTCTCCACGCCTTCGGCAATCACTTTCATATCCAGCTTATGCCCCATTGTGATAATGGTATCCACTAATGCGACATCGTCTTGGCTGTCAGGTAACCCACGTACAAAAGATTGATCAATTTTCAATACATCAAAGGGAAATTTTTTCAAATAACTCAGCGAAGAATAACCGGTACCAAAATCATCTAGTGCCAGTCGAACGCCGAGATCATGCAAACGATGGAGCAAGGCAATATTTCGCTCAGTATCATTCAATAACAAATTTTCGGTGATTTCCAACTCCAAATATCGAGCAGGTAGGCCGGTGGTATCAAGAGCGTGTTGTACTACTTTCAGCAAACCTGGCTGCTGCAATTGTCGCGCAGACAAATTGACTGCCACCGTAAAATCGCTATGCCCGGTATCCAGCCAGGATTTTGCCTGCCCGCAGGCCTGCTCCAGTACCCAGCTACCAATGGGTATAATTAAACCGTTTTCCTCGGCCAAGCCGATAAACTCACTTGGCATAATGGCTCCGTATTGCGGGTGATGCCAACGTAACAACACTTCCATACCGCTGACCACACCTCGTTGTGCATCTTGCTGAAGCTGATAAAAAGGTATAAGTTCATTGCCAGACAGGGCTTCGTGAAGATCGTTTTCCAGCATCAAGCGGCGTTTGGCATCGGCGTTCATGCTTTGAGAATAAAAACGATAATCGTTGCGGCCTGCTGTTTTGGCATAATACATGGCACTGTCGGCATTTTTCATCAGGCGCTCAGGTGTTTCTCCATCACCGGGAAAAACTGCAATACCTATGCTTGAAGAGAGGTGAAGTGTTTGACCGGCGATGTTGAAAGGACGACGAAAGGCAGAGATTATTTTACCTGCTATTTTTTCTACAGCCTGACGCTTTTTTATGCTGGGCAACAACACAGTAAACTCATCTCCACCTATGCGGGCCACGGTATCTTCCTGGCGTACGATATCATTCAACCGTTTTGCCGCTGCTTGCAAAAGTTGGTCGCCCATATCGTGCCCCAGGCTGTCATTGATCACCTTAAAACGATCCAAATCGACAAATAACACAGCCAACGAACAAACATTGCGTTCCGCCTGAACCAGTGCTTGTTCAAGGCGATCTTGAAACAAACGGCGATTCGGCAAAGCTGTCAAGGCATCATGATAGGCCTGATATTCAATACACGCTTCGCGTTCTTTTTGTTCGCTTATATCGATGAACAGCGCCACATACTGACCCTGCTCACCTTCATTATTTGGCAGGGCGCTGATGGTCATCCATTGAGGATAGTCCTCACCGTTTTTGCGCCGATTCCACAGCTCGCCTTGCCACAGACCCTGCGTACTGAGGTTTTTCCACATTTCATGGTAGCGCTCTGGCACCTCCTTGCAAGAACGCAGCAGCCGTGGGGTGCATCCCAGAGCTTCCTTTTTAGAGTAACCTGTAATGGCAGTAAAAGCGGGATTAACTGCCTGAATGATGCCCGCTTGATCGGTAATCATGATGCCTTCCATGGTGCTGTTGAATATTTCGGTAAGTTGGCGGTTGCGCCAACTCAACTCGTAACGTTGGAACGCCTCCAGCACATGCCCCCGCAGCAACGAGTTATCCCAGGGTTTGGTCAAAAATTTGTAAATGGCTCCTCGGTTAATGGCATCGGATACAGCGCTAAAATCAGCATAACCACTCAACACGATACGGATGGTTTCAGGGAACCGTTGGCTGACTTCACCGAATAGCTCGGAACCCGTCATACCAGGCATGCGCTGATCAGAGATAATGACGTGAATTTTATGGTTCAGCAACATCTTTAAGGCATCTGTTCCGTTGTCAGCGCAATAAATAGTGTAACCATCCCGCTGCAGTGTCCGCCGCATGGCAGACTGAATATTTGTTTCATCATCCACAAGCAATAAATTTCGTTGCATCGTATTTTTACTCCTGTAATTCGTTAGGAGTTTCCGTACAACTCAAGCCCACATTCATCAATTTAAAAGTGGGCAAAGCGTCAGTCGGTCAACTCTATATTAGCCAAACGGGTCACCGTCTCTATAAAACAATCATCATTTAACGGCTTTTCCAGTGCCGCATCAGCGCCTCTCGCAAGCGCCTTATCCAACTCTGCCCGAGATAGAGCGGAAACCACGATAATTTTTAATTTTCTAAATTCCTCTGACTCTCGAACAAACTCAAGTACCTCGAAGCCATCCATGCCCGGCATTCGTAAATCCAATGTCATGACGGCCGGCTTGAAGCTACTGAGTAGTGCACCGGCCTCAAAACCACTGGTCGCGATCAATGTTTCAAATTGGGTGCGGCGCAGACTGCGTTGAATCGCTTTGGCAACATGCTTATCGTCATCAATGATCAATATCCGCCGATTGGCGGGCTGGAGTTCTTCGGGAACCGGCATACCATGCGTCTCTAAAAAAGCCAGAAAATCTTCCAGTCGCACCCGGTTATCACCCCGCCCCGGCAACTGATAGGCCTTGAGCTTGCCCCGCTCAATCCAGCGAATCACAGTGCGAACGTGCACGCTACAATAGTTGGCGATATCGCCTGTGGTCAGATTTTTCTTCATTCAAACTACCTTTTTTCATAATCCTTAATTTATATTATAAGACTATCTTGACTTTTATGTCAAATTTAACTAACATGACATATGAGACTTATTTTGCTTGCTCATACATACGAGCAACGGAGGTGACCATGAAAGACAACACCGTCAATATTTTGTTGATAGAAGATGATGAAGTGGACGTCATGAACGTCCATCGAGCTTTTAAAAAAAACCATATCAGCAACACATTACATGTTGCTGGCAACGGCCTAGAAGCATTGGCATTGCTGCGCGGAGAGGATGAAACAAAGAAAATTACCCCGTTACCTAAAATTATTCTGCTCGACCTGAACATGCCGAAGATGAACGGTATCGAATTTCTCCAGGCGCTGCGCAGCGATCCCGAGCTCGAATCAATCAGTGTTTTTGTGCTCACCACCTCCGGCGAGGAACGCGATATCGTCGCCGCCTACAAGTTGAACGTCGCCGGCTATGTGCTCAAACCGGTGGACCTAGAGAATTTCATCCAGGCGTTATCCACCCTTGATCTTTACTGGTCACTGATCGAGCTACCTTGAATATGGACACACCACAACACCCACTGAAAAACTGGCCACTCATTCTAATTTTGCTGTTGCTTTTTTTCTGTGCCACGCTTGCTGCGGTATGGCATGTGTCACGACTGCAATCGAAGTTAATTGAATCCACTGCGATAAAAGATGCCCGACTGCTTTCTGATGCCTTAGCGGAGTTTCGCACGCTCTATACATCCGAGGTCGTGAAAACCGCTAAACAACATGGTCTTGATATTACTCATGATTACGCCACAAAAAAAAATGCTATCCCGTTACCGGCGACACTGAGCATGTTGTTGGGTGAAAAACTAGGCGAGCACACCTCAGGCAGTAAAACCACGCTCTACAGCCCCTACCCCTTTCCCTGGCGACAAAAAACAGGGGGCTTACGCGATCAATACCAGGAAGAGGCCTGGCAATCCCTCGCGCAAAACCCTGACCAGCCTTTTTATCGCTTTACTGAGGATAACGACCATAAGCGTTTACGTTACGCCATTGCAGACGTAATGCGACCAGCTTGTGTTGAATGTCATAATACTCACCCGGACACCCCTAAAAATGACTGGAAAGCCGGTGATTTGAGAGGGATTTTGGAAGTCGATCTCTCGCTGGATCAAGTGATCGCTCAGACTCAAACCGATTTAAAAGGAACCATTGCCATTTTTGGCTCCATTGCCCTGCTGGGTGTCATTGGCATCGGCTCCGTTATTGGCAAGTTACGCCGTACCTCTGTGGAATTGCAATACCGTGTACAGGAGCGCACCACCGAATTGGCTGAAAAAGCACAGGAACTGGAACGCAGCAATCACGAACTCAGCCAGTTCGCCTACGTCACTTCTCATGATCTCAAAGCACCATTACGAGCGATCGCCAACCTCTCTCAGTGGATAGAGGAAGATTTGGAAGAATGCCTGACCTCCGAGACTCGCAAACAGATGGTGTTACTGCGTGGCCGCGTCCATCGCATGGAGGCGTTGATCGAAGGTATTCTGGAATATTCGCGAGTCGGTCGCGTGTCAGTGGATGTCACCGAGGTCGATATTGGCGCGCTGCTGCTTGAGACTGTAGAAACCCTCGCACCACCGAAAACTTTTCGTGTTGATATCGACCCTGGCATGCCCGTACTTAATGCCGCCCGAGTACGTCTCTCCCAGGTCTTTGCTAATTTGATCGGTAATGCAATCAAGTATCGCGAACGGGACGACGGCCATATCCAGGTTTCAGTAAACGATGCAGGTGACTTTTACCGCTTCTCCATTATCGACGACGGACCAGGTATCCCGAAAGCCTTTCACGATAAAGTGTTTCAAATTTTTCAAACGCTACAGGCACGCGATACGATAGAGAGCACCGGTGTGGGTCTTACCCTGGTGAAGAAGATCGTTGAAGAACAAGGGGGCAGCATTGAACTGGAATCAAGCGAGGGACAGGGAGCTACCTTCCACTTTAGTTGGCCTAAACAACCGGTGATAAACCATGATGCCTAACGAATACGATACCAAAATAATGCCACTACGCCTGCTGATCATCGATGACGACGATGTTGATCGTATGGCGCTACAACGTACCCTGAAAGCCAGTCATGTCGCCGCCACGTTGCAAGAAGTGACAAGCGTTACCGCAGGATTTGAGGCGGCTCAAAAAAATGTCTACGACTGTATTTTGCTCGATTACCAGCTACCCGATGGCGATGGCCTGACACTGCTGCGCCGATTACGCGCGGCACAAATTGAAACGCCGGTGGTGGTGATGACCGGCCACGGCGACGAACAACTGGCAGTGGAAATATTACATGCCGGCGCCAATGACTACCTGCCTAAGGGCAGTCTAAAACCGGAAACTCTGGGTCGTACTTTGAATAATGTCACCCGCCTGTTCCAAGCCGAATCCCAGCGCAAAGCAGCACAAACGCGGCTGGCCGAGACCAGCGCCCATCTACGGTACCTGATCGACAACAGCCCGGCAATTATTTATAGCGCGGTACCCAGTGGCGATTTTAAAATCACCTTTGTCAGCGAAAATCTAAGTCACGTTCTGGGTTACGAACCACACCGAATGCTCGACGATATGAATTTCTGGTTTGAACACATTCACCCCGATGACCAAGACGATTTGATGCAGCGCCTGCCCCGGTTACTGGCCGAAGGCGGGCAACAAACCCACGACTACCGCTTTCGCCATCGCGACGGCCATTATTTATGGATGCACGATACGCTCAGAATGGTTTATGACCCCACGGGTACACCGCTGGAATTGCTCGGCTCCCTGCTCGACATCACGGATCGCAAGGCAATGGAGGAAGCACTGCTCCGGGAAAAGGAAGAACAAAGGATACTAATACAAAAACTGCAAGCGGCGCGAGACCAATTGCTACAGAGTGAAAAAATGGCCGCTATCGGCCAACTCGCCGCCGGTGTCGCTCACGAAATCAATAACCCTATCGGCTATATCAACTCTAATCTCGGTACTTTGCAACGTTATACGGACAATTTGATTGAGCTGATTGAGTTCTATCAAATAATGGAAAACACATTGGCCACCAGCGAGTCGGAGTTGCACCAGCAAGGACGCGCCCTCAAAGAGCGAATCGACTTTGAATACATCAAGGAGGATCTGCCCGATTTGGTGCGAGAGTCCCAGGAAGGTGCTGAACGAGTGCGGAAAATCGTCCAGGATTTGAAAGAATTTTCCCATGTGGATGAAGCAGAATGGCAGTGGATCGACCTGCATAAAGGACTAGAGAGCACACTCAACATCGTACATAACGAATTTAAATACACGGCTGAAATACACAAAGAATATGGCGAACTTCCTCAAGTGGAGTGCCTCGCCTCACAGCTGAATCAAGTCTTTATGAATTTGCTGGTCAATGCCGCCCACGCCATCAAAAAACAAGGCATTATTACGCTGCGCACCGGTTGCAAAGACGATGAAGTCTGGGTGGCGATCAGCGATACCGGCCAAGGTATTCCCGCCGACAAGCTCAAACGTATCTTCGAGCCGTTTTATACCACTAAGCCTGTGGGTATTGGCACTGGACTGGGCTTATCACTTTCCTACGGCATCATCAAAAAACATCAGGGTCGTATCGAGGTGGCGAGCGAAATTGGCAAAGGCAGCTGTTTTACTGTCTGCCTGCCAATAAAACGCCCGAATGACGTTGCCGAGACAAAATAGCACCGTACAAACGAAGGTCAATGAGCCATGAGTGAAACAATATCTTCCCAGACATTCAATACCAGTCCGGTCAAAGCGACACTGCTGTTTGTTGACGATGAATCGAATATCCTCTCTTCACTAAAACGGCTCTTCCGTCCGCTGGGCTATCATATTTACACCGCGACCAGTGGTACAGAGGGACTTGATCTGCTGGCACGGAAGTCGATTGACCTGATTGTTTCAGACATGCGTATGCCCGAAATGGACGGCGCGGCATTTCTCGAACAAGTTGCCGAACGGTGGCCCAACAGCGTCCGCATTCTACTCACCGGTTATGCCGACCTCGGTTCCACCATCACCGCTATCAACCAGGGTCAAATCTATCGCTACATCAGTAAACCCTGGGAGGACCACGAACTTACCCTAGCGGTACAACAAGCATTGGAACTCAAACAACTGAAAGATGAAAAGACACGGCTGGAAGTACTCACCCGCCGCCAAAATGAGGAACTGACTGAACTCAATATTAATTTGGAAACCAAGGTCACCGCTCGTACCAACGAACTGAACCAAACCATGGATTTTCTTGAGGAGGCTCATACCTCTCTGAAAAAACAATACACCACTTCAGTCAAAATATTTGCCAATCTAATTGAATTACGCGAAGGCACTATTGAGGAGTCTGGCACCAGCCATGCTCGCCATGTAGCTGATCAAGCACGACGACTTGGCATCGCTATGGAGCTGCCAGAAGATGAGCTGCAAGATCTTCTGTTTGCCGCTCTGCTGCACGACATTGGCAAAATAGCTTTACCCGATACCCTGCTTGAGCGCCCCTACCATGAAATGAGTGCCAAAGAACGCAAAGAGTTTGAAAAACATCCCGTGCTCGGCCAAGCCGCCTTGGTTGCTCTGGAACCCTTGCATGCCGCTGCTGATTTGATTCGTGCTCACCACGAACACGTCAATGGCCGTGGCTACCCCGACCAACTGCGGGATGAACAGATTCCGCTGGCAGCACGCATCCTCGCCGTAGTCGATGACTTTAATGCACTTTTGGCAGGCAAGCTTTTCAATCGACGCTATCCACATCAGGAGGCATGCGAATTTTTACTCAAAGAACGCACCCGCCGTTATGATGCAAAAATAGTCGATAAGTTCATCGAACTACTGCAGACAAACGAGCTGGATGCCACCGCTCCAGTCGAACAGTGTTTGAAATTGGATGCGCTACAAAATGGTATGGTGTTGACACGGGATTTAGTCGCCCCCAATGGCGTGCTTTTACTTTCCAAGGGACATCAACTAAATGACGAATTGATCCATAAAATCGATCAGCTGGAAAAGACAGTGGATTATGACCTTTCATTTTATACCTGTAGCAATTCTAACTAAGGAATAGGCACGTAATAACTTCCCGTTTTGGGGCTCAGGTTTAGCTTGTATTTGTTCGTTCTGATTGAGCAAAAGCGCAGGAATAGTCGCTCTTATTTCGAGGTTTTGAGATTGAAAAACGGGCAAAGACGAATTGAAGATGAGATTCCAAAACGGGAAGTTATTACGTACCCCTTCCTAAAGAGCGTGCGTCTACTGGTCTTGAGTATGCAATTGAAAAAATATAACTATTCAAAGGAGAAGCCATGTCACATTCAATATTAATCGTTGACGACGAAGAAAACGTTCTAAAGGCACTCAGGCGGGAGTTAGAAAGCCCGGGAGCTTATCGCATTACAACCTTTAAATCGCCTGAAGTTGCATTGATGCAGGCTCAAAACACGCATTACGATCTGTTGATCACTGACTACAAAATGCCCTGGATGCATGGTCTGACCTTCATCAAACGTTTGATGCGGTTACAAACTCATCTTACCACCATCGTCATTACCGGTGACGCCAAAGGTGCCTTGCGTCACAGCGAATTCAACAATACTGAAATTTCCTACCTGTTGCAAAAACCATGGCAGCAATCAGAATTACTAAAAATGGTGACGCAAGCTCTTGAGTCGTCGCTAAACATACGGATGTAATCCGTGAACGTTTCTGAAACGATCACAGACGAAACTTCTTCGGTGATCATTACTAAACCTATATACCCATGACGTTATAAATTTAGGTGTTTTCACGCACATCTCTATCTCATCTTCGACTTTTCCTCAATCTAAAAAACTCAACTTATCTAGCTAGGCCTGCGTTTTTTTTCAATCGAAAAAACCGAATCTAAAGCACATCTGCACACGCTAACACCTAAATCTATAACGCCATGGGTATAATTGCATAAATTGTGACAATGTCTCCTGTTTGGGTTAATTAGGAGGCTGTTTTGTCAGAATTGCTTTTCAAGCCAATCAATCCATTTCGCGAACAACACGAAAACCTCGATGATTATTTATATACTCAGCATTATCTTTTGCTCGGCTGGCTGAGCGCAATTTCATCGCTACGTCATGTCCGCCACCACGCACTACGCGACGGGTGCAATCACCTTTTAGCCAAGGTTTGCCGTTTTTTGGCTTTCCACCAAACAGCCCTTCTTTGTAATAATCATTCCAACAATCTTCCACCCATTCCGCAACATTACCCGCTGTGTCATAAAGACCGAACGGGTTTGCGGGAAACGATGCTACCGGCGCATTACGCACATTGTCCCAACGGCTACCGCAATTTTTACAATTAGCCTGATTTTTACTCACCTCATCACCCCACCAAAAAGGCGTGGTGGTATTCGCACGTGCTGCGTATTCCCATTCGGTCTCAGACGGCAAACGATAGACTTTTCCTGTCTGTTCACTTAGCCATTCCACATAAGCTTTGGCATCATGCCAACTGACGTTAATCACGGGTTGATCGCCACGACCCCATCCGTTGTCAGAGGGTTTGGCTTGACCTGTTACGGTCACGAAACGGTCATAGTCAGAGAAAGTCACTTCATTGCGCGCAATGGCAAAACGGTATTTTATTTTGACTTTATGCACGGGTTGTTCTTCTTCATTGCCTGAGCCCACGTTGCCCATTTCAAATGCACCGCGCCCGATCACCACCATGCCTGGCGCAACCCCACCATCACTAAGAGTGTCCTGCAATCCTTTTCCAGAAGTCAGTCTGGCCTTGATTAGCTGCGCCTCTCCAAGCTCTGCAATGTTAACCAAGCGCTGCCAATCCAGGTATTTATCTGTTTTGACTTCAATTTTATGATAGCCCAGCACCAATTCTGTTTGAGCTGGTGTGATACCTTTTTTTTCACCATTGAGATACCAGTCGGCACCTGGAGGATCGCTTTCGATTGTTACCGATTGCTGAAACTGAGCGGTGATTTCAGTGAACTCTCCCTCATTCACACGAATTGTACGTTTCCAGTTGGCGCCATTGCTGTGCTTAACCAGAATGTCATGGTCACCCGCTGGCACCCATTTTAAGGTATCAGGTGTTTCACCTACGAAAGTTCCATCGATGAACCATTTTAACCCTTTAGGGTTACTGTTTATATCAACAATGCCGGTAGCTGGATCAAGTAACAGGGTCATGGTAGTTGTATTATCTTTCCTTACCCAGACATCTTCAATTTCAGTATGAAAATATCGTTTACTCGCCTTGATGCGCACTTCGCCCTCGTCCAGTTCATCGAGGTGCAAGGGGCTTCGCCCTTTAAACTTGCCATCTATAAAAATTTTTGCCTCGTCAGGTTGGGTATTAATCACCAACTGTGACTTCAAACCGGACACGGAACCCGTTGAAGGTTTTCTATTGGTGGGGGTCGCGACAACATCCGGTATCACCGGACTAATGGGCGCTATATCGACCACAGATCCACCAGCAAAGAAAAAATCCCCTTCCAATGATGAGTTTTCCCAGGGAATCTGCTTGGCTCCGGTTTCTTCTTTGACTTTTTTACGCACTTGCTTAAAAACACTTTCGATGGGAATACCCGAGATCTCCATATACTTAAGCAAATACTTTGTGTACACCCCATTACGGCCACTGCCATCGGCTGCAACACTCCCCGGCGCAGTGGAATACGCCACCAAGGTTCCGCTAGGCGCATCAACAGTAGCCAGACCTTGTGAGGAAGAACGAAAACTGCGAGCGAAAGGATTGTCTCGGCATGCGTCAAGAATCACGATATTCAGACGATTGCGGGCGCTATCCAATTTACCCATAATACGGTTTAAATCAATACTTTCATCAGCAACTTCGTCCTCAACCTTAATATCCGCATCAACAGGAATCAGATAATTGCTGCCGTTGATTTGCACACCATGGCCAGCGTAATAGACTAAACCAACACCCCCACCTTGTATTAGCTTGCCAAACTCACGAATCACCTCACCCATCTGTCGTCGATTTAAATTCTCTCGGTGAATCACGTTGAAACCCATTCTACGCAATGACTCAGCTACATCGTGGGCATCATTTACCGGATTAAGCAATGGAGAGCTTTTGTATTCTGCATTACCAATCACTAAGGCATGTCTACGTTCTTTAGTTACCGCGGCAACACCAGAGGCTCCAGCAAGCGTGATATTGACATCTATCGCGTCATCGGTCGCATAAGAAAGATTTAAAACCAAGCCGAAAAAGAACACACCGCTGAGCAGCATATAAAAAAAACGCATACCTCACTACCTTTATCCGTTGATTTTTTGTATCGTTACATTAAAAAAGTCATTTAAGCACAGGTAGAATAAACACTATCTTTGCTTAAAACCCAAAGCATATCTAGTGTACTATACTAGCCTCGCCTGCCTAATCAGTCTCCGATATTAACCAGTTTAGATGTGAAATATTACCTATATTTACTCTTTATGATCTGGTTCAATCTTATCTTGCAATATGTTTTATAAATATATGAGGAAGTCCTGATGAAAAATCGTTGGCAAGTTATTTTAGTATTGCTGGTATTTAGCGTTATTCCAATGGCATTTGCAGATGAAGCGGACGATTTGGCTGAAATGCAACGCCAATTGAATGCTGATGTAATGGCAAAACCGTTTTTTGCGCCGGAAGATTCAAAGGTAGATGCCTATATCGAAGAAGCAATGAAAAAAGACCTTAAACCCCCTGAATATAAAGGCAATAACTGGCAGGCAGGCTATACCTGTCACGACATGCTCAGGTATTCATGGCGTGAGTATCGAAACTGCCGTTATTATCATCGCTATTATGGGCGGTACTATTAAGAATATGCTCATGGTAGTTTATGAGCAGGTATAGATAAAAATAATTTAACCAAATGAAACACAAGAAATTGATTCGAAGTTTAAAGGGGAGATTTATGTTTTTGAAAAATTTACGTTTTATTAGAGTTTTGGGGCTAGTCGTAGTGCTGGCAATACTCGCTGGTTGTGCAGCGGTCCATACTTCGGTATCAAAAAGGGAACTGGATGTACAAACCCGCACCAGTACCGCAATTTTTGTTGATCCGGTAAGTAAGGATAAACGTACCATTTACCTGGACGTTAGAAGTGGCGTGATGGAATTCGATCGTCGTGCGTTTAAAACTGCTGTAAAAAGTCAAATTTCTGAAGGTGACAGTGGTTATCAATTAGTAGATGACCCTGATGGCGCTCAGTTTCATTTGTCTGTATATGTTCTGAATCTGGAAAAAACTAGCCCATCTGCTGCGGAGGCGGCCTTGAATCAAGGTTACACGGGTCGCGGGGAAGTGGTTGCAGGTGCTGCAGTAGGGGCAGTGTCGAATAGCAGTAACCCTGTTACTGGCGGCGTTGTAGGAGGCGTTCTTGCCGGAGGTGCAACGGTTATAGGCAATGCGTTCGTAAAAGATGTGACTTTTATGTTGGTTGCCGATGTACAAATAAAAGAAAGAGCACCAAAAGGTGTGATCGTTAGAAAAGATTCCAAAGTCGATGCGAAAATATCAGATTCAGGCACCAGCCGACAGACCTTTTCAGAAGTTAGCACCCGAAAAGAATACCGAACGCGTATCGTGACAACCGCGAATAAAGCCAATCTTAAACTGGAAATAGCGGATAAGCTGATGTTCGATAAAACGGCTTATGCCATGGCTGGGTTCTTCTAGTTTGTCCAAACCACAATGCCATAATTTTTTATAGGTAAGCACGTTTAAGAAGTATTTTTTATTTCTTGGCGTGTTTTTTTGCGAAATATAGCCGTGGCGTTATGTTGTAGGGGCTGGCTAAGTTGGTCTTTTTTGATTGAGGAAAGCCGATGTCCTTTGGTTTTTTCAACAAGAACCAGATAGTAATTGTGCCTTAACTATTGTAAGATTTAGAAACCTTATGATCAGATTAGTACTATTTACTTAGGATCAACTGATGCAACCAGACCTATCTGCACTTGATATGGAATATCAATGGCTTATTCCTGTATTTATCGGCGTGGCAATGCTAACCCTTGCCATCATGTTTTTAAAATATGTTGTACTCTCACCAAAAAATGACGAAGACGACGAGAAATAAAGTTAATGACAACAGCAACGCACAGTATGTTAAGCAAAGTTTATCTTTTCAAAGACTTGTCTGAAGATAATTTAACTGAGCTGGCAAAACAAACAACATTAAAACACTTTCCAAAAAATGCCATTTTAGTGAATGAAGGCGATGATACCGACTCTTTATACATCATTGAATCAGGCAAGATAAAAATTTATGTCGGCGATGAAGAAGGTAAAGAAATCATTTTGACGCTGCATGGTTCTGGCGATTATTTTGGAGAAATTTCATTACTCGACGGTGCCCCCCGCTCGGCCTCAGCCATGGCACTAGAAGAAAGTAAACTATATATCATCAAAAAACGACAGTTTGAGAGTTTTCTACTTAACGACCCTGAAGTTTGCATGCGTGTGATGCGTGGATTAACACATCGTTTACGAGAATTGACCGATAGTGTACGAGATCTCGCCTTGATTGATGTTTATGGACGTATTGCCAAAAAGCTAACTTCAATGGCTCATGACGAAGAGGGAAAACAAATTATTTCTCAAAAATTGACGCATAAGGAAATCGCAGCCATGATAGGCTCATCAAGAGAGATGGTCAGCAGAATAATGAAAGAACTCAGTCGCGGGGGCTATATTCTTGTCGAAAAAGATCGAATGATTATCAATAAAAAAATGCCTGCACGCTGGTAAAATACCCATATTATGCTTCACCAAACCGTGATGCCACCACCGTAATATTATCAATCCCCCCTGCTTCGTTCGCCTGTTGCACTAACTGCTCGCATAAATGCTTTAGTGATAATGGCTTATGAACACGAATTTCTTCGCTAATACGAGCATCACTCAGCATATTCGTTAAACCATCGCTACACATTAAAATAATATCATCATCTTCAAAATGGTAAACACTCAGGTCAGCAACAACATTGGGATAAGGGCCAATGGCTTTGATAATAATATTTTTTGGCGGTTCCTCACCCTGCCGGTTATTATTGAGCCACAGCTGGTACAAGGTGTGATCCGTCGTTAACTGTTTAAATTGATCCTGGCGATAAAGATAAATCCGGCAATCTCCAGCATGAAAGAGAATGGCTGTGTTGCTGCTATTATCGGGTTTCCATAGACCGGCAATGGCCGCGCCCATACCCGCCCCCCTGCGACATCCTTCCCGCTGGTTTTCCTGGTAAACCAGATCATTGGTTGTATTGATGCTATTAGAAACCCACTTTTTAAGCGTTAAATATCTTGTCTCCTGATGCATTTTTTCTTTTTTATGGGGCTCTAGCAAATCCAGCTTCAACCTGAGCTGAGCTATAAGTTTTAATAATTCCGCTAATGAAGCCTGGCTCGCAACAGCGCCATTACGATGTCCCCCCATGCCATCCGCCACAAGATACAAACCGAGTTGCTCATCGATAACAAAACCATCTTCATTAACCGTACGTTTCTGCCCCACATCGGTTAATCCTGCTGCATGAGAACTGCAATACGCCTCCTTAAACTTCACTACTTGAATATCCTTTAGTTCGTCTGAGTTAAAATAACGGTATAATCAACAGAAACCGCTGCTGACGAAATTTCATTCAAACTCAAACTCAACGCTTTCAAATAAACTTCGGCAGACTCCACTTCCGGTCTTTCTTCTGTAAACAAGGGAATGTCTGAAGCAATCAAGGTAATCATCTCTTTACCAAAGGGCGGCCCTATAGCCCATCGGGACTCTTTTTTATTATTGCCTCCAATATTGACCATGGTATTACGAGAGAAGTAATTTTCTATTTCTATAGTATTTGGCAGCAAATGCACAACCGTGCCATCAAGAAGAAAATAATCCACATACACATAGGCATTATAATTTGGTGAAGTAATATCCAGTATTAAATATTCACCCTCTTTAAATTGAAGTGGTTTATTTTGAGAAAATACAGAAAATTCGCTTGACTGATACGCGGCCAATAGTTCAGTCACTTTGCAAAATGGCTTTGCTCTGACTTCCATCGTGTTCACCACAGCGGTCACACCTGACAATAATTTCACCTTGTTACTCAGCGAAGCCACCTCTTTATCCGTCGCTAAATAACCTGAAAGTTGAACTGTGTTCTCTGGCGTAATGAACACATCAACACGGGCACACTCATAGGTATTCGCCAGAGATTTTATATTCTCATTCAGTGAGGCCGTTAATTGTTTCCTTCCCGTTTGACTGGCGTGTTCTTCTAACAAAATATCACTACCCAATGCGCCTTCAGAAAAAACTCGTTCTATCATTTTGTCATTTTTTTGAACAGGTTGACCTGGCAAAATAAATACATAAATAGCAATAACGACACTCACTACAGTAACGAGAGCAATAATAGAGACTTTGCCAACAACCCCCCTGTGCCTCTCTTTCTTTTTTTCCGGCTTGTCACTTTGCTCAATTATTAGTAAAGTTTCATCAGCTTTATCAACTTGCCCATCAGCAACACAAAATGGTCTGATTTTATCCAGGGCATCAATAAACGCCTCGGCAGATTGATATCGATCCTCTGGTTTTTTGTTGAGCGCTTTTAATACTACCCTATCCAGTTCTTTTGCTAATGATGGATTCAATAAAGAAGGGGCTTGTGGCGTTTCGGACAACACACTATGCAAAATTTTACCCAAGTCGGAACCCCGAAAGGGTTTTTTTCTGGTCAACAGTTGATAAAAAATAACGGCAACGGAGAACAAATCAGTACGATGATCAACAGTCCGTCCCGTAAATTGCTCTGGAGACATAAAACCGGGTGAGCCCACCACAGAACCGGTATGGGTCAGATGCTGAGTATCTATTCTGGCAATACCAAAATCGGTGACTTTTATTTGACCGCTCTCAGAAAACATCAGGTTTGCAGGTTTGATGTCTCGGTGAATCACACCTTTACTATGCGCATATTTTAAAGCAGTCAGAATTTCTTTTATAATATCGAAACTCTGAGATAACTCAATATCTTTGGCTTTTGAAAAAAAATCCTTTAGGGTGATACCTTCAACATATTCCAAAACAATATAGGTCAAGTCATCTGTTTCATCATAACTATAACAAGTGACAATATTAGGATGTAACAAACGACCATAGGCTTTTGCCTCGCCACGAAAACGTATGGAAACTTGGCTGTCTTCGCTTTCATCCTGAAGCAGATCATTCCGCAAGGTTTTAATTGCCACCTTGCGTTCTATCAAAGGGTCATGAGCCAGATAAACCACGCCCATCGAACCCTGCCCGATAACCCGTTCGACCTGGTACTTGCCTATTTGCTTCGGAGGGCGAAAAGCCATCTATTTTTTACCGGTCTATATACGGTTTATATCAGGAACCAGGAAAAAATCACCTGATTCATGGCCTGCATGACGTATTGGGGCATATTCTGGAACTTGATCCACCTTATAACGATCTGCCGCAATCGCAACTGCGGCGGACACCGTACGAAACAGCTGTTGTCCATCAAGTACCTTATTGTTATTTTCTAAGGCATCCAGAAATGCTCTGGCAAATAAAGAATGATCGCCGCCGCCTTCATCCAGTACCGGTGCCACTCCACCTGAACTTAAAACCAATCTTGCTCTTTTTTTTGCCATTTTTTTCAACCAGATTAAACGTGCCTGATCTGATTTATTTGCCGTTATTTGACTGAGTGCCGAGCGGGTCAAAATTCCAGAATAGCAAGAATCGGCCACAACCAATACATGCTTGGCTGAAATAGCGTTAATTAATTCAGTTAACGAGCTGTTTGATATCCAATTCGCCGTGTTCTCCACTTCAGCGTCAATAGGCAACCACTGCCCCGTCATATTCACTCGATCCAGCTCGCCATGACCCGCATAATAAATCACCAGGTTGTCTTTGTCGGTTAACTTTTTCCTCAGCTTGTTCATTGCGGTCAGAATGTCATAGCGTGTTGCGTTTTTGAGTATCATAGTTTCTTTGAAGCCATATTTTGATTGCAAAATATCAGAGATTGCCTCAACATCTTTGATGGGGGTGATGAGTTGTGGCATATATTTATAGTCATTATTACCAATCAGTAATGCATAATAGTCACCAAACTCGATTTGAGAAATCGCCTTGTTCAGAGGGCTGGCATCTGGCATGGAATCTCCTGACGAACGCGTAGCTTGTTTATCTGTCTTTGACTCTGGAGATAAAACAAATTTAAGCTCCGAGCGATTTCCGCCCACATCAACCGCTACGATATCCACTAGTGTTCCTTCTTGCGAAATATCCAGAGTGGTTTTAAACACGCCCTGGTGATTCAACTCAACCGGTTGCTCATTCATCGCTACCATTAACAAATCATTGTCACTGATGACTTTACCGATAATCATTTTTTTCTTGGTCTCTCCCCGTATGCGAAACACGGGGGTCACTGTATTTACGCTACGCATAATAGGCATATCAGGATCAATCAGTTCAATTTTAGGTGCAAGTAAAGCCAATTGTTGTTTATTTTGTGCCCGATTTAAATAGGCCAGCTTTTCGTTATTATTTTTTTGGTGTTTTTCCAATGTCGCAATGAGTGCGCTCTGTCTTTTTAATTTAACCACATGCTGCGTCCTTTCCGCAGCCCATTGCTGCTCAATAACAGAACGTTTTTTCGCGAGTTGCTCTTGTTGCGCCTTAATTTCTACACTCTTTTTAGACAGGCTATTTAATTCATTCTGTTGTTGTCGTTTTTTATCCGAGACAGCGCTCAATAATATTTTTAATTCCTGGTTTTTCTGCTGTGCCAATCTATTTTGCCTGATTAACTCAGAGTCAATAGCACTTAACTGTTGCTCTTTTTCTCTTATTTTATTGTTAATGTCTACCCTGTTTACAGTACTTGAAGAACCGGTTGTGGTAACAACCTGCTCTTTTCTTTCTACAAGTTGTTGTTTTTCTTTTTGCAAGCGGTCTTTTTTCTTTTTGAAATGACTCACGGCGGTCGCAAGCTGAGTTTCTTTTTCCTGAAGTAAACTTTGTTTTTGCAACAATTCAGCCAGTGCGACCGACAAAACCTGTTTTCTGTCTTGAACTTCAGTTTCTAATTGGCTTGCTTTTTCTTTCCATGCCAGCAAAAGAGGGGCAGTTTCACGTTCGTGGCGCGCCAACGCGATACGTTCTTTTTCTGCTAAATCTGATAATCGCATCTGATGATCTTTTAGGTCGGTTTTTGCTGAGCTTATTTGTTGGCCCACCTGACCCAGCGCCTGTTTTTTTTCAGCAAGTTGTTGTTCAACTTTTTTTAACAAGGCTTTCTCTGCAGCAGTCGCTTGTTCAAGTTTTTGCCGCTCCTGGTCAGACAATTCAACATGTGCCAGGCGAATATCCTCTTGAGTTAAACCGGCCGCCAAACGATACCAGCGAAAGGCTTCTTGAGGATTTTTTTCCACGCCTTGCCCCATTTCATACAAATAACCCAAGGCATATTGAGCTCGGCTATACCCTTGCTCTGCTGCTTTTTTATACCAGCCCGCCGCTTTGGCATAATCTGGAGAAACTCCCAAGCCTTTTTCGTAAATCGCACCAACATAGGTTTGTGCAACCTGATCACCTTGTTCGGCCATGGGCTGCCAAACACGTAAAGCTGTTTTATAATTAGCCCGGTCATAGGCGACATATTCCCCCCCTCTGATTTCACAAGTTTGTGATGAGGTTTTCACTGGACGTCGAGGAGTAAGATAAGTCATGGCACTGCCCATCTTTTTAATTTTCCCGGGCAACAAGCAATCAACAATAAGGGTAGCATCCGCCGATTGCGCCATCGCCTCTGCGAAGTCCTCACTACCGGATAAAGAAGTCTCGTTTACGGGAGAGATACCGCAGGCACCCAGTCCTACCGTAGTCAACAAAAAAACGAGCCAGGCTTTCTTTTGTTTTTGCAATTTCATCCGGTTTTTTACCCACATTTCTTTTCCCCCAAAAACGTTGCTATGCCAACCAAAAAATTACTCCGATACGGCTGCGACGGCGATGGCTCCCAGGTTTCTGATAGCAACACGTCGATTAATTTCACTATTTGGATTGGATACATCTAATAAGTCTTTTTCACCTAAGCCAACCACATCCAAGCGACTTTCGTCTATTGAATGACGGTACACTAAATAGTTTTTTACAGATGCTGCCCGACGTTCTGACAAACTCTGGTTATAATGATCGCTTCCCGATGCGTCAGTATAACCGGCGATGGCGAACCTGAATTTCTGCAACTCATCGGTGATTAACGCTGCACTCAAATTATCCAGGCTCTCTTTGGAGCTTTGTGTTAAACGACTGGAATCGAACTCAAACTGTAACTGCATCGAAACACTACTCACTTCGGGTTGAGCCGCGACGGACTCGGGTGTAGATTCTACTGCCGCCGAAATTCGCTTAATCCCTCTGAACCTGAGTTGGGGTTGTGGGGGTTGAGCCAAAGCGTCAACAAACTCATTAACGGATGGCGTTTGCACGCCAAAGTTTTTTTCATCAGCCACAATATAGCCACCATAAAAACTGCCTGCAACTAATAATGTGGATAGCAAAGTCCTTTTTGTCACCAACTTAACGCATGCTTTCATAACCATCTCCTTGAGCTGTATTAATATTAACTTTTATCTAATATTGCTATTCTAACAAGCTTATGCGTATATTCAGATGGAAGAATCACTTAATTTTAGTTAAATATTCACATTAACCTGGATTCCGTAGTTGGCCGCCCACAATAAACCGACACAAATATAGTCATAATAATCAACAATTTGACCTAACAAACCACTCATAAATACGATACATCGTGGATCAACAGCGTTTTTCAGGGTTAATAAAAAAATATAGAAAACAGCCTACAACTCAAAATACGAAATGACAAAATTAATTTGTTCAATCAAAGAGATAGTTAAAATAAAGTGAGTGATGACAGGCTCATTTTTTTACTTTTTTTTTGTACTCTATTATCCGGCTGTGCAAGCCCGGCTCAACAGTTTGATAATAAAGCTGCCAGGTACGAATTCGAAAAGCTGGCATTACCAGGCCAAATATTTACTCATATCAGTTACCGTAATAGGGTCGCCAACAAAGAGAAGCGCTTGCATATCTATATCGAAGGAGATGGCATCCCCTGGCTAACACGTACCCAGGTTTCGGCAGACCCCACTCCGCGCAAAGCTTTGATGTTGGAGTTGATGGCGCTTGATCCACAAACCAGTCTTTATCTGGGTCGACCCTGTTATTTTGGCCAGGCACAATCCCCGGCTTGCCACCCGCTGCTGTGGACCCATCAACGCTATTCACAACAAGTCGTATTAAGTATGGTCGCCGCCCTGAAACAATATCTGGTATTCAACCCCTACGACAAACTTGTTTTTTTTGGCCACAGCGGTGGTGGCACGCTGGCTATGCTCATCGCACCATATTTAAAAGAAACAATTATTGTGGTTACTCTGGCCGCCAATCTCGACATTGATGCCTGGGCAGACCATCATGGTTATAACCGCCTGGAGCATTCATTAAATCCCGCTGTTATGCCCTCTCTAGCACCCCATATCATGCAAGTTCATTATGCAGGAAAAAACGATCATGTTGTACCCACATTTGTTATAAAAAAAGGCTTGGTTAATCAGATAAAAAAGCAATTCCATCTCTTGGAAAGCGCAGACCACACATGCTGCTGGGATCAAATCTGGCACCAAATCCTCAACAAAATTCAAGTTGCAAAAACAAAATGAATTAATGTGGTCAATATACCTAGGTGTTGAGTGTGCGTCCTTTTCATTTCCTGACAAAGCGAAATGACACTGCATTTTCTGGGGTGATCAGCTTATAATAGACGGCAACATATAAAAATATGTCAGCACACGGGAGACCAACATGAAAACACCTATAATTAAAACCTGCTTACGTCGACAGAAAAATCAAGCGATTACGCTCTTGTTATTCGTCTACTTTTTAGCCCACAGTACCACTGCTTTTGCCGACCTCACCGACGTGCCGGGAATGAATGAAGCACAAACCTCAACGGGCGCAATGATCCAGGATATTTGCCCCCGTATGGGAGCAATGCAAGCAGATTTGACGACCAGTCAAAATGCTCTTTTCGAAAAATGCAGAGCCTTGGTGCAAACCTCGAACGAGCAACAAGGATCCGGTGGTACCGGTTTCTCTCTTGGTTATAGCGAAGCTGAATTACGCAGTGCCTTGCAAGATATTGCCCATGAGGAAGTGGGCGTGAACGGAACGGTTGCCACCGATACTTTAGATAGCCAGTTTGCTAATGTCGCCTCACGTTTAAATGCTTTACATCGGGGAACACGACAATCGGGAATAAGTGGACTTGCTTTCAATATGGGCGATCAAAAAATTTCTGGTCAAACAGTGTACAAGGGATTATCCAACGCCATGGGAGGAAGTGCTGGAGGCGACAGCAACCCCAAAAATGGCTGGGGTTATTACCTTAACGGGTCCTTTAACTTCGGCGAAAAAGACGCCAGCGCCCGTGAAGATGGCTTTGATTTTGATACGGCAGGAATAACAATGGGGAGCGATTACCAATTAAGCGACACCGTAGTGCTTGGTGGTGCATTGGGTTATTCTCAAACCGACGCCGATATCATTAATAATGGCGGCAATGCAGAAAGCGATGGCTATTCGCTGTCTTTTTATGGTACCCATTTCATAAAAAACGGTCTCTATTTTGATGCGATTGTGAGTTATGGCAATACCACTTACGACACGTCACGAACGATTTCCTTTGCTAATAATGTCGTTAATGATACGCTCAGCGGCAACACCGATGGCTCACATACTTCGGTTAATCTTGGCCTGGGTCAAAACTTTGAACCCAGCAACACCAGTTGGACATTCAGTACCTATGGACGATTCGCCTACACTCATATAGAAATTGATAGTTATGCAGAGTCCAGTGCCATTGGCTCCGCACTGGAGCTGGCTATTGGTGAGCAAAGCATTAAATCTATGGCGACAACACTGGGCGCACAAGTCAGTCATGCCATCAGCACCCGTTTTGCCATTTTTGTTCCCCATCTACAGATTGAATATCATCACGAATTCAAAGACGACAGCCGTAACCTCTCTGCCCGTTATGTAAACGACCCTTTTGGAGATACTTTTTTCAACGTCGCAACGGATGAAGCGGACAAAAATTATTTTACTATAGGCGGAGGATTTTCCACCGTATTTCATAACGGTACTCAGCTATTTGCCTATTATGAAACCACTGTAGGTCTACGCGACATAGCCAATAATCTCATTGTACTGGGCTTAAGAGGGGAAATATGATTTGAATAACTTACGTCTAAGTTTCACTAATAGAAAAAACCGTCTCTTTGCCCTCACGGCCTTTGGTCTCGACTTCACCCAACGGAGTAACAAGCATCGACGACCTGACCATTTCCGCTGTGTTGTGGCAAATAACGATCGCTGAAGATAACTCTTTATTTGCCAGTCCAGACAACCGAAATGCCAGATTCGTGCTGTCTCCCACCAGAGCAAGGTTTTCTGAGCGAACCCCATAGTGAGATACGGTGGCAGGGCCGGTCGCAATGCCCCAACCTAATTTCAAATAACGCAGCTCTGAGAATTTTTCCGGCAAATCTGCAAAAAATGTCGTTGCAACTTGCTGCTGAACCAAAGCAGCATAACAGGCATTCCGTGCTATGGCAGGGTCATCCTTTTCATTATGTTCCCAAAAAGCGAAAATGGCATCCCCTGCAAAATCTTTCACTGTGCCCTGATTGTCATGAACAATCATCGTTAACGATTCGTACAGCTTAGACAAAACCTCAAATAACAAAGAAGATTCTGTTTGTTGCGCTAGAGTAGAAAATCCCCGAATATCCGCAACGAGATGCGTCACGGTCTCATGAAGAGACAATACCCTCGTGGTCTCTATCTGGTCAGCGTCACTTGCTTCATATATATTAAATTGCTCGGGAAAGATAACTTGCAACTTTGTTGAACCGATATGCACAACATCTCCCGGATTTAACTTCTGCTCACCACCCGAAGTAATGCGAATACCATTCACTCTTGTTCCATTGCGGCTGGAGTCTTTTATCGTCAGCATCCCTCCGGTGTAGGTCATAATCGCATGATCACGGGAGACGCCTGCATCACTGATAATGACACGTTTATCAGTAGCCACCCCCTGACAGATTCGACCAAGATATAAACGCTCAGCGACATCAATATGATGGCAATGACCTTCGACATCCTGCCATTCTAAGTGGGGAAAGTTATTGTATCTTGTATTACTTTCTAGTGACATAACGCCAATATTATCGTCAAAAAAATAACAGGTTTTTAATGCCTATGAGCCTCAATTTACAAGACTTTCCCGCATCATGCAACAATAATAAGTCCGTGGTCAGACAGTCAAAAATGTAAACCACAATGGCTTTATCCCTGACCTGAAAATACAACCCCGATTTCTTTTACCGCTTTATCAACACAGAGCTCAGTGACTTTGCGAGCGACATCAATAAACGGTTTCGACTTTTCTATATCATACTGTCCTGTACTGGATCTGATATAGCGTTCATGAGCATAAACTGAAAAATTTTTATTCAGTACCCGCCCACTAATATGGCATTGAACAAAATCAGCGCGTTTAGCATCATCCTGTAATTTAATATCCGGCCCATTCAAACCCGTCACCACCCATGATTTTTTCTTTTTTTGCGTATTATTTAATTTAGGCTGCCGCTGACTACCCGAATAAGCATACACATCGAGCACATCAAAGTGATCAAGCTCAATGCTTTCATTTCTACCCAATAAGCCCATTTTATAGGTCACTCTGGCATTCAGCAACTGAACCGGTATCGGTAAAAAGTCACGATCCGGCATTCTGTTTATAAATTCAGCTAAACCCGCTCGTCCGCCATCAAGTTCTTTTTCGGGACGATTGTCAATAACATGTTTCATGTTTGATTGGGCTGGATACACATTTTTAAATACCACTTGATGCTTGGGAGTCACACATCCCGAAAATATTAATATCAGAATTATAAGTAATAAGTAATGCATAATGCTTTCCTTCTATTTTTTCACAATTTTTAACAAATATAATTGCCCCTCAGCATCATAAGCCTGAATAATTTGCTCTTTTTTGCGCAGTTCTCCATAAACATAGGTAGACTGATTGCCAGAATACAAATAACCTTCTATTTTTCCCCCGGGTATGTTTTTGAGTTCACCGTGCACAAAAACATTATCTCTATAACCACTCACTATTAAATTTTTTAAGCCTGTTTTTATCTTCTCGGCACCGGGTATGCTTCGTGTTCTCGGCTTTTCTAGTTGCATAGGCTTATTTTTGGGAACCGTCACGACTGGATTAGCAACCACCCGGGCCTCCTGCTTCGGAGAAACCGTTATTTCTATAGCCGCCTCAACATGGGTAATCACCACAACGACTAATAAAACAAATATTGATAGAGCGAATGGTATTACTGTTGTCATAGTCATGCCCTTAGTCATTACTCAAAATAAGCCCTATTTAATAATATTAATCGCAATATCCAGGCTGTTATCACTACTATCTCTGGCAATCTGAGTTAATTTTCCCTGCTCATCCAAGAACTCAAAATCGTCAGAAAAAGGATGACTACTGGTAACAACAATAACTTTGTCAGTGCCTACCGGGCCGGTAATTTCAAGTGAAAAAGGATTTTCCACAGGTGGAATTTGATAAGTCGTACCGGGTCTCAAAAAGTTATCTTGTTGAATATTATTGGGGAAAATATCCGCAGCCTCGCCATCGGAACTAACATAGGCAACCCGAACATACATGGGTTTTGAAACTTCAAAATGAATGGTTGCAGACTCACCAATACTATAAGTTCGGGCATCAGTCCAGATCCGAAGCTGACCATCTTCACTGATCGCAGAGGACCCGGAATGCGTCAATTGTATTTCAGATACAATTAATTTACGCTTGCGTAATGTTTCATTTGTTAAGGGAACAGAATTAAAAAGTGCTAAATACGTTTTTTCATCGATACGGTTTGTTGACTCAGGATGGTTTTGTGAAAAAGCGGTCAAAGCTTCTTTAGTACTGCTATCCCAAACTCCAGAAAGCGCCAGGTGATAACCGCTTAGAACTAAATATTCCTGGAACTTCAACATACGTTGTGTGCCATCCATTTCATTAAAATCCCGAGTTACCGCATCGAGTACCAGCGAATCGGGCTCCACACCCGGTAACAGGCGCCAATAAGGAACTTTCAAATATTTACCCATAATCTGGATCATGCTCAATTGCACCAATAGGCGCACGGAGGCATGTCGACCCTGAACTTTTTTCACGGTCCCTTTCAAGCCAATGGCGTTGCCGATGATGGATATGCCCAAACTGTCTTCCGCCAGCCCTTTATGAACCTTGATATTATTGACCGCTTGTATCCGTGGAATACCTGCGAAGGTTCGAAAATCAATCAGATTAAAATCCAGAGTAATACTCGCCAGTGATTTTTTATTTTGTGAAGAAAAATCAAGACCCAACTGTTTTTTATTGATAGTACCTTCAAGTCCAAGATCTGTTTCTTTTCCTCGTGTTTCCAGCCCTCGGTCAAATTCGGTAATGCCACCCGAGACCACAATTTGAGGAATCAGTTTTTCACCAAATTCTGAATAACCCACTTGCGCCGAGGCCAGAATAAAATCAGGATCGTAAGGAATGAAAACAACCTTACCACCAATGCCATTTAAGGTACTTTTTAGCATTTCCGTAATATCGTTAGGGATTTCCGCCAGAGTCGCAAGAGAGCTTCCGGTATTATCTATGATATTTTTGGGCATGACATTCACCTGCTCAGTGCCATAAATTTCTGTCATCAGCCCTAAATCATAAATTGCTCGAGTAAAACTGGTAGCTTTGCTCTCTGGCGGTGTTTCTTTAATCGTCACATCAACATTATGAGGATGTGTGCAGGCAGCGAGCAAGCTAACAGACAAAACGGCTGCGGCCAGCTTAGACCTGAGATGAACTATTCCTTGTGCCTGTTTTTTGACTGTTAACATGGTTTGATCCTGCCCTAGTTATTTCAACTCTATTTCGCAACATTATTACCTTTGTTTGTTGAAAGGTTGATGATGGTTGCACCTTTTAAATCAGCACCTGCCCCGATATTAATATTACCTTCTCCTGCCTTCGTAACCCGAACGCTACTACTTCCTTTCGCAGTCTTCGCCTTCGATTTTGCTTTCGTTACTATAAAATTAATATTTTTTCCCGCTTTAATACTATCGTCAATCGGTTTATCTATAGCGATGCCATCGTCCAGATCACTTGCACTGACACTACTACCTAAGAGCAATAAAAAAAAGAAAACCCCTTTACATCCAGTCATACCTTTAAAATATCTGTTTGCCATAATGCAGTGACCTCGTTATTCAATGTTGATAGAGCCAGAATTTACGGTTTCAGCACCGACAGATACATTAACCGTACCTGAATTAACAGAGGCATTATGCACAGTGACTCCTGAAACATTTTTATTTGAAATGTTAACGGATCCCACATTTGCCTTCGCACCTACACCCATTGCCGCGTTAACAACGCCAGTATTAATACTTTTATTAGAGATATTAGCCGAATTAACTGTGGATCCAGAAAGGTTAATAGAACCTACGTTAGCAATCGATTTTGCACCTGTAGAGAGATTAACAACACCTACATTCACCGTATTATTATTCAACTTTGTAGAATTCATTTTTGATAAAGAAACATTGGTCGAGCCAACATTCGCAGTAGCATTATTGCCTATTGCTAAGTTAGTTACTTTATTATTAAGTGATTGGTTGTTTATTTTTACATTTTTAAGAGTAGAGCCTTTAACACTAACCGCACCAACGTTAGCGGTAGCATTACTACCCAAGGCTTTATTCATTACTTTATTGCTTTGTGTTTCATTATCAATAGTCGTTTTTTTAAGATTTGACTGTGCCAATACCACAGCAGAACAAAATACTCCACCGACAACCAACAAAGAAATAATAATTTTTTTCATCGTCCTATCCTTTTGAGTTTTTGTTTCTGATCTATTTATAAATTGATTAATCTGATATTCATTCTAACGTGTAGATAAACAAGATAACCAGTGAGCATTTCACTTTTAAAAGGTGCATATTACCAAAGAAAAAATATGCAATAATATTTTTATATTATTAAGTGCACAAGCGATGTTGTGTTGTTTTTTTATTTTGACTGACGACGACATGAATCTCGGTACTTTTCAGATGATTCAATGAGCCATCACCTCTCCTGAACCATTGATTTTTGTTAGTATTTTTTTGGGCGACCCCGAATAAACAACATCACCGCTACCCTCAATAACAACATCAAGAACACCTGTTATATTAAGTTCAGCATCTCCTGCGCCAGAAATAGCAATTTGACTATTCACCGTAATTAAATCACTTAAATCCAAATCTCCAGAACCATTAATCTCAACCTCCAAAGAAATCACCTTTCCTGATGCCTGAATATCGCCAGCTCCTTCCAAAATCAATTTTAATTTTTCGCTGTTGACATCGAAAAGCCGGATTTCACCTGAACCGCCCAATCGAACCATTTTAATTTCTGGAACATCTATTGTTATAAGCAGTGCGGTTTTTGTAACATAGCCTTTGTCCACCGTGATTTGCAACACACCATCATTCAGTTCGGTATTGACCAAAGGTATTAAATTATCATCGCCACTGATCGTCAATTTTGCAGGTCGACCCAATCTAACATGTATATCCGCACTCAATTTACTGATCAATACGTTAAAATCGTTTATCTTCCTCGTTATTGTTGACTCTCGACCCGACCCCATCACATTTCTCTGTGTTTTGATCTTGTTATTACTGATGTCAATACCATCGACAACAAGAGCGCCCGTATTCGAATCTCCTTCTACACCAATATTTACTGAATTTATCTGGACATTTGAATTCGACATGAAAGTTTCTGCATGAACAACGGTATAAATGTTTAAAAAAATCAGGGCAATGAGTTTAATCATGGGTAATCATTTCCCCATTTTATTTTGTCTTTAGTTAGGCCATAAAAAAACCGGGAACAAAAGCTCCCGGCTTAACAAGGTGATTATTCGACGGCTACACCTCCTGTATTTGCACTTGATTTTTTACCTGAAGCAAGAGTGGTCACATTTTTATTTTTTGAACTAACTCGAATCGTACTCTTTTGAACTTTAGAGTCCCTGACAACTAGACCACCCGTGGTTGCAATTGACTTCTTACCATCGGCAAATGTATTCACATTTTTGTTTTTAGATCGAATGCTAATGTCAGATTTCACTACCTTAGAATCTTGTAAAGTTGCACCCCCTGTGTTGGCAATAGATTTTTTAGCAGTCGCTTCTGTGGAAACGTTTTGGTTTTTTGATCCTACTGATATGTCTGATTTTTTAACTGTGCTTTGCGCAAACGCCGCAGAAGACATCATCAAACCGA
>CAYQVF010000040.1:0-30794 GCA_964421045.1 uncultured Chromatiaceae bacterium
AAGCTCGTGCGGTTGGTGCAGTCATTAGAGAGGATGTTGGTAAAACTACAGGAGGTGGGCTGGTTGAGGTTCCTGGTATTAGGAAGCCACGTTTAAATCAGGATACCTATGATGATCATTCAAAAGCCAGAGATGATTATTCATTAACTGGGTTTCCATGGGATAGGGTGTACCCTTCGTCTGGTGCTGGTGAATTATATTTAATGATTGCTACCGACGTGGATCCTGATAATAAATTCAGATTGATTGGTTCACCTCGAAAAATGGATTTCTACCAATTAGGATTGATTGGCATAGCAGATAGAAATGCTATTGACACGGACATAAATAATTATCGAATTAATATTCAAAGTGCCATAGATATCAATATAATCAGGTCGGTGAAAAAATATTTTAATGATACGTATGTACCTTATTCTCGAGCAGAAAATTTTATTCGCCGCAGGCGGTTATCTGAACCTTCAGTAATAAAATATTTATTAACTTATGTTCCATTGGATGCTGAAGTACAGATAATTAACGGCGCATTATCCGATGCGCTTATAAATACTGAAGAAGAAGTTTTTTATTTAAATAATCTCAATAATACTCCCATATACATCCTTAAGAGAGCTGGCACGTCACTGGGTGATGATCTTGTAAAAAGTTTTTTTAATAAGGGGCTGGATGGTTTTTTAAGCATTAATCATCAGGGTGGTTTTGGTGAAGCCGATCTGCCTTTTAATTTTACAGGCCTGCCTTTTTATAACGACGCACAAACAGCAATAGACAAAGGCATACCCGATTTTACCGGCCCAATGGGTGTGTATTTCAGAGAAATATTTTTCCATATCCCTTTTTTAGTTGCCAATCATCTGAACAGCATTGGCAAATTCGCCATGGCACAGCGCTGGTACCATTACATTCTGGATCCGACATCAGACAACATGCCAGAATCGAGCGGGGGAGGTAGCGAGAGTCACGACAAAGATCGCGTATGGCAATATATCGAATTTAGAAACCACAATCTTAAATCATTAAGAGAGCAACTGGGTGATGTCGGTGCAATTACCCAATATGAATCCGACCCCTTTAACCCCCATGCCATTGCACGTTTAAGGCTGGGAGCCTATAAAAAAACCATCTTAATGAAATACATTGATAATCTGTTGGACTGGGGAGATCAGCTATTCGCCCAAGACACCATGGAGTCCATCAACGAGGCTACGTTGCTTTATGTTATGGCGGCCGATTTATTGGGAGAGCGGCCAGCAGAATTGGGAGCGTGTGATCAGTCTGACGAAGCAGAAGACATGCGCTATAGTAAGGTACGATCACGCATGCGGTCGGCCAGATGCCATCGACTGATGGTTAACATGGAAAACACGGTAAAAACGCGCATCAATGCCACCGCCTCAGTAGGTAAGACAAAGGATTCTACGTTATCTTCATGGATGTTCCTTGCCATGCCAGTGATGTATTCAGATTCAGCAGAGTCTTCCGATAGCACATCACCCAACGCTACAGAATCAACAACTTCAGATTCGGGGATTCCTATGCTAGCCCCTGGATTTATTGCGGGTGATGGTGGCATTGACACTGCTCGCAGAAATGAGTTTCAGCAGATGAACCTTCGTTCATACCTAAATGACTTTACGACGAACCTACAACAGCAAGCGTGTGAGTTTTGCATCCCCCCCAATAAGGATTTAATGGCTTATTGGGACCGCACAGAGGACCGTCTATTCAAAATTCGTAATTGCATGAATATCAGTGGCATTCGTCGTCAACTTGCCCTTTATGCGCCCGAGATCGATCCACGCCTGTTGGTTCGTGCCCGTGCGGCTGGAATATCGCTCAGCGATATTTTAGAGAATCTAAATGGGGAGTTGCCTCCTTACCGCTTCAGTTTTTTGATTGCAAAAACCAAAGAGTACGTTGGGGCATTGCAAGGGTTTGGTACGGCCTTATTAGGTTCCCTGGAGAAGAAAGACGCAGAAGAGTTGGCTCGTCTGCGTTTGGTTCAACAGGATGTGGTGTTGAAAAAAACAGCTAAGTTGAGGCGATATGAGGTAGATGCGGCAGAGGCTGGTTTGGAGGCTTTGAAACGAAGGAAGTTAGCTATTGATAGCAGGGTTGTGTATTACAGTGGCTTGATTGAAAATGGTATGAGCGAGCTTGAAGATGCGCAAATGGGCTTAAAATACGCTGGGCATGGATTAAAGACAGCTGCTCCAACAATACGAATTATTGCAGCGCTTATGTCTGCTCCACCTGAAGTTGTTGGTATGTGCGTTTCACCACCTTCTCGCAGCATTGAAAAGGCTTCCGACCATGCGGCAAACATCATAAGCGAGCTAGGTTCCTTATCGTTAATTTCAGCTGATATGACCGGCATGCACGCAAATTTTGAGCGCCGGGAACAAGGATGGCAATTCAGTCTGGATCAAGCCAGTAACGAACTCAATGAAATCGAAAAACAGATCGAAGCCGCTGCCATTCGCCGTGAAATCTCAATCGAATCAGAAAAACTTCACGAAGAATCGATGAAACAACTTGATGAAACGATAGAATTTTATCAGGATAAATTTACTAACTTGCAACTCTACACATGGCTTTCCACCCAAATGCAGCGCTTCTATCGCCAGACTTATCAAAATGCCATGAGTTTAGCCAGACAGGCCGAACGGGCTTTTCAGTTTGAACGCGGTGATGAAACGGGCACTGTGTTGGATGGCAGTTATTGGGATTCATCGCAGGCAGGACTGCTGGCAGGTGAACGTCTGATGCAAGACTTGCGTGATATGGAACGCAAGTATATGGAAACCAACCATCGAAAAATGGAGATTAACCAAGCCTTTTCACTGACCCAAATCGACCCCAATGCGTTGCTGGCGTTAAAAACCACAGGGGAATGCAAGTTTGTTATTCTTGAACTTTATTTTGATCTCTTCTACCCTGGGCAGTATAAGCGCCGGATTAAATCGGCACGTTTGACCGTTCCTTGTATTACCGGGCCTTATACCAATATCAGCGCCAACCTGACGCTGACGGGTAGCCAGATGCGCAAAGAGGCCAGCATTAGCGAGGACAATCTTTTTGAAGTGCCACCCACTCGTACGGTAAGCATTGCGACCAGCACTGCACAAAATGATTCCGGGGTATTTAACCTGGATTTTCGTGATGAGCGCTATATGCCTTTTGAAGGTGCCGGGGCAATCAGCAACTGGCGTTTAAGTTTGCCAAAAAGTTTTCGAACATTTGACTACGATACGATTAATGATGTCATTCTTCATATCAGTTATACCGCTGATTATGATGAACTGTTTCGGGAAGAGATTGAGGGGCGAAATGCACTGTTGGAAAAAACATTATCCAGCACTGATTTCACACTACCCAGATTGTTCAGCCTGCGACAAGAGTTTTCTCAGAGCTTTCATCGTTTGTTACATAGCCCGGCTAGTACTCCGGTGCAAATTGAACTGGGAGAGCAACATTTCCCCTTATTCTTGCAGGGTCGCCGCTTTATTATGCAAAGTGCTGAATTAATTATTCAATACAACAAAAATACATTTTTGGATGAAAGGGGTGAATTACCCGAAAACGTGGCGGAGAACCTGGAAATTTCAGTGACTGCAAATGGGGGAAGTAGAGATCTCGATTTTTCAACAACGGGTAATGGTGAGTTACTCAGAATAGTTGTTGATGCCTCTGTTTTCAACGATTTCACCCCATCCACCGAGCCCTTGGTTCTCAGCTTAGCAATCAGTAATTCCGTAAATTTCGCTCCCGATGAGCCAAGTACAGGAGATCTTTCGGCGTTAGATGAGAAAAAACTCAAGGATATTTACTTGCTTATTGAATACCGTTTAGGTGTTTGATTACACACCGAGATACCTTTGCATAAAAAATAGTTTTCGTTTCAGCGGATGGTTATGATGGACCGCGGAGTGGGTGCTGAGTCCCTCGCTACGGCCTCTATTCTCGGATAGTCTCCAGCCAATCTTCGGTTGACGGTGCTCTTTGTTTTGGGTTTGCAAGATAGATGAACAGCGTTTCCCAATCGACAAATACCTCCATTTGAATTATCGTTCGAATTTGTTCAAGCAGCACTTTAAATGCACCGGCATGCTGACGGGCTTTTGATACGCTGAACTGCAGAGCTGCTGGACTTGATCGATTAAAAAGGCCAGCCATAGTCATCACCGAACACAGGGCCACTTTATTTCTCTTCTTGTAGGGGGATTATCATTTCCGGTTTTCAGGCGTTGCCTGATAGGTTTTACGGTGTTTTCTCTCTAATCTCTGTGTATACTCTGTGGTTAATGGCTCTTTAATTATTGGGGTGAAGTTGGATGCAAATTGATAATTTGAGGTGTGGATGAATTCTGAAGTAAAAAAGCGTTATTTTGGTACGGATGGTATTCGCGGTAAGGTGGGTGCAACACCGATATCTGCGGAATTTATGTTGCGATTGGGGTGGGCTGCAGGGCGGGTGCTGGCGGCTAAGGAGGAGGGGCGGGGGAAAGTCGTTATTGGCAAGGATACTCGCATATCGGGTTATATGTTTGAATCAGCTTTGCAAGCCGGTTTATCTTCAGCAGGAGTCGATGTCCATTTGTTGGGGCCGATGCCCACACCGGCTATTGCCTATTTAACGCGTACTTTGCACGCGCAAGCGGGTATTGTGATTAGTGCTTCGCATAACCCCTTTTACGATAATGGCATCAAATTTTTTTCCGAAAGCGGCGGCAAGCTTGCTGATGACGTGGAGCTGGCTATTGAGCGTGAGCTGGAAACTCCGATGGCAACGGTGGATTCGAATTTATTGGGTAAAGCCGGGCGGATAGTTGATGCGGCGGGTCGGTATATCGAATTTTGTAAAAGTACGATTCCGAGTATGATGGAATTAAAGGGTTTAAAAATAGTTGTTGATTGTGCTCATGGCGCAACGTATCACGTTTCCCCTTCTGTTTTTAAAGAATTGGGTGCGGAAGTTTTTGAGATGGGGGTGTCTCCAAACGGCTTAAATATAAATAAAGAGTGCGGGTCTACTTCTCCTGCTGAGCTACAGAAAAAAGTTTTGGCCGTCGGCGCTGATGTTGGCGTTGCTCTGGACGGTGATGGTGATCGAGTGATCATGGTTGATGCTGATGGTGCGGTTGTCGATGGGGATGAGTTGCTCTATATTATCGCGCGTTCTAGAGCAGATAATAATGAAGGATCTCCCGTTGTTGTTGGTACACTCATGTCTAATCTGGGTTTAGAGCATGCACTGGAAAAGTTAGGGATTAAGTTAGTACGTGCGAATGTGGGTGATCGTTATGTTTTGGAGCGGTTAAGAGAAAATAATGCTTATCTGGGCGGTGAGTCGTCCGGGCACATTATTTGTTTAGATCGTACAACGACAGGAGATGGTACGGTGGCGGCGCTACAGGTGCTGGTTGCCATGATTGAAAGTGGTTTATCTCTCAAAGACCTTAGGAATAGAGTGGTGAAGTGTCCGCAGTGTTTGCTTAATGTACGGACAGAGCAAAAATTTAACTATACTGAATCCAGTTTAGTAAAGGCGGCTCAACAAGAAGTGGAGTCTATTTTAGGGCAACGAGGGCGAGTGCTATTAAGAGCGTCAGGGACGGAACCCGTCATCAGAGTGATGGTGGAAGGTGATGATCCACAAGAGGTGCGTAGCTTAGCAAATCAATTGGCAGCAGCAGTTGAGCTGGCATACCAGGAAAACAATAAAATACTTTAACTAACTAACATCTATATATCACGCTAAGATGTTGAAAATATAAATATTAACCTGTGGGTGAGGCGGCTTTTGCAGTTTAAAGAAATTGCTTTCTCTGTTGAGTCCCGGTAAGCTTGCGTGCTCGGTTTTTTTGCTAATTTTGAGGATAGGAAATGCGGCGTGCTTTTGTAGCAGGAAATTGGAAAATGAATGGCTCACGTGCAAGTGCAACCGCTTTGGCTGAGACCATCGTTGCACAAGTTAAAGAATTCGATGGGGTGGATATTGCGCTCTGCCCCTCTTATGTTTTTTTAGCCGAAGTAAAGCAGGCTATGGGTGCATCAAAAGTGCGATTGGGTGCGCAAGATTTATCGCGACATACCGCTGGTGCCTATACGGGCGAGATCAGCGCTGAGATGTTGAATGAATATCAATGTGACTGTGTCATTATAGGTCACTCTGAGCGGCGCGCTTACCATGGAGAACAGGATGAACTTGTTGCCGAAAAAATGAGGGTCGCGAGTGCCGCAGGACTGTTATCTATTGTGTGTGTCGGCGAAACATTAGAAGAGCGTGAAAATGGCAAAACCGAGACCGTGATTGCGAAACAATTGGCTGCGTTATTTAATGATGCGGTTACGCTGGCGGCTTTGAAAACATCAGTGATTGCCTATGAACCTGTTTGGGCGATAGGTACAGGCAAAACGGCGACACCGGAACAAGCACAACAGGTGCACCAATTTATACGTGCGCGTATTGCAGAGCAAGATGCTGAATTGGCATCCAGTATTCGCTTGTTATATGGCGGTAGCGTTAAACCTGATAACGCCGCAAAATTATTTGGTATGCCAGATATTGATGGTGGGTTAATTGGCGGAGCATCGTTACAAGCTGAAGACTTTGTCTCAATTTGCCGATCTGCGCAAGTATAAATTTATTTGTAACTACTCGGCGAGTAGTCAAAGTTAACGGTAACTGCTCAATTGCCCCTGAAAAGCCGTCAGTTCAAGGCGAAAAATGTGAGTTTACAAGTGTAAATAATCATTTTTACTAAGTGCCCCTTGAGGGTGAACGCTGAAATGGCAGTTTTTAGGGGTGAGCTGAGTAGTTACATTTATTTTATCGTTACTTGATTTTAGGGTTGATAAATTATGTTACACAATGTACTTATGATCCTGCATGGATTTGTTGCATTTGGAATCATCACGCTCGTGTTGTTGCAACAGGGTAAAGGTGCGGATGCAGGCGCCGCATTTGGCGGGGGGGGGGGTGCATCACAATCCGTTTTTGGTAGCCAGGGTTCCTCATCTTTTCTGACGACGGCGACAGCCATACTGGCGACTGTATTTTTTATAACCAGTTTGACATTAGCTTATTTGGCGGGCTCCTCTCGGGAAGAGGTGAGCATTACGGATCATCTTGAGTTACCCATAGAGCGTGCGACACCCAGTGATATCCCGGTACTGCCAACTGACGAAAAGGACAATGGAAGTGATGTTCCGGAGGAGTCTGCTGCGGACGATCTGGTCGTACCAAAAAAAGATGCAGCGCCTAGTGATTTATCTTCATTGCCTGAGCTTGATAAGCGTCGCGCTATTGAAGACATTAGTGATGTTCCTGAGGTCCCGTCCAGTATGGATGCAGTCCCAGAAAATAACTTACCTGTAAAGTAGTTTAAGGACGTATGTATCGTTGCCGATGTGGTGGAATTGGTAGACACGCTGTCTTGAGGGGGCAGTGGCGAAAGCTGTGCCGGTTCGACTCCGGCCATCGGCACCATTTATTATCTATAATTTAAAAGTGTTAAAAAGGCGAGTTTTCAGAGTTAAAGATAAAAAAATAATAATCTTGAGCGAAACAGGAATCTATTTGCTTGACGTAGTCCTGCTTGTTGACCTAGACTCGAAATAACTAGAATTTACATAGATTTTACACAAAAAAACTTAAAGTACGAGTTGATAACTGAGGAGTGTAGCTCGTAAGGGAGAAGGCCATTGTAAGATACCCAGATTATTACGCTCGATTTTTGTTTGTTGATTTTATTGCAATGACGTATCCATAGTGAATGTAAATAACAAACAAGGTGGGTATTTTAATAACGGTATCATTTCCACAAGGCATGATGTTCGGGTCGTCTCGTTAGGGATGCGTAAAACTAATAATAATTACGGATAATGGGATTGTGTTCATGCTCGAAAATTATTTACCCATATTAGTGTTTCTTATTTTAGGCGCGGGCTTTGGCATTATGCCTCTTGTTATGGGCTTGATGGTTGCGCCAAACAAACCAGACAGTGCGAAATTGTCGCCCTATGAATGCGGATTTGAAGCTTTCGAAGACAGTCGCATGAAATTTGATGTTCGTTTCTATCTGGTTGCTATCCTGTTCATTATCTTCGACCTTGAAATTGCGTTTTTGTTCCCTTGGGCTGTTGTACTGGATACCATAGGCTGGTTTGGCTTTTGGGCTATGGTTGTGTTCTTAGGTATTTTAGTTATTGGTTTTGCCTATGAATGGAAAAAAGGGGCGTTAGAGTGGGAATAGAAGGCGTATTAGAAAAAAGCATTGTTACGACCTCAGCAGATGCGTTAATTAACTGGGCGCGAACTGGTTCATTATGGCCAATGACTTTCGGTCTGGCTTGTTGTGCGGTTGAGATGATGCATGCCGGCGCGGCACGATATGATCTGGATCGGTTTGGCGTTGTCTTTCGCCCCAGCCCCAGGCAATCTGATGTCATGGTCGTCGCGGGTACGCTGGTGAATAAAATGGCACCTGCATTGCGTAAAGTTTACGATCAAATGCCGGAGCCTAGATGGGTGATTTCTATGGGGTCCTGTGCCAATGGCGGGGGTTACTACCACTACTCTTATGCGGTTGTCCGAGGCTGTGATCGTATTGTTCCCGTCGATATCTATGTGCCGGGTTGTCCGCCTACTGCAGAAGCTTTATTGTATGGCATTATTCAACTGCAAAATAAAATAAAAAGAACGAATACCATAGCTCGTTAAAAGGTAAACAACATGTCAAATCACATAAAAGCTTTGGCGGCAAGCCTGCAGGCTCGTTTTGATGATCGCATAAGAGAATCTAACATTGCCCTGGATGAGCTGACGATTGTCGTCGCAAGAAAAGATATTATTGATGTCACGACCGTATTAAAAGATGAATTTTCATTTGACCAATTGATCGACTTATGTGGTGTAGATTACAGTACTTATGGGGATGCAGAGTCATCGTTTAAACCTGCTGAACGTTTTGCTGTGATCTACCATTTGTTGTCAGTGCGGAATAATCACAGACTGAGAGTACGAACGTTTCTTCCTGATGAAGCGATGCCGCGTATCGCCTCGATCAAAACTATCTGGAGTGCCGCAAACTGGTTTGAGCGCGAGGCCTTTGACTTATACGGTTTTATCTTTGAGGGGCATGACGATTTGCGTCGTTTGTTAACGGATTATGGCTTTATCGGACATCCTTTTCGTAAAGATTTCCCTTTAGAAGGCAATGTTGAAATGCGTTATGACCCAGTGCAACAGCGAGTGATTTACGAGCCAGTGAGTATCGAAGAGCGTAACTTGGTGCCCCGTGTTATCAGACGGGATAATCGCTATCATTCATCTACTCAATCCGGTGAGGCGTAACGTGGCCGAAATTCGTAATTACACACTAAATTTTGGACCGCAGCATCCGTCTGCTCATGGTGTCTTGCGCTTGGTTTTGGAGCTGGATGGCGAAGTTATCGAGCGCGCTGATCCGCATATTGGCTTGTTGCATCGCGGCACTGAAAAGCTAGCTGAACACAAAGCATTTAATCAAAACATAGGCTATATGGATCGTTTGGACTATGTTTCTATGTTGGCCAATGAACATGGTTATGTGTTGGCGATAGAAAAAATGCTGGGCACGGTTCCGCCCGTGCGAGCACAATATATTCGGGTGATGTTCGACGAAGTAACCCGGATTCTGAATCATCTCTTGTGGTTGGGAGCGCATGCGCTGGATATTGGTGCAATGACGGTGTTCTTGTTTGCGTTTAGAGAACGAGAAGATTTGTTTGATGCCTACGAAGCCGTTTCAGGTGCGCGTATGCATGCAACCTATTATCGCCCTGGTGGTGTTTACCGCGACTTGCCTGATACCATGCCAAAGTACGAAGCGTCTAAATGGCATAGTCAAAAGGAAGTAAATAAATTAAATGAAAACCGAGAAGGTTCGTTATTAGATTTTCTGGAAGATTTTACGCAGCGTTTTCCAGGCTATGTTGATGAATATGAAACCTTGTTAACAGATAATCGTATCTGGAAACAAAGAACCGTTGATATCGCCGTTGTGTCACCAGAACGAGCACTGCAACTGGGTCTGACAGGGCCGATGTTAAGAGGCTCGGGTGTCGAGTGGGATCTGCGTAAAAAACAACCCTATGAAGTTTATGATCAGCTAGATTTTGATATTCCAATTGGTGTAACCGGAGATTGTTATGATCGTTACTTGGTTCGTGTTGCCGAGATGCGTGAAGCCAATAAGATAATCAAACAATGCATCGACTGGTTGCGAGCGAACCCTGGCCCCGTTATTGTCAATGACTATAAGGTCGCGCCGCCGACACGGGAAAAGATGAAGGGGAATATGGAAGCGATGATTCACCACTTTAAACTGTTTACCGAGGGCTACTGTGTGCCTGAAGGTGAAGCCTATGCGGCGGTTGAACACCCTAAAGGTGAGTTTGGAATTTATCTGGTTTCTGATGGTGCCAACAAACCTTATCGCCTGAAAATCAGAGCACCCGGTTTTGCTCATCTAGCTGCGCTTGATGAAATGTCGCGTGGTCACATGCTTGCTGATGTTGTGGCGATTATTGGAACGCAAGATATCGTGTTTGGGGAGGTCGACCGGTAATGGCTGAAAGCAAGCTACACCTCCTTTCGGATGAGTCAAAGAGTGAAATCGACACTTGGGTAGCGAAGTACCCTAAGGATCAAAAAAAATCAGCCGTCATGGCAGCGTTAACGATCGTTCAGGATGCGAATGGGGGTTGGCTCACTCAAGATTTAATGGACATGGTAGCGGAATATTTAGCAATGGAGCCTATTTCTGTTTATGAAGTTGCTACTTTCTATTCTATGTATGAGCTGAAGCCCGTTGGTCGTAACAAAATATGCGTCTGTACGAATATCTCATGCATGTTGTGTGGTTCTGATGAAATTGTTTCTCACTTGAAAGATAAGCTGGGTATTGGCTTTGGTGAAATAACTGCCGATGGCAAAGTTTCCTTAAAGGAAGTCGAGTGCCTTGGTGCGTGCGGGGGCGCACCTATGTTGCAAATTGGCGATCAATATTATGAAAACCTGACCCCTGAAAAAATTGATTCCATACTGGATAACCTGAAATAATTAGGATAACAGAGCGATACGTATGGCTAATGAAATTTGTTTTCGAACCCTGAATCATAAAGAACCCTGGGCCTTGAGTACTTATCAAAGCCTTGGGGGTTATGCGCAATGGAAGCGTATACTCAAGCAAAAAACACCACCGCAAAAAATCATTAATGAATTAAAAGAATCGGCATTACGGGGGCGCGGGGGCGCGGGATTTCCAACGGGGCTTAAATGGAGCTTTATGCCGCGTAATGTAGAAGGCCAAAAATACATTGTTTGTAACTCGGACGAAGGGGAGCCAGGCACCTTTAAGGATCGCGATATTTTACGTTACAACCCACATGCATTAATTGAGGGTATGGCCATAGCCGGTTATACCATTGGTGCAAATGTGGGCTATAACTATATTCGAGGGGAGTTTCGTGAGCCATATACTCGTTTCGAAAATGCCCTTAAAGAGGCGCGAGCGGCAGGGTTGTTAGGTAAGAATATTCTCGGCTCGGGTGTTGATTTTGAGCTACATTCACAACTGGGTGCCGGTGCCTACATTTGTGGTGAAGAAACGGCATTGCTGGAGTCTCTTGAAGGCAAAAAAGGCCAACCTCGATTTAAACCTCCTTTTCCGGCAAGTTATGGCCTTTATGGTAAGCCGACGACGATTAATAATACGGAAACCTTAGCTTCTGTGCCGATTATTTTAGAGAGAGGCGGGAAGTGGTTTCATGAGTTGGGCAAACCTAATAATGGGGGTACCAAGTTATTTAGTGTTTCTGGACATGTACAAAAACCCGGTAACTATGAAGTTGGCATGGGGACTCCCTTTGCAGAATTGTTAGAACTGGCGGGTGGCATGCGTGAAGGTCGTTGCTTAAAAGCGGTTATTCCGGGTGGCTCTTCAACGCCAATATTGCCCGCAGATGTGATGATGGATGTCACTATGGATTATGATGCGCTGAGTAAAGCCGGATCCATGCTGGGTGCCGGTTCAGTTATTGTCATGGATGACACCACTTGCATGGTTAAAGCGCTGGCTCGTATTGCCCATTTTTATTTTGAAGAATCGTGTGGTCAATGTACACCGTGTCGTGAAGGGACGGGTTGGTTGTCGCGGGTGATACATCGAATAGAACATGGCGAAGGAAAATCGACAGACCTGGATATGTTGGTCGATGTTTCTAAACGCATAGAAGGTCGAACCATTTGTGCGTTGGGTGATGCTGCTGCAATGCCAGTGGTGAGTTTTATCAAACATTTTCGAGATGAGTTTCAATACCATATCGATCATAAACGATGTATGGTAAGTGTGTAAGGCACAGTGCAAGTGGTATACGGGAACTAAGTATGATTAATATTGAAATAGATGGGCTGAAGATCGAAGCGCAAGATGGTGCGATGCTGATTGAAGCTGCAGATGAAGCGGGGATTCCGATTCCTCGTTTCTGTTATCACAAAAAGTTGTCTGTCGCTGCAAATTGTCGAATGTGTCTGGTTGATGTTGAAAAGGCAGCCAAACCTCTTCCCGCTTGTGCTACACCCGTCACTGAAGGCATGAAAGTTTTTACGCAATCGCAAAAAGCAATTGCGGCGCAAAAAGGCGTTATGGAGTTTCTTTTAATTAACCATCCATTAGATTGTCCCATTTGTGATCAAGGGGGAGAATGTGACTTGCAAGATCTGGCTGTAGGTTTTGGTGGAGGGGAGACTCGTTATAGCGAAAATAAACGGGTTGTAAAAAATAAAAATATTGGTTCTCTCATTGCAACGGATATGACACGCTGTATTCACTGTACGCGCTGTGTACGCTTTGGTGAAGAAATTGCTGGCGTTCGTGAATTGGGTGCCATCGGCCGCGGTGAACATATGGAAATAGGCACCTATGTGGCAAGCACGATCTCATCAGAACTGTCCGGAAATATGATCGATCTTTGTCCTGTTGGCGCATTAACATCAAAGCCCTTTCGCTACTCAGCAAGAAATTGGGAAATGCAGCGATATCCTTCAATAGCGGGACATGACTGTGTTGGTTCTAATATTGATCTGGATGTTCGCGATAATAATATTATGCGGGTTGTGCCTAGAGAAAACGAAGAAATTAACGAGACCTGGATCTCGGACAGAGACCGTTTTTCTTATGAAGGACTCAGCAGCAAAGATAGATTGACTGCACCGATGATCAAACAATCGGGCGAATGGCAGCGAGTATCATGGGATACGGCATTAGCATTTGCACTTAATGGTGTGAAAGAATTAGTGGGTCGCCATGGTGCTGAGCATTTAGGCACTTTGGTCTCTCCCAGCGCCACATTGGAAGAAATGTATTTATTACAAAAATTAGTGCGCGGCCTGGGGAGTTCTAATATCGATCATAGAATTCGTCAGTTAGATTTTAGTGACCAGGATAGAGCGCCTGCTTTTCCTTATTTAGGGCAAAGTATTGAATCATTAGGGCAGAGTGACGCGGTGCTTTTAGTAGGGGCAAATATCACTAAAGACCAACCTATACTAGGGCATCGAGTACGACAGGCTGTGCTGTTCGGTGCGAAAGTCATGTGTGTTAACTCTGTAGATTACAAGCTTAATATGCCACTAGCTGAAAAATTAATTACTGATGTTGCCGGTATGGAGACTGCGCTGGCGGGTATCCTCAAAGCTTTATTGAGTATGAATAAAATTGCAGCTCCGTCTGGAATCGATCAATTACTGCACACGGTACCCATTTCTGCAACGCATGAAAAAATTGCGACTCATTTGAGTACAGCGAATCATGGCAGCGTTCTGTTAGGTTTGTCGGCAGCGAGTCATCCCACATTTTCAACATTGTATGCACTTGCAGAATGTATCGCTGAGTTAAGTGGGGCAAAGCTTGGTTCTCTCAGTCTCGGTGCGAATAGTGCGGGTGCCTGGTTGTCAGGCGCGGTACCTCATCGAACAACTACAGACTCGGCATCATCAAATCAAACCTCAGCAGGTCTGAATGCGATGCAAATGTTTACCGCACCCCGTAAAGGCTATTTTCTTTTTGGTATCGAACCCGAATTTGATAGTGTTGATCCTGTTGTAACCACGCAATCTTTAAAAGATGCGGAATTTGTTGTTGCATTTTCAAGTTATGCTTCAAACGTGTTGTCTGATGTAGCTGATGTATTTTTACCGATCAGTCCCTATACTGAAACCTCAGGCACTTTTGTTAATGTCGAAGGTCGTTGGCAGAGTTTTAAAGGCGTGGTTTCACCGCAAGAGGATACCCGGCCAGCCTGGAAAATATTGAGGGTTCTTGGAAATTTATTTGAATTACAGGGGTTTGACTATATGTCTTCGATTGAAGTTCGGGATGAGCTGAAAGAACGCCTGGGTGATATTAAGTTGAGCAACAAAAGAGAGTGGTTGTGTCCGGAATTATCAGGGGAAATCAGTGAAAAAATAGTCGAAGTTCCAATTTATGGTGCGGATGCAATTACCAGAAGAGCGGTCTCTTTATCGATAACGCCTGATGCTACGGGTAATACGATTGTGATGAATTAATGATCAAAAATGGAAGAGTCAAGAGCCAATGCTTGAATTAATACTAACGACGTGGGACGCGTTGCCGGAAATTCTCCAGATCGTCCTTAAGATCGTAGTCATTGTCGTTCCTATTATGTTGTCGGTGGCCTATTTGACCTTGGCCGAACGTAAAGTAATCGGTTATATACAAGTTCGTATAGGGCCAAACCGAGTGGGGCCACGAGGTTTGTTGCAGCCGATTGCGGATGGCCTGAAATTGATGATGAAAGAAATCATCATTCCAACCAATTCCAATCGTTATTTATTTATTGCAGCCCCCATTATTGCATTGGCACCTGCTTTGGCGGCATGGGCTGTTATTCCATTTAATGCTGAATTGTTGTTATCCGATCTTGATGCAGGCCTGCTTTATATTTTGGCGTTAACCTCTTTTGGTGTTTATGGCATTATCATTGCCGGTTGGGCCTCTAACTCCAAGTATGCTTTTCTCGGCGCTTTGCGCTCTGCCGCCCAGGTTGTTTCATATGAAATTGCCATGGGGTTTGCGTTGGTAGGTGTGTTGTTAGCTGCGCACAGCTTGAATGTCAGAGATATTGTTGAAGCGCAGGCAGGGGGCGTTTTTCACTGGTTTTGGCTGCCCTTATTACCTTTATTTGTCGTCTATTTTTTGGCTGGTGTGGCCGAAACCAATCGTGCTCCCTTTGATGTTGCCGAGGGTGAATCTGAAATTGTCGCCGGTTTTCATGTCGAATATTCGGGTATGTGTTTTGCGCTATTCTTTTTGGCCGAATACGCTAACATGATTTTGATTGCGGCATTAACGGCATTAATGTTTCTGGGTGGCTGGTATTCGCCTTTCCCGGGTCTTCCTGTTATTGGTGAATCGAGCATCATTTGGCTGTTTGCCAAGATGTCCGTGTTTCTTTTCCTGTTTTTATGGTTCCGTGCAACATTTCCACGATATCGGTACGATCAGATTATGCGGCTTGGATGGAAAGTATTTATCCCGGTGACGATTGTCTGGTTATTGGTCGTTGCCGTTGCCGTGTTAGCAGAACTGGGACCTTGGTTTGATTAATTTGGAATGCATCTTATATGAAAACAGGGCTTAATCATTATTTAAAAACTTTTATCCTATGGGAGTTACTCATTGGCTTGAAGTTGACTGGACGTTATTTCTTCGCAAAAAAAATAACCGTTCAGTATCCAGAAGAAAAGACACCACAATCTTATCGCTTTCGGGGTTTGCACGCGTTGAGACGGTATGACAATGGTGAAGAGCGATGTATTGCTTGTAAGCTTTGTGAAGCAGTTTGCCCCGCTTTAGCGATCACCATTGAGTCAGAGGTACACGATGATGGTTCGCGGCGTACTACTCGTTATGACATAGATTTGTTTAAATGTATTTTTTGCGGATTTTGTGAAGAGGCCTGTCCCGTTGACTCCATTGTTGAAACGCGAATTTTCGATTATCACTTTGAAAAACGCGGCGAGCAAATTATGACAAAAGAAAAACTATTGGCCATCGGGGATCAGCATGAAGCTCAGATCGCTGTGGATCGTGAGCTCGATGCACCTTATCGATAACATAATAAAGTAAATTATATAAACATTATGGAAATCCAACCAATACTATTTTATATTTTCTCAGCCATTTTAGTGGTTGCTTCTATGGCCGTGATTACAGTTAAAAATCCGGTTTATGCGGCTTTTAGCCTGATATTGGCCTTTTTTACGTGCGCCGCGATCTGGATCTTATTAGAGGCTGAATTTTTAGCGTTAACGTTAATATTAGTTTATGTAGGTGCTGTAATGGTGCTCTTTTTGTTCGTCGTCATGATGCTGGATATTAATATTTCTCAATTGCGTGAGGGTTTTGCTCGTTATTTGCCCGTAGGCTTGATTGTGGGCATTATTATTTTTGCACAAATGGCCGTTGTTCTGGGTCCGGACACTTTTGGCCTGGACCAAATCGCAGACCCGGTGAAACATGCTGCGGATTATAGTAATACAAAAGAGCTGGGTAGCGTCTTATACACGGTGTATGTCTACCCTTTTGAAATTGCTGCCGTTATTTTGTTAGTTGCGATTATCGCAGCAATTGCCTTGACGCTAAGAAGACGCCCCAATGTTAAAAAACAGAATATTGATGCGCAAGTACGAGTCACAAAAGAAGAGCGTGTGAGAATGGTGAAAATGACAGCAGACAAAAAGGATGAGATAAATTAATGATCGCACTCTCAGATTTTCTTATTCTTGGTGCTATTCTGTTCTGTATCAGTATAGCGGGAATATTTTTAAATAGAAAAAACGTCATTATTTTATTAATGGCAATAGAACTTATGTTGCTTGCGGTGAATATGAATTTCATTGCTTTTTCACATTATCTTGGTGATATAGCGGGTCAGGTTTTTGTCTTTTTTATCTTGACTGTTGCAGCAGCAGAAGCGGCTATTGGCTTAGCGATATTGATCGTGTTGTTTCGTACTCGCCGAACGATTAATGTGGGCGATCTCGATTCATTAAAGGGTTAAAAGGCAGCGAATTATGGAATATGTATATTTAGGCGCAGTGCTAGGCCCTTTGCTGGGGGCAATTATTGCCGGTTTTTTTGGCAAGCTCATTGGACGGGCAGGGGCTCATACTGTCACTATTTTTGGGGTCGGTGTCGCTTTTATTTTATCTCTGATTACGTTTAATCATATCGTTTTGAATGGCGCACCCATCTACAATGAGACGGTTTATACCTGGTTGATCAGCGATGGTATTACCTTTGAAATTGGTTTTTTAGTGGATAGCCTAACTGCCATGATGATGCTGGTTGTGACCTTTGTGTCTCTTATGGTACATATCTATACTATTGGCTATATGCGCGATGATCCGGGTTATCAGCGCTTCTTCAGCTATATTTCACTGTTTACTTTTTCCATGCTGATGCTGGTTATGGCGAATAACTTCATGCAGCTCTTTTTTGGCTGGGAAGCGGTTGGCCTGGTCTCGTATCTGTTGATTGGTTTTTGGTTTAAGCGCCCAACGGCTACTTATGCCAAATTAAAGGCATTTTTAGTCAACCGAGTAGGAGATTTTGGTTTTATACTTGGGATTGCTGCGATTTTGATGTATTTTGATTCTCTGGACTATGCCACTGTTTTTGCCGCCGCGCCGGCCATGGTTGATGCAACCGCAAAGATTGCTGTGGGAACGGAATGGTCTGTGATTACGATGATCTGTATTTTACTGTTCATTGGGGCGATGGGGAAATCAGCACAAGTGCCCTTGCATGTATGGTTGCCCGATTCGATGGAAGGCCCGACCCCCATCTCAGCTTTGATTCACGCGGCAACGATGGTGACCGCCGGTATTTTTCTGGTTGCTAGGATGTCACCACTTTATGAGTACTCAGAAGTGGCGTTGAGTTTTGTGATGGTGATCGGTGCAATCACCGCCCTGTTTATGGGGTTCTTGGGTATAGTACAAAACGACATCAAACGAGTGATTGCCTATTCCACTTTATCTCAATTAGGCTACATGACCGTTGCCTTGGGCGCTTCTGCTTACGCTGCTGGTATTTTTCATTTGATGACGCATGCCTTTTTTAAGGCGCTATTATTTTTGGCAGCAGGGTCGGTGATTATCGCCATGCATCATGAGCAAAACATCTTTAAAATGGGTGGTTTGAAAAAATATTTACCTATTACCTACTGGTGTATGTTTATCGGAGCCATAGCGTTGATTGGTTTTCCCGGAATGTCTGGTTTTTTCTCTAAAGATGCCATCATTGAAGCAGTTAAATTGTCTACAGTACCGGGTGCCGAATTTGCTTATTGGGCTGTTTTGCTCGGTGTCTTTGTGACTGCGTTGTATACCTTCAGGATGTTTTTTATTGTCTTTCATGGGAAAGAGCGATTTGATCAACATACTCGTGAACATCTCCATGAGCCCTCAAAAGTCGTCACGCTGCCACTGATATTGCTGGCCATTCCCTCTGCGTTGATTGGTTTTGTTGCCATTGGGCCCATGTTGTTTGGTGATTATTTTAATGAGGTCATTACGGTGTTACCGGAACATGACGTTTTAACTGAACTGGGTGCGTATTACACCGGGCCGTTTGCTTTCATGCTGAATGGTTTGGGTTGGCCTGTATTGCTTGCTTTGGCGGGCGTTGCAGTGGCCTGGTTCTTATATGTGAAAAGACCTGATATACCAGAAAAAATTAAACAAAGATGTTCTGGGTTGCACGATTACATGAGTAGAGCGTATGGCTTTGATGCCTTCAATGATTCATTTTTTGCGGGCGGAAGTCGTGGTTTGGGACGCTTCTTTTGGAAAGAAGGAGATGCAAAACTAATCGATGGAGTCATGGTGAATGGCACTGCCAATGCGGTGGGGCATATCGCGAAATTTATTCGTTATGTGCAGTCTGGGTACTTATATCACTATGCATTCGTTATGATCATTGGTTTGCTACTGATGCTGACGTTCTTTGTTTAAGAATAATTAAAAAGGTTAACTGATGTCAGAATTGCCGTTGTTAAGTCTCGTCATCTGGCTACCTATTATTGGTGGCTTGCTGGTGCTCGCTATTCAAAAAGTGGGAGATGACGCCGTGCGTTGGTTGTCATTGGGTGTGGCGATACTCACATTTTTGATTTCACTGCCTCTGTTTAGCAAGTTCGATACTTCAATCTATCAAATGCAATTTGTTGAATTGCATAGTTGGATTCCTGTATTCAATATTAACTATAACCTGGGTGTTGATGGTATTTCCATGCCATTTATTCTCCTGACTACGTTTATTACCGTATTAACAATATTAGCGGGTTGGGAAGTGATTAAAAAGAAAACGGCTCAATATATGGCCGCATTCTTAATTATGGAAGGACTGATGATCGGTGTCTTTTGTGCCCTGGATGGTGTTTTATTTTATGTTTTTTGGGAAGCGATGCTGATCCCCATGTTCATCATTATTGGGGTATGGGGAGGGGAAAATCGAGTTTATGCGGCCATCAAGTTCTTCTTGTATACCTTTTTGGGTTCCGTATTATTACTCATTGCGATAATTTACCTATTTTTCCAAACCGGAAACTTCAGTATTTTAGATTTCCATGATGTGAAATTAACGCTAACGGCACAAATACTAATTTTTCTGGCTTTTTTGGTTGCTTTCGCGGTTAAGGTTCCCATGTGGCCGGTTCATACCTGGTTACCGGATGCGCACGTTGAAGCGCCTACGGGCGGTTCAGTCGTACTAGCTGCTATTATGTTAAAAATGGGTGCCTACGGTTTTGTTCGTTTCATGTTGCCCATTACGCCCGATGCCAGCAGCGAGCTTGATTGGCTGATTATCTCACTTTCACTCATTGCGATTATCTATATTGCTTTTGTTGCCTTAGCTCAAGACGACATGAAAAAGCTGATTGCTTATTCGTCTATTTCTCACATGGGGTTTGTCACCTTGGGTTTTTATATCGTCTATCTGATCTATGACCGAACAGGCAGTGTTTCCGGTGCGGCGATGGGGGTTGAAGGGGCGTTAGTACAGATGGTTTCACACGGTTTTATCTCAGGTGCGTTATTCCTCTGTGTGGGTGTTTTATATGACCGCATGCACTCCCGCTCTATCAGCGCTTATGGTGGAGTGGTGAATACCATGCCGGTTTTTGCTGCGTTTTTTGTATTGTTTGCCATGGCGAATATAGGTTTACCAGGGACTTCAGGCTTTGTTGGTGAATTTATGATAATTTTAGCGACATTTAAAGCTAACTTTTGGTTAGCATTGTTGGCGGCAACAACTTTGATATTGGGTGCCGCTTATACCCTGTGGATGGTAAAAAGAGTTATTTTTGGTGAGGTTGCCAATGACCAGGTTGCGGCCTTGAAAGATGTTAATAACCGGGAGTTTTTTATCCTTGGTCTATTGGCGATCTGTGTTTTATGGCTTGGGGTTTATCCTGCACCGTTAGTCGATGTAATGCATCCTTCTGTAGATCATCTTCTACAACAGGCTGTGCAATCAAAACTGCTGTAAATGACGCTTAGAGATGAATGTAATGAATTTTGAATCACCCAATTTAGTCACGGCGATGCCAGAGATTTTTGTGCTCTCTATGGCCTGTATTATTTTATTGGTTGGGGTTTACCAATCACAAAAAAACGGCAGTCTCGTTGTTTACCTGTTAACTCAGGCTACTTTGTTAGGCGCGCTGATCATCACCGTTGGCTTACACACGGCGACGCCTGAATTTACATTTGAGAACACGTATGTGAAAGATACGATGGGTGATGTACTCAAAGCGTTTATTTATTTAGTCGCGATGGTTTGTTTGCTCTACTCACGTTGCTATTTAAAGGAACAAGACATAGATCGTGCTGAATACTATGTTTTGGCGCTGTTTGCCGTGCTGGGTATGATGATTATGGTCTCAGCTCACAGTATGCTGTTGATTTATCTTGGTCTGGAACTGTTATCTTTATGTTTGTATGCCTTGGTTGCGCTCAAACGGGACTCTGAAATATGCACTGAAGCGGCGATGAAATACTTTGTTTTGGGCGCTTTAGCATCGGGAATATTGTTATACGGAATGTCGCTGATCTATGGTATTACAGGCTCCCTGAATATACTGGAAATCAGTGAAGTGCTAAAGATGGGGGTTGAAATGCCCTTAGTCTTGAATATGGGACTGGTGTTTATCATCATTGGCCTGGCTTTTAAATTGGGGGCGGTTCCCTTTCATATGTGGGTGCCGGATGTTTATCACGGTGCGCCGACCAGTGTCACTTTGTTTATTGGAACGGTTCCCAAGTTAGCTGCTTTTGGTATGGTCATGCGGTTATTGGTTGATGGCTTTGAAGTCGTTCATGTTGATTGGCAAACGATGTTAATTGTCCTGGCCATGTTGTCGATTGCCATTGGTAATGTGATTGCCATTGCTCAAGCTAATTTGAAACGTATGTTGGCTTATTCGACCATTTCCCATATGGGTTTTTTGTTGTTAGGTATATTAACGGGTACCGCTGATGGTTATTCGTCAGCGATGTTTTATACCATTGTTTACACTATAATGAGCTTAGGTGCTTTTGGCATGATCATCATGCTCAGCCGTGTCGGTTTTGAGGCGGATAATATAAATGATTTTAAAGGCTTGAATGATCGTAGTCCTTGGCTTGCCTTTATTATGCTGATATTGATGTTTTCAATGGCCGGGGTGCCACCGACAGTGGGTTTCTTTGCCAAACTGGCGGTATTACAATCGGTCGTTTCGACAGGTATGGTTTGGCTCGCCGTCTTCGCTGTGATTTTCTCTGTTATTGGTGCGTTTTATTACCTGCGTATTATTAAGCTTATGTATTTTGATACTGCCGAAGATCAAGCACCTATTCGTGCGGATCTGGATATGCGAATCACTATGGGGGCCAATGGTGTCCTGGTTTTAGGTCTGGGACTTTATCCTGCTGCATTAATGGCATTGTGTTACGCCGCTATTTCATAATTATTCAATATTACTTACCCGTACACACCTTTCTTTTGTTATATTGAGCTTCTTTTTAGAAGCCAATTATAATGAGCGTGCGCTGTGAAAATTTTGTTAAGCAATGATGATGGTTATCAGGCTCCGGGCTTGGTCTGTCTTGAACGATTGCTTTCTGAATTTGCCGAAGTGACGGTTGTCGCACCGGATCGCAATCGGAGTGGTGCCAGTAATTCTCTTACCCTTGATCGACCACTGCGCGTGTCTGTCGCAGAAAATGGTTACTATTATGTCAATGGGACACCCACGGATTGTGTGCATCTTGCGATAACTGGTTTGTTGGCTACACAACCTGATATGGTCGTCGCCGGGATTAATGCGGGTGCAAACTTAGGTGATGATGTTTTGTATTCCGGTACCGTAGCCGCGGCGATGGAAGGTCGTTTTATGGGGCTACCTGCGCTCGCTTTTTCCCTTGCTGGCAATCAATGTGCGCATTATGAGACAGCAGCAAACGTTGCTGTCAAATTGGTTAAGGAAATTAGCGAAGAGACCTTACCTGCAGATACCATTTACAATGTTAATATCCCTGATGTTGAGGAAAGCCAATTAAGAGGGTGGGTTGTTTCTCGACTTGGGCATAGGCATAAAGCTGAACCTACAGTGCAAGCACAGGATCCACGAGGCCAGACGATCTATTGGGTGGGGCCTGCAGGCGCTGAACAAGATGCAGGGGAGGGGACGGATTTTTTTGCGATTCGCAATAATCAGGTTGCTATTACACCCCTATTAACGGATTTGACTCGGCATGATCGGTTAGATGTAACTAAAAAATGGATAGAGAGGCTGCAAAAAAAATGAGAAGGGTACGACTCAAAGGCAGCGGCATGACCTCTGATCGTACGCGAGAGCGGATGGTAGAAGGTTTGAAAAGTAATGGCATAAAGGATCGTCGGGTACTGGCTGCGCTAAAAAAAATACCCAGACATATTTTTGTTGACGAAGCTATGGCCAGTCGAGCCTATGAAAATACCGCTTTGCCCATTGGTCTGGGGCAAACTTTATCCCAGCCTTATATCGTTGCCCGTATGACAGAAGAAGTGCTTAATGGCCGACGGTTAAAAAAGGTATTGGAAGTGGGCACAGGCTCAGGTTACCAGGCGGCAATATTGTCGGAACTCGTGGTGCAAGTTTACAGCGTCGAGCGTATTGAAAAATTAATGAAATTAGCTCGTTCCCGTTTTATGGCCTTAGGCATCAGAAATATCAGACTCAAACATTCAGATGGTCATTGGGGATGGCCGGACTATGGTCAATATGATGGCATTGTAGTTACTGCAGCACCAGAAGAGATCCCGCAAGAGCTGCTCGGTCAGCTGGCCATTGGTGGGCGTTTAATTATTCCTGTGGGAGGATCTCGTAATCAGCAACTACAGGTTGTGACCCGAACAGTTCAGGAATATGAGTTAGAAATAAAAGAAAATGTTAGTTTTGTTCCTTTGGTAGAGGGTCATCAATAGGCTATAAAAAGGTACTGTAATATGCGTATATTTTCCTCTTTGTACGAAAAAGTTATGTCTTGGGTTGTACACCGGCATGCACAATGGTATTTAGTGGGTTTAAGTTTCACAGAGTCTTCTTTTTTCCCCATTCCCCCTGATGTCATGTTAGCGCCGATGGCATTGGCGACACCTAAGCGTGCTCTTTATTTGGCGGGTATAACCACATTGGCTTCGGTTGCTGGTGGCATCTTGGGTTATTTGATTGGCGCTTATGCTTTTGATGTTATTACACCGGTTTTGCAATCAGCAGGCTATTGGGAGCGATATTTAAAAGCGCAAGAATGGTTTGTTGAATGGGGTGTTTATGCCATTTTTATCGCTGGTTTTTCACCTATACCTTATAAAGTATTTACGATTGCTGCGGGTGCGTTGAGTATGGCTTTTTTGCCTTTTGTGCTGGCCTCTTTGGTAGGGCGGGGGCTGCGGTTTTATCTGGTTGCTTCTTTGATGATGTGGGGCGGTGAAAAAATGGAAGCGCTACTCAGGAAATATGTAGATATTCTGGGCTGGTTTATGATACTGGCGGTCGTTGGACTGTACTTTATTTTTAGATAAAAAAATGGTTAAGCTGAAAAAATCAGTTAATCTACGGCGTCCCATTGCGGTTACCCATTGTCTACTTTACCTTTGTCTTGTTGGAATACAAGCTTGTGGACATCATCTATATCATCGTGCAGAAACAGGGGAAACGGTCTATTCCATCAGCTGGCAATATGGTTATGACTATCGAAAAATTGCACAATGGAATGAATTAAAAGCGCCATACCGCATCAAACAGGGGCAAATTATTAGATTGGTTCCCCCTGAGCCAGAAAAAAAACGGACTTTGTTTTCACATACGACAGTGCAAAAAATAGAAAAAAATCGATCAGATCCTCAGCCTGCCCCAGTTAATGTCAAAAAACCATCTAAAATCAAGCCTGTTGTGAGTCATAGGCAACCCAGTACAAAAAAAATAGTGCTCGAAAAAACTAAAACAATAAACACGAATCATTGGCTCTGGCCCATTGTAGGTGATGTTGTCTCTCAGTACGGAAGCAGCAATGGCCAATTTCAAGGTATACACATATCAGGTCGTTTAGGCGCTCCAGTGAAAGCTGCAGCAGCAGGCGAGGTTGTCTATAGCGGGAATGGATTAAAAGCTTATGGTAACTTGATTATTATCAAGCATGCTGAAGAGTACTTAAGCGCTTACGCCTTCAATCGAGATATTTATGTGAGTGAAGGAGACGTTGTAAAAAGGGGGCAACAAATTGCTGAATTAGGTCGAGTTGATGATGAATTGACGGCACTGTATTTTGAAATCAGAAAAAAAGGGGAGCCTGTCGATCCCTTGATGCTTTTGCCTTAATTTGTGCTTTCTATTTTTCTGGTCTCGTGAGAAGATGCGGGCTAGGTATATTTACTTATTATGCTTAGCCAAGCATAGGGTCAATGATGGCAAGACAGGGACGGTGACGTGATGATGGGTACAGGGTTTTCAGAAACATCAGATGAATTTACAGGTGTACCTGTTGAAAAAATAGACGTTGATGAGTTCAGTCGGGGTAGAAGCTTTGTTAAAAACCTGCCCGTTCGTCGAGCACGCGATAGAAATATAGATACCACGCAACTGTATCTCAATGAGATTGGCTATTCTCCATTGTTAAACGCGGAGGAAGAAGTTAAATATGCTCGTCTTGTACAGCAAGGTGATGGCAAAGCTCGAGATAAAATGATTGAAAGTAATTTGCGCTTAGTCGTAAAAATAGCGCGTTATTACATGAATAGAGGTTTGGCTTTACTGGATCTTATTGAAGAGGGTAACCTGGGCTTGATTCATGCCGTCGAAAAATTTGACCCGGAACGAGGTTTTAGGTTTTCAACGTACGGTACGTGGTGGATCAGACAGACCATCGAGCGTGCGCTGATGAATCAAACCCGAACGATTCGTTTACCTGTGCATCTTGTCAAACAAATTAACCAATTTAAGCGCGCGGCACGTAAATTGTCTCAAAAGCTGGATCACGAGCCCAGTAATGAGGATATTGCAGGATTACTGGATATTCCGTTAAAGGAAGTTGATCACCTGATGAATATTAAAGAGCAGGTTGCGTGTATTGATGGCGCTTCTGCAAACAGGGATAAACTGCTTTTAGATGCAAAAGCAGAAGGGGGGTTTTCTGATCCCCCTGGCTTTTTGCATGATGCCGAAATCCAACATTGTATTGAGTTGTGGATGAAACAACTCAATGAAAAACAGCGCTATGTTGTCGAAGCCAGGTTTGGTATTAACGGTGTGGACGCTGCGACACTTGAAGAAGTTGGTGAGCAAATAGGGGTGACCCGGGAGCGCGTCCGGCAAATTCAAGTTGAAGCTTTGAAACGCTTGAGAACGATCCTTGAACGTGAAGGGATGTCAGCTGATTTGCTTTTGTAATGGCCTAGGAGGCTTGTCCGAGAATAGAAAACCGATTGCGAAAAAATTCATTTTGACCCTACTTGCCAATAAAATTCGTTAAAGATGCCCAATATTCGCCTCACTCATTTGTCGGGATTGAATCGGGATCGTGAGGCGACCCCAACGGGGTAAAATACAAGAATGTATTTCATTATCTGATCCAAAAACTCGATTTGTATGCCCCTTGCGGGTACAAAATGTACTTTCACTCCACAAGGAGTACCGAGGCTTTCGCTACGGTTTTATTCGCAGACAGCCGCCTAGCGTTAATTTAGCATTAGTGCGGCAGCGACATTGCGACCTTCATAAGTCAATATGTTGTAAGTGCGACAAGCCGCTGCTGTTGTCATGACATCTATCCCTATTCCGTTATTGCTTATCTCTGATAATAATTCTATGTTTGGCCATTGTAGCTGTTTGCCCGTGCCTAATAGAATTATTTCGGGCGCAAGTGCTACAATTTGCTTAATGTGTTCAGTTGAGAGTGTCTCGACTGTTTGTACAGGCCAATCACCAATTAAAATACTAGGTGTAATAATCAGGCTATGTTCTATTGTTTGTATAGGAAGGGACGAATCAGTGAATGAGGTGTTGGGTAACTCGCTACTGTCGTCTTGATGATCTATGGCGCCACCGAAGACGACAATACTTTCCGGTTGATAGGCTCGAATGGTGTACACTAAAAGGTTAGTATCTGGCAATATTCGCATGGTAATGGTCAGCATGATCTAAATTAATATTGTATCCTTTGCCTTCCGGTCATCACAAGTAACAAAAGAACAAATATAACTGATATTGTATTTTTATACCGTCCGCATTCCAGGAAATGAAATAAAGAACAACTATGACGATAAGAACCCGTTTTGCGCCCAGTCCTACTGGTTATTTACATATTGGTGGTGCGCGCACTGCGCTATTTTCTTGGTTGTTTGCCCGCAAGCATGGTGGCACATTTGTGCTGCGTATTGAGGATACCGACACGGAACGCTCTAGTGTGGAATCAGTCAACGCTATTTTAGAAGGGATGGCCTGGCTGGGTCTGGATTATGATGAAGGCCCATTTTATCAAACAGACCGTTTTGAACGCTATCATGCAGTTATTGCGCAATTAATGGCCGCAGGACAGGCCTACCGCTGTTATTGTTCAAAAGAGCGTTTAGAAACCGTACGTGCTAAACAAATGGCTAAAAAATTGAAGCCTCGCTACGATGGTTATTGTCGCAATGGTGTCAAACATGAAGATAATAAACCTTACGTGATCCGTTTTCGTAACCCGGTCGAGGGTGCTGTTATTATTGAAGATTTAGTAAAAGGGCACGTGACGATCAGTAATACTGAGCTAGATGATTTAATCATTGCTCGTACTGATGGTACACCAACTTATAACCTGACCGTGGTTGTGGATGATATTGATATGAACATTACTCACGTTATTCGGGGTGATGACCATCTTAACAACACCCCCAGGCAGATTAATATTCTTAAGGCATTAGGCGCAAAACTACCTAAATATGGTCATGTTCCGATGATTTTGGGCGAAGATGGTAAACGTTTGTCTAAACGCCATGGTGCGGTTAGTGTGATTCAATACCGGGAAGACGGTTTTTTACCTGAGGCCTTGTTGAATTACTTAGTACGCCTAGGTTGGTCTCATGGTGATCAGGAAATTTTCTCTATCGATGAAATGATTCAGCATTTTGATGTGTCCGGGGTGAATCATTCGGCCTCAACTTTTGATCCGGATAAACTTCTGTGGCTGAACCAACATTATTTGAAAGAAGCAGAGGCTGCACACATCGCTCACCATTTGAGCATTCATATGGGCGCGCTGGGTATCGATCCAGGCACAGAGCCAGAGCTGGTTCGTGTTGTAGAAGTGCAGCGGGATCGTGCTAAAACACTGGTTGAAATGGCCGCAATAAGCATCTATTTTTATAAAGACTTTACGGAATATGATGAAAAAGCCGCGAAGAAAAATTTAAGGCCGGTCATCGAAAAGCCAATGCAAGCCTTACGCGATGGATTAGCCGCACTGGATCACTGGCAGCCTGAAAAAATCAATAAATTAATAGATAATGTTGCTGAAACACATGAGATAAAAATGGGTAAAATAGCCCAGCCATTACGTGTTGCTGTCACGGGCGGCGGTGTTTCTCCCTCAATCGATGTCACTGTTGAATTGATTGGCAAGGCACGTACCCTGGCTCGTTTGGATACCGCCCTGGACTATATTCGGAAAAGAGCAGAAAATGGCTGAGGAGAGGAGTTGACAATCTTTATCCATTCAATTAAAGTGCTCGCTCTTCTAACGAGGGGCTATAGCTCAGCTGGGAGAGCGCAACACTGGCAGTGTTGAGGTCGGCGGTTCGATCCCGCCTAGCTCCACCAGAAGAGTAGCCAAGTTATAGTCCTTATCACGTAGTTTTATATTACGTCCCCATCGTCTAGAGGCCTAGGACACTGCCCTTTCACGGCAGGTACAGGGGTTCGAATCCCCTTGGGGACGCCACTTTATTCCTGCCTTCGACCGGAATCCTGTAGTAGATTTTACAATCTAAGGATTCCGGATCGAGGACAATCTTTTCTACCATGTGAATAAGGGTGTCTTTCATAGCTTCTGAATTGCCTTGATTTAGGCGTTCTTCAAGCTGTCTCAATATCTTCCTAATATGATTTTCAGTGATATTGCGGAATACTGCGGTCGCGGTGTGTTCTTGCTCTCTCAAATCAATTTCATGCGAAAGCATTTTTCTACGCTTTTCTAATTCTTCGACTTTGCGTAAAGCTGGATCGGGATCGTCCAAGCGGCCCGCCAAGTCCATCATTTTGGATATTTGATCCGAAATAGCCATAAACTCGGGACGTAGTTCGGAAGCAGGATCGCCTATAACTGCTTCGCATTGCTTTCTTGCCTCAAGTGCAAGCAGCTTAACGAAGTCGGCAGAATTCAAATCTTTCAATATCTTCTTGATAATGGGGCCATCGAGGTCAACCGCATGTAAATAGCGCCCCTTGCCTTGGCCTTTGGGAGGCTTTGTACGATATTGTGCGCCACCTTGGCCAAACCACGATTGTCCATCAGGTGTCTTGAGTATGCCGGATAGAAGATATTTTGCAGGCGTCCTTCGAGCTTTAGAGTGGTTGCTCGACTCTAATCGCTTTAGTAGTAGTTCAGCGTCTTCAGTCGTGATGAGGGCTTCATGCGTATCATTTTTTATGACCCACTCTGGTCGAGGACGCCTCTTTGGTTTATTTCTATAGCCCTCTCCGCGGGTACATTCATTGTGTACGTTCCAGACCGTATGCCCGGCGTAAGTGAGTGCGTTCCACTCCATCCCGATGAGCGTGGTAGGAGATATGTGCTCCAAGCCAGTTTGCCTTGCTGCTCGTGTACGGGGAATACCCTCAACGCGAGCTTTAAGAAAGCGGGCTATTATCGGTGCCTCTTCCGTGGTTTCAAGTTTGGACTTTGTGACCATCTGCCCGTCACGCATGGCTCCTGTATCTATTTTGGCCAATTTATAGCCTTTCGGGGCACGTCCACCTGCTCTGAATCCCTGTTGGACATTTTCAGCCATACCACCCAGTCCTTTTTCTTTTGACATGAGTGAGTGAACTTCATCCATTGCCTCGAAAACAGACTCCAGTACAACTCTGGAGATTGGGTCTAAATCTTCGGGAAATTTTGAGAAAACGATCTCCACACCGGCTCGTTTGCATTCGTGTTTAAAGACTTGCGCAAAATATCGTCCCCTTACAAGACGAGAGGTGTCCAGTATCAACAGATATTTCCATGTTCGTGAACGAGACTTGAGGTTGCTGAGTAGACTTTGAAAACCTGCCCGTCTTTCGTCTTTGCCTGACTCGACGACATCTTCAAATTCCTCGACGATGAATAACCCCTTTCGTTTTGCGAGCTTTCTAAGTTCTCGGCGCTGGGCATCAATTGATACATCTGATCGGTCTTTACTGGAACGCAGGTATAGCGCAGCTTTTCCGATTTGTGTTTGAGAGTCCATATCAATGCCCCTGTTCGTTGATTCCGCCCAATGAGATCAGGCTTTGCTATGTTCTATTTAACATAATGATGGGGCGGGTGTGCAACCCGAAAGAGCAAAAGGAGATTAAATGTGAGGTTTTATTCTGAGGTTTGTATTTCAGAGCAATCATTTTTGGTGCCGCATTTACCCTTTTTTTGCTTGGTCTTATTATTTTCATTAATCTCATCCATGATCATCGGCAAAAAAGACCTAACCGCCACGCCGAGATTAGGTGTGCCCTCGGATGACAGTATATTTATCTTCGGTCTGTTCTGAGATTTCTTGGTCAAGTTAGATCCTGAGTCACATTGCGTATAGCCGTGAATATGAATCTATTTTATTCGCTGGAAGCTCATTTAACTCCCCGATTAACTTCCCTCTAGAGGCCTCTTTTCCAGGGTTTTTAACGTAGCTGGAGGGAAGGTCGCGTTAGAGGAATTTCTTGAAAAACGCCATATGAAGTCGCGTAGTGATGCCAACAGCCAGCAAAAAAGGTGGGATGAGGTATTTGGGGTCTAGCGGGATCGGTGGAACGAGATAGAAGAGCCAAAGAAGAAGAAATGACCAAGCTAGTCCACGTTTGGCTCTGTGATAGATAAAACCGGATTCACGCTCGCCGCCTGTACGGCGTAAATACCACCCTACAAAGCCATCGGCCATGGCAGTAACGGTGACTAACACTAAAAA
>CAYQVF010000041.1:0-17899 GCA_964421045.1 uncultured Chromatiaceae bacterium
GATTGTCCTGATACCATATCTGCTCTACTTCTATCTTGTTAGGATTATCAAGGCCAAAGTATAGTTTCTGTTGTGAGGTTTCAGTTTCAGGCATTATTTACCTTTCGGAGCTACGAATAAAATCTATATTTTTCAAAAATCATTGATGTAATATAAACGTGCAGCTTCACATTCCCAAATAAAATTATTTTGCTGTTTCGCATATTGCTTTATTAATTCATATCGTTTGTCGGCGTTAGAACGCATAATATGAGTAAATAAATTATTAAACAAAACTGGCAATTTATTTAATATATTTTCAGTTAAATTCATTTCTTTTGTGGTTAAATTTACAGGCATATTTGTAATATTTTTATAAATATTGCAAAGCTTGAGGTAATCTGTTTTTAGAATTTTATTTGTATCGGCATAAAGACTATTCGTAAATAATACACAAATAAATAGCATTATATGTAGTAACGATGAAAGGGTAGTTTTGATCATATGATTGACCAGTAAAGTTAGCTCAAAATCAATTCTTCACGTTCTTCATGAATTAGCCATCCTTTACTTGTACTTGACGCTTGTTTTCTGTACGGATCTACAATGAAAAAAGCAGATAAATAAACCGCCTTCTTTGCCGATTTCTTCAATATGCCATATTTCATCATCTAAGCGAACTAACACTTTACTGGTTGTTTTAGCTAGAGAGAAACCTGTGGTAGCAAGTGTAAACAAAAGGCTTGCGCTTCCCGAAACTGCACCTCCTGCTATGCCTAATGCAGTTGTTAAAATCGGATAGCTTTCACCGCCTAACAATTCACTATTTAACTTATTCAAGGCATTAATAGAGCTTGACTGTAAAGTTCTAACTTTTCTTCTTGAAATTCTATTGTTTGGCGTAACAAGTGAAGATACACCCTTAACAGGTTTAACTATATATTTGCCATTTGCCATTTGCAACCACTACTGATTCAACTAAAGTGCGGGGGTTTGTATGATCCTGTAAAGTGGACATTAGGATAGGGTTTAATTTTTTATTAGATTTTTTTGTGGTTCTTGAAGCTGGTTGAGAATATTCTCAGACATTTTAATCTTTGTCTTTAAAGTCTATATTTACCAAATTAATTATGCCAGTCGAAATACTGAATATGACTTTACCATACCATAATGAGGTATAATCGGTCAAACTAGAGCCTTGTCCAATATGAAGTGAGTTATTGTCAAACCTGGCGTTTCATAGAAAGAAATCAAGCGGCAATCTCGTTGACTGGAAATGTATCGATGGAAGTAGGCCGGTCGATATATTTGGGCGTTTACAGAGCCGCAGAAGTGCAAAATAATAGAGTTAAACATTTAGCCAGATCATGTGCATCTAGAGGCAACTGACAATTGTATCCAGTGAGTCATCCCATTAATCAAAAGCATCACACTGTTTGCCATGCACTGCTGTTTGTCATCAGACTGAGCAAGAGGTGAAGACATGGGTAAATGGTTAATTTTTACAATTCTATTTTATAGCTCAGCTATTAATGCAAAAGAAAGTACATGCTATGGAACCACATCCAACGGAAAATTGGAGAATGGGGTAAAGCTACCAAGTAAAGGGCGTAACTTCATTAGTTACAGTAGCGCAGCTGAAATTTTTGGTCGAACGTATACTCATTCAAAGGTACAGAAAATAGTAATAGCTTCATACAAACAATTAGAACGTGAAATGCCGAGCAAGGTCTATAAATATGCCGAAACAGGCTTTAAGGACGGTGGTCAATTCAAGCCGCACAAGACCCATAGAAATGGATTGTCGATTGATTTTATGGTTCCGGTAACAAATGCAAATGGCGAGTCTGTTCATTTACCAACTCACTTTTTTAACAAGCTTGGTTATTCCATCGAGTTTGATGAGACTGGAAATTATAAGGAGTATAGAATCGACTACGAAGCTTTGTCAGCCCACATCGTGAGCCTGCATAAGGTGGCAAGAGCAATGGGAGTCGATTTGTGGCGAGTTATATTCGACCCAAAATTACAGCCTTATCTCTTAAAAACAAAATATAAAACATATATCAAAAAAAATATTCAATTTTCCAAAAAAAGGTCATGGGTAAGACACGACGAACATTACCATATTGATTTTGATATTCCATGTGAAAACACCTAAATTCATAACGCCACGGAAATATAAGACCAAAAATGGCAATAACGACTTATCAGCCGTATTTACCTCTAGAGCCTTCAAAAATTATTAAAGGAACATTTAGATGGCATACGCTAAAAAGACAATAAAAAAATCTAGTTATGTTTTAATATTTTTTTTTATATTGCATGTTCAAAAAATGCAGCTTCTCAAGAAAAAGATTTTAACTTTGTGTGTAAGGCATACGAAAAATTAGAAAAAAAAGAAGATTTTAGTATATTGACACCATTGGACCGGGCTATGATCTTACTCAGAAATGTTAATACTCTGAGTGATTCCAGTGCTGCAAAAGTTTCGTGGCAAGCTATTATTTCAGCAGATCCTTCAGAGCGATATGATCTTTTCAAAAGTGGAGCAGAAGAGGTATTAGACAAATCATGGCATTGTTTGTCTATGAAGCGAATTGCTTCCTTCGTTGGCGATAGCTAACTTATCTCTAAAGCCAGTCAGCTATACCTGACCGCGGACCAGTACCAGAAGGAAATTATTATATTCCATTGATAGAGGGCGGCTTTGCTGAAGATGACGGTAGAGGAATATGTCAACTTAAACCTTCTTGGCAAATACAAAAAATTTCCAGAGGTGAGTCGGAAAATGTGAACCCTATTGGGCAAACTGGGGTCATAATAGGGTTAGGTTTGAGCCATCATGATGATGTAACCAAAAATAAATGCAGCCCTTTGCGTAGTGGCTTTTATCTTCATGATTCAACGAAAGGATTTAGTCACGGATGCATAAAAGTAGAAGGACTTTTCTTTCATCTTTTAAGAACTTATCTAAAGTCAGGCAAGAGTAAAAAGTTACATTTGAAAATTTCCTATACGCGGGGAGTAGGGACTTTGAAGTGAAGCGAATTGTAGTTTTAAGTGTTATTTTATTGTTTTCTTTTGCCTGTTCAGCAACAGATATTATTAAAAAAATAGATATTGATAATGTGATTTCTAGCTGTATAAAATTCAAAAAAAATAAAGTTGAAAAAATTGAAAACCTTCTGGTTTTAGATACTGTTTGGGAAGTCAATAATAATATTGGCGTATGTGGTTGTAAATCATCATCACTGAAGTACGGTGTAATGCTGGATGATGGCCTCTATATTTCAAAGGGAATATTTTCAACAATAGGTAAAGAAAAGTACAAATTTGTAATTAGCAGTGATAATGAAATATTTTCCAGTTCTAGCTATAAATTGATAATAAATTGCAATTGAAGTGGTACATAATGGTTAATTTTTACAATTCTATTTTATAGCTCAGCTATTAATGCAAAAGAAAGTACATGCTATGGAACCACATCCAACGGAAAATTGAAGGATGGGGTAAAGCTACCAAGTGCATACCCTCTGTATGTAGCTGAAAAGCATTCACTCTGAAGTAAAGAATCCACGCTCTAAGAACGTGATTTTGATTTCGCCCTAGAAGGGCGTATAAAATACACTTAACTAACGTATTCTATACATGCTTTAAAATAATACGAAAGGAATAACAGCCTCACTTTTTCAATAATCCTGATTATTGCATATAGTTTGAGTGGTTTATATGAAGTTGAATGTCCCGGTTAGTGTAGCCACATCATATAGCCAAAGAGTTTAATATGTTGAATCTAGATTTGATCCCTTTTTCTTTAATTGTGGTGTTGATTGTCTTTACCGGGCTGTTCTATTTAATTATTTTATGGATTAAAAATTTTGTCAGTCGCAAAAACTTAAAACGCGCCCTGGGAATCAATTTCGGCCGTTATTCAATACCAGGTAATAAGTCGCATTCTATTGAATACAGTTATATCAATCAATATATTGATCGGGGGCCAAATGTAGACTTTTTTATTATGTGTGCAGGCACGTATAAGTTTGCTGACTTTATCGTAGTCAGGGAACGGGTTTTTGATAAAATTTTTAAAATACTGGGAATCAGTAGCGAGTTACAAACGGGCTATCGGTGGTTTGATAAACGCTACTATATCGTTTCAGAAACTAATAAAACGAAACAACAGCATTTGTTGGCAGACGAGCAGGTTTGTAAAATTATCGCCAGACTACTAAGCGAAGGCTTTGATTATATTCAATTAAAAGAAGGTGTGGTAAAGGTGGGGTATAGTACCTTTACTGGATGGCGCTGGTTCAAGCCAGGAGTTGTCAAACGAAGTGCTACGCTACTCACGCAGCTATGTGATTCGCTAGAGAAGCATCGCTCAGAAAATAAACGCTTAAAAAGGGTGCAGTCATTATCGTCTGGTAGCAACAACATCGAGGGTTTTGTTCATTTCTATATCCGTCCTTCTGATAAAACGTTCAAACACTACCCCAAAAAATGGGTGAGACAACGAAAATTTTGGATGTCGAGCTCTAATTATGTTTTGTGTATTGGAATGTTTTTCATGGTGATTGGAGTTTATTTTGACCCATACCCTGCCATTGAGTTTAAGCAAGTGTTTAATACGAGTGTGCTATATCTGTTTTTTCCAGTTATGTTATTGCATCTTTTAGCGGCAGGTATTCATCTTTCGGGTAGAGCAAGAACACACAAAGAGTTATCCTGGATCGCTGTTTTGAATGGTGTTGGTTACAGTTTTGTGGCTGTATTTGGATTCCAAATATTAAATGGCGCGCTTGATAATAGCCCCGTGATGTCCCATCCATCCAAATTGATTCGCACAGATCATACTCGTAGCAGTAAGGGGCCTGATAGTTATTTTATTATTGTAAAATCCTGGCGAAATTCCAATACTGAAAAATTACCCGTCAGCGAATTTTTTTATAATCTGTCAGTCAATCGAATTAATAAAACTGTAAACATACTCACGAAGGCCGGTACATTTAACGTCGAGTGGTTGTATGGTTATCACTTTGATATCGATGCATTGAGGCCAGAAAATAGGTAAAAGTAAATGGAATCGAGTGTCGGGTAAAGTGTTGATACATCAGTATTTGAATCGTGTTATTTAGCTCATTTTAGTGTTTAGCATAACTGAGCACAATCGTTTTTATACTTTTAAAAGTGTGTAGCATAGCCTTGTGATTGTCGGCCTTTTGCTGTGTAAGAAGCGCCTCGTAATGTTTTTTAACGGTATCGAGGTTGAAAGTATCAATGAGCCCTTTCAGCTTGTGCATTTCTGTATAGAAGAGTGTTTCGTTGTGAAGAGCGGATTTTGTTACTTCAATTTGTTTCAATAAAGCTTCAATAAGTCGGAAATGCAGTTGGGATGGAATGTGGGCTAAAGAATTTCTATTTGGGGATGAATCCTTTTCAAAGTTTTCAGTGGTGCTTAGTTTTATATTGAGGTAAGTTATACATATTTGGCGTAATTTTTTTTCAGAAATGGGTTTATATAAACAGGCGTTAAAACCCATTTCTTTTAGTACGGCCTGATCTGCAAAAAATACATCAGCAGTGAGTGCGATGATGGCGGTTGTTTTATGGTTGCTCAATTTTCGAATTTTATCGGTACATTCAATACCATCCATTTTTGGCATATGTATGTCCATGAAAATATAGTCGTAGTCCAAAGTTCTTGCTGATTGAAGGGCAGAGAGGCCGTCTTTGGCAATATCAACTTTAGCTCCTAGCGTTTTTAGCAAAGTATGCAGCAATGTCTGATTGAATTGTTGATCTTCGGCGACCAATATTTTTTTATCACGAAGAGGGTAATCAGGTTTCTCTGTTAATTTAGGCGGACAATCCAGGTTAATACGATCGCGCCTATGCAATAACTCCAGGATGTGCGTGCGCATTAAATGATTTGATATCGGTTTTGATGTCGCCATAAAATTGTCTAAGTCGATATCAAATAAATAAATATTTCGTGGTTCTACGTTAAGTAAGCACAATATGGGGATAGAGAAATGATGACGCAACTGGATGATCAGTGATTTTATTTCCTCTGAGCTGGATCCGGGTTCAAACCCGAGAATAATTAGGTTGAAGTTGGGTGACGCAGAAGTGGAGTGCATGATTTCAATGAGACGTGTTTTATTGGTGGCTACAAAAATATCTGCACCCCATTTTAATATATTGTTTCTAATGGCGCGTCGTGTTATTGCATGAGGTTCATATAATAATATATTAATAGAATCAAGAATATGACTGTCACATTTTTCATAACTGACTTCAATACCGGAGGTGAGAGGCAATTCAAACCAAAACTCGGTACCGTTTTCCCCCTCGCTTTTTACGCCGAGTTTGCCGCCCATGAGTTCAACTAGTTTTTTGACGATAGGCAGACCTAAGCCTGTCCCACCAAAGCGACGATTAATGGATTTGTCTTGCTGCGAAAATACCTCAAATATCTCTGATATTTTTGTTTGATCTAGACCCACGCCAGTGTCCTTTACACTGCAATGTAACATCGAATCCAGCATTTTTACGTGAACGACGACACTCCCTTTATTGGTAAATTTCAGTGCATTTCCAATTAGATTAGACAGTATTTGTTTAAAACGTGTGGGGTCTCCTACTGTTAAGTCAGGGACGTCGGTATTTACCAAAAGAGCGAGTTCTAACTCTTTTTTATGCGCTGATGAACTATTCATGGTAGCAACGTCATCGCAACATTGGCGAATATCGTATTCAATATTTTCCAGCTCAATATTGCCAGAATCCAGGTGCGAAAAATTCAAAATGTCATCGATAATCGATAACAAGTGGACAGCAGATTGATCAATAATGCTGATGTATTCTAGACGTAGTTCTTCAGTATTTTGGCGTTTTAATAAATTGGTAAAACCAATTATTGCATTGACGGGAGTACGAATTTCATGGCTCATGGTGGCGAAAAAAATAGCCTTTGATTTTCCGGCTAAAATGGCTTCATGATTAGCCTGGTCTAATTCTCTATTTTTTTGTTCCAGTTTTTTAACAGTATTGCGTAGTGCATCTGTTGCTTGATTAACTTCTATTTCAAGAGCTTGTTTAGCACTTTCTATTGTTGCGATCATTTTATTAATGCCCGATTCTAAAGTCCCTAATTCTCCTCCTGATATCGTTGAGATACGGACATTGAATTTGTTTTTCTGGATTTGTTTGACAATATCGGTGAGTCGTAATATCGGCTGTACAATGCTGCGACCAATACGCATGGCTAAAATAATACTCACCAATAATCCGAGAGAGAGAAAAAAAAGACTATTTCTTAAAATTTGTTTTTGTTGTTTTAATATTTGTTTTTTTGAAAGAGTGATGGCGATACTTCCTAGTAACATCGGTGAATTTTTTTCTTCTTCTTCGAATATCTTAATCCCGGTTGAGAAAACGGGTTCAGTAAAATGCAGAGTCTGCGGGTTATTAATTTCAACACCGCTTGTTTTTTCATTTGATTTTTTTTGAGAAAAAGCCAGGTGGGTACCACCAGAATCTAATATTTTCACCGAGATTATATCCGGATCTTTCAAGGTTGCATCAGCCAAAGTCTGTAACAAGATAATATTTTTTGAAAATAAACCAAATTCCGATGTTGTTGCCAAATGTTGTAATATAAATTGACCCTTTGTTTGCAATGATTGATCTACTGCATTGAGTTGAAGCGTAGTCATGTAATAGCCAATAATTAATGTCAAACCTATGATCGGTAATATGGCCAAAGCCAGCACCCGCTGCTTTATTTTCCAGCTACGAATTCTCCAGCGTTTCATTGCATAACCTCTCGCGAGTTACTCATCTTTTTCTTGAGCCACTCTATTTTTGGTAGATCAATATTTAAAGTTTTTGCGACACTGTAGTTGATAGATATTTCAAAAGTTTCTGGGTACGCTGACGCGGTAATTTGATTGGAATTTTTAAGCATGGCTTGATGTGTCATGATGGCTGCTTGATGTCCAAAGTCACCAGGTTTGCTATATAAAGCTGCCAATGCACCCGCAGTAACGTAAGCTTTGGAAAATCCGATGACTGGAATTCGCTGGCGATAGGCTATATAAAGTAGCCATTTAGCGTGCTGAGGTGTCATCACCACGGGGTCTGGTACGGTCAAAATAATATCGTTTTTTGTGACTAATGATTTAATAATTACTGCGGTTGGATCCCTGTTTTTTAATATTTTAATATCCGCCTTGAACTTAAACCTGGATGCCGCATTTTGAATAGATTTTTTCTCATTGAAGGAGACGGGGCCAAGTAAAGTGCCAATAGACGAAGCACCAGGAAAGAGAAGTCGGATCAATTTTAATTGGCGATCTATGGGTTGGTCTAGATAGAGTGCGGTTATATGGTGATCATCCGCTTTATAGAGTGCTTCAAATGTTGATCTTGGTATATATATACACAGAGAGGGTAATGGAGTATCACTTTTTTTTAATTTTTGACACGCTTTTGTTCCTATTGCAATAACGAAATTAGAGTTAATAAATGATAGTGTGTTATCCGTTATTTCCTGATCCGTGTATTGTTTGGTGATGGCTATAGAGTCGTCTAATGCCACTAATGTTGTCGAGTATTTATTGGCAATGGAATGGTAGAGAGGGCGATCATTGCTGAGTAATAATGCGACTTGGCGTGGAGCAGCATAGAGGGACTCTATACTGACTAAAAAAAATAGAGTTATAGCAAATATAATATGTTTTAGAGATAACGGGTTCAATTTTTTATCGCTATACTAGGCGAGAATTTTGTGCCACCAGCACAGCAGAAGTTCGGTTTTTTACCTTGAGTATTTTGAATATGGCAGCAATATGAATTTTCACCGTATTTTCTGATAGCTTGAGAGTTTGAGCAATAATTTTATTAGATTGACCCGTGGCTATTAATTTTAAAACTTCTATTTGACGTTTTGTTAATAATGTTTCTAACTCCCCTATGTTTTTTTCTGATTGTTCATTCTTATCTTGGTACGAGGCATTTAAAAAATGTTCGGGAATGTAAGTACCACCAGACAACATAAGGCTCACAGCCTTTAATAGAATTGCTGTTGTTGTCGTTTTGGGTATAAATCCTGATGCACCATAATCCAGGACTCGGCGCATATCTGACATTTTGTCTGAAGCAGAAATAATCGCGACAGGAATGTCAGGCCACTGTGATCCAATATATTCAAGCAACTCAAGGCCTGTTGTGTCTGGCAAGCAGAGATCAATTAAAATCAAATCAAAATCAGGTTCGTTCGTGAGTACTTGCCGTGCCTCTTTGCCGTCCCTTGCTTCCATGAATTCAATGGAGCTATCTAACTCTTGCAGTGCGAGCTTGAGTCCAACTCTGACGATATCATGATCATCGATGAGAAAAAATTTCATTATCCTGAGCCTAAGTAACCAATTTATTTCGCTGATTATATAGGCATCTGAGTCTGGGGGGATAGCGGTAAAAAGAACTAGTACAAAAGTACTAGTACGTCTGTGTTATGGATGCGCCTTCTGATGGGTTTATACTTCAGAACATATATAAATTATGACATTTATGTTTGTGCTATACCCGTGGTGCTTAAGGTTTGGATATTTCAAGTAGTGGTGTATTTACTTTTTCTGGCGGCTTGGAAGAATGTAGGTACTAAGACAGCATAGAAGATAAAACTTAGACTTCAAGTGTCCCGGGCCTATTGCGTCAATATGAAATTGTCAAGGGTAAATAAGGCTATTTTTGTGTGACATATTTACATTGTTTTTAGCCGATTAAATAGCATAATGGAATTGTGTACTTAATTTTTTAACATCAAGTTCACAAGGGAAGTAGCATGCTTACAAAAAATAAAAATTGCAGGGAAGAAAAAATGGGTGACTTAAAAATAGAGAGTACATCATTTTCGTTGAAGGCCTGTCTGTTGCTCTTTGCTATTGTAATCCTATTTGGATGTAGTGGCGGTGGTTCTGGTGATGATCACCCGAAAGATCATGTCGATCTGTCTGGCGTGGCGTGATTTATTAGAGCAATGAAAACATTCGCTTTAAAAGCAGGAAAAATGATTGGAATCGACCGTAATCTGGGGTGCCTAGGCTGTAACGATGCAGGTGTTAGGATAGAGCTTACGGAAAGTGGCTAGGTCTCCTGACTATTAAATAGAAAACACATACCTTTAATTTCAAGTGATACGAATGTAAAGACCTTAGAATGAAAGAGTCAAGGGGTAAGCTGGGTTGTTTTTATGTGACATAATGACGTTGTTTCTAGCTTGCTTAAGGATCATAATGGGCTACGGTGTCAGCATTAAGTTCACAAGGAGAACGGTGTGTTCACGAAAGAACGTTCCTGTATATTAGGGGTATTCACGATTTTTATTTGGTCAGGGATGACGGTCTATGCTCAGACGATTCCTTTATCCGCTAATCTGACGACGCCAGCAAATACACCAGAGAGTGCCGTTGCAGCCGCAATTAATCCTATCTGCTCAAGTCTTGGTCAATTAGCTTCATTAACCCTGGATCAAGCGCAACTGCGTGCTGCCTGTGTTCAATTAGGTAGTGCCTCTAATGATTTTGATGAGCGGGTTACGGGTTTGGTGGCGATTTCAGCTAAAACGGCAACCGCGCAAGTTACGACCACAACTCGAACCTCACCGGGCGATCAAGGCAACCTATTGGGTCAGCGCTTGAGTGCGTTGCGCAGAGGTCTGGAAATACAAAGTCTTTCTGGTTTGAACCTTTATCTTAACGAACAGAAGCTGGCAGGATCATCGCCCGGTATGATAACAGGGGGGGCTGCGGGAGGCGGAGCACTTGGGTCGGAAACGGAAAACTCGGCATTCAGTGCCTATTTTAACGGCAATATCACGATTTCAGAACAAGCAACGACCGCTAACCTGGCCGGTTTTGAGGCCGATGCCTTTTCTCTTTTGGGTGGGGGCGATTATCGCTTTTCTGATAAAGGTGTTGCGGGTGTTGCCCTCACTTACCTTAGTAACGATTTAAATCTGGAGCATAATCAGGGTCAACTTGAAGGGCAGGGTTATGGCATTATTGCCTACGGCAATTATTTTCCTTCATCGGCCTGGTTTCTAGAAGGGAGCGTGTATGCAGGTAGTGGTAGTTATGACTTGTCCCGTAATATCGATTTCATGATTAATACGCGTCAATTTACTGAAACAGCCCGTAGTACAACAGATACCAACCAAACAGGACTCTCATTGGGGGGGGGCTACGATATGCAATTTGCCAATGGGACTCAAATTGAATTAAGTGGGCAGTTCAGCTACGCCACCTCCGAGGTTGATGGTTATAAAGAAACCGGTGGCGGAGGATTCAATTTGAATATTTCTGCTCAAGAAATTGAGCAAACCCTGCTGACCTTGTCGGCACAGTTCAGTAAAGCATTCAGTACGACACGAGGCGTGTTTATCCCCATAGTTCGAGCCTCATTTATCGCGGACTTAAATGCCGATGAACAGAAAATTACGGCTAATTTTGTCAGTGACCCAGGCAGTACGGCTTTTTCTTTTAACACCCCCAGTAGAGACAGCTCCTATTTAGAGTTGGCTGCCGGTGGTAGTTATTATTTTATGAAAGGGGCGGCGATTTTTGCGCAATTAGAAACACTACAACTGATAGAAGACTACGATCAACTGACCGTTAGTTTTGGATACCGACAGGATTTTTGATTCATAAACGTGATTGGACAATATTATGTTTAAGCCTAACGCAACGGCTAGCCGTTATTTTCATTATTATCGCTACGCTCTGTTTTTAATGGGTTTGTTGGTGGTTGTGTTATCCGCTTGTATGTCGGGGTCAGAAGGCGAAAACAGAGCACAAGGGCCGGCAACACTCAAGGTCACAGTGGGTGGCAATCCAAGCCAGAATAAAAATAATATAAATAAGTCCGTTCAAAATAAGTTAGACAACGCTGACCTACCCACAGGTATCGATAGTATTGTGGTTCAGGTCACCGATGAAAGTGGTGCGACACTGGGCGAAGGTGATATTCTCGCTACGGGTGGAGAAATAGAGTTTACGGTACCGCCTGGTATTGTTCTGACAATTACGGGTCTTGCTTATGCCTCCGGTACGCTGAACTTCCAGGCGCAAACCAGTGTTGCTCCCCTGTTGGCGGGTATGAGTACGTCGGTGGAACTCACCCTGTTGCCTGCCGGGGCTAATGCCTCCCCACTCAACGTGCCCATTCAAATTGATACTAACCCCAATGGCCTGAGCGGCAATGCCTTAAGCAGTCGAGCTATTTTTTCTGATAATAATCAAGCGGTATTGTTTAAATCCGCAGCCAATAACCTGGTTACGGATGATACGAATGATCAGGTTGATTTTTTCTTGAAAGACCGGAGTAACAATCGCATTATTAATATTCATACTGATTCTGATAATAATCAAGCCGATGGCGCGGCTGTTTCAGCGGATATGAGTGCCGATGGCCGGGTGATTGTCTTTGAATCAGAGGCAGGCAACCTGGCTATGAACCCCGTCGATACCAACGCGGCTTCAGATATTTTTGTCAAAGCGCTCGATACTAATATAACAACCAGAATCAGCCTAACTTCAACCAACCAGCAAGCGCCGCTGGGCAGCTTCCAACCGACTCTCTCTGATGATGGCCAACTTGCGGTGTTTGTTTCTGAGAATAGCTTAATCGCTGAGGGGACGACAGGCATTTATCTAAAAAATCGAACCCTTGATACATTAGAGTATCTTGGTGCGGGAATAAAACCATTGTTAAGTGGCGATGGCTCTCATGTCATCATCTGGGATACTACCACCAGCACGCTTAAACTCCATAATATCGCAAACAAAACAAACATTGACATCACCACGCCCTATGTTGTGCCTGAGGCCTCTGCTGCGGCACCTTACGATATCAACACCAATGGCCAATTTATCGTGTTTACACTGCAGGGGAATGATGCTGTAACAGACGAAACATTAGCCGGCAGTAGTGGGATTTATCTCTATGAGAACGTATCTAATAGCCCCGCTATTCGACTTATTAGTACTGATAGTGAAGGTGTGGCGTTCGATACTACGGCAGTACCCGCGATCACTCCCAGTATCTCAGGCGAGGGTCGTTATATTGCTTATGCCATTGGTACCACGATATACGTCAAAGATAGAACGACTGAGCAAGCCGTGCAACTTGCCCAGAGTGGCACCCTGCCTTCATTGAGCAAAGAAGGTCGTTGGGTTGCTTATACCATCAGTGATACCGACAATCTTTATATGGTTCCCAACCCCTTGTTTGGCGCAGTGTCGGATTCACCGGATACCCCCGCAACGCAATTACTCAATATCACCCTTGAAGGTGAAGGGGTGGTCAATAGTCAAGATGGCAATATTGCCTGTGGTGAACAGTGTACTTATAATTACCCGGACGGCACCCTGGTTCAGTTAGAAGCCATAGCCCCAGATAATATTTCCTTTACCGCATGGCAAGGGGATTGTGCAGGTACAGAACCCATCGTCCAGGTGACATTAGATCAGGCGCGTTCTTGCACAGCGGTATTTTCCACGCAGAATCAAACTCTAATGCTAACCATTAAAGGTGGGCCTAATGCGGGTTCGATACGCAGTGATGACGGTAATGATACTGATCCCCCCACCTTAATTTGTGAAAATACAGAAGGTGAACAATCGATCTGTAACGGTGAATTTCCACACAATCAATCCGTCACGTTAATGCCGATACTTGGCAACGATAAAAATGACGTTTCCTGGACGGGCTGTGATGAAAATAACGGACTAGATGGGTGTACCTTGCTGATGAATGATGCCCGCAACGTGATCGCCGATTTTATTTTGGTGGAGCATACCCTCACCATCACGATGCAAGGGAATGGACAAGGTGTCGTGACAACAGCAAATGAAAATATTGATTGTGGTGAACTCTGTAGTGGTGATTATGCAGACCAGGCTGAAACGACATTAACCGCGACCCCGGCGGCGGGCAGTCTGTTTGCCGGTTGGAGTGGGCAGTGCAGTGGTAACGATGTGACAACCCGTTTAACACTGAGCGAAAATAGTGAATGTATAGCAACCTTTGACCTGGAAGAAATTACATTTTTGATCAGCAAGCAAGGGGCAGGGTCCGGTATCGTGAGCAGTGAGAATGAAGCCATCAACTGTGGTGCCAGTTGTTCGGCAACGCTGGATTATGGGCAAACGCTGATCCTCACAGCCAACGCCGCCAATGATTCTATTTTTAAAGAGTGGCAAGGCGCCTGTTCGGGAACCAACAGTCGTGCCGAGCTGAATTTAACTGAAGATGCCAGTTGTACAGCGATATTTGATTTATCTGAATTTTCACTCTCTACTTCAACCACAGGCAGTGGTAACGGCACCATCACCAGCAACGACCAAGCGATTAACTGTGGCGACGATTGCAACGAGGTTTATGCTTCGGGCACGACGGTAACATTGACCGCCCGTGCCGCAAACGATGCCGTTTTTGTTGCCTGGAGTGGCGATGAACAATGCGTCGGAACGAACCCGGAAGTGCAAGTGATCGTAGAAGGTAACCTCCGTTGTGCAGCAGAGTTTAAGGGTCGCTATACATTAGAAGTCACTAAAACGGGTCAGGGTAAGATTACCAGTGCGGTTGTGGGCATTGACTGTGGTAGTGATTGTAGTGAAACTTATGATGCCGGAACCGAGGTCAGCTTAACCGCAGCGCCCGGTAGTGGCTATCGCTTTGCTCAATGGGGAGGCAGTTGTTCCGGCACTGCAGCCAGCACCAAAGTGACGATGGACGCGAGTCAATCCTGTTCCGCCGTTTTTACGCTGAATAAAATCGCTTTCTTGGTCAACAAGTCTGGCACCGGCTCTGGTACGGTAAACAGTGCCGATGATCTGATTAATTGCGGCGAGCAATGTTCAATACAAGCGAATGTGGGTCAGCAATTGGTGCTTATCGCCAGTGCTGCCAGTAATTCTGTTTTTAAAGGCTGGCAAGGCGCTTGTAAAGGAACCAATGCTCGTATCGAGCTGAGTGTAACGGAAGAGAGTCGTTGTACCGCCGTTTTTGATTCAACTGAGTTTTCACTTTCAACGTCGACCGCAGGAAATGGTAGTGGGATCATCAGCAGCGATGACCAGGGTATTAACTGTGGTAACGATTGTAACGAAACCTATGCCACGGGTAGCACCGTGACGTTGACCGCTAATGCAGCGGACGGTTCTCAATTCACCGGTTGGAGCGGGGCTGAGCAGTGCGCGGGAAATCAATCTTCGATTCAAATTACGGTGGATAGAAATATCAGTTGTGTGGCAAGCTTTGCCATCGTGGTAGTCGAGCGCACCTTAACGGTTTCAAGCAGTGAGGGTGGGACGGTCACCAGCACTCCGGGTGGAATCAGTTGTGGTACGGATTGTAGTCAAGCCTATGACGACAAGACTCAGGTGAGTTTAATTGCGGTGCCTGATAATGGCTACCGTTTCGCCCAATGGGGAGGCAGTTGTTCTGGTACTGCAAGCAGTGCCAGTGTTACACTGGATACGGATAAATCCTGTTCTGCTGTTTTTGAACGGAACAAAATCACCTTCTCGGTCAGTAAATCTGGAACTGGCTCTGGCACGGTAAGCAGTGCCGATGATCGGATTAATTGCGGCGAGATGTGTTCAATACAAGCGGATGTGGGTCAGCAGTTGATCCTGATCGCAAGCGCCGCCAATAATTCTGTCTTTAAAGAATGGCAAGGCACCTGTTCGGGAACCAATAGTCGAGTCGAGCTGAGTTTAACTGAAAATAGTAGTTGTACCGCCGTATTCGATTTATCAAATTTTTCACTCTCTACCTCGACCACAGGAAACGGCAGTGGCACCATCACCAGCGACGACCAGGGCATTAACTGCGGTGAGGATTGTAACGAAACTTACATCAGCGGTGCCACAGTGACACTCACCGCCAATGCCGCCAACGGTTCTCGGTTCACCGGCTGGAGTGGGGCAGAGCAATGTACGGCAACTCAGCCTTCGGTGCAGCTCACGGTGAATGGCAATCTCAGTTGTCAAGCAAACTTCGTTACTATTGAGCGCACGTTAACGGTGGTGAGCAGCAACGGTACGGTCACCAGTAGCCCTGGGATTAATTGCGGAGAAGATTGTAGCGAAAGTTATGCTGATGGGACTCAAATCACACTCACCGCTGTTGCGAGTTCAGGCTATCGCTTTACTGGATGGAGTGGCAGTTGTTCTGGAACCTCAGCCAGCACCAGCGTAACCATGGATGCGGATCAATCTTGTACTGCAACGTTTGCGGTTGTGCAGCGCACGCTGACGGTGGTGAGTCAAAATGGTTCCGTTAGTAGTACCCCAGGGGGGATCAATTGTGGTGGCGATTGCAGCGAAGGTTATGCTAATGGCACTCAAGTCACTCTCACCACAGCGCCGAATGCGGGCTACCGATTTGACAAATGGGGTGGCAGTTGTTCTGGAACCGCGACCAGCGTTAGCGTGACGATGGATGCGGATAAATCGTGTACTGCGACGTTTGCGGTTGTCGTCATTCAACGCACGTTAACGGTTGAAATTGATGGTGGAGGTTCCGTCACTAGCAAGCCAGGGGGAATCAGTTGTGGAGAGGATTGTAGCGAGAATTATGCTGATGGCACTCAAATCACACTCACCGCAGTAGCGAATGAGGGTTATCGCTTTGATGAGTGGAGGGGTAACTGTACAGACACAGCTACAATAGATGACGACATCATCCTCATGACTGTGAATACCAATAAGTCGTGTACAGCGGTGTTTGCGGCTGTCGTTATTCATCAGCACACGTTAACGGTAGAGGTTGGTGGTGGAGGCTCCGTCACTAGCAAACCTGAGGGAATCAATTGTATCGGTAATTCCAATGTTCGTAGTGACTGTAATCAAAACTATGTCAACAACACTACAGTGACTCTTACCGCTGTATCCGATGTAGGTTACCGTTTCCAGGGATGGCAAGGTAACTGTTCTGTTTCCGCAGGCGCTCTAACTATCGCCAACGTGACCATGAATGCTGATAAAATCTGTTCAGCTTCTTTTTTTGAAATTACTCCTGAGGTAGTGACACTAACTATCGAAAAAACGGGTACAGGAAGCGGTGTGGTTGGAGGCGGGATTATTGATGGTGCTAATGATATCCTTGTTTGTGGTGATAAATGCAGTGCAAGTTTCGTGGCAGGGTCACGGGTAACTCTTGTTGCCGAAGCAGAGAGAAGATCTGAATTTAGAGGTTGGACAGGGGTGAATTGTAATATATTACCACCTATACCTGTCGGAGATCGTCTACTGTACGAAATTGTAATAAACGCTAATACAACTTGCATCGCTACCTTTGATTTAAAACCAATCAATACCATTTCAAATGTCACTTTCGACCCTGAGTCTCCTGATTCCCTAGTTTTTGATAGCAGAGTGAATATTTCTTTTAATTACCAAACAACAGAGGAGAATGGTGTTCGAATATGGGCACGGCCTTTTACAAACGGGACATTCACACCCGGTTATGCTGCCTCGGGATCCCCTGTGATTCCTCCTACTGTTGCGGGGGGTAAGCTGGGTAGCGGCACACAGTTTTTCACTATTTCCTCTCCTGGTGTCGGTGGGAATGTAAAAGTAGATCAGGTTCGTTTTCAGATATGGACCGCTGATAGAAAAACACGGCTATACGAAATATTCATACCTGTTGATTACACCTTTGTAGAATATATACTAATGTGATAGTAGATTCACCCTTCCTGAATTCGTCACAGTAAAAATAATAGACGGGTCAATTTTTGGTATGTGAAAATAAGAGAGAGTAAAGCAATGCTAGCAAAAAAAAATTCATCGGTATTCTTAAGTGTAACACTGGTTTTCGTATTTTTTTCGGGGTCAGTATCAGCCTT
>CAYQVF010000041.1:17999-30537 GCA_964421045.1 uncultured Chromatiaceae bacterium
TATTCTTAAGTGTAACACTGGTTTTCGTATTTTTTTCGGGGTCAGTATCAGCCTTGAATGATGATGCCAAAGAAAGTTGCAACGCTGTTTCGAGCTTAATTAATGATAATGACATTGATGCTGCGTTGGAAGAAGCGCGTTGGTGTGTTGAGGCTTTAGAGCAGTTTAAGCAAGCCGGCGTGAGTAAACTGTTTCATAAAATGGTAGAGGGTTGGAAACGAACTTCTTTGGATGAAAACAAAGCCATGGGGATGACTATCACGGAAGCCGTTTATGAAAAAGATGGAGATAGAATTGAAGTTCAGTTAATGGGCGGAGCAGGGGGAGGGATGGGGTCACTCGGAATGTTGGCTCAACTGGGCATGATGGGCAGTGGCAAAAAACTGCGTATTCAAAGACGTACCGCAATGGATATGAGTCAAGGCTCGCGTTCTGAATTGATGGTTAATCTGAAAAGCGGTGGCAATATCATATTTAAATCCAAAATTTCTATTGATGATGTTGTCAGTTTCGCCAAAGCGTTTCCCATAGCAAAGATAGATGATGCCCGAGCTGTTAAATAATCAGTGATGAATTAATTCGCGTAGCAAAAAATCAGAAAGAAATTGATACGATTCTTTATCATGAAATGGGTCACGTCGCATATAAGCATGGATTGAAGGAAATCATTTAGTCTACGGTGGTGACAATAATATTTTTATATGATAACCAGTGATGCCTCGGTTCTTGCCGAAATGTCTGCTGGCTTGCCCATTTTCTTAACGCAAAGTCATTATTCGAAAAAATATGAAACGGAAGCAGATCAGTTCGCGTTTGAACTGATGTTAAAAACCAATATTAATCCAATGCTATTTGCGAACATACTCAGTCGTATAAGTATTGATAACCCTGCTAAAAAAGAGCAGAACAATTATTATTTTTCTTCTCATCCATCGACAAAAGAAAGACTACAAATGGCTGAAAAATATACGAGGAAATACAAAAATAGATAAACCCTGGTTTTGTCGAAAACAGCTATAAATTTATAATATCCATGCCTGTCTTGAAATTTTTTTTGGATTAATAATTAATAATCAAGTGATAAAATTCACTTGATAACCGTAGCCAGAGCGTTATCATAGCTCTTTCATGTTTTGTTAAAATTATATTGTAGCCAGGGATATGCTATGTCACTGAAATGTCTATTGTCTATTATAGTCTCTACTACGCTGTTCTGTTTTAGTCACAACATTTTGGCGGCTTCTTTAGGTGCCAGGGTGAGTACCTTGGGTGTGGGTTTGGAATACGCGCATGGATTAAACGATACATTGCAAGCGCGTGTTGGCTTTAATATGTTAAAGATCAGCAGCTCACAACGTTTTGATGGCAACAACTATGATTTAGATATAAATTTTGAATCATGGGGTGCGCTATTAGACTACTATCCCTTCCGGGGTCGGTTTCGTCTTACAGGCGGCCTCTTGGTAAATAATAATAATTTTGATCTCACGCTCACGGCACAAGAAAATTATAGTATTGGTGATACGACTTATTCCGGGGATTTAACTATTAACGGTTCCTTGGGTTTTCGTCAGTTTGCGCCCTATCTAGGGTTTGGCTGGAGTGCTAATCCGGGTAAAGCATCGGGTTGGGGCTACGGTTTTGATGTGGCATTGGTTTATCAAGGTGAACCCAAAGTGACGCTGAATGCCCGTGGTACAGCGATACAACAAGGGACTTCAAACATTATTAATGTTGCCGATGACCCGACCTTTATCGAAGCATTGGTACGGGAGGAAGGCAATTTCCAGGACGATGCTGATGGTTTTGTGCTTTACCCGGTCATTTCCTTTGGTCTAAGTTACGTGTTTTAAATGATGATTTTTCGAAATAATTAATATGTAAGCGATGCCCTTATGAATCGATTTTATAGCTTATTTGCCACTTTTCGGACAATCGTGTTGATGTGCTTTTTTATGTTAATGAGCATGCCCGACTCGGTTAGTGCTGTTGAAATTGCTATAAGTTGTGACGATGTGAAAAACCCGTCAACGTGTACCGTGAGTCCGGAAGGGACGCGCTTGACCTCATTAATCAGCACGATTGATTCGATTAATAATTGTACCTTTACGGGCAATGAAGCGGAGTGCAAAACTAACTTGGGCGAGACGTTTGCCTGTAGTGATAATAATGGTGCAATCAGTTGTACTCTTCCCGGGCAAACCACCGTATTTTGCTCTAATATTAGTACCAATTCGGTGAATTGTACGCTGAGCACACCGAGTGCGCCGATAGTGTTATCAGCCTTTCAGCGTGCACCGCTGACCCCCCCGCAATCAGCAATGGCAGGTTTATTAGCCCAAATCTGTACAACAAGAACGGTGTCTAGTGCCATGCAACGGGATTGTGATTTATTATTGGATGCCGCGCTGAGTGGTAATAATACCTCAGCAGTCACTGAAGCGATTTCACAACTGACGCCGGATGCAGCGAGTGCGCCGGTGGATGCCTCACAACAAAGTGTTCGGGCCCAAAACGCAAATGTTAGTCAGCGTTTTATTGAGTTACGCAGCAATACCTCCCGTAATTTCAGTAGTCAAGGTTTAAAGCTCTATCGGGATGGTAGTTTGGTTAATAACGAAAGTCGTTTTTATTCATTGGGTTCCGCTGTACGTGGCGGTGCTGCATCGGCTGATGATGGTGAGGGTCTCGCAGAAGGCCGTTTGGGTGGTTTTGTCAATGGCAGTATTTATTTAGGAAAAAAAGAGAACACGGCCAATGAGCGAGGCTCCGAATTTGATGGTGTCGATATGACGGCTGGTGTTGACTATCGTATTAACCCACAGTCGTATGCTGGGGTTGCTTTTGGTTATTCTAGTAACGAAACGGTACATAGCTCCGGTCGAGGCAAGTTAACCCTAACCGGGTTCAATCTCATTTTTTATGGTAGTTACTATGCAACAGAACAACTATATTTCGATGCTAGTTTAAGTTTTGGCGGGAACGAGTATGATCAGGAGCGCCGTATTCAATATAGTTTGGCTGATTCTGCTACAGGTCAAGTTACGACGGTAAATCAAACGGCATCGGCTGATTTTTTTGGTGAGCAACTTGTTGTCAGCCTGGCTTCAGGATATGATTTTTCATTGGGTGCAATCTCACTGACCCCTTATGCTCAACTGCAAATAACGGACGCGAATACAGAGGGTTATAACGAACGTATTTCGAGCAATAATGCGAGCGGTTCGGGTTGGGTTTTGCGTATGAATGCTCAAAATTTTCAATCCTTGTTATTCACTGTAGGTGGCCAATTGAGCGTTGCAGTCAATCGAACCTGGGGCGTGCTGGTTCCCCAGGTTCGTGTAGAATGGGTCAATGAATTTAAGGATGACCTACACTTTGTAGAAGGAAATTTTATCGGTGATCCTAACCGCAGCACATTTCGTTTACCGACCAATGCGGTGGATGATAATTACTTTAATCTTGGTTTCGGTCTGTCAGCCGTTACGGCAGGAGGAAGCACGGCTTATTTTTATTATCAAACTCAATTGGCATTCGATAATTTAACCTACAATACGTTCAGCTTGGGATATCGTTGGGAATTCTAATTTCTAGACTATTGAAATTAGAATGTGCTAAAAAACGCATGTAAACCATTTTGCAAGCAAGGCGCGCGTTTGCAATGGATGGATATATGTGAATCTCTTTGTCTCCACCCCCTGAACATTTCCTTTTTATAAATGCAGATTTGAAGAATTCCACTTTATTTTTATGTCCGGTCGTAGCTAGCACGGTATCTATGGCCGTGATAGAGTATGCCCGAACAAATTTTACCCATAGTGATTGAAGGGCGAAGGATCAGCATGGCAAAGAATTATGATGCTTCAACGATTGAAGTATTAAGCGGTCTCGAACCGGTGCGTAAGCGACCCGGAATGTATACCGATACGACTCGGCCTAATCATTTAATACAAGAAGTCGTCGATAACTGTGTCGATGAAGCGCTGTCTGGCTATGCAACACGACTGGAGGTGCGTCTTTACAAAGATGGCTCTATCGAAGTCAAGGATAATGGCCGAGGCATGCCGGTGGACAAACATCCTGAATTGAAAGTACCTGGTGTCGAAGTGATTTTGACCCGCTTACATGCCGGAGGGAAGTTTTCCAATGAAAATTATCAATTTTCAGGGGGATTACACGGGGTCGGGGTTTCAGTCGTTAATGCCTTGTCAACAAAACTGGAAGTGACTGTGCGTCGTGATGGCCAGGAGCATTTTATGACCTTTGCCCATGGCGATAAAAAAACGCCGTTGAAAATTGTGGGTAAAGTGGGTAAGCAAAATACCGGTACGACGGTTCGTTTTTGGCCTGATGGTAAATATTTTGACTCAGATAAAGTTTCTGTAGCAAAACTTAAACATGTCTTACGTGCTAAAGCCGTGTTGTGTTCAGGCTTTGAAGTGCGTTTTTTCGATGAAAAAACAAATGAAAAAGTACAGTGGTGTTATGAAGACGGCTTGCGATCCTATTTATCGCAAGCATTGAGTGGACTGGCATTGGTACCCGAAGCTCTTTTTATTGGTGAACTTGCCGGAGAGCGAGAAGCGGTTGATTGGGCTGTGTCCTGGTTGCCCGAAGGGGGGGAATTAGTCGGTGAAAGCTATGTCAATCTGATTCCGACAATCCAGGGGGGGACGCATGTAAATGGTTTGCGTACGGGTCTAACCGATGCCATTAGAGAGTTCTGTGAGTTTCGTAATTTATTGCCACGTGGTGTCAAAATTTCGCCCGAAGATGTTTGGGATAAATGTGCCTATGTTTTATCTCTGAAACATTTTGACCCTCAATTTAGCGGTCAAACAAAGGAACGGCTGTCTTCACGGGAATGTGCGACCTTTGTTTCCGGTGTGACTAAAGATGCCTTTGCATTGTGGTTGAACCAACATGTTGCAGAAGGCGAGCAAATTGCTATGTTGGCCATTGAAAGTGCACAAACTCGCTTGCGTGCGGGTAAAAAAGTGGTGCGCAAAAAAATAACCTCAGGTCCGGCTTTACCTGGTAAGTTGGCGGATTGTGCATCCCAAGATTTAAATCGTACTGAGTTATTTCTGGTGGAAGGGGATTCAGCAGGAGGGTCCGCTAAACAGGCACGAGACCGGGAATTCCAGGCCATCATGCCGTTACGGGGTAAAATTTTAAATACCTGGGAAGTCGATTCTGTCGATGTGCTGGCTTCGCAAGAGGTGCATGACATTGCGGTCGCGGTGGGTGTCGATCCGGGTAGTGATAGTCTCAAGGGTTTACGTTATGGCAAGATTTGTATTCTTGCTGATGCAGATTCTGATGGTTTACATATTGCGACTTTATTGTGTGCTTTGTTTTTACGCCACTTCCGAAAATTGGTGGACGCGGGCCATATTTATGTGGCGATGCCGCCGTTGTACCGGATCGACGTTGCCAAACACGTGTTTTATGCCTTGGATGAAGCCGAAAAACAAGGTATTTTTGATCGTATTAAAGCAGAAAAAATAAAAGGCAAAGTTTCTGTGCAGCGTTTTAAGGGGCTGGGTGAAATGAATCCGATGCAGCTCCGTGAAACAACCGTGGCACCGGATACGCGCCGTTTAATGCAGTTAACTGTCGCAGTCGGTGATGAAACCCACAAGTTGATGGATATGTTGTTGGCGAAGAAACGCGCACCTGATCGTAAAAAATGGTTGGAGGAAAAAGGCGACCTGGCTGAGGTGTAGAAAGAATGCTTAGGCACGTAGACTTAAGAGCCCGGCTTTATTTTTAGTTTTCGGTGTGATTTTTTTAAAAACCTGGAACAATACTGGAACAATAAATGAGTAACAACGAACTACTGGATTTTGAGGGGGTAGAGCAAACACCATTAAGCGAATTTGCAGAAAAAGCTTATCTGGATTATTCCATGTATGTCATTTTGGATCGCGCTTTGCCACATATCGGTGATGGTTTGAAACCGGTACAGCGTCGCATCGTTTATGCGATGTCTGAGCTGGGTTTGAATGCCACAGCTAAATATAAAAAATCAGCAAGAACCGTCGGCGATGTGTTGGGTAAGTTTCATCCGCATGGAGACAGTGCTTGCTATGAAGCTATGGTGCTTATGTCACAACCTTTTTCCTATCGTTACCCATTGATAGATGGGCAAGGAAACTGGGGTTCCCCCGACGACCCTAAATCATTTGCGGCGATGCGTTATACCGAGTCTCGTTTGGCCAAATACTCGGTGTTATTACTCAATGAATTAGGTCAAGGCACGGTAGACTGGGGGCAGAATTTTGATGGTACTCTGGATGAACCCTTGGTGTTGCCTGCACGCCTGCCTAATATTTTGCTCAATGGGGTAACAGGTATCGCGGTGGGAATGGCAACGGATGTTCCTCCGCATAATTTACGAGAAGTCGCCGCTGCTTTGGTACAATTAATTGAAGCGCCTAAAACTGACCTTGAAGCTTTGTTCGAATTCATTAAAGGTCCGGATTATCCCACCGATGCGGAAATTATTTCTTCTCCTGCTGATATTAAAAAAATATATCAAACCGGTCACGGCTCAGTTCGGATGCGTGCGAAATACGAAACAGAGAAGGGCGGGGTGATCATTACTGCGCTGCCGCATCAGGTCTCTGGTAGTAAAATTCTGGAGCAAATCGCCGCGCAGATGGTTGCCAAAAAACTACCTATGGTCGAAGATATTCGTGATGAGTCGGATCATGAAAATCCGACGCGCTTGGTGATTGTGCCTCGCTCAAACCGGATTGACAGCGATGCGGTGATGACGCATTTATTTGCAACTACCGATCTGGAACGAACCTATCGTGTCAATCTTAATATGATTGGTTTGAATGGCCGTCCTGCCGTAAAAAACCTCAAACAAATTCTTCAGGAATGGCTGAAATTTCGTGTGGAAACAGTAAGGCGGCGTTTGCAATATCGTCTGGATAAAGTGCTTGCACGTTTACATATTCTGGATGGTTTACTCATCGCCTACCTTAATCTTGATGAAGTCATCAGAATCATTCGTTATGAAGAAAAACCTAAAACTGCCTTAATGGCACATTTTAAATTGACCGATATTCAGGCGGATGCGATTTTAGACTTGAAATTGCGACACTTGGCAAAGTTGGAAGAAATGAAAATTCGCGGTGAACAAAAAGAACTGGCCGATGAACGAAATGCGCTGGAGAAAATATTAGGCTCTGAGGCGCGTTTGAAAACCTTGGTTAAAAAAGAAATCATCGCGGATTCGAAGGAATATGGTGATGATCGGCGTTCTCCTATCGTTAGTCGTGCCGCTGCACAAGCGATGGATGAAACGGCCTTGATTCCTTCTGATCCGGTTACGGTGATTTTGTCCACCAGCGGCTGGGTTAAAAGCGCTAAGGGGCATGATATTGATCCGTTGACTTTAAATTATAAATCAGGCGATGCCTTTATGGCTTCAGCTCATGGAAAGACCAATCAGCAAGCCTTATTTTTAGATTCTACAGGTCGCTGTTATGCCTTGCCAGGTCATTCGTTTCCTTCCGCTCGTGGACATGGTGAACCTTTAACGGGTCGTGTGACTTCACCGGCCGGTGCTACATTTGTTGATATTTTGATGGGCGCGAATGAAGATTTGTTTGTCATGGCAAGTGACGCTGGCTATGGTTTTGTTGTTAAATTTAGCGACATGTTGTCTCGTAATAAAGCAGGCAAGGCGGTCGTGACCGTACCCAAAGGTGCAAAAGTGATGCGCTCGGCTTGTATTATAGATGCCCAGAGTGATCGCATTGCTGCCATCAGCAACGAAGGTCGGATGTTAGTTTTTTCTGTCTCTCAATTACCGATGATGGTACGGGGTAAAGGTAACAAAATCATTGGCATTCCCCCAGCAAAAGTACTGGCTCGTGAAGAGTTCGTTGTTGCCATTGCTTCGGTACCTGAAAAAGCAAGCTTGACCTTATATTCAGGCCAGCGACATTTTACTTTAAAAGCTTCGGATTTAAACCACTATGTCGGAGAGCGAGGTCGTCGAGGTAACAAACTACCTAGAGGATTCCAGCGCATAGAACGGGTGGCGGTGTCGTAGAGAGTTCACCCTATTATTTCATAAGTTGTGAGCCGGAACCATTTTACTGCTTTTATATACCCATGGCGTTATAGGTTTAGGTGTTAGTGTGTGCAAATGTGTTTTACATTCGGTTTTTTCGATTAAGGGAAAGTCGAAAATGAGATGCAGATGTTGAAAGTGTGTCCTATTTATTTTCTGGTAAGGACAACGATAGGGTTTAAATATTGGAAATGCGTACTCTCATTATCGAGCGTAAGCCCTGATTTAAATGGCTGCGTTCATGGTAATTGGAAGAGTGAAATGAGCGTTGACATGAACGTATTGGCTTGATTGGTTTTGTTGGGGTTATCGTTGGTAATTGTGCTCGGGTGATGCTACATTGAAGCCTTACATAGGCAACGGGAGGTTACATGGATTCTGAGTATTTACCAAAAGAGTTTTCGTATATTGAGCCTGGTTTAAAGCAACTGATGAAAGCTATTGTCACCGCTCAACAGTATGAGGAGGTGATTGTTTACAATTGGGCAGGCGAAGTTTATGAATCTCTAATGGCTCAACTTGAAGGTCTTGATGACACTGATTATGAAAAAGTGATCGGCGTTGTCGATGATTTGTTACCTCTTGAGTGGTGTTTCTGGATGGCGGAAGCAGAAATAACCACATTAGCGTTGGCGGAAGCGGAAGCTAGTCTCTCAATCCATTAAAGGCGCTGACTGCCCACATTAAAGAAACCGCAGCAAAGGTGCCGACTACGCCTAAGCCTATAAAAAAATCGCTTGCATTGAGTTCGCCAACCATTGTTCCACGCACCGCCTCAACGGCATAGTTAATTGGGTTGAACTGGGATATAACGGCAATCCAGTTTGGCATGAAGCTTTGTGGCACCATGGCGGTAGAGAAAAACATCAGTGGTAACGTCATCAAGTTACCAATGACCACCAATGGTTCTTCGCGTTGAATCATGATGGCAAAACCATTGGATAGCGCTGCAAAACCCACCCCTAATAAAAGAATAATCACAAGGCCACCCAGTAATGGAAAGAACGAAGGGTTGATATTAGTGCCAATTAATGCGGCGGCAATCAGAATGATAAAAGCTTGTATCATGACTTGAACTGCAGAATGCAGAACACGACTGAGAACAATAGAAACGCGGCTGATGGGGGCGACCAACATTTTATCGACGGAGCCTGCCGTAATCTCACGCAACAAGCTGACTCCAGACCAGGAAGAGCCAAATAATACGGTCATAATTAGTACGCCGGGTACAAAAAAGTCCATATAGCTACCCTCAGGAAACCCCGGAAGCTGTGCCATATTACGAAATAATTGACCAAAAATCACCAACCAGATCAAAGGTTGAATGAGGTTGAATAACGACCATAGTGGTGTTCTAAATGAAATAATAAGATATTTATTGAATAAATGCCAAGTATCAGCGAGCACGATTTTTCCTTTATCTTGATAATTTGTATTTTAATCTGATTTTTTTTCGGAGTTTTGTTGTTGGTCAGGCCACGGTTGTGAGTGATCATCAGACTGCCCCTGCCATTTTTTCCAGTCGTCGTGTGATTCTCTTCCGCTGTGACTGGAGTGGTCTGTATTTTCGTTTTTTTTCTCTGAGTCTTGCCACTCGGTATGATCTGTCTTTTGCTTTTCATCCTGTTGCCAGGTTTGGGTGTTCGTTGTTGTTAGCTTGTGCTTTGTCACTTCTTCGGACTGTATTTTTTGTTCGCGCTGGCTCCATTCTTCTTCGCTGGTGGGCCAGCCCCCTTCAGGCTCTTGCATTTCATCATCTGTATTTTGATCTTGCCATTTTTTGGCCCATTTACCGCCGCCCCCTTTGCCTGCCCATTTGTGCCACCATTCTTCGGTTGCTTCCTCTTTTTCTTCCAAGGAGTTGCCCGTATAACGCAGAAATACATCGTCGAGCGTTGCACGTGACAAAGACAGCTCCGCAATATCGATGCCTTGTTCGCCAGCGAGCTGAGCAATTTTAGGGACACTGGAAGCACCATGGTTGACATAGATATGGCAGCGTTCTCCTTCCCAAATTATATTACTGACATATTCCTGTTCTTGAAGCTGATTGGCGAAGGTGTGCGTTTTGGCGTCAGGTTCGGCAAAGGATAAGGTCAGAGAGTCTCCGCCAATTTCCCTTTTAAGAGCATCCGCTGTATCCATGGCACAAATTTTACCTTCGTTAATAATGGCGACCCGGTGTGATAATTTATCAGCCTCTTCCAAGTAATGTGTGGTGAGTAAAATAGTTAGGTTGAGCTCTTTATTCAATTTTTCAATATAGTGCCAGAGACTTTTACGGCTCTTGATGTCTAAACCCAAAGTGGGTTCATCTAAAAAAAGTAACTTGGGTTTATGAATGAGTGCTGTAGCGATATCGAGCTTGCGTCGCATTCCGCCGGAGTAGGTCATCACTTGTTGATCCAGCGTGTCAGTCAGTTCAAAGTAGTGGGCTAATTCGGTTATGCGTTGTTTAATTTCAGACTTTTTGAGATGATAAAGTTGCCCCTGAAGAGCCAGGTTCTCTCTGCCTGTTAAGAGATAATCTATGCCGGTTTGTTGGGCTACCAGACCTATAGATTTGCGAATTTCTTCTGGCGCATGATCCATATCAAAGCTGGCAATTTCAACTTTACCTTCATCAAACCCCGCCAGGGTTGAAAGAATTCGAATTGTTGTTGTTTTACCTGCCCCATTGGGCCCCAGCAACGCAAAAATTTCGCCTGCTTCGATGTTTAGATTCAGATTGTCTACGGCACGGGTACCGGCATCAAATACTTTTACTAGATTCTCTACGTGTATCATCGTTCTCTATACTGTATTATAAATGAAGCAAAATATGAGTATCAGGGAGGGATTATGAGGCCGTCCTGACTTAAATACTGTTCTTAATCTTAGCGTCTATTTCATACGTTACAAGGGATTATATACGAACTGCAATTTTGAGGGTAGTTAATGCGTGTATTGGGAATTGAAACCTCTTGTGATGAAACCGGTTTGGGTGTTTATGATACCGCGCATGGTCTCATGGCGCATGCCTTATTCAGTCAAGTAGAGATTCATCAACCGTATGGAGGGGTGGTGCCTGAGCTGGCTTCTAGAGATCACGTACGGCGTATATTGCCTTTGATTTCTAAGGTTATGGCCGAGTCTGGGTCGAACTCCGATGATCTTGGTGGTATTGCTTACACTGCGGGTCCGGGTTTAGTGGGGGCCTTGTTGGTGGGTGCTGCAGTCGGGTCTAGCCTGGCCATGACATGGGACGTACCCGCTTTGGGCGTGCATCATATGGAAGGGCATTTATTAGCCCCTATGCTGGAAGCATCCCCCCCTCGCTTTCCCTTTCTTGCTTTATTGGTTTCGGGTGGTCACACCTTACTGGTTGCTGTCCAGGGTGTGGGTCGATATCAAATATTAGGTGAAAGTATAGATGATGCTGCAGGCGAAGCTTTTGATAAAACGGCAAAGATGCTTGGGCTGGCTTATCCTGGTGGACCCGCATTAGCAAAGCTTGCTGAGCAAGGTGATGCTCAGCGTTTTCGTTTTCCTCGTCCGATGACTACACGACCCGGTCTGGATTTTAGTTTTAGTGGCTTAAAAACATTTGCCCGTACGACCTGGGCTGAGCACGCTCCGGATGAGCAGAGCAAGGCGGATATTGCCCGCGCATTTGAAGACGCCGTCATTGATACTTTGGCGATTAAATGCAAACGTGCAATGAAACAAAGTGGCTTAAAAGACGTAGTGATTGCAGGTGGGGTTAGTGCCAATCGTGCTTTACGAAGTCGCTTGCAAAGTTTGACTGATCAGGAAGGGGGGCGGTTGTTTTGTCCTAGAACCGAATTTTGTACCGACAATGGTGCCATGATTGCCTATGCCGGTTGGTGTCGTATGCGACATGAGGGCAAAAAACAAACAACGTTTGCTGTCCAAGCCAGATGGTCTATTGAATCATTGCAGCCGGTATGAATGGCAACAAAATGACATTATGATTGCATTATTACAACGTGTCACTCAAGCTCATGTTGTCGTCAATGCGCATATTGTTGGCGAAATTAAGCAAGGTTTAATGGTGCTGCTGGGTATCGAACGTGGAGATAGCGAGGTTGAAGCCAAGCGGTTACTGGAACGGCTGATCGGTTATCGTATTTTTGCCGACGAACAAGGAAAAATGAACTTGAATGTGCAGCAAATAAACGGTGCTCTCTTGTTGGTGCCTCAATTTACCCTGTCCGCCGATACACGCAAAGGGACTCGCCCCAGTTTTACGCCTGCCGCAGCTCCCGAAGAGGCAGAACGTTTATTCAATTGTTTTGTCTCGTTGGCTAAAAAAACGAGTTTATCTGTGCAAGCCGGCGAGTTTGGTGCCGACATGGCGGTAAGCCTGACCAATGATGGCCCGGTTACATTTTGGCTGCAAGTTTCACGATAAATAAAAGCATAAAGGGCAAGTAATCTTTA
>CAYQVF010000042.1:0-29192 GCA_964421045.1 uncultured Chromatiaceae bacterium
AGTTCGGGCGGATGCGGAAGAATGGCCGCGAACACTCAGAATACGTAACAGTTAAAAATAACGTAGATTAATTGAAAGAGAAACCAGAAGACCACTCATTTTTTGAAAAAGTATTATTTTAGGAACGATGATAGGGATGCTTGTTAACAATAGTCCATGCTCGATAGAGTTGTTCTACCAATAACACACGCACCAAGGGGTGGGGTAAGGTTAACGTAGACAAAGACCAGGTTTGATCAGCAATTTGCTTGCATTCTGGCGCTAAGCCATCAGCCCCGCCTATCAAAAAAACGGGGTTCACCCCATGCAACATCCATTCACTCAATAATGCGGCCCACTGCTGCGTAGACATGTGCCGTCCACGCTCATCCAACGCAATGTTCCACCCCCGTTGCGGTAACGCAGCCAACATGCGTTTCCCTTCTTCTTTAATTGCTTTAGTCGTCTCGTTTCCTTTATTTCTTTTTACTGCAGGTACAGCTACGATTTCGAGAGCACACTCTCGGGGAAAGCGTTTGGAATATTCAGCAATACCCTGAGAGACCCAATCAGGCATACGTTCACCCAGCGCAACTATGGTTAATCGCACAATTCAGATTCCGCCTTTACACCGCCCACAACTTTTCAAGACTATAAAACTCTCGTTCTTTCGGGTGCATAATGTGAACCACGACATCAACTAAATCAACGAGCACCCAACCGCTTTCACCCTTACCCTCAACGCCTAAAGGCTGAATACCCGCCGCTTTAACTCTTTCAACCACTTTGTCTGCCAAGGAACGAACATGGCGGTTCGATGTCCCTGACGCGATAACCATATAATCCGTTATCGACGAACGATCTCTAACATCAAGCAAGGTGATATTCAACGCTTTAAGATCTTCTAAAGACGAAACGATTAATTTATTTAATTCTTCTGTTTTCATTTTATTTTTGATTCGCATTATGTTCTGGATACAAGTCATGTTCTGCAATATAATTGATAATGGTATCAGGCACTAAATATTTCACATTGCCCCCTGCCGCTAACAGGGTTCTGATGCGCGTTGAAGAGATCTGCAACTGTGTTACAGAATAAAAAAAAACATTGCCGGCACAGGATTTCAAAAAATCTTCTTGCTCTAAACTCACCCGTCCCACCAGGGCCGCATCTAATTCATCAGATACATCCTGCAAACCAGCCCCAACTCCGGGTCGTTGTAAAACAATAATGTTTGCGAGCGAAAACAACTCTCGCCATTGATGCCATGTCGGCAAACTACGAAAGGCATCTTCACCGACAATCAAACAAAGCGGTGCACCGTGCATGGCTGTTTTCAAATAGCGCAAGGTTTCTACAGTATAAGATGCTGTCGTTCGCCGCACTTCACACTCTTCAACAACAAGCTTGTCGTTCCAGCTTATCGCCTGACGTAACATATTGATGCGATGCTCGGCTGAGGCTAAAGCAATTTGACGGTGGGGCGGTCGTGCGCAAGGCACCAGTCTGAGTTGCTTAAATTCAAAGCCATTCAAAACTTCGATGGCTGAACGCAAGTGTCCAATATGAACGGGATCAAACATCCCACCCATCACCGCAATGGCCGACGGCGAAGTCAAACCGAACTCGCCAGGAATACCGCTTTTATCTTACGTTCGGATATGACCATCGCCCAATACAATATATTTTTGTGACGTTAAGCCTTCAAGCCCGACTGGCCCTCGCGCATGAATTTTGTCTGTGCTAATACCAATTTCGGCTCCCAGGCCATACTCAAAACCATCTGCAAAACGAGTAGAGGCATTGACCATCACCGAGCTTGAATCAACCTCGCGAAGAAAGCGCCGAGCTTGAGTATAGTTCTCGGTCACAATAGATTCCGTATGACGGGAACTGTGATCCCGGATATGATCCATCGCGGCATCAACATCTTTAACAATACGAATCGACAAAACCGGCGCCAGGTACTCGGTATCCCAATCTTCTGCTGTTGCCGCCTTCATTGCCTTCCCGTATTTTAAGGATTGTTCGCAGCCGCGCAGTTCTACACCTTCTTTTTCATACAAGGAACATACTTTTGGTAAGAACACTTCAGCAATGCTTGCTGCGACCAATAAAGTTTCCATTGTATTGCACGTGCCGTAACGCTGTGTTTTGGCATTAAAAGCAATCGCAACGGCTTTTTCAATATCCGCACTGTCATCGATGTAAGTATGACATACACCATGTAAATGTTTAATCACCGGAATCGTTGCTTCGCGGCTCAGGCGCTCAATCAAACCTTTGCCGCCGCGCGGTACCAGTACATCAACATAGCCCTGCAGTTGCGCCAGTGCGGTAACCGCCGCCCGATCGGTCGTCGCAACAACTTGTACCGCGTGCTGTGGCAAAGCAAGCTCCGTCAAAGTTTGATGAATGATTTTCGCAATCGCCTGGTTGCAATGAAATGCTTCTGAGCCGCCGCGTAAAATGCTCGCGTTCCCGGTTTTCAAACAAAGAGCGGCTGCATCTGCCGTCACATTGGGGCGAGACTCATAAATAATGCCAACCACGCCCAGGGGAACCCGCATTTTGCCAACCTGAATGCCGGAGGGACGATAGTTCATATCGCTAATTTCGCCGATGGGATCAGGCAAGACCGCTATTTCTCGCAAGCCTTCTGCCATGGTGATAATACGCTCTTCATTTAACTCCAACCGATCGACCAGCGCGGCCTCGAGCTTATTCGCAATAGCGGCATCCATATCTTTGCGGTTTTCTATTAATAAAATTTTATCATCACGTTCCAAAGCATCGGCGATCCTCAATAAGGCAGCATTTTTTCTAGCCGTATCCACGTTCGCCATAATACACCCTGCATCGCGCGCTTTTTGTCCTACGCCAAGCATGTATTTTTTGATATCCATAAGCCTTATTCTATATTTTAATAAGTAGTTTCAGGAGTGAAGATAGGTTGGCCAGCCATCACAAAAGCTAATTTTAACAAGTCATCCCAAGGATTACCTAACTTGTCGCCTTTTATTGTTCGGTCTATTTGACCCGCTTGCTCCAAAACAAACCACCATTTGCGCACATCAGAAACACTTAACGCCTTTTTAATCAAAGGCTTACGGGCATCAAATATGTGCCAGCGCTGTATCACCTGATCCACTGAAATATTTTCTTTTTCACGCACTCGACTCATCTCGGCTAAAACCCGGGCTTCGCGTGCCAAAACCCATAGCACCAGAATGGGTTCCACACCTTCAGACTTTAAACTTCTGATAATTCTAGTGAATTTACTGATATCAGCCGATAAGACAGCATCAACAAAGCCAAACAGGTCAAAACGAGCGTGATCAACAACAGCAGCCACAACCTCAGCGTAGCCTAATGGTGCAGCACCATGATGTAAATATAATTTATCCAGTTCCTGTGATGCTGCCAAGGGGTTGCCTTCGGTGCGTTCCACCAAAACGGTGATCGCTTCAGGGCTTAAATTCAGACCTTTTTTTCTCGCTCTCAGAGTTAACCAGCCAGGCAATTGTTTGACGGTTAACGGCCAGACAGGAACATGCACACCCGCCTCTGTGACGATTTTAAACCATTTTGCCCGCTGTACTGCCCCGTCCAATTTACCCGAAATAATCAGCAAGAGATTATCTTGCATCAGGGTCTCTACATAGCGGATGAATGCCTTGGCCCCCGCATCACCCGGTTTACCTGTCGGTAGACGCACTTCTAGTAATTGCCGGTCTGCAAAAAGAGAACGACTGCCCGCACCCAGTAGCCATTCGTTCCAGTCGCACCCGGCAGCCACATGCAACACAGTGCGTTCACTGTACCCTTGTGCTTGGGCTTTTTGTCGAACCCAATCTACGGCTTCTTCCACTAAAAGGACTTCATCCCCACTGACAAAATAAAGGGGGCTGAGTTGCTTGTTCAATTGTGCTTCTAACTGCTCATACCTAATTTTCATCAGCCGTACTCTCTGCTGGTTTTTCAGGCGAAACAGGCTCAGGCAAACTCATTTTTTCAACTTTTTTTTGAGGCAACTTAAGCACTTTGAGCCGCTGCAATATCCGCCGCACTGCATTATCACGCATATCGCTATAGAGTCGACGCTCTTCATTTTCTTTAGCCAAAACCTGCGTACGATTAAAACGATAACGTCGGATGACTTCTATAGGCTGGTTTCTAATTAACCATTCTCCTGACGCCGCTTGTATACTGACCACAACGACATAATAAATTTGATATTCTCCTACCGCGCCATCAGGCGAAATCGTCAGCGGTTTGCGATCATTCAGGATATTTTCAATTTTTAAAGTCAAATCAGCATCCTCTGGCGAAGTAAGACGAATGCCTGAGCGCTCCAGAGCCCGTGATAAACGTTGAAAAAAAGCGTCATCCTGACGCCCACCAACAATTGCAATAGACTCAATATCCAGGCTTGCCGTAATATCACCACGAAATTGCCAGCCGCAAGAAGACAATGAAACGACACCAATAAGCAGTAAACAGAGTCTGATCCGGTATCGCATGCTAAGCCATCACAACAATGCTAACCAGTTTACCCGGCACGACAATGATCTTTTTTACTGTTTTATCGCCGACAAAACGTTGCACATTACCATCATTCAATGCCACTTCTTTAATAAAAGAGGACTCACTATCCACCGGCACTTTGATCCGTGCCCGCATTTTCCCATTGACCTGCACACCGAGCTCGACAACTTGCTGCACCAGTGCGTCCGTATCAACAAGTGGCCAACGGCAATCAACAATCGCATTATCATGTCCCAACTCGTGCCAGAGAACATGACACAGGTGAGGTGCAATCGGCGCTAACATCAAAACAACCGCCTCCAAGGCTTCTTGCATGACCTGGCGTCCAGCTTCATCTGCACATTCCGCTTTGTACAAGCCATTAATCAGCTCCATAATAGCGGCAATTGCGGTATTAAAAGTATGGCGACGCCCCATATCATCGCTGACTTTTTCAATAGTTTGGTGCAATTGCCTGCGCAACGCCTTATGTCGTTCAGACAAGGCAGCGGGGTCACCGCTGGGCAAACCCTGTTCAACATGCTCCATAACTAAACGCCAAAGCCGCTTTAAAAAACGGAAGGCACCCTCAACGCCTGCGTCAGCCCATTCCAGTGACTGATCAGGAGGCGCCGCGAACATCGTAAAAACCCGCAGGGTATCCGCGCCATATTGTTCGATTAATGATTGTGGATCAACGGTATTGCCTTTCGACTTCGACATTTTTGCACCGTCTTTTAACACCATGCCTTGTGTTAATAAATTAGCAAAGGGCTCATCGCCTTGAACCAAACCTTCGTCACGCATCAATTTGTGAAAAAAGCGTGCATATAACAAATGCAAGATGGCATGTTCAATACCGCCAACATACTGGTCAACAGGCAACCAGTAATTAGCGCGATCATCTAACATGGCACTGTCATTATTTTTGCTCGTAAAACGGGCGTAATACCAGGAAGATTCCATAAAAGTATCGAAGGTATCTGTTTCTCTTTCTGCCTCGCCACCACACTTAGGACACGCTACCTCATAAAACGCGGACATTTTTTTTAAGGGCGAACCTTCTGTATCTAATTCAACCTCTTCAGGCAAAATAACGGGCAAATCGGCTTCGGGTACTGCCACGGCACCACAACTGATGCAATTAATAATCGGGATAGGCGCGCCCCAATAACGTTGTCGTGACACGCCCCAATCCCGTAAGCGATAATGGGTTTGCACGCGCCCTACCCCCTTTTCGCTCAGAAAACGGGCGATGGCGGTAAAGGCTTGTTGCGAAGTCATGCCATCAAATTGAGCTGAGTTTTTCAGCACGCCTTGCTCGGTAAAAGCAACCTCTGAAAGATCAATATCCTGATCTCCAGCAGGATAAACCACGGGTTTGATCGGCAAGGCATTATTTTTGGCGAATTCATAGTCCCGTTGATCATGCGCGGGCACCGCCATCACTGCGCCCGTACCATAGGACATCAAAACAAAATTTGCAGCCCATACGGGGATCGGTTCACCAGAAATCGGATGTTGAGCGGTCATGCCCAGCGCACAACCCTTTTTTTCCAGGGTTGCCATTACCGCTTCCGAGGTTTCCATATGAATACATTCCGCAAGAAAATTCGCCACGGCAGTATTGTTTTCAGCCGCTTTTTGCGCCAAAGGATGCTCCGCAGCAACCGCCAGATAAGTCACACCTAGTAGCGTATCAGGCCGAGTTGTAAATACATTCAATGCCTCGGACTCACCGTCAACAGCAAAAGACAATTCCACGCCTCTGGAGCGTCCAATCCAATTTTTTTGCATGGCACGAACTTGTTCAGGCCAACCCTCGAGCTGATCCAAACTGTCTAATAATTCATCTGCATAAGCCGTTATTCTCATAAACCACTGCGGTATTTCTTTACGTTCTACCTGCGTCCCACAGCGCCAACAGCCGCCCTCTACGACCTGCTCATTGGCCAACACGGTCAGATCATTCGGACACCAGTTCACCGCCGATATTTTTTTATACACCAATCCTTTTGCAAATAACCGAGTAAACAGCCACTGCTCCCATTTATAATAATCCCGATCACAAGTAGCCAGTTCCCGCGACCAATCATAGGCAAACCCCAATTTTTTTAACTGCTCACGCATATAGTCAATGTTAGCTCGTGTCCATTTCGCCGGTGCCACCTTATTTTTCATGGCTGCGTTTTCTGCGGGCAGGCCAAAGGCATCCCAACCCATGGGCTGTAAAACGTTTTTGCCGAGCATTCGCTGATAGCGGGCAATCACATCAGCGATGGTATAGTTACGAACATGACCCATATGCAGTCGCCCACTGGGATAGGGAAACATCGCCAAACAATAATATTTTTCCTGATTTTCATCTTCAATCGCACGAAATGCAGCTTGTTTTTCCCAGTACGCTTGGACTTGCTCTTCAATTTTTGAGGGTTGATATTCTTTCATTTTTAGCTTTTATAACCTTTAAACATTAATATTCATCTCTTTAAAATGTTAAAATAATGTTGAATTCCTGCTTAATATTTAATTTATAGTGAGATTATGCCATGACTGAAGCCAATCATCCTCTTTCAGCAACAGAAAAACTCACCAATGCCTACAATGATATGATGGAACGGGTAAAAACGGGCATCGAAATGCTCGAAAATAATACCGCCCCCCGCCTCCACGAAGCCATTAATAAAGCCCAGGGGCTGGCTATGGAACTCGACGAACTGACTCAGGAAGAAGCTGAAAAGATAGGCCATTACCTCAAAAGAGACATTGAAGATGCCGCCGACTACCTAACCGGCCCCCAAGGACAAGAACTTCATGATTGGCTGCGCTTCGACATCCAGCAAGTAGAAGAAAAAATACTGGCGTCTTTTCTCTCCGTCGCCGACCAAACCAAATTGGATCTAATCAAACTAGAACAACAAGCCGCCAGTATGAACACTTACCATTGCGGAGAAATCACCGGAATCGGAACCCTAGCCTGCTCGGCATGCGGGAAACAAATTCATTTTCATAAGGCAGGTCACATCCCGCCTTGCTCCAGCTGTACCGGCAGTGTTTTTACTAGAGTCCAAGAATAAGCCAATAGGCGTAAGTTGGTTATCCCGTAATAGAGAACCAACTGCAGAATATCCATTTTGGCCATATTTTCAATAAAACGCTCTAAAAATTCTTAATATTCGCCTCGTTTGATCGAAAAATTTGATTTTTATGCCCCTTGCAGGCGCAAAATGACTGTCACTCTACAAGGAAGTACAGAGATCCTCGAGACGATGTCTATTTTCGAGCAGTTTTCTAGTTCTTTGGCTGCTATTTCCTGTTTGTCTTAGCAAAATCACAGCAAAAATTATTTCATTTCTGCGCCAAATAAATCCCTTTCTTCCCGTAGAACATCTATCTATTTGATATTTTTGTGATTAAAAAAAACATACTGGCGTAAGCGATAAGACAGGTTCACGAAGTAACTTCAGCATACTTGTCATTTATTTTTAAATGCAAGTTCTTTTGTTCGAGGAAAATAATTAAGGGGAAGAAAAGATATGGTGAAATTTACTCAAAAAATGATGATTCAAAAACTTTTTTTAATCGTGCTCATCGCGATGACAGCAGGTGCAAATGCTCATGAAAAACAACCAAAGGAATTTGTCCATGGCATTGCTATTAAATTACACCAAGGCACATACAATTTCGCTGGCCCTCCTGATGGAAAAGATGGAGCGACAGATGTACCAGGACACAGCTGGCTACGCATAGGGAAAAACCGCTTGTTAGGTAAACATATGAATACAGGGCCGTTTGGCGCACCTAATTATTTTTCTAGCGATGCAGGCGATGGCGCTTTGCTTTATGCGATGGAGGCCGTTATCGATAAGTGGAGCGAAGCAAAATCTTTGCATTATTTCATTAAAGGGTATAATCACTATCATATGCTAATTAACGTTAAAACCGGTGAAAGGCACCCTACAAAAGTCGTCTGGTTTAAACATGTCGCGGTAAAAAAATTCAAGCTGGATGGAGAAGGGGTACTCGCTTTCTTAAGAAGCCGAGGTGAAGATGCCACACCCAGAGACATCATGTTAGGCGTTGATTATGGAACTTTGCCAGCAAACTGGAACATCCCTTATAATCCAAACCCAACCACAACACCATAAAAATAGGGTTTTAGTTGAATAGGGCTTTATTCGAAGCCAAAGCACGGTGCATATGCACCGTGCTTGTCGTTATCTCAACAGCGAAACAAATTAAAAAAATTATTTGTTGTCTCCTCTGCTACTTGCTCAAATTTCAAACCTTTCAATTCTGCAATGTATTTTGCGACTTCTTGTACATAGGCAGGTTGGTTTATTTTACCCCGATAGGGTACAGGAGCAAGATAGGGCGAATCAGTTTCAATTAAAATACGATCAAGAGGAACTTTTTTTGCAACTGCTTGCAAATCAGTCGCGTTTTTAAAAGTAACAATACCTGAAAAAGAAATATAAAAATTCAGATCCAGTGCCGCTTTTGCTGTTTCCCAATCATCAACAAAACAATGCATCACGCCACCCACATTTTCTGCCTGTTGTTCATTCAAAATAGCAATAGTATCGGTTTTAGCATCACGACAGTGGACTATAAGCGGCTTGTTTACCTGCTGGGCGACTCTGATATGACAGCGAAATCTTTCCCTCTGCCACTCAAGATCACCCTCACTGCGGTAATAGTCAAGACCCGTTTCACCGATTGCAATAATTTTTGGACTTTTGCAGCGGCTGAGTAAATCTTCTGCGGTTAAAGGCGCAGCCATTGACGTGTTGGGGTGAACCCCTAAAGAGGCATAGAGATAAGTATATTGTTCAGCTAACGCCAATAGTTCAGAAAAATTCTCCAAATTTATGGACACACACAAAATATGCGTCACGCCAGCTTCTTTGGCTTTTTGTAATACTTCGTCCTGGTTATAACCCAATTTTTGATAGTCGATTAAATCTAGATGACAATGCGAATCGACCAAGTTTGAGCTGGCTGGCTTGTTGTTCATTATTACTCCTGTGAAGCCGTAAAAATTAGGGACTTGAGTTTCAAATAAAATGCCACGAGCCTATCGAGCTCTAAACACGATTTTATTATTCGAACCTGGTGATCAAGGGGAAGGGGAAGCTTTACGTTCAATTTCAAATAAATAAGGCCAGCGCTTTCCTGTCACTAACAAACGGTCTTTTTTATTATCGTAAGCAATACCGTTAAGTACATTCACACCTTGCTTATCCTGATATTTCGCAGACAATTCGGATAACTCAATCCAGGATAATACGACACCTGTTGCTGGATTAATACGGGCTATACGTGTTGTTTGCCATACATTCGCGTAAATTTCTCCTTTGATATATTCGAGTTCATTCAAATAGGTTACGGATTCACCTTTATCACGCACAGTTAATTGACGCTGAACTTCAAAGGTTTCGGGGTGAAGAAAATAAAGATGGGCGCTACCATCACTCATAATTAATTCTCTGTTGTTATGCGTCAATCCCCAACCTTCAGTGCGATAACGAAACTGTTTTTCAAATTGAAAGCTTTCCTTTGCAAAAAGCAAAGCCAGACCTGAGCGCCACGTTAACTGGATCAATTTATCATTCCACAAAGTCAAACCTTCACCAAATAATTTTTCGGGCAAACTAATCTGTCTACGCACAATACCTGTCATCAGATCAACTTCACGCAAAGTAGATTGGCCATATAACCCGGTGCTTTCATAAAGCACATCGTCTACATATAACAAGCCTTGAGTAAATGCCTCTGGGTCATGAGGAAAGCGATTAACTGCATGATAAGAATAGACGGGAGCGGCGAGCGTAGGTTCGTCAGCATAAACGAACTTGACGTGAACTAATATAGAATAACAGGCCAAAAATAAAATAAAATATGCACGCATAAAAGGGGTTTTTTATTGGGTTGTATGCATTTTGAAATAATTAATCAAACCATTGGTAGAAGCATCATGTGATGTCACTTCATTTTCACCCTTTAATTCTGAAAAAATAGTATTGGCCAACTGCTTGCCAAGTTCAACGCCCCATTGGTCGAAGGAATTCACATCCCAGATAAGGCCTTGAATAAATATTTTATGCTCATACAATGCAATCAACTGACCGAGTACGCGCGGGGTCAGCTTGGAAAATAAAAATGAATTACTGGGTCGGTTACCTGTAAAAATTCTATGTGGTAATAAACGTTCTATTTCTTTTTCATCAATACTCTTGGCTTCCATCTCTGCTTTAACTTCTGCTTCGGTTTTCCCTTTCATTAAAGCTTCGGTCTGAGCGAAAAAGTTAGACATAAGAATCGTATGGTGCAGGCCAACTGGATTGTGGCTTTCCATCGGTACCAAAAAATCAGCAGGAACAAGTTTGGTTCCCTGGTGGATGAGTTGATAGAAAGCATGTTGCCCATTGGTACCGGGCTCACCCCAAAGTATCGGCCCACTTGAATAAGACAAATTTTCACCTGATTTCGTTACCCGCTTACCATTACTCTCCATATCCGCTTGCTGTAAGTACGCAGAAAACCGGTGCATATATTGATCATAAGGTAATATAGCATGCGTTTGCGCATCGAAAAAATTATTGTACCAAATACCGAGCAAGGCCAGAATTACCGGCATATTTTTTTCCATAGGCGCCGCTTGCACATGTTTATCCATGCTATATGCACCGTCAAGTAAAGCTTCAAATTGCTCCATACCAATTTGAATCGCGATAGACAAACCAATCGCGCCCCAAAGTGAGTAACGCCCACCTACCCAATCCCAAAATTCGAACATATTATTGGCATCAATACCAAAATGAACGACCTCGTCACGATTCGTTGATAAAGCCACAAAATGTTTTGCAACTTCACGATTTGATTTAGCTGATTTTAAAAACCAGTCTTTTGCAGTACGTGCATTAGTTAAAGTTTCTTGAGTCGTAAATGTTTTTGAGGCAACAATAAAGAGCGTGGTTTCAGCATTTAAGACACGCAACAGTTCAACAATTTGAGTGCCATCAATATTGGAAACAAAATGGGTATGCAGACCGGCTTTCGCATAGGGCTTCAATGCTTCGACTACCATGACAGGCCCTAAATCCGAGCCACCAATACCAATATTGACTACATCCGTTATCGCTTTACCAGTATAACCTTTCCAGCGCCCACTTCTAACCGCATCACTAAAGGTTTTCATTTGAGCGAGAACACGCTGCACATCGGGCATCACATCCACACCCTCTACTAAAACAGGATTGTTCGAACGATTTCTCAATGCGGTATGCAAGACCGCGCGCCCTTCCGTCACATTAATCGCTTCGCCAGAAAACATACGTTTAATCCATTGGGGAACGTCACAAGCATGGGCTAAAGCAAATAATTTTTCGAATGTCTCGTCTGTCGCAATATTTTTTGAAAAATCTAAAAAAATATCATCGACCGTCAGGGTATATTTTGAAAAACGCTGATCGTCTGCACAAAACAAATCCCTCATCTGGAGGTTTTTTGTTTTCTTGCGATGCTGAGATAATGCCTGCCACTCTGGTAACGTATCCCTTGCCGACATAGATATTGTCTTCCTGTCCATTGTTGACCCTAAATAGTTGCATAAATAGTGACCCAGAACCGTTTCACTGCTTGTATAGTAGCATTTAAGGCACGAATACGCCTGTTTTCTGGAATTCACTTCGGATAACCAAAATCAATCCAGAAAATAGTCCATTTGTGTCTTAGATGCTACTATAGCCATGGCGTTATAGGTTTAGGTGTTTTCACGCACATCGGTATCTCATCTTCGATTTTTCTCAATCGGAAAAACCGAACCTAAGGCACATCTGCACGCGCTAACACTGAAATCTATAACGCCATGGGGATATAAAAGCTCCTGTACCTAATTTTTTATGCCACGATAGGGCTAATATGCTTCATCACCGACATTTGCCCCATCCAAACCCAGAGAATGTCGCCAAAATTGATCATCACGATCAAATAACCGATAGGTTCCTCGTGGTCCCCACGTCCCCGCCGGATACGTATTGATATAATCTCTGTCCATCGACCAAGATTTTAAAACCGGGTCAACCACGCGCCAGGCCCACTCGACTTCATCATAACGAAGAAACAAGGAATGATCCCCTTCCATCACATCCAGCAGCAAACCTTCGTAGGCATCACTTTTGTCATCATCATCGTTTCTATAACTGGCATCCAGGTTAATGGTCCGCATTTTCATTTCCAGGCCCGTATCTTTCACTTGCAGTTCAAGCGTCAAACACTCTTTAGGCTGAACGCCAAGCAATAACCAGTTGGGTCTCATCAATTTTGTCTGTGTTTCTCTAAATAACCGATGCGGCGGATGTTTAAAACGAATACATATTGCCGATTGCGCTGCGGCCATGCGTTTGCCTGTCCGGAGATAAAACGGGACACCACTCCAGCGCCAGTTATCTACATAAAGCTTCATTGCAGCATAGGTTTCTATCGTACTATTCGGATCCACACCTTCTTCTTCTAAATAGGATTTCACATTATGACCATCAATATTTCCCGCAGCATACTGAGCTCGAAAAGCATGGGCATTCACGGCATTCGGTGGAATCGATCTAATCGATTTTAGTACTTTAACTTTTTCATCTCGTAAGGATTCTGCGTCAATAGAAACAGGAGCTTCCATGGCAACTAAGGTCAATAATTGCATTAAATGACTTTGAATCATGTCGCGCAACGCACCCGCACCCTCATAATAGCCTCCGCGCGAATCTAGGCCTTGTGTTTCAGAATGCGTAATTTGTATGTGATCAATATAATTGCGGTTCCACAACGGCTCTAATAGCAAGTTAGCAAATCTAAAAACCAACACATTTTGAACGGTCGCTTTTCCTAGATAATGATCAATACGATAGACCTGATCCTCAGATAGATGTTTATCTAGCCCTTTTTGCAAAACTTGCGCACTCAGAAGATCAGAACCAAAAGGCTTTTCTATCACGATGCGACGCCAACCACTGCGTTCATTGTTTAAACCCGATTCACCCAGTTTTTCTACAACTAATGGAAAATCGGCAGGTCGCACGGACAAATAAAACACCGCATTAGCTGGATAGTCAGCCTGAGCATTCAGTTTTTCTTTGACTATTTGATAGCCCTCGGGCTTTGTTAAATCACCGCGAAGATACAAAAGTCGACGACAAAAACGTTTAAAAGCGCTGTGATCAGAAGCACGTCGATCTTCAAGCATGCTTGTGACTTCCTCTATCCACTTTTTTTGACTCCAGTCCCGTCGAGCAAAGGCAAGAATTTTGATATCTTCGTGTAATCGCCCTGCTACATCCAAACGATACAAAGCCGGGATGAGCTTTAATCGAGTCAAACTACCGGTCGCGCCAAAAATTACAACCGTACAGGGGTCTATCATTTTTTATCTCCGGTGTTTTTCATCGCATGGCCACCAAACGCGTTACGCATCATGGACAATAATCGATGGCTATAACCTTCACTGTCCTGACTTGAAAACCGCATCTGTAAGGCCAGGCTCAACACCGGTGCAGCCACCCCCTGATCAACGGCCTCAACCACCGTCCACCGGCCTTCTCCCGAATCAGCAACATAGGGTGCCACTTTAGCTAATGTTTGATCCTCAAGTAAGCCTTCAGCGGTGAGATCCAGTAACCAACTTCTTACCACTGAACTATGCCGCCATAATTCTGCAACTTGTGCGACATCAATGGCAAATTCTTCTTTTCCTTTCAACAAGGCAAAACCTTCAGCAAAAGCTTGCATCATGCCGTACTCAATTCCATTATGAATCATTTTGCTAAAATGACCCGCACCCACAGGCCCCACATGAGCCCAGCCCCTATCCGCTGCAGGCGCTAATACTTGCAATACCGGTTTGAGTACTTGCGCAACGTGATCCGTTCCACCGACCATCAAACAATAACCATTATCCAGCCCCCATACTCCCCCCGATGTACCTGCATCCATGAATCCTATTTTCTGATGTTCCAACATGGCACCCCGACGAACACTATCGTGGTAATTGGAATTGCCGCCATCGACGATAATATCGCCATCGGATAATAATGGAATAAGCTCTTTAATCGCCTCTTCCGTCGGCTCGCCACTGGGTAACATCAGCCAAACCACTCGAATACCGTCCAATTTAACCACCGCATCAGCCAGAGAACTTGCCGGGATAAGTCCTTCCTCAGAATATAGTGTTTGCACAATTTCTGGAGAGCGATTATAACCCACCACCTCAATGCCACCTCGACGCAATCGACGAACCATATTGCCGCCCATTTTCCCTAAACCAATCATTGCTAATTTCATTCGAACATCCCTTTTTACTAAAGTAAATCAAAACCCACATGGAAATAATCTACTGCGCGGTTCTCGCATCTCTTCGAATTGTAAAACAGATCGACCTCAACAAGCTAACGAATCGTGTTTAAAGTAAAAAATCATTATATATACCCATGGTATACGCGAAAAGCACAAGGCAAAAATCGCTTACCAAAAACGGGATTACTGACTAGAATGAGGGAAATATAGAACGACTCTGAAGGTCAAACCCAGTGATTAAATAATGTACGTTATTTCGTGCGTATTTCTAAGTGATCACAGGTGAAAATATCCTCGATTACAGTAGATTTTTACTCCTAGGCAAGGTACAACCCCGGCACATAGTGTACTATGCAACTGCTCATACTAACGCAGCATATAGACAAAAAATAAACTAATAACTTTTAGAGAGTGCCCACTCAGTAGACTCCTGAAATTCGCCATTTCAGCGTTTACCCTCAAGGGACACCTGGTGAAAATGATTATTTACACTTGTAAACTCACATTTTTCGCCTTGAACTGACGGATTTCAGAACGTAGTCTGAGCCATTATTTTGAATTTGGACTACTCACTAAATCGTGACGAAATATATTTTTGCAAAGACAACCACCACTAAAGCCACCCTTTATATGAAAAAAATTCTCTTTATTGCCAGCGAAGCGGCACCTCTCGTTAAAACGGGCGGCCTAGGCGACGTTGTTAGCAGCCTGCCTGCCACCCTGAAAGAACTGGGTCACGATGTACGTCTTGTTCTACCCGCATACCGTACAATATTAGCTGATTTACAACCCTTGACTATGGTCGCGACGATTGACATGGGTCTTGAATATAGTATTCGCATTTTACAGAGCACCATGCCAGACAGCTCTGTTCCTGTCTGGCTTATTGATTCGCCAACACACTTTGATCGTGATGGTGGACCCTATATAGATATTAATGGCGATGACTGGCCTGACAATGCGGAGCGTTTTACCTTGTTTTCTCTTGTCGCTGAGCGCATTGCGTTAAACCAGGCCAAGCTGAACTGGCAACCTGACATTGTTAATTGCAATGATTGGCAAACAGGGTTAGTCCCTGCTCTACTTGCCGCTCACACCCCTCGACCCGCCACGGTATTTACAATTCACAACCTGGCTTATCAAGGCATTTATTCACACGATACCTTTAAATTTTTACAACAACGCTTACAACTTCCTGAGCGGCTGTGGTCAATAGAGAGCATGGAGTTCCATGGCATGTTTTCATTCATGAAAGGCGGACTCATTCATGCTGACATTCTAAATACCGTCAGTCCAACCTATGCCGAAGAAATATGCACCACAGAATTTGGTTACGGACTCGAAGGGTTATTAACCTATCGCCGAGAACAACTTTTTGGCATTCTCAATGGTACAGATTATACCACCTGGAATCCGGCAACAGACCCCTATTTACACAGCAATTTTGATATTTATTCTATTGAAAAAAAACTAGAAAACAAAAAAGTCTTGCAAAACCATTTTAAACTCCCAATTCGAACTGATATTCCGATGTTAGGTATGGTAGGTCGTTTAGTAGAGCAGAAAGGCTGCGATCTGGTTCTCGCTATTCTCGATGAACTACTGAACAAACACGATATACAATTCGTTGTTCTAGGCTCAGGCGAAAAAAAATTTGAATCGGCTTTTTCTCAAATCGCCAAATATTTTTCAGAAAAAATTGCCGTGCAAATTGGTTTTAGTGAAAAGCTGGCTCATCGTATCGAAGGAGGTTGCGATATGTTTATTATGCCTTCACGTTTTGAACCTTGCGGCTTGAACCAGCTTTACAGTCTTCGTTACGGCACGGTACCCATCGTACGACGGACTGGCGGACTGGCCGACACAGTCATCGATGCTGATGTTGATCTCGCACAGGCCAACGGTTTCAGCTTTTCTGATCAAACCCCGGTTGCTTTGCTCAATACGATAGAACGAGCATTGCTGGTGTTTAAGGATAAAACTCGCTGGACAACATTAGTCCAGCAAGGAATGAATGCAGACTACAGTTGGAACCATAGCGCACAGCAATATGTTGACATTTACGATAAAGCGTTAGCCCAGAAAAACTCTTTGGGCCTGCCTCCTGCTATTCGTATTGTTTAGAGTGTGCACTGAAGCAAAACCTAAAATATAAAGGAAGTTATGAAAGTTCGAGCTGCTATTGCATACGAAACCGGGAAAGATTTAGAAATTGATGAGATTGATTTACAGGGGCCTAAGGCGGGTGAAATTCTTGTAAGAATCGTTGCCACAGGTGTTTGCCACACTGACGCTTTCACATTGTCGGGAGCAGACCCTGAAGCTTTATTCCCTGCGATTCTTGGCCATGAAGGAGCTGGAATTGTGGAGGAAACAGGAACAGGAGTAACCAGTGTTGTTCCTGGTGATCACGTTATTCCTCTATACACCCCTGAATGCGGAGTATGCAGCTTTTGTACTTCTGGAAAAACTAACCTTTGTCAAGCTATTCGAGTGACACAAGGGCAAGGTTTAATGCCAGACGGCACCTCTCGATTTTCTAAAAATGGTAAACTAATTCATCACTATATGGGGACATCTACCTTTGCTGAATACACCGTGCTTCCCGAAATTGCTATTGCCAAAATTAATAAATCGGCTCCTTTAGAAAAGGTTTGTTTGCTCGGTTGCGGTATAACGACGGGCATAGGTGCCGTTTTAAATACCGCGAAAGTTCAAGCCGGGGACTCAGTTGCCATTTTTGGATTAGGCGGTATCGGGCTCAGTGTCGTTCAAGGTGCCGTTATGGCTAATGCGGGTAGAATTGTCGTCGTGGACATCAATGAAAATAAATTTGAAATAGCCAAGCAACTGGGGGCGACCGATTTTATAAATCCTGAAAAATATGACAATTCTGTTCAAGAAGTGATCGTTGATCTCACCGATGGTGGGGTTGATTACTCATTTGAGTGTATCGGCAATGTAAACGTTATGCGATCAGCACTGGAATGTTGTCATAAGGGATGGGGGGAGTCGATCATCATCGGTGTAGCAGGTGCGGGCCAAGAAATTTCAACACGTCCATTTCAATTAGTCACAGGCCGAGTGTGGCGTGGAACTGCTTTTGGCGGTGTTAAAGGTCGTACGGAATTGCCTGGCTATGTTGACAAATATATGGATGGAAAACTGGAAATAGATAAATTTATTACTTACACTTTACCGTTAGAAAAAATTAATGAAGCATTTCACTTGATGCATGAAGGTAATGCGATTCGTTCAGTTATTACGTTTTAGGAAATAACATGTCAAAACAACTGATGCTACATCAATTTGAACTAGGAAGTTGGGATAACTTTATATATTTTATTGGTGGCATGAACTCTGGAGAAGTTTTTGTAGTTGACCCAGGGTGGCATGCCCATAAAATAATCGAAGAAGCGAAAAAAATCAATGTAAAAATTACAGGGGTATTATGTACGCATTCACACCCGGATCATGTCAATGAAGTAGAAACACTACTACAAACTCATGATGTCCCAGTTTATATGCTGGATAAAGAAATAGACTTTACGACCTGGCGTTGTGAAAACCTTAAAAGAGTCTCTGCTGGTGATGTAGTTGATGCTGGTGGAGTAGAGGTAAAAATGGTGCACACGCCTGGGCATACACCAGGTTCAGTTTGTTTTCATGCGCAAAATCAACTTATCACAGGTGATACACTTTTTGTAAATGGTTGTGGTCGTTGCGACTTTGTTGGTGGAGCCCCTGAAACAATGTATGCCACACTATGGAATCTCGTCAATACCATGCCTGGAAATACTTTATTTTATCCTGGTCATAATTATGGCCCTAAAAATACAGCCACTATAGGTAGCCAAACTTTAGAAAATCCATTTTTAAAATTTGACACTGTCGCCGGCTTTGTGAAACATCGAATGGAAGGAAAAACACCAAATACACCCTTAGCCCAGATTTAACGCCGGCCAGCTAAATTTGTCAAATGAGGTATAATAGCGTCCTGTTTGAAACCTTATAAAATACATATAATACTGAAGAATCAATAACATATGAATGATAAAGCACTGCGATCACGCGTTAAACTCTTTGGTAATTTGCTAGGGAATGTGCTCCGAGAGCAAGAAGGCGGACGCGTTTTTTCTGCGGTTGAAACGCTAAGAAAAGGCTATATACGTTTACATAAAGAAAATGATCCGCGCAAGCAAGCGCAACTTAACCGTTTTATCAAAAAAATGGATCCCGAATTAGCAACTCATGTGGTGCGTGCATTCAGCACTTATTTTAGCCTGGTTAATATTGCGGAAGAAGCGTTTAAACATCAACAACGCCGCCGCGAAGTTCGCACAAATGGCCCATTGTGGATCGGCTCATTCGACTCTACTATCCGTGATTTTCAGTCCGAAGGAATAACCTTGAGTGAACTACAATTACTCTTGGGTGAGATAAAATATATCCCGGTTATTACAGCACACCCTACCGAATCTAAACGGCGCACGATCATGGAAACATTGCGCCGTATTTTTGTAAAAAGTGAGCAGCTGGATGATCCTCGGCTTTCCCGACAGGAACGGGATAAAGTGACTCAATCTATCCAGGATCAGATTCAGCTACTCTGGAAAACCGATGAAGTTCGTGTTCATAAACCTCAAGTTCATGACGAAATACGCAATGGCATTTTTTATTTTCAAGAGAGTCTCTTTCAAGCGGTTCCACGAACCTATCGTTTCATGGAAGAGGCAATAAACAGAACTTATCTCAAAAACACAGAAAATAAACAAGCCATCCATGTACCCAGTTTTCTTCGTTTTGGTTCCTGGATAGGGGGAGATCGAGACGGCAATCCTAACGTCAAGCCCGAAACAACAAAATTTGCACTCAGATTACAATCACGAGCCGTCACACTTGAATACATCCGCAAAATTTCCAGCCTGCATCAGGTTTTGACCCATTCCGTATTATTATGTAAACCATCTCGAGACCTTTTGGAAAGCATCGATAGCGATAAACTCTATGGTCAAGCTGTTTTTGGGGAAAATCCTAACCGCTTCATAAACGAACCGTATCGACGAAAACTTTTTGTAATGCGCTACCGTTTAGAGCAAAACCTAATCGCATTGAAACGCCGCCTGCGTAATCGAGCTCTTGATTCAGTTAATCATGGCTACACCTCTGAAGATGAATTTTTGTTTGAGTTGCGCATCATCCGGAACTCTCTAGTGAGTCATGGTGATGCCAATATTGCCAATGATGAACTACAAGATTTAATTCGATTGGTTGAAACCTTTGGTTTTTATTTGCTTGCACTGGATATTCGACAAGAATCAGATCGTCATACTGATGCAGTTTCAGAAATCATACAGCATGCCAGCCTCTTAAATGGCCAACATTACGAGGATCTTGACGAACAATCAAAAACAAAAATACTCTGCGATTTGATCTCAGCCGATAAGCCATTACGCTTGGAGCATCAACAACTTTCAGAACCCACTCAGGAAACACTGCAAGTTTTTCATGTGATGAAAGAAATGCAAAATGAAGTGAGTCCCAAGGCTTTTGGCAACTATGTTATCTCGATGACGCATACCACTAACCACATCCTCGAAGTCATGTGTTTAGCTCGCCAGGCCGGTTTGCTGGCAAAAAAAAGAAAAGGCTGGAGCTGCCATATCCGTGTTACCCCCTTGTTCGAAACCATAGAAGATTTACATCATATTGACACAGTAATGACGACACTATTAGACAACGAAACGTATCTGTCACTATTAAAAGAAACAGATAACCAGCAAGAAGTAATGCTGGGATATTCTGATTCTTGCAAGGATGGGGGTATTTTTGCCTCGGCCTGTTCATTACTTGACGCGCAGCAAAAAATAACAAAAATATGTAAAAGCCGACAAGTCTCTTGCCGTCTTTTCCATGGCCGCGGCGGAACGGTAGGCCGAGGAGGGGGGCCTACCAATGAAGCCATCATGGCGCAACCACGTGGCACCGTTTCAGGACAAATAAAATTCACCGAACAAGGAGAGGTGCTGTCCTATAAATATAGTAACAGCGAAACGGCAGCCTATGAACTGACCATGGGCGTCACAGGGTTAATGAAAGCGAGTATTAATATCGTTAGACCCAACGAACAGATACAAACGATGCATAGCAAAACGTTCCGCGAGCTTGCCGCAATTGGAGAGAAGCGCTATCGAGAACTCACCTCTGAAACCGCCGGGTTCTTAGACTATTTTTATGAATCCACGCCTGTATCGGAAATTGGCCTGTTGAATATTGGTTCTCGCCCATCACATCGCAAAACCAAGGATCGCTCCAAAGAGTCTATTCGCGCGATCCCCTGGGTGTTTGGTTGGGCACAGTCGCGTCACACTTTACCCGCCTGGTTCGGAATCGGTAGCGCCTTGCAAGAATGGCATCAGAATTCTGCAGAAAAAATCGCTTCATTATGTATTATGTATAAAAAATGCGATGCTTTTCGCGTATTACTTGACAACACTCAAATGGCTCTAGCCAAAGGCAATCTAACCATTGCCCGTGAATATTCCAGGTTAAACGAAAACAAGGAATTGAGCGAAGAACTGTTTAATATCATTGCTCAAGAATATCAGCGCACCACTCAAGAAATTTTGTCAATTAGTGGTAATGAAAAACTAATGAGTGATAATCCGGTTCTGGCCTTGTCAATTGAACGTCGGGATCCTTACCTCGACCCTCTCAACTACATCCAGATCGCGCTATTAGAGCGAACACGTAACACCCATATACGAGAGGAAGAACGTGCTCGCTGGCGGGATCCGTTACTGCGCTCGATTAACGCCATCGCCGCAGGTATGAGAAATACAGGGTAGCTGCACATTTTCTGCCATGGGTAGTAAGTAACCCTGCACTGAATCGCCAACCTATAATTATCTATTTCTTCAGAATTTTCTTCGCATAAATCAAGGCACAGCGAAACGAGCATAGTAAGGTAGGTAGCTAAAGTTATAACGCGGAGTCACGCGAAAAAGACTAACAAATGTAAAAGAATTATGGCGGGGTATAACAAAAAAAGCGAATCATCAAGACCCGCTTTTATTTACCACTAAATTATTTAGCTACGATGCTTGAGGCTGAGTCGGCGGTGGCTCGTCGCTTACCTTTTCCTCGGTCTCTGAGGTTACCACGGTTGCAGTCGGCCACGACTGAAATGGGAAAGGCTTTTCTTCCGAGTTAAACGTTTGAAAACGTACGATTTGTGTAACATATTGAGCTAAACTATCGCCAAATGTCGTAATACGATCATTGGGTTGTTTAGTTGCTAGCTTATAGATTAATTGTATCAGCGCAGCACCCGCAATAACAAATTCGGCTAAACGAGTAATAACGGCAAATAAAACCATATATAAACCACGCAATAAAATTTGAGTGGTTGAATCTCCTTCAGGTGCTGTCGCTGCGAGTGTTTCTTTTACTTGTTCGACTATCTTTTCCCCTTGCTCACTCATTGAATTCCCTCCGAATATTTTAAGACAATACAATCGAGCCCCATCCAGCTATGGTATTAGCTATTTGAATCTCGGTGTTAATTCCAACCTAAACTAGACAAAAATTACAAAGAAGCACATCAATATTTTAATTATTCTTCTTGCAAATGGGCAATTATCTTAGTCTTTTCCGTGCAGTTTCGGCTACTCTAGCCTACACTATGTATTTTAAATTGGTCAATAACTAATCTTAACTTCCTGTCTCTATATGACATCACAATTATAAAATCATCATTAATTTTCTAAGCTATCGGCACACGTTGTCAAGCAACTTGGGCAGGAATTGACTTTTTAATATGGGTAATATGATTTTGCTCATCTAAGTAGACAAGAATAGGACTGAAACCCGCTATTTCCTTAGAGGTTAAATTCACATAACTACAAATAATAATGCGGTCGCCCGGGTTTGCCTTATGCGCAGCCGCACCATTAACAGATATAATTTTTGAATCTGCTTCGGCACGAATAGCATAGGTCGTAAGCCGTTCACCATTGGTTAAATTATATATTTGAATTTGCTGATATTCCTGAATACCCGCCGCTTCCAGCAATGAACTATCAATCGCGCATGACCCTTCGTACTCCAGTACAGAATGGGTCACACGCCCACGGTGCAACTTAGAATTCAACATTGTATACTGCATTTAACAGTCCAAAACTCCACAATTATCTTTGATAGTTATTATAGCAGGTCAAAGCAAGTTTAAAAATACTTCAAGTTCAGTGTGTTAGCATAGCAAAAAAGGAACACTTATAACAGTTTGACACTTTTGAAAAAAATAGGTTTAATTGATTTTTTTATTGCGGGTTAAATGTTTTTTCTCAACCTCGGTTTATCACATTCACCCAACTTATCAAGAGAGAATCATGCGCTGGAGAACCGGAAAACGTAGCAGTAACGTCGAAGACAGACGCGGCTACAGAATAAAAAGCATGCGTCGAGGCACAAAGCTCGGAGGTGGCGCTACAATTATTATTCTTTTGATCGGCCTGTTTCTCGGCGCTGATCCGCAGACATTACTTAATACACTAGGTGGTATAAATGAATCGGGAATATCGACCTCCTCTTCAACATCAGTAACAGACGAGGCTGGTATTGGCCCAAACGATGAAACAGCCCACTTTGTCTCTGTCATCCTGGCCGATACAGAAGAAACCTGGCGAAAAATTTTCACTCAGAGCAATAATCACTATCAGGAACCTAAATTGGTTCTTTTCACTGACCAAGTACAATCAGCTTGTGGTATTTCTTCCGCTGCTTCTGGCCCCTTTTATTGTCCAGGAGACAATCAAGTCTATATTGACCTCAGCTTCTTTCATCAACTACAGCAAATGGGTGCCCCCGGCGATTTTGCACAAGCTTATGTTATCGGCCATGAAATTGGTCACCATGTACAAAATTTAACGGGTATTTCTCGAAAAGTACGCGGTATGCAAGCGCGAACTGACCAAGCTGGAGCCAATGCATTATCGGTAAAATTAGAACTCCAAGCTGACTGCTATGCCGGTGTTTGGGCGTACCACAGCAATAAAGAACGAAATATGCTGGAAGAAGGCGATGTCGAGGAAGGTTTACGAGCTGCTGCGGCGATCGGTGATGATGCGTTGATGCGAGGCGCAGGACGTAACGTCAGACCCGAATCCTTCACTCATGGCTCATCAAAACAACGTATTAAATGGCTCCGAACTGGTCTGGAAAGTGGATCACCCGATGATTGCAATACGTTTGCCAACAACCGTTAATTCAACGTCACTACTCAGCTTACCCCTGAAATTCGCCGTTTCAAAATGATCATTTACACTTGTAAACTCACAGTTTTTGCCTTGAACTGACGAATTTCAGAGGCAAACTGAGCAGTGACTAGTAATTTCGACTACTCGCTAAGTAGTTACAATTCAACTGAATATTATCTATTAAACGTGCTTTTCCTAAATGAGCGGCTGCAAGAATCACACAAGGACTGTCTATGGTTAAATCCGTTGTCAAATCACTGGCATTACGAATGCTGACATAATCAGGAACAAATCCATATTGCTTTAACTTAAACTCAGCCTGCTGCTCTAGTTCAAGACGAGTCGCGCTGCGTTGCAAGTAACGTTCTTTCACTTCTAATAAGGTTTGATATAATTTAGGGGCAAGTCGACGCTCACGCGCACTGAGATACTGGTTTCGTGAACTCATAGCTAAACCATCGGGCTCCCTAACTGTTGCGACCCCTTCAAGAACGATGGGAAAAGCCAAGTCTGCCACCATCGCACGCAATATAACAAGTTGCTGGAAGTCTTTCTCACCAAACACAGCTATATCGGGTTTGACTATATTAAACAATTTAGCCACGACGGTGGTAACACCTACAAAATGGCCAGGTCGATCGATGCCACATAAAATATCGGAGATGCCAGGGACTTCAACCCGTGCAGAAATGTCAATGGAACGACCATAAATATCCGTCACCTTAGGTGTAAAAACCACCTCCGCCAAACCCTCTAAAAGAGCACAATCTTGCTGTAAAGTTCGGGGATAATCGGCAAAATCATCCTCCTCACCAAACTGTAAAGGATTAACAAATAGACTCACGACCACCATCGTACCTAATTCTCTGGCACGCGTCAGCAAAGCAAGATGTCCCTGATGTAAATTACCCATAGTCGGAACAAAAACAACAGCCTCGCCACGAGCACGCCAGGGTGCCAAAGCATCTTGCAAAGCCTGTACTGTTTGAACTTGTTGCATGAGTGAGGTAACTCTAACTAAAGATATGTTCAACAGCAGGAAAACGACCTTCTTTAACAGCCTTCACATAAGCTCGCACCGCGCCCTTTATCGAATCATTTTCTGGCATGAAGTTTTTCGCAAAACGGGGGGACTGACCAGGGGTAATGCCTAACATATCGTATAAAACCAATACTTGGCCATCGCACTGCTTACCGGCACCAATACCAATAACAGGAACGTCCACTGACTCCGTGACCTTAGCCGCAAGCTGAGCGGGAACACATTCCAGCAAAATGGCATCGGCTCCAGCATTTTCCAGTAATATAGCATCAGCTAATATTTGTGCCGCACTTTCATCATCTCGCCCTTGAACCCGATACCCCCCCAGCTTATGTACAAACTGTGGCCTTAAACCAAGGTGTGCACAACTTGCGATACCATGACTGGATAACGCACGAATGACCTGCTGTTGACTCGCCGAGCCTTCTAACTTGACCATCTGAGCACCACCTTCCCGCATTAATCGTGCGGCAGTCTGCACAGCTTGTTCCGTTGTGGCATAACTCAAAAATGGCATATCAACCATCAATAAAGCATCATGACATCCTTTGGCCACCGCTTGGCTATGATAGACCATGTCATCAACCGTAACAGAAATCGTGCTGGTGCTGCCTTGTACCACCATACCCAAAGAATCACCCACCAAAATCACATCCACACCCGTCTCATTTAACAGGCTTGCAAAGCTGGCATCATAGGCCGTTAAACAGGCTATTTTTTCCCCTGCTGTTTTCATAGTTTGTAATTTTTTAATTGTCATCATGCTACTCTACACCTGCACTAAAGGTTGACCTTCACAATGTGCCAAACAATCGGCTAACACACCCATACCGGGAATAACAAACTCCGACCCTACCAGCTCTTGAAGTGGAAATAAAACAAAATTTCTCTTTGACATACCGACATGAGGAATGGTTAAACATTCATTTTTTATTTGTAAATCAGCATAAAGCAAGATATCCAAATCTAAAGTCCTAGGCCCCCATCGCAATTCATTTCGTTCCCGCTCATGTTCAAGCTCTATGGCCTGTACTTCATCTAATAGATTCATGGGCGATATACAGGTATTCAACTCAGCTACCGCATTCAGATAATCAGGCTGATCCTGTGGCCCCATCGGTTTACTACGGTAAAAATGAGAACAACTGACAACCTGACAGCCTGGCAAGGTATTTAATGCGAACAACGCTGAGCGTAAAATATCCGCAGACGATCCCAAATTACTACCTAAAGCTATAAATACTTGAGACATAACACAAACTTTTTACGGAAAAGACGGATTATTTGAATGTTTTTTCTTCGTTTTTTTCCGCCTTCCAGAGTTCCTGCTGATACGAGTCAGTGTACTTTGTTCATCCTCATTAAGCTCTTGAAAATTTGTCCACCACTCTGCCAGCTCATGAAGGCCGTCTTCACCCGCTTGATGACGTAATAATAGAAAATCATAAGCGGCACGGAACCGTTTATGCTGAAGCAAACGGATGGCCCGCTGGCCACTATTGCGTAATAACCGTGGCTGCATCATCCATATTTCTTTCATTGGCAAGCTAAAACGTTTGGGTATCGACACCGCTATAGTCTGCGCTGTCAACGTTTTAGCTGCAGCTTCGTTCATCGCGTCGACCTCTGTGTGCTGCTCACGGTTCCATCCTGCTAAATGCTGTTGCCTAGCAGGCCACAATAATGCGGCAAACAAAAATGCGGGGGTAATATGCTTGCCTTCTCGAACTCGAATATCGGTATTACGCAACGCATGCGTGACAAAACCGCGATAAAAATCACTATCAGAACGATCCAGAATTTTATCCGTTTCAGGAAACAGGTAAGCTAAAAGCCCATAACGACGCAAATTTTCAAAAGTAGATAAGGCTTGTCCATTCATGAAGAGTTTTAGCACTTCTTCATATAATCGAGCCGGCGGGATATCAGCTAACAATTTTGCCATATCGTAAAGGGGTGATTCCGTTTCTGGTGCCAGATGAAAATCTAATTTCGCAACAAAACGCACCGCTCTGAGCATTCGCACGGGATCTTCGCGATAACGTTGCACCGGATCACCAATCAAGCGCAATACCCCCTGACTTAAATCGCTCAAGCCATCACAATAATCGATAACAGAAAAATCACGGATATTGTAATACAAAGCATTGACGGTAAAGTCTCTTCTCTCTGCATCTTCCTCCATCGAGCCATAAACATTATCTCTAAGTATGCGCCCGTTTTCTTTTTCCAAAGTATGACCCGCAGACGCATCACTGCCACCAGGAGATGCCCTGAACGTAGCCACTTCAATAACTTCCCTGCCAAAACGGACATGCGCCAAACGAAATCGACGACCAACCAAACGGGCATTACGAAACAAGGCATCAACTTCATCAGGATGTGCATTCGTTGCTATATCGAAATCCTTGGGTTCACAGCCCAATAATAAATCGCGCACCCCCCCACCAACGAGATAGGCATCAAATCCCGCATCCTTTAAGCGATACAGCACTTTCAGGGCGTTACTATTGATATTACTTCTTGAGATCTTGTGATCTTTCCGAGGAATAATTTGTACGTTAATAGACCCAAACCTTATATAAATAACAATCCATACTTTATTTTACACATGTTTGGGCAGAGCGTCTCTTTTTGTGATTTTATGCACAAATCAGCAATAAAAACCTTTAAAATACTTAGGAAAACAAGATCATCATCCGCTACTCTCTAAGTCATTCCAACGCAAACAGACCCGAATTAACTCAGGATTAATAACCTACAGGTATAACCCTAATGAGCATACTCTCTTCCGCAATGAACACTGGGTTCGCAGGCATACAAAATGGCATGGCCAATGCACAGCAAGCGGCCAGCAAAATAAATAATGCCACACAATTTAAATCTGACCCAGCCACAACCATTACAGAGGCAGTAATAGAATTAAAACAAGCAGAAACCCAGGTAAAAGCTTCCGCCCTGGTAATAACAACCGCTAATAAGATGGTTAACTCGTTATTTGATGATTTTGCTTAAATATACCCATGGCGTTATGTTGTAGGTATTAGCGTTTAGGCGAATCTGTGAGCTGCTGCAGCATACCCTCGATACGATCCAGACGCTGATCCATTTCCCCTGCATGCTCTTTGAGCCAATGTACTTCTCCCGCTTCACCTTCGCCATGCTCACGGTTGTACTTTTCATGTTCGGTCTGCATCACGTCCAGAACAATACCAATCATCATGTTAAGAAAAACAAATGCGGTAAGAAATATAAAAGTTAAATAGTAGATCCAACTGAATCGATATACCGTCATCGTTTCATACATTACATCGGTCCAGTCTTCGAAAGTAGCGACCCGAAATAATGTCAACATGGCGATACTGATATCACCCCATAAAACCTGGTTGATACTCTCAAAAAGAAAGCTACCTACGGCCGCGTAGATGTAGAAAATAATAAACATGAGCAAGACCACGTAACCCATTCGGGGAATAGCAATAATCAAGGCGTTCATTAATATTCTTAACTCTGGAATCATAGAAACCAAACGCAACACACGAAAAATTCGTAACAACCGCGCCAAAAGTACCATTTCGCTTTCATCCACGGGAATTAAACTGACCGTTACAATAACAAAATCAAAAATATTCCAGCCACTGCGAAAAAAATCTTTTAAACGCTCTTCTGCAGCCATGCGAATTAATATCTCAATTAAGAAAAAAACCGTCACGGCTATATCAAGAATACGTAACGCATTAATCCAATATGGCGCAATATCATACGTACTAGCTCCAATCATCATTGCGGATAAAATAATGATAGCAATCACGACCATTTCAAACATTTTATTGGAACGTATCGTAATAAAACGCGCTTTCCAGTCGGACGGAATGAAACTCATAAAAATGGACCTCAAGAAAAAATGGGGGACAAACTGTTTTAGCTTATAGAATAAATGAGAATGTCGTAGCTTGTTTTATTAAAAATATGGGTAACTACTCAACTAACGAGGCTGTAGAAAAACCCTCATCGAAAAATTTGTTGTAATTTTAATCAA
>CAYQVF010000043.1:0-28944 GCA_964421045.1 uncultured Chromatiaceae bacterium
GACCGTTGGGTGGAACATAACTCTGAAGACCCCGGCGCGGCAGCAAAATAAGGATTAGGATAAGGGATGCGGGAAAAAGAACCAAGCGCCTCGGTTTTGTTGATACGTCATGGTAAGACTGATTTTCCTTTGGATCGCATTTATTGTGATGATAGGGAAGACCCAGGGCTTAACGATGAAGGCGAAATGCAGGCGCAAGGCGCAGCAAAACTACTTAAGGGTATCGCTATTGATGCATTGTATTGTAGTCCTAGCTTGCGAACCTTGCGTACAGCAGAAATAGTTGCAGCAGACCGCGGTTTGAAATTTGATCAGCGTAATGCGTTGCGTGAAAGAAAGTTTGGTATTTTTGAAGGGCTGTACTTTCATGAAATCGCGGAGCGATATCCGGAAGAGCAGGCTCAGTGGAAAAAAGATAATGCAGCTTTTAAGCCTCAAGGTGGTGAATCTATTTATGATTTGTGGAATAGGATCGCTCCCGTTTTTGACGAAATTATAGAGTGCTACAGAGGGAAAACAGTCGCTGTAGTGACGCATGTAGGGCCGATTCGTATCGCGGCTTCGCAGGCTATCGGCTTACCCGTGCCCAATTTTCGTCGATTAAATATTGATTATGCATCGGTGACTCGAATTGACTACGGTCGAACACAAAACAACATGGCGTTTTTAAATCGTATAGTGTAGTATTTGGCTTGTATATCTTTCAGTCTGTAGTAGATGGCCGTGTCTGAAAAAAGAAAGTATTGAGTGTAGGTTAAAATATCTAAATATTGTAATTCTGCGTGGAATTAAAGGTATTTAGGTAGTTGCCGAATCATTATATTAGGGTTTGCTCTTTGAGGCAGAAATCATCTTTAATGTTAAGTTGGCAGGCTGAGGAAGTGCCCAGTTTTTGGATGCAAGAAGTGCGGTTTAGTTCTTGACAGCAGCGGTAGGTTTGTGACATACTAAACATTACGGCTTCTATGGAAAGATGGCCAGGTATGCTTACAATGCACCTGTGAAAGAAATGCGAAATGAAACGAGGAGACAACAAATGCGGAAAATGAAAACATATTCTATCGGGGCGGCTGCTCTGATTTTGTCCGGAGCAGCGTCAGCGCAAATTCCAGAGCTGGGAATTAATTTTGGCGAAGTTGGCATAGATGCTGCCGAAGGAGCTTGTGAAAGCGCGACTGGAGGCACTTGTAGTACGATAGCTGCAGGAACGGGTTTTATCCAACGTCAAATCGACGTGGGTGGTAAAAGTTTTATCCAGACTATAATTAGCGATTCAGGATTTGAGTCTGAAGATTTTGTTCAAATAAGCTTTGGTGGTAGCGGAAGTGTTCAGGGTATCGCTTCTAAGCTTTCGGTAACGCAAGACACCTTTGCTTCGGATTTTTCTACAAGTGGTTTTGAGGCAAATTCTATAATTTCAGCAGGTTGGGCTGCGACAAGTGGTGCTGTATCCAATGCAGTTATTGAAGTAAATATCTCAGAAGCCGGCGTAACGGATGGATTTTCTGCAGCATTTCAGGTGGATACCGATTATGACGGTACTAGCAATACTATAAATTCACTTATTGCGAGCCAGGTTGCTACGTTAGGTTCTGCGAGTGATAAGCAAGTATTCTACACAGAAATTAAAGGTGCAGATAACGCAGGTAGTGATTCAATTAGTGGTGGTGGCATAGGTGAAGCAAGTTGGGCTGCAGGCGATCAAATCCAAGTAGTTTGGGTGGGTCAGGATATGCCGGCTGCACAATTATCAGGGTTTGGCGCTCAGTCGGTGACTAATCTTGAGAATGGTTCCTCAGCTACTTTTTCTTCTCTAACAGATCCTGGGCCATTTGGAACTTGGAATGCTGAGTGGAGCGAAACACCTACTTTCTAAGTTTAGTTTATTAAGTTTAAAAAAGGAGGGGTTTCCCTCCTTTTTTTTTGCATGTGGAAAAAGGGGGAGGAATTATCTATGATTATCATGCGAATTTTTAGTGGGGCGGCCTTTTTTTTATTGTTTTTCCTCGTGGCGTTTGGCGCTTCGGCTAAAGAGCTGGACGGTAACGACATTATTAAATCCTGTGCTTATAAAAACCCAGGTAATGATCAGCGTAGTAAGCTGACCATTACTTTGATCGATAAAGATGGCAATAAACGTAAAAATGTTTATTTAAGGCTGTGGAAAGATTATAAGGGTGTTAAGGGGATAGCGGATAAAATGGTGCTGTTTACTGAGTTTCCGCCTGATGCACGTGGCACTGGGTTTATGAGATGGGCTTTTACGCCAGATGCAGAAAAAAATGCAGATCAGTGGATATATTTACCTGTGCTGAGAAAAATACGACGTGTTTCGATTCGTGATCTAGGGGATAGTTTTTTAGGTTCTGATTTAACCTACGCTGATATTAGCGGTAGACCTATAGATCGAGATGAGCATACTTTAGTCAAAATAGATAAAAAAAATGGAAAAGAATTTTATGTTGTAGAGAGTGTTCCGAAAGAGCTTAATTCTCTATATAGCAAGCAAGTTGCCTGGTTTTCCAAGGGAGAGGAGGGGAATCTCGATTCCTGCGTGAAAGTGGGCATTGTCTACTATGATCCTAAAGGTGAAGAGTTGAAAAAGCAATCATTAACTTGGCAAAAAATAGAGGATGCCTGGTTATGGAAAAAAGTAGAAGTGAAAAATGTGCAAACCAATCATTCTTCGATCTTTACTGTAAAGGATGCGGAGGTGAATGTAGGGCTGAGAGACAATGTATTTAGTGAGCGAACTTTAAAAAAAGGCTATAGAAAATAGTGCCTTACTATAACTACCATGTCTTTATGTGTGTAAACCAACGTGACAATGGGCGGCAATGCTGCGCTAATAATGGTAGCGTTGAGTTGTATGGCTATACCAAGAGGCGCATCAAAGAATTTAGGAGAAAGCGGGAGGGGCAAGGTGCGTGTTAATTCTTCGGGTTGTTTAGATCGATGCAGTAAAGGTTCAGTTATTGTGGTGTATCCCGAAGGCGTTTGGTATTCATTGAAGTCAAAAGAAGATGTTGAAGAAGTGATGCAGACGCATTTAACTGCCGGAAATGTTGTGACACGTTTATTGTTGGGTTGAGGGCTTAGGCTTTTTTGATTCCATGGCGTTAAGTAAGTGTGGGTGAAATTAGTTGTTAAGTATTAAAGAGTAAAGAGTTCTTGTAACTCTATTGAAACTCAAGTAGACTCTCTGCTCTTTTTCTGGGTGTTTCCCAGCGCCGTTTTTGAAAGTCTTGGGGATTAGTGAATGAAAACTTACAGTGCAAAACCTGCTACTGTGAAGCACGACTGGTATATTGTCGATGCTGCAGATAAAACACTAGGGCGTTTGTCGACTGAGATCGCGCGCCGTTTGAAGGGTAAGCATAAGGCAATATATACGCCGCATATTGATACGGGCGACTATATTGTTGTTGTGAATGCTGCAAGTGTGAAAGTAACAGGTAATAAAGCAAAAGATAAAATATACTACCGCCATACAGGTTATATTGGTAACTTGAAGTCGATCTCTTTCGAAAAATTACAAGAGAAGGCTCCAGAGCGAATCATTGAAAAAGCGGTGAAAGGGATGCTACCTAAGAACCCTTTAGGTCGAGCGATGTTTAAAAAACTTAAGGTTTATGCCGGCGCTGATCATCCGCATGCTGCTCAACAGCCTCTGATTTTAGATGTATAATAATGACAGTTATTGCTCAGGCTTCAGGGGTAAGCTGGGTAATAAATGATAGAAGTATAAGGTTAAATGGGTATCGTTATGGCAGAGACACAGTATTACTCAACAGGTCGTCGTAAATCATCGAGTGCTCGCGTTTTTATGACGCGTGGCAGTGGTAACATTACTATAAATGGTCATTCTGTTGAAAATTATTTTGGTAGGGAGACGACTCGCGTAGTTGCAAAACAATCCTTGGTGGCTTCTGGGTTGTCTGATCAGGTTGATCTGAAAATTACCGTGCGTGGCGGCGGGATGACGGGTCAGGCGGGCGCTATCCGCCATGCTATTGCGCGTGTAGTGGTCGTTTATGATGAAGCTCAACGGCCGACTCAACGTCAGGCAGGGTTTCTCACTCGGGATGCACGAGAAGTTGAACGAAAAAAAGTTGGGTTACATAAAGCGCGTAAACGACCACAGTTCTCTAAACGATAATACGTTTTCTGTTATTTTCTTATTAACGTTTACAAAATAAGTTTTGTAGGCGTTTCTTTATATCGATGTTCTGTTGTCAAATCACAACATCACTTTGTGAGTGTACCTCTGTCGTAAAATAATATTGCCTTGTTGTTTTTTGTCGTTTATAGTTTTTCATGCGCTGCAGTAGGTGACATGCAACAGTAATATACTTCGTATCGTACCGGCGTTTAACGAGAATAATTGGAAACGGTTAAATGGCTTGGTCGCAGTACGAGTGCATGGATGCACGAAATAGAGCCAACGCAGGGATGCAGTTGTCGAGAGGCCAGTCTGTTCTCGGGCAGCCTTCAGGAAGGTGGTAGCTTTTCTTGGGAGAGGCAAAGTGTTTTTGTCGCGAGAGACCTTAGGGGGGGTAGATGGATAAAAAATTGGTTGCTTTGGCTGTTGCTGCAGTATTTGTAGCGCCTGTTGCTTCTGCGGGCACTGAAGTTTATGGTTTGGCGCACATTTCGGTGGGCGTGGTTGATGATGACGATGGAAGGGCTAATCAGGAAAATACTTCAACCCTGTTGAATTGGAATACGTCTAATATTGGCTTCAAGGGGAGCGAAGATTTGGGCGGTGGGTTAAGTGCGATATATCAAGCTGAGGTCGGAGTGGATTTCTCTGGGGGTGTGGGTGGTCCGGATGAAAAATCGGAAGGTCTGGGTAAGTTTCGTAATACTTATTTAGGTTTTTCTGGTGATTGGGGTACGGCAATGATGGGTCGGCACGATACACCATTCAAGCAGGCAACGGGGAAATTAGACCCTTTTAATGATACGGTGGGTGATTATGGCGGGGTTCTGGGTCGCTCTGTCAGTGGCAGTCATGATCGACGTATTAGTAATATGATCGCGTATTTGTCTCCCGATATCCGTGGTTTCAGCTTTCAGCTTGCCTATGGGCTTGATGATACTGCTGCGCTAAACAAGACTCATGGAAGTGGTACGACCGAGGATCACAACGCAGATGGAGATAACAATCCTGCTACGGGGCCTCTTGTTTCCGCTGCAACCCAAGAATCGGGCGCTTTGAGTGTGGCGGGTACTTACGCCAATGGCCCTTTGTATATAGTTGTAGCATACCAAAGTATATTTGAAGCAGGTAATAATCCAAAAATTCTATCGGCCGGAGTGAATGATGATGCAATAGCGACTCGTGTCGGTGCGGGTTATACTTTTGGTAATTTCACTGTAAATGGTCTTTGGGAAAATATTGATGATGGTGGGGTTGCTGGCGGTGAGGGCAAAAATGGCGATCACGATGCTTATTATTTGAGTGGTGTATTTGCTATGGGCTCAACGGCTTTTGCTCTAGGGTATGGTGTAGCGGATGACCAAGGGGGTGAGGCCGATTCGGGTGCCGCTTTGTTGTCTGTCGGTGTGATGCATTCTATGTCGAAGCGTACCCGTATTTATGCAACTTATACGCAAGTTGCGGTAGATAAAAATGCCATAAATAGTTTTAATTATGGCGTTGATGAGGGAGAGGTTACTCCGGTTACTGCAACAAATATAGCGGGCGTTACTGATGCGACGGCATCAGGTCTCGTTTTAGGTGTGTCACACAAATTCTCTTCTAAGTAATGCGAGCCGTATCATTGGCTTAATTGTTGCGATGTTCCCGAGGATGACTAACTTTGTAGTAATTCATCTTTATAAATGCTAGTTTAGTTGTGAGGCAGGCTGCTTTTGTGCTCCTTCATTGACAGTCCTTGAGGCGCTATGATAGAACACGTTAACAGCTTACTAAATGATAATAAGAATGATTAAAATAAGACCGGCGAAAAGATTGGTGTTCGTTGGGCTGCTTCTTTTTTTTCTAATTGGCAGTGCCGACGCGGGTATCTTTAATACCAAACACAATCTTGGTGCGACAGGAATAAACGCAGCGAGTAACATCAATGGTACTCGTGAAATTTGCGTGTTTTGCCATACGCCACATGGCGGTAATGGTGAGGCTGCTGTTCCTCTATGGAACCGTCATCTCCAGCCTGGAGGTTTTCAAACTTATGATCAAATGGGAACCACTACGTTAGACGCTCATGTCGAGCCCATAGGGTCTGTTTCCCTTGCTTGCTTGTCTTGTCATGATGGGACTCAGGCTATGGATGCTTTGTTAAATGAGCCGGGTTCGGGGCGTGATCACCCTGGTTTTTCCAGCGGGCAATGGAGTGGGCAGGCTGCCGGTGTGCAAGGCCGCTTGGGGGCGACAGATGTTGTTACTAATCTAGGCAAAGATTTAACGAATGATCATCCCATTGGAATTCAGTTTGCGGGGGGGGGATATTCTATTGTTAATCCTGAGGGGCCAGGGAAGGATCCTGATTTTAATCTGGCTGAGTCGCAAAACATGGGGGTGAGTCGTGTGTGGTGGGTTAATACCAATGTGCCGGGGGGGACGACCAAGTTTGAGCGTACCGACATGAAGCTTTATACTCGCATTGCCACAAATGGGGCTTATGCCGGTCAACCCCAACCCTTTGTGGAGTGTGCCTCTTGTCACGATCCGCATGTGGATTATAATCCTACTTTTTTAAGGATTGATCCCGGTGGCAGTGCAGTGTGTTTAACTTGTCACGTTAAATAATATTATTATGGACTTTAACTGCGGGTGGTTCGCGAGGCTAATCTCAAGCCTGGTTGTATTGTTTTTTTCTGTTTCAAGCGTTGTTGCTGGTGATGTTGCGTTATCGAAAACAAGTGATATTTTTGCGACGGTCAATGGCGAGGTGATTTCTACGGCAGAGTTTCACGCCTTTTTGATGGAGGGCGCGCAGCAGCGTTTCTATCATGGAAAAACAACATCTAAAGAACAAGCAGCATTTCGTAAAGAGATGGCACAAAAAATAATCGATAGAGTTTTATTGCTGCAAGAGGCGCATAGACGTAGCATTGTAGTTAAAGAGATCAGCCTTGAAAAGGGAGGGCAGCAGCACGTTGCGCATCTGAAAAAAGATGCGGTTCTCGATCGATTCAGGGTTATGGTAGGTGAAAGGGTGAGAGTCAGTCAACAAGAGGTGGAAACCTATTATACCTCTAATCCTGAAAAATTTACCCGACCAGAGCAGGTGCGGGTATCATTGATATTGTTAGCTGTACCACCGTATGCGGCACCTGCAGCTTGGCAAGACAAAATGACAGAAGCTGAGGCTATAGCTAAGAAGATAGAGGTGGGCGAGTCTTTTTCTTCGTTAGCGATACAATATTCTGATCATCTGTCTTCTAAAGTAGGTGGTGATCTGGGTTTTGTTCATGCGGGTATGTTAACGCCAGAGGTAGAGCGGCTGATTAAAGGGTTGTCGGTGGGAGAAAATGCAGCGCCAATCTATTTATTACAGGGCGTAGCTCTGTTTCGTTTAGTCGAGCGTGTTGCTGCAAAGTTAAATTCATATCATCGTGTTGCATCGCGTGCACGGGATTTACTTTTGCGAGAACGTAGAGATCAAGCTTGGGGCGCTCTGCTGGCTCAGCTTCGCACAACGGCGAATATTCGTATGGAGTAATAAAAGTAACGACTCAGCGAGTTGTCAATATTGCGGTAATCGCTTGTTCATTCCTGACGCTCGTCAGCTCAAAGGCGAAAGGCATGAGTTTATAAGTGTAAATGATCATGGTTTCTGGGTACTTCTTGAAGGTAAGCGAAAAAATGACAAATTTCAGGGGGGGAGCTGAGCAGTGCCTAAAAAAATTACTTATTGCCGAGGCGATTGGTTAGAATATAAATTCAGGAGGTTGTCCGAGAATAGATGGGTTTAGATTTTGTGATGAAATCTATGTGTTAGCCTTAAATAATCAGGGGTGAGTGATGCGACATTGTGGGGGCGAGGTCGTATCAATAAAATAATGAAAATAATCGTTAGGGACATGCGTAGAATTCGTTTATATCTCTGCATTTGTGTATTTGTACTTTTGCTGATGCCATGGGGGGGGGGGGTGCTGGCGAAGGAATGGATGCCGCCGCTGACGATATCCGGAAGTTTGGGGTTAAATTACCGCACTTTGACTAGCCCTGAAGGGCGTCGTACGGTGAGTCGGCAGGGGTTGGGCAGTTTGTACGCCAGCTCTTATCTCTATCGTCCCTGGTTAGCAACGACGGATATGGCGTTGACATTAGCTCTGGATGGGTCAGAGAGCAGTGGCGGGATATCACAAAATGTGGAGACTAAAAGCAGTATCCTCGCCGGGGTTATCAATCTTAATGTTTTGCCTAAAAGTCGAACCCCTTTCAATCTTCGTTATTCCATGACGGATACTCGCGTTGATAGTACGGCATTGAGCAGTGATGCATTGATTGTTCTTGGCGGTGGCGACTCGACGACCCGTAAATTAGGATTAACGCAATCCTATATTGCAGAAGGTGGGCATCGGGCACGAATTATTTATGATAATAATCGTTGGGAGTCGGACAATAACGGTATTTATGAAGACCAGACTGCAGCCATTAATATTGAGTTGCTTGGGTCGAAGCAGCGTTTAACTTTAAATGGAAAAGTTAATGAGGCCAGTCGATCAAAAACCGCCTCAATCAACGAGAGTACCCTGGTTGATGCGGTGCATTATTATTATCCGACAAAAAGTTTAAGGGTTGATACACGTGCGAGTGTCTATGATATGGAGCGGGGGTTTGATGTACCCAGTTCGAATATGCAAAATGGTACCCTCTCATCTCAAGTCAATCAGTTTTCCAGTTCCGTGTTTTATCGGCCGTATAATAACAGTCCCTGGTCGCTTAGTGCGGGCGCGCGTGTTTTTGATATGGCGGGCAAAAACGCGGGTTCGTTAAGTGATTCAAAAAATTTTAGTGCAACCTCTGGTGGTTATTATCAATATAATCGTCGTCTACGCTTCAGTTTTAATGCTTCGTACTCAAAGGCGGATAGAGATAGTAGGGGCAGTGATCCCAATACTGCCCCGATAAGTGATCCCAATACTATGTCGACGGAAGTGAGTCGTCAGCGTATTGGTGCTTTGTTTCAGTCAGATACGCACGCTTTCTGGAAAGCGAAATATTACTGGTTTGCCGATGCCTCGTTCGACAATGTGAGTCGAAAGCGGACAATAAGCCAAGAGATGGATCCGCTGCCTGATCAAATGGAGAGTAATAATCAGTATTATGCGGCGTCATTAGGTCATAGTTTGAGCCGTTCCTGGTTTACCGAAGGAGGTGCGGTTTTTCGTACGATTTTATCTCAAAGCTTATCTGAAGGTTATTCTGAGGAAAGCGGCGACAATGCTTTGCGTGAAGAAACAAGCCTCACTCTGAACTGGATTAAAAATGCAGGGGGAGGGAGTACTTATGTGCAGCTAACCGGCTCACAAGGCATGAATTTCAGAAATACAGAGACGATTGGCGAACGCTATATGGTGTGGTTTCAAGCAAATCATGAACAACGTATCAGTCGGCGCAGTACGTTGTCGGGGAATGTTTCCGCGCAGTACGTTTTTCACGATTTCGAAGGTGCGGCCACTGATAGTGAAATAACAACGACGACGGCACAAGTAAATTACCGCAATAGAGCCATATTCAACATCCCAAAGCTTGGCTTTAGCTCAGATTTGAGATTGTCTCGGGCATCAGAAGAGCGTGGTATAGATCGCTATGAATGGGAAAACCGTTTTGATCACATGATTGGACAGCTTACAAACAGTTTGAGTCATCGTATTATAGAGTATGATAATCAGCGTTATACGCTATTCTTGTTTAGCGTGGAGCGGCGTTTTTAATGTGGGTAATATGTTGCAATTGTTATTTAGTTATAATAGCAGAGTCTGTTAGAATAAAGGCTTGTGAGGTTGGTTTTGAATTTGCACGATGAGAGCAGCATAATTAAGTAATGTGCTTAAGGGCTTGAAATGGTAGCATTGTTTTTTATTGGAGGGCTATTCGCATCAATTTTTGGGGTGATCGGGTAGGATAGAACGTGTTTTTATTTTTATTGAGGAGAGTGCTGGATATGATATCTAATGCCGGACGTAGACTAACGGGGAGGACTGCCCTTTTTGGTATGGTCGTATGGCTATTTGCAGTGGTTGCTCCAACGCCTGCGCAAGCTGAGTATGCGGATATAGTGATCAACAATTACGCGGATGCGGCAGGTATGCGGCCAGTGGTATTTCCGCATTGGTTCCATCGCATACGTTTTCGTTGCAAAGTTTGTCACGCAGACTTGGGATTTAAGTTTAAGGCGGGTGGTAACGCCATCACTATGGCGAAAATCATAGATGGCGAATTTTGTGGGGCTTGCCACAATGGTGAAGTGTCATGGTCTGTCGAAAACTGTGATATGTGCCATTCAGGGATTCCGGGTACGCCAACGCATTTCCACGGTAGTACGGTTCAACGACTGATTGCTCCGCCTTTTAAAGGCTTGGATCAAAGCAAGCAACCTCAATAACAGGAAAGGAAAACGATTATGGTTTGTCAAAAAAATAAAATCGGATCCTTGTTGTCAGTATTCATGCTTACTACAATGACTGTCGCAAGTAGTCAGGTAGTAGCAGATAATGGCACAGAGTCTGTATTTGCGGGTGGATCATTGATGGTCGCTCAAGTTAATGCTGCCAATACCTTTAATGTCAATCTAAAAAAGGTAAAGGATCCGAATGCAGCGCCACCTGATGATGGTATTCACGATCCAGAAAACCCGGCTACGCATGTATTGCAGCCGCCTAAAGATGCTTATATAGGGTTACCTACCACGGAGTTTGGTAACCACATCGATTGGGTTAAAGCCATTGATGATGGTTTGTTAAAGCCGCGTTGGGAGCGTACGGATCCTACTGCCGAGCCATTTGTTATGGATCTGGATATCGTGCGTCCGGTAAAAGCATCAGTTCCTGATGTGGTTTTCCCTCATCGGCAGCATACAGAGTGGCTTTCGTGTTCGAATTGCCATCCCGCGATCTTTGTACCGCAAAAAGGGGCCAATCAGATCAGTATGTCTGCCATCCTTTTGGGGCAAAAATGTGGCGTGTGCCATGGGAAAGTTTCTTTTCCCATTACGACCAAGTCTTGTCGTAAGTGTCATTCCAAGCCAAAACCAGCGGGCTGGAAGCCGCCGTTGAGTGAGGCGACGTTAAAGAATCCTTGGAAATAGTCGAAATAAGGTATCGCAACAGTAATGTTGCGGTACCTTGGATTGTTTTACGAAAACTTGGAATTCATTAACAACTTACGGGTGATTCAATGGCAAATTTCAGTCGATATTTTTATGTTTTGATCGTGGCGTTTTTTCTGGCAGGTTGTGCAGCAACGCCTGACAAACCCGCATCTGAGCAAAAAATAATAAAAAAAGCAACAGAGCAAGTTACTAAAAAAGCAGAAGTGTTAAAAACAAAGCCTTCGCCAACTGTAATTGAGGTGGAGACCGTTGTTGAACAACCTGTCATTCAACCTGTTGCCGAAGTGGTTGAGCCGTTAGCCAAGAAAGAATCAGCCAGTCCCCCTGAACCCGTGGTTACGCCCAAAAAACCTATGGCTATGTCTTCTGAAATCCGACCCGCGCCAAGCAAAAAAAATTGGTTTAATGTTGATGCCATCATAAAAAATAAAACACATCCTTTTTTTGGTGTAGGAAACGAACAGGGTTTTGTTGTTAACGGCGAACAAGGGAAGCCTATTGTTCTTGCCCGTGGTGAAAGCTATACTTTTGATGTGAAAACGGGTGTTACTCACGATTTTTATTTTACGAGAAGTGCAAAAGGATGGGGGGCGGGTACCTACGCTGAAGGAATAGAAGGTCAGTTTACTTTTGATGGCGAAGTGACTTTTAAGCCTGGAGCGACGACCCCTAAAAAACTGTACTACGGTTGTCGTAACCATAAAAACATGGGAGGCGCCGTTTATGTCATTAATAAAGGTGAGAAGTTTACGATTCCTAAACAAAAAGCGGTGATTAAAAAAGACAAACCCGTATTTGAAATTACTGAAAAACAAGTGAAGCAAAAACTGTCTTATGCCAAGTTATTGGTGATGTCCTCTAAAACGAGCAAGCGTGTTGTAGCAAGCAATAATTCTGAAGCCAAGGCGCTGGTGGAGGATGCCAGAGCTAAATTGACAGAGGCAGAATCTTCTTTGGGAGCAGAAAAACCCGCCGTGGCAATGGCTGCTGTTGATGAAGCATTGCGGTTGGTGAGTACAGCGGCGCGATTAGTACCTGCGGAAAGTGCGGGGGAAGGGATCGATCATAAAGCGGAGTATGACAAATTAACCAGTGAAATTCAGGGTTATAAAAAATCATATAAAAAGAATTTGAGCAAAGTAAGTGGTAAACCAACTGGAAAGTTAGATGAGGCTCAATTCAAGACACTATTAAAGGATGCTGAAAAGCTAGCAAGTAAAGATGATTATCAGTCTGCTGTGAAACCTTTACAAAAAGCGGCGACCATGATTACGGCATCGATCTCTTCACTATTGAATAATACAACTGTTGTTTATGACAAGGAATTTGCTGCTCCAGAAGAAGAGTACGAATATGAATTGGCACGTTATGAAAGTTATATTGAGCTTGTTCCTATTGCCATTGAGCAACGTAGGCCGGGCCAAAGAAAGCAAGATTTAATGAAAAGTTTTGTTGATAAAGGTAAACGTATTGCGGGTGAAGGGGAAGAGATTGCTGCTAAAGGTGGCTACGCAAAAGCGGTACAAGCTATGCAAGCGGCAACGGAGAATGTTCGTCGCGCTCTGATGATTATCGGTGTTCGGTAATGTGAATGGCTCGTTATCAGCGCCTTTTTGGGTAACGTGTTAATTCTAAAATAACTAAAAGCTTCAATACAACAGATTTGGTAACTGCTCAGCGAGTAGTTACCAGCTTTTTTAGGTTTAATGCTGCATGGTGTTAGTATGGCTGAGGAATAGCTAGCATGTTTTTTCAGGTCTCTATTTTCAGAGCTGGCGTCAAAATAAATTCAAAAATCTGTTTGTGGCGGATATGGGTGATGAGCCTATTTGCCTTGTTTGTTTTTACATGGGCGGGAGCGGTTTTTGCGAATGAGGCGTTGTGGTCAAGAGGATTGCATTTTCAAACAGAAGGCGAAGTGATTCCGCTCGCTGAAGATGGCATCCATGACCCTACAAATCAGGCTGTTGTTGAAGTTTTGCAAGAGCCAGTAGAATCTATGGCAGATTTCCCTCGGGATGAAAAAGGAATTATCGATTGGGTCAAAGTATTAGATCAGGGTTTGATCGAGCCGCGTGAAAGTCTGTACGGGGATAAAGAAATGTATCCTGTCGATTTTGACATTATTTTCACCAATACGGGTTCCATGCCGCATGTACGTTTTCCTCACCTGGCTCATACCGAATGGTTGAGCTGTTCGAATTGTCACCCTGCTATATTTTTACCGCAAAAAGGAGGCAATCCGGTCACGATGGCGCAAATTATAGAAGGGAAATATTGTGGAGTTTGCCATGGTAAAGTGGCGTTTCCCCCGACTATGAACTGTGGACGATGTCATTCAGTTCCCCGTAAATCTCCCGGCTTACGTTAGGGATGAAACAAAGGCGGTCTTTGTTTTATTTGCTCGCTGCTATCAGTATTGTGCTTGCTTTAAGTGGCTGTACAACAATAAAGGGGTGGCTCCCGGGGTCACCTCCTAAAGCGTCGGGTACCGTAACAACGAGTCACTCTGGTGACGAGCTGTTGATAGATGATGTGCCTGCGTTGCTTTCTTCTGAAATCAATAAAAATAAAAAAAAATCGCCAATAAAAAACCCTTTGACTGAACAAAGGGTGATGCCACTGTTGCAATTTGTGGAAGCCATCGACGGTGGTGTGATTCATTCCACCTCTAAAATATATGGTTTCATACAGTCTCTTGCTGGCGTTGATAGATTACGTTTAGTGAGGCCGACTGCGGTTGCCGTTCGTGATGGCTATATATATGTTGTAGATATGGGGTTAGATCTGGTTGTACGCTTTGACCTGATCACTAAAGCTGCCGCACCGCTTGTTGAGTTGAGCGGTATCACAAAAGGTGATGTGGCTGATATTTTTGTTGCCAGTGATCATTCCTTCTATTTGACAGATACGGAAAGAGCAAGGGTATTACACTTTAATCCAAAAGGTAAGCTACAGCGTATATTAAAAAACCGGCTTAACATGGGTCATCCCGTTGCGGTATACGAAGAGGATGCGACAGGCAATATTTATATTGCCGATGGTTTTTTTGATCATGTTTTAGTTTTTAATCGGCTGGGTGAATTATTCACTTCTGTTGGGGCGCGAGGTGACAATCCGGGTGAATTTTTAAATATTACCACCATGGCGCTGGGTCCTGATGGTTTTTACATTGGTGCTCGTGTTGGTGAGCATGTGCAAGTGTTACAAGGGAACGGCGAATATCTTTATTCCCTCGAGCAGGGGCCTTTGGTTTTTCCGTTAGGCATGGCCGCAACAGATGATTTCAGAGTTTATGTTAGCGATTATTGGGACAATTCAATAAAGATATTTGAGCGAGGTCGTTTTATCGACAGTTTCGGTGGGACGGGGGTGACGCCTGGGAAATTTAAGCGTATTACCGATTTGTTTCTGGATAATGGCCTGCTCTATGCGGTCGATAGTTTAAATGCTCGTGTACAGGTATTACGTATACAGGAAAAATCAAAACAACCCCTCGCTTTCGAGCATTAAGTGCGCTTTATTCAGATGTCTAAACCATAGATATGATCTTTACCAAGATGCATGCTGTAGCGTTTTTGAACTATCGATGTTCTTTTTTTCTATCTATTATCTTGCTTTTTATGACATTGTTCGTGTTATCCGGTTGTTCGCAAAAACCCAGCGTAATGACCTTCGACAATGCTGAACGAGACGACATTGTTTGGCCCGCTCCCCCTGAGCGCGCACGTTTTCGCTATGTTGGACAACTTACCGGCGAAGAAAATTTTTCAGACAACCAAGCTGAAATAAGTTTTGGTGTGAAAGTTTTTCGCTGGGTTGTGGGTTTAATTTCAGGGAAACCACAACCCAATATTTTGCAGCGCCCACAAGGCGGGGTTGTCGATGAGTCGGGTCGCGTTTTTGTTACAGATGTAAGCCGTCAGGCTGTTTTAGTTTTTGATGTTGTGGCGGGCAAGTTTATTGTCTGGAGCCGGGCGACAGAGTTTGACTCTTTCCACACCCCCATTGGCATTGTTCAAGGGCCTAACGAAGAACTGTGGGTTGCGGATTCTAAATTAGGCGCTGTGGTGCGATTGAGTGCACAAGGTGAGCCTCTGGGTTGGGTGGGCGATGAAGAATTGATACATCCCACCGGAATAGCCCGTGATGCATGGCGTGGACGGGTTTATGTTGCTGACACTAAAACGCACGAAATCAAAATATTCGATGATAATGGAAAACTTATTCGTGTTATGGGTAAAAAAGGAGAGGGGGCAGGGGAGTTCAATGCCCCGACCTATTTGCATTTTGTTCGTGATGAACTCTATGTAACCGACACTCTAAATTCGCGTATACAGATTTTTGATGCGAGCGGAAAATTTGTGCGGTCTTTTGGTCGGAGAGGTTTGTTTGTCGGAGATTTACCCCGACCTAAAGGGGTCACCGTTGATAATAACGGTTTGATCTACGTGGTAGAATCCTATTACGACTATCTGTTAGTATTCAATAAAAAGGGTGAGCTGTTAATGCCGGTAGGTGGAACGGGTCAGGGTATAGGGCAGTTTTATTTGCCTGCGGGTGTTTGGACGGATAACAAAAATAATGTTTATGTGGCCGACATGTTTAATGGGCGTATCGTTGTCTTAGAGTTTTTGGGAGATGGAACATGAGCTTCGGTGATTTCTGTCAAAGAATATACCTTCTTGCTTATTGTTTTGCCCGTATGTTGCGTTTTAAAAAAAGTCGTGTAGCTTGTTTTGCGCCTTGTCTACGAATAAAAAATCGGAGCGACAGGATCTATTCTTCTCAGGTTGATACCTTCGGCTGCGGGCTGACCGGTTCCGTTATATTATTAGCGGGGTTATTATTAGGTAGCACGTCGGCGTGGGCTGAACGTATTTCTGATATTCGTAATACCAAGCATAATTTTTCCGCAACGGTTATTCCCGATTTACCCGATGCTGCGAATCGTGAAGCCTTTGCGAGTAGTGAGTCACAAATCTGTGCATTTTGTCATACTCCTCATGGAGGGACCAATGAGCCACAAGCGCCAATTTGGAATCGCCAATTATCTACGGCAACCTATACCCCTTATACTTCGACTTCATTAGATGCAATAGATTTGGGTCAGCCTGGTGGCAAGTCAAAGCTTTGTTTATCGTGTCATGATGGTACTCTGGCACTGGGTTCAGTCAATGTATTGAACCGCGAGGAGCAAGCTAGGGTTGATTTTACCGGCCCCGGGGTTGCTGGAGATGGCTCCATTCCTCATGGCGAAGGGGCTGAATCTGGTTTTACTCGTCGTTTAGGTGTGGACTTAACCAACGACCATCCTATTTCATTTACTTATGATAGTGCACAAGCTGAGCGTGATGGTGAGCTGTACGACCCCAATGTCGTTGGCCACATTGGTGATAGACAAAGAGATCAAGACAAGCCGACACTGCCACTTGAAAATAATAAAGTCGAATGTATAACCTGTCATGATCCGCATATAAGAGACACATCCGGAGAGAATATTAAATTTTTACGGGCGAATCGCTTTCAGACCGCGCCGCCCGTAGATGGTCAGTTTGATGAAGAAAACGATATTATTTGTTTAGGTTGTCATGATAAAGCGGGCTGGGTGGGTTCAGCACATGCCAACAGTTCGGTTGCATCGTATCGCTATCAAGATGCCGCCGCTGATTTACGCGAATTCCCGCGTGATATGCAGGTCTGGCAAGCGGCCTGTTTAAATTGTCATGACCCTCATACTGTACAGGGGTCACGCAGATTATTGCGTGAGGGCGTGGATAGTAGTGTCGGTATAACTGCGGGTGGTGCGCGCTTTAAACTCGGCGGTGGTTCGGCGGCGATTGAAGAAACTTGCTATACCTGTCATTCGGCGGATGGCGAAGTATTGCAAGGGCAATCGGTGCGTCCCGGTTTTGGTGTGCCTGATGTAAAAACAGATTTTACTACCGTGGGTAACCGCCATATGCCCATTGCAACGGTAGACCAGGCGAATGCAAGAGAAATTCATTCTATTGGCAGTGCGGGTTTGCATCAAGGTGGCAAGGACTTTGTTGAAGCGCCAGCTAACATGGGTAAAGCCAGCAAGGTGAACAAAGACGGCGAACAAGGCAGTTTGTTAAATCGGCATGCGGAGTGTACCGATTGCCACAACCCGCATCGTGTATCACGTAATCGACTGTTTTGGCAAGACAATACGATTCCGGGTGAAGAAGGAACACACAACCACACTGCGGCAGATATAGCAACCAATCCAGAGGGCTACCATACCAATATAGCGTCAGGTGTGCTCAGAGGTATTTTTGGTGTAGAACCCGTGGCTTGGGAATCTACAGAATTTGGTGCCAAACCAACGGTATTTGAGGTCAAACGAGGGGATGCAGGGACGGGAGCCAGTACCGATGTGAGCGCACCTTATGTGACACGAGAGTACCAGGTTTGTATGAAGTGTCACTCGAACTATGCTTACGATACTGCCCCGGCTTTAGGCTCCTTTTCCGGTGGTACGCCGTCTGGAATCAGTGGCGTGACCGCCAAGGGTGCGGAAGTTATGACGCACTATACAAACCAGGGCATGGAGTTTCAATCCCCCCCAGAGCACAAAGGGGAAGGGACAGCACCCACGCCAAGTGGCGCATTTAGAGGTTTGCTTCCGGGGGGAGCGGGTGCGGATTTTCAGGCCAATAATCATCGTTCCTGGCATCCGGTCATGGACAATACGGGCAGGACACCCAGCGTTCGGGGGATTAATGGGCCGGATGTCTGGTTAACGCCGTTTAATGCGGCAGTGGGTTTGCAAACGATGTATTGTACCGATTGCCATGGTAACGATACGGAGCCTGGTACCGCTGTTCCCACGCCGGCAAGTGATGTTAATGGTAATGTGTGGGGGCCACATGGATCAACCAATGATTTTTTATTAAAAGGCCCATGGAGTGACCAAACGGGTTCAAATCGTGAGGATGATTTGTGTTTTAAATGTCATGATTACAATCAATATGGCAAAATTTTTGGGCCAGGAAATTTACCCGCAGGCCCCAGTCCTGTCGGTGCGCTGGATAGTGGATTTAAACGTGTGCTAACAGGTTCGCCATCGTCTTGTATTGGTACCGCCGTAGAAGTGAATGCGCATTTGGCTCATGGCCAGTTTTTGGGTACGCAACCGGGTATGAGCCCGTTACGCTGTACTTATTGTCATGTTGCTATACCCCACGGCTGGAAAAACAAAGTGTTTTTAGTGAATCTAAACGACGTGGGTCCAGAAGGAGGGCTGCCTTCCGGAACGCAAGTTCGCAATAAAACGGAAGCTCGTTACTATAAGTATCCCTATTACAACGGAGCTGTACTGAAAGTGAAAAGTTTTGCCCGAAGTGGTGAGTGGTTAGACACGAACTGTGGTTCATCCGGTCCACCAGGAAATGGCGTAGTGGGTTCGAACTGGATGCGTGGCTCCGGAGGGAGTTCGGAAGCGTGCACTAATCCTCCTTAGTGGTTTGGGTTATGGTCAAAAATAACGTGCTCTATTCCTTGGGTTCTCCCCGTCTTGCCATGGTGGGTATGGCTGCATTGGCGATCGGTGCCATTCTGAGTTATGGCAACCCGGATACCGTCAGTATCTGGGTTTTGATCTTACCTTTGTTATTTCTTGCTGTGAACCTATTAATGGCTATTCTGACTAACCCACGCATCTATAAGCGGCATGGTTTGTTACTTTTTCATGTGGGCTTACTCTCTATTGTTATTTTATCAGCTATTGGGCGGCTCACTCATTTTGAAGCGGATGTTGAAATGGTACGAGATACCGTGTTTGATTCAACGGAAGTTTTAAGGGCCAAGGCGGGTATTTGGCATGATGGAAACCTGGCGGAGGTACAGTTTCAGCAGGGACATTATACGGTGGATTATTCACCGGGACTGGTGCGAGGTAAAACCAAAAGTTATATTACCGTATTTGATCAATCGGGAGCGGCGACGCAAAAAATAGTCGGTGATGACACCCCTTTAGTATTAGAAGGGTATCGCTTTTACACCTCATTTAATAAAGGTTTTGCTCCCATTCTGACCTGGCAGCCTGCTGATGGTGGAGCGCCACTGACGGGGGCGATTCCTATGCCATCCTATCCCTTATTTGAATACAAGCAGGATAATCAATGGACGCCACCGGGTAGTGAGGAAATTGATTTTTGGTTACGGTTAGATACAGGCTTAACGGAAGATGAGGCGTGGACACTGGATGGCAGGCAGGCACAAGGTATTCTCGTTGTTAAATCAGGAGACCAAAGAGTTGAACTGCGTCCTGGAGAATCAACAAAGCTATCCGGAGGGGTGCTGGTTTATGAACAACTTACCACCTGGTTGGGTTATAAAATATTTTATGACCCCACTTTGTTTTGGTTGTTTATTGCATCGGTATTAACCGTCTTAGGTATGACGGTACATTTTTGGCGGAAAATTACGCTTGATATTCAAGATCAAGTCCATTACAAGCAGAAAGAGACACGGATTCGGTCTGCTGTGCCGGGTTCCGAGGAGAGAACATAATGTTTGTCGAAGTCCTGTGGTTATGGGCGGGCTTAGCAGCTTATGCCATCGCTACGTACTATGCTTTTCGAAGTGTGGCGCAGTATCGTGATGCGGCAACCGGGATGATCAGGGAGAGGGTCAGCCCCTCCGGTGAAAAACGAGTGCTTTTTTTTATGATGGCGGGCGTTGTTTTGCTGACGATCTGTATGACCGTTCGCTGGTTACGCATTGACCATGGTCCTTTTGTCGATCTATTTGAACTTTTGATTAGTCAGTTATGGAGTTTGGGTTTGATTTACGCAGTAAGTTATTGGCGGTTCCCGTTACTGAGACCCACTGCCGTGATTGTGTTACCCATGTTATGGATACCGGGGTTGTGGGTGTTGACGCTAGAAGTGAGCTCGATTCCTAATCCGCCAACGTATTTTAACGACTGGAAGTGGGCGCATGTTGGTTTTGGCAAATTTTTTCTGGCATTTTGCCTGATCGGTACGGGTTTGGCCGGGGTAATTTTCGCTAGAATGCATCCTTATTTTGCGCGTGCCTTTCAGTTTATGCCGACAGATAAGGTGTTAGATAATTATGCTTGGCGTTTTATGTTACTTGCCTTGGTGTTTGAAAGTTTAATGTTGATTGCCGGCGCGGTCTGGGCTCAGGATGCCTGGGGGCGATATTGGGCGTGGGATGCTTTGGAAACTTCTGCATTTTTGAATTGGTTGCTGCTTGGGGCGGCGATTCATGCGCGTTTTACTTACAATATCTCGGTTCGTACGGGAGCCATTGCGATTATGCTGGTCTTTGTTTTTGCATTTATCACCTATTTTGGTATTCCGTTTTATAGCGGAGCAGCGCATAAAGGGGTGATATGAGTCGTTCAGCGTTAACAATAAATTCAACGGATACCAAAACAGTAACAGCAATGATTTCCTTGCTGATGTTATTGGCAGCACTGGCCTTGGTAGTAGGTTTTGCGATGCGTTCCGAGTTTAACTTCGTTACGCCAGAAGAGCGGGCACAACAACAGAGTGAACCGAAGATTGATCCCAAGCTGGATCCCAAAGGACATGCCAAGCAAGTTCGTCTTCGTCAGTTAGCAGAACGTTTCGATCAAGCGATAGCCATGCTGCACGCCAAAGAATATGATTTTGCAATAACCGCATTGCATCGTGTTATTGAGCTTTCCCCGAAAATGCCTGAAGCCCATGTCAATATGGGTTTTGCCCTGATGGGTCTCAAACGTTATAAAGCCGCTGGAGATTTTTTTGCAAGTGCCATTCGTTTAAAGCCCTATCAAGGCAATGCGTACTGGGGTTTAGCCGTTTCACTCGATCAATTGGGTGATACCGAAGCTGCATTGGGTGCGATGCGATCGTATATTCATCTGGCTCCTCCCAATGATCCCTATGTTCGTAAAGCGCGTTCCGCGCTATGGGAGTGGGAATCTAAATTAAAACGTGGTCCGTTACCCCAAGCAGAGGCGGATTGGATAGAGCAGCGAGGCAAGGCATGGGATGAACGTAATAGCCCGGCGTTAGATCAGCCAGAACAGCCTGCAAAAGAAATTGATCTATTATCTGACCGGCCTTAGGGATGAGTCAAAAATTAAAATACCAGGATGGTCGAGAATTCCCTCCTCGTTTTCAGTGCCACTTTTCTTGCCTGGCTCGCTCTGTGTGCGTTGCTGTAATGAAAAATAAAAAAAGAAATGTGATACGTGTTTTAATTAATGCCTCTTTCATTATTTTGTCTGTTTTTTCTCCCTTGGTCGTGTCTGCTGCTGATCAAACAGAATTAAAAAAAGGTCATCCGCCTCAAAGTCTGACGTCCAAAGCGACGACATCGAGAGAGAACAATAAATATGATCAGCTAATTAATATTGTTGAGTCGATTCAACTAACCAGGCAAGATCTTGATGAGTTGAAAGCCAGCTTGGCAAGGACTAAGGATGACCTGGAAATTAAGCAACTTAACCAGGACAAAACCAAGCTGTCTGAATCAATCAAACAATTACGCCGTTCATTGGAAAGCGTCGCAACCGGGGCTGCCGAGATCGAAATCTTCGATGAACGACCCGCTCAAAAGTTTGATTGGCAAGCCGATTTGCTAGAAATTTTTCGCCCCGTTATTTTTGAGCTTAAACAGATGACGGAGCGCCCTCGTGTCATTGAAAAACTGCGTAATAACAAGGTGAGTTTGACTGCCCGACTGTCGGTAGCGACAAATGCAGTAGATGAAATTTCCGTGATTAGCGAAGAAATCAAGTCCCCCGAGCTAGTTAAGGAACTGGCAAAACTAGAAAAAAAATGGCGTAAACGTAGAGACAAAATAGAAAACCGACTTGAGTTAGTTCTCTTTCAGTTAGAAGAAAAGCTCAATCCTCCAGAAGAGTCCAAACTTAATATCATAACGGAGATGAGGCATTTTTTTTCCGGTCGTGGTTTGAGTATCGTGTTGGCTCTGAGTGCCTTTTTTATCGTTTATTTTTTATTGAAACTCTTAGTCAGAGGGGTGTTGTGGTTGCTGCCACGAGCCAAAGACAAAGAAGCGCGAGTATTCTCCCGTATTACTTTTCTAGGGTTTAAAGCCTTGATTATTCTCAGTGCGATTTTGGCCGCCATGTCAGTGCTGTATGTGCGGGGGGACTGGCTTATTTTAACGATCTTGATTATTTTCTTTGTTGGTGTTGGCTGGGCGTTACGGCAATCGGTGCCTCGTTATATTCAAGAAACAAAAATCCTGCTTAATGTGGGTTCGGTGCGTGAAGGTGAGCGGGTTTTTTATCAGGGTCTGCCTTGGCGGGTTGCGGAATTGAATCTGCGTTGTACGCTGAGCAATCCTGCTTTGATGGGGGGCAATATCCGTTTGCCTCTGGATACTATAGTTGATTTAGAATCACGAAAGTATGCGCGTGATGAACCCTGGTTTCCGTGTGGTCTGGGGGACTATGTTAAGTTGGATGATGATTTGTTGGGTTACATTACCGTGCAAACACCGGAGTTGGTACAAATGAATGTATTAGGTGGCAGTATAAAAACCTATTCAACAGAGGCTTTTCTTGCTTTGAATCCGCGTAATTTATCTCATGGTTTTGGTGTATTTATCACCTTTGGGGTGGATTATGTCCATCAAGCCATCGCGATATCGGAGATTGCAGATCAGTTGCAAACTGATCTGCAACAGGCTATATTCGACCAGCCTTTTGGCAAATGGAATCAAAAACTGAATGTTGAATTCAAAGAAGCCAGCGCATCTTCTCTGGATTTTTTGATTATTTCATTGTTTGATGGCGCGGCTGCGAGTGATTATTTTTCTATAAACCGTTTTTTTCACCGCGAGGCTGTGGTTTCTTGCAACAAACAGGGTTGGCGTATTCCGTTTAATCAGCTTACGGTTCATGTTGAACAGGATCGTCCTGACTAAATAATAGTAAATGGAACTTAATGTCTTGATAAGGTTCAAACACCAGAGCAATTCATAATGATTCACCTAAATTAATGCAGCAATGAAAAAAATATTGATCTACATTTTGCTATTAGCCAATCTGGGTGCAGGATTGGCCTTTGCCTTGGATACCCATTCAGAGGGTATGCTGGGCTACGATTCAGTCGCGATTGATTTGCGGGTTGTCGGCGCAGATTACCATCTTCACGATGGTGATCTAGACAACAATGATCACTGCTGTCATGGTGCCGCTCATTTAGTGGGTTTTGTATCTCACCAAAACGTACAATTTATAGAGGGCAATCATGATGACTTCATCGTGCTGTCCCAAACTCCAACTCTGCTCTATATCTCTCCACTGTTAAGACCGCCCATCGCCTAAATCTTTTCACTGTTGTTTGTGCATGCCGCGTACCTAATACGTGGTGCTTCACTTTCTTTGAAGGATTTAGTTCATGTTGTTAAAAAAATGTTTATTGACAGGCATTCTCGTCTGTCTGATTTTACCTGTGTGGGCGGTCAATGTGCCCGAATATAAAGAAACGCCATTGTCGATCAGTCGTAGTGCAGTGCAAAAAGTCGACCCGTTATTACAAACATTCATCCAGCAAGTATGGGCGGAAAGCCCGGCAATACAGGGGGCGCAATCGGCTATCGAAGCGGCGCGGGCACGAGCGGAGGGTGCGGGTCGGCCTATCTACAATCCTGCGCTGGCGCTGGATGCGGAACGTACGGATATCAATACGACTTCGATTGGTTTCAGCCAGACCCTGGACTGGAGTGATAAACGAGAAGCTCAGACTCGTATCGCTGATCGCGAAATACAGGCGGCAACAGCCGCGTTACGAGAAACCCATCAGCGTGTTTCAGTGGAAACTTTGAGCGCATTAATTCGCCGCTTCATCGCACATGAAATGCAATCACTGGCGTTACATCGTAGTCAGTTGATGCAAGATTTTACTGCTACGGTGAAGCAGCGTCAGGCAGCAGGAGACATGGGCGCACTGGATGGCACCCTGGCTCAGGTTGTCTATAGTGAAGCGTTGATGCAGCAGGCGGCCAGCGAAAGTGAGTTGGCTGAAGCAGAAGCCGCCTTGCAGGCTGCCACTGGGCTTGTTCTGGGTCTGGATCTGGATCATTGGCCTCCGTTACCTCGTGAATTGGCCCCCCCACCGCAGCAGATTGATTCAGCCTTGCTGCAATCTTTACCCGCGCTCGCTGTGTTACGCAGCCGTATGGAGGCGGCTAAGGCGCGTATTAGCCTGATAGAACGCGAAAGCCGTGCTGATCCTACGATCGGTGTTCGGGCTGGCCGGGATGACTCTGAAACCTTGTTGGGGCTGAGTCTAGAAATCCCGCTGTTTGTGCGTAATAACTTTAAAGCTGAAGTGCGTGTTGCCTCTCACGAGGCGGTAGAGGAAGAGTTGATTTTTCGTGATGCGCGTCGTCGTGCCAAAGCTCGTCTTGATGGCAGTTTGGGCCGATTCCAAAATACCACAGAGGCATGGCGAGCGTGGGTTGCCGCTGGGCAACAAGCGCAGCGTGAGCAGATGAGTTTGTTGGAGCAGCTATGGCAGGCGGGAGAATTAACGGCTACGGACTATTTGATACAAGCCAAACAAAATATCGACACCCAGGCCGCAGCAGCAGTGCTAAAGGGCGAAGTATGGCAGGCGGCGATAGCTTGGTTAGATGCCTCGGGTCAGGTTGGAAGCTGGTTAGGCATGACGGTAAGTACACCGGCACAAACAAAGAATTTTGGAGAATAAAAAAATGAAGAAGAAATTAATTTTATTGGTTTTATTGAGCTGGGCAAGTTCCAGTATTGTTTTTGCTGAAGAAGGTCTTACACTTGATGGGGAGGAACTTGACGATTTTTCAGGCATCGAGATGGAAGAAAGTGACGTGCATGGACGCACTAATGTCGCGGGAGCCAAGGATGGCGGGAGCGACCATGAAAGTCATCAGCATGAAAAAGAAGGCCACGAACATGATGACGATGGGCATGAAGAAAAAGGCCATGGTACCCATGATGATGAGGGGGGTGATGATGGTCATGGCCATGGTGAAGAAATCTCCGATGTTGAATTGAACAATGTTCAGCGTCGTCTCGCTGGCATCGAACTCATGACTGTACAACGCAAATCTTTGGGTGATGCCATCACCGCGCCTGGTGAGGCGATGCTCAACGCTTACCGTACCAGCAAAATCACACCACGCACACCGGCTCAAGTGATAAAACGTCATGTGCGTTTGGGTGATCATGTCAAAAAAGGACAACCGTTAATTACGCTTTCCAGTGTTGAAATGGCGGAAGCTCAAGGTGCTTTAATGGAGTCTGATGTTGAATTACGTCGTGTTAAAAAATTGGGTCGTAAGGTGGTTTCTGAAAAACGTTTTGTCGCAGCTCAGATTGCTTACCAGCAAGCCTATGCCAAGGCCAGTGCCTATGGTATGACCAAAAAACAAATCGAATCCCTTATTAAAACAGGTGATGCGACCCATGCAACAGGCGAATTCCGTCTGCTTTCGTTTCAAAATGGCACCGTTATCAGTGATGGTTTTGTTGTTGGAGAATTGATTGAGCCCGGTTATGTTCTGATGGAAATCAGCGATGAATCCATGCTGTGGATTGAGGCGCGCCTACCCCCTGATGATGCTAACCGCATCAAAATAGGCTCGTCGGCACGAGTGAAGGTAGGTCAAAAATGGCTCAGTGGCAGCGTTGTACAGGCACGCCATACTTTAGATGAAGCAACTCGGACGCTAGCGATGCATATCGAAGTTGCCAATAAAAATGATGAACTCCATCCCGGTCAATTTGTGAAGGTCGTGATTGAAGGCAATAAAAAACGCGAGGGTCTTGTTGTCCCTGTTGAGGCCGTTTTACGTAGTCCCGATGGTGATTGGCAAGTATTTGTGCAAACGGCTGCTAATCGTTTTGAGCCAAAAGAAATCGAGGTTTTAAATACGGTGGGTGACCAAATTTTAATTCAGGGATTGGCCGAGGGCACCACTATTGTTGGTAAAGGTGCTTTTTTTGTGCAGTCTGAAATGGCCAAAGGCGGATTCGATCCGCACAACCACTAAGGGAGGGAGAAGATTATGTTAAGTAAATTAATCGACTGGTCTGTCACCAACCGCTTATTGGTGGTGATTGCTCTACTGGCAATCATCGCATCGGCGACGCTGATGATACCCAAACTGAATCTTGACGCGTTTCCCGATGTGACCAATGTGCAAGTCTCTATCAATACCGAAGCACCGGGATTAGCTTCAGAAGAAGTCGAAAAGTTAATTACCTTTCCTATTGAAGCGGTGATGTACGCGCTGCCTGATGTGGAGCAGGTTCGTTCTATTTCTAAAACCGGTCTGTCGGGTATTACCGTCGTTTTCAAAGAAGGCACGGATATTTACTTCGCTAGGCAATTGGTTTTTGAACGATTACAATCGGCAAAAGAACTGATTCCTGATGGGGTCGGGACACCCGAAATTGGCCCCAATACCTCAGGTCTTGGACAGGTTTTTCAGTATATTTTAGTTGCCGATAGCGACACTGGCTTAGATGCCATGGCGCTGCGCAGTCTCAATGACTGGGTGGTTAAACTATTATTAATGCCGGTGGATGGCGTGACGGATGTTTTATCTTTTGGCGGTGATGTTCGGCAATATCAAGTGAACTTAAATCCATCGCGTCTATTGGCCTATGGTTTGAGTCAGCAAGATGTGGTTGATGCTTTGGAAAATAATAATTCCAATGCCGGTGGTTGGTATATGAATCGTGGCCAGGAACAGTTGGTTATCCGTGGCGTAGGCTGGTTAAGCGATAACGAAAAAGGCTTGGCTGAGCTGCGGCAAATTCCTTTGAAAACAGTGGATGGCACGGTCGTAACAGTGGCTCAAGTGGCTACCGTAGAATTGGGTAGCGAGATACGCCAGGGCGCGGTCACCATGACACGCCGTGACGATCAAGGCCAGGCTGAAGCTTTGGGCGAAGTGATTTCAGGTATTGTTTTGAAGCGCATGGGATCCAACACCAAGGCGACGATTGATGGGATCAATAGTCGTGTTGCGCTGATCCAGCAAGCCTTGCCCGAAGGTGTGAAATTCGATGCTTTTTATGATCAATCTGATTTGATTACCCAAGCTGTCACCACCGTAGTTAATGCGCTATTGTTGGCATTTGTTTTTATTGTCGTCGTGCTGGCGCTGTTTTTGATGAATTTAAGCGCCACTTTTTTAGTGCTGATTTCGATTCCTATTTCGATTGGTATTGCCTTGATGATCATGTCCTGGCTGGGGCTCTCGGCCAATTTGATGTCGCTTGGTGGTATTGCCGTGGCCATCGGTATGTTAGTCGATGGCTCGGTGGTGATGGTGGACAATATGTTCAAACATCTTTCCCACCCCGATGCTGAACATGACAAAGAAGTGCAAGCGCGTATTGGTGCCAAAGACCTCGACCCTCATGATGTTGAGCGAGATAAGCAGGGCGTCGCTTTACGTTTGCAACAAGCCGGTAAAGAAGTGGTGCGGCCGATATTTTTTGCCACTGCGATTATTTTGGTGGTGTTTATGCCGTTGTTCAGTTTTGAAGGCGTTGAGGCGAAGTTGTTTCAACCCATGGCAATCAGTATCATGCTGGCGATTGTGGCGGCGCTGTTTGTGGCTCTCATTATTGTGCCGGCACTGGCGACTTATTTGTTTCGTCATGGCGTACGCCAAAGAGAGAGTTTTGTCTTGAAACCGTTGGATACGTTGTATCGCTCAGCGCTGAATCTCTCGTTGAAAAATGGAAAAATCGTTGTCGTGAGTGCCGCTCTTTTGCTGGTGGCGGCACTGGCTTTGGTGCCACAAATTGGTACTGAGTTTGTGCCCGAATTGGAAGAAGGAACCATTAATTTGCGTGTTACTTTGGCACCTTCTTCGAGTCTCGATACCGCGCTTAACGTTGCGCCTAAACTAGAGGCGATGTTATTGGAATTCCCTGAAGTGACTTACGCCTTGAGCCGTATTGGTCGGCCAGAGATTGGCGGTGACCCAGAACCTGTTAATAACATAGAAATCTATATCGGCTTGAAACCCGTAAACCAATGGACCAGTGCCGACAATCGCCAGGCTTTACAAGGTTTGATGGAGCAAAAACTGGAGCAACACCCTGGTCTGTTATTAAACTTTTCGCAACCGATCGCCACTCGTGTGGATGAGTTATTATCCGGTGTTAAAGCACAGCTTGCGATCAAATTGTTTGGCCCTGATTTATCCGTTTTGGCCGAGAAAGGTAAAGCGATTGAAAAAACCATTCAAGGCGTTGAGGGTGCAAAAGATGTTTCCATGGAACAAATCGCAGGTGAGGCGCAGTTGGTGATACGACCTGACCGAGATCAGCTTTCTCGTTTTGGTTTGGCAGTGGGTGATGTCATGGCCATAGTCAAAGATGGTTTGGGTGGTCGTGCGGCGGGGCAAATTATCAGTGGTAACGAGCGCTATGATATTTATGTGCGCCTGGCGAAATCGTTTCGCGTTAACCCGAGCACCATTGCCGATTTACGTTTGCAATCACCAACGGGGGCGTGGGTACGTTTAGGGGAGGTGGCCCAAATCAGTATTGAATCCGGTCCACCGCAAGTGCGCCGCGACGATGTTCAACGGCGTGTCGTTATTCAGGCCAATG
>CAYQVF010000044.1:0-28028 GCA_964421045.1 uncultured Chromatiaceae bacterium
GCTATTACTGATCTTGTGGGCAATCCTCTAGCGAGTAATTACAGCTGGTCGTTTACCACCGAGGGGAGTGTCTGGGGTATTGCTGAGTTGATTGAATTCGACAATGAGGGGAATGCACTTAGCCCCCAGGTTGCCGCCAATAATTTTGGTAATGCCATCGCAGTTTGGATTCAAGTTATTGCGGGCCAGACTAGCGTTCTGGCAAATCGTTATGCAGCGGGAAGCTGGGGTACTGCTGAGTTGATCGATGTTTCTCCGGGCGCTGCGTCTGTCCCCCAGGTCGCTATTGATGGCGTTGGTAATGCCATTGCGGTTTGGTCTCAAGACGACTTCATCACCGCAGGTAGTCCAAAAAGCATCTGGGCAAATCGTTATACAGCAGGCGTTGGTTGGGGGGTCGCTCAGCAGATCGAAAGTGGTTCGGGGACTGCATTGTCTCCCCAAATTTCTTTTGATGGTAGCGGCAGTGCTATCGTGGTTTGGCGTCAATACAATGGTGCCGTGAATAACATTTGGGCCAATCGATATGCCTTTGGTTCAGGTTGGGGCTCAGCAGTGTTGATTACGACTGACAATACGACGGATGCATTTGACCCCCAGGTTGCTGTTGACAGTAGCGGCAATGCCGTTGTGGTTTGGCAGCAAAATTTTATTGAGACGAACATTGCAGCTAACCGTTATACATTTGGTTTAGGCTGGGGCACTGCTGTGTCGATTGATAGTTTTCCAGGTCCTGCGAATTCCCCTCAGGTCGAAATCGATAGCATTGGTAATGCTATTGTAGTTTGGCGTCAATATGATGGGAGTATAGATAGTATCGTGGCCAATCGTTATACATTTGGTTTCGGCTGGGGTACCGCTGAGCTCATCGAAAGTGGTACGAATGCGGCGCTATCTCCTCAGGTTGCTATGGATAGTAACGGCAACGCCATTGCAGTATGGCTTCAAGACGGTAGCGTTCAGGTCAATCGTTATGGGACATTTACAGGATGGGGGGCTGCTGATACGATCGAAACCAATACAGGGACTCCTTTTACTCCTCAGGTCGCCGTTGATAATAGCGGTAATGCCATTGTTATTTGGACTCAAAATATTGCTGGGCAGACTAGCGTCCTGGCGAACCGTTATACGACGGGTATAGGCTGGGGGGTCGCTGCGCTGATAGAGAGCAATACGGGGCCTGCGTATGATCCCCAGATTGTTATCAATTTCGGTAATACTATGACGGTTTGGAGTCAAGACGATGGTACTCGCTTGAATATATATAGCAACCCTCTTCCGTAAAGAATGGAACGTTATTACGTATCCACTTTTAACCCTACTTCAGTATTTTTTTCAGTCAGAATGAAAATGGTTTGCTATCAAAAAATGAATTATTTACCCGCAAAAGCGAGCATTTTTTCTCTTTTTAGATCTTGTTTTAAAAGTTGTTGACGTATCGCATGATGATTTTTTTCAGTTTTTCTCTGTGCTCTGGAAACAAGGTAAATACCTACCCAGGAAGGAAGTTGTGACTTTTTATTAGTTAATTTTTTTATAAAATGGAGTAAAAAGGGCGAATAGAATTGAGTAAAAATATCATCGTCTAGTGACACAATAAATTGATAATATCCAGGCTCACCTTGTCGAGCACAGCGCCCTGTTAATTGTCTATCGATACGAGCACTGTCATTTTGTTCGATAATAATAACGTGGAGCCCTCCCAGCTTTCGAGTTTCATTGTTCAGTATGATGTCTGTGCCGCGACCGGCCATATTGGTTGCTACGGTAACCTGACCGGGTTGTCCAGCCTGGGCAATTTTTTCAGCTTCCTGCCTATCTTGCTTAGCATTAAGGATTTGATTCACTATTCCGTGTTCAGTTAATAAAAAAGCAACTTTTTCTGATTCTTCAACAGAACGGGTGCCTAATAAAACGGGTTTTCTTTTTTTATATAATAAGCGAACCGTATCTAAAATAGCGGCATATTTTTCATTAGTATTGGAATAGATTAAGTGTCCTGCATATTTTCTTTTGACTGATTTGTGAGCGGGCACTGTGATGACGTTTAAGGCATAGATCTCTTTCAATTCAGAACTGATTTCCCTGGCGGTTCCTGTCATTCCGGAAAGTAATAAATAGCGATTAAAAAAAGATTGCAAACTCATTTGTGCCAAAGTTTCCTTGTTTTTTGTCAGAGGGAGTGCTTCTTTGCTTTCCAGCAGTTGCTGGAGTCCCTGTGGCCAGCTTCGTTTATCTATTAATCGCCCCGTATTTTCATTAATAATCTGTATTTTGTTATCTTTCACCAGATAATGCTTATTTTTAATGAGCAGGTAGAGTGCATTCAGAGCTTGTTGTACGAGCTCATTTCTTTGTTTTTTATTCGTTAATATGACCTGTTTTTTGTCGAATAATTGTACCAGTTTATGTTTTCCGTCAGTGGTTAAAGAGGCTGTTTTTGATTTGATATCGACATTGAAATCCTGATGTTCTTCAAGTTGAATAGCTAGTTTTAGTGCTGTTTCATAGAGTCTGTTTTGATCTTTTTCTTCGTTATTTATGATGTTGGAAATAATTAACGGTGTTCGTGCTTCATCGATAAAAATACTGTCAGCTTCGTCAACAATGGCATAACAAAGACCTCTGAGTCGTAGTTTTTTTTTCATGGGGGAAGGATTATAAAAGGTGTCTGCTTGCAAATGTAAGGGGTGAACCTGACCGATTAACATGTGGTCTTGCATGTAATCGAAGGCGATTTGTGTCGCAGTACCATAAGTGATGTTTTTTGCATAGGCATGGTGGCGCGCTGCGGTTGTTGTGTTTTCAGTAATTATACCGATGCTCAGCCCTAATGATTTATATAATGGTCCCATTTTAGCTGCATCACGGGTAACCAGATAATCATTAGTTGTCATAATATGGGTAGGGATGCCAGCAAGCCCTGTTGTGCCCGCAGCCAGGGTTGCGGTTAGTGTTTTACCTTCTCCTGTTGGCATCTCTGCCAGCATACCATTGATGAGCGCCCAGCCAGAAAGCAGTTGCTCGTCATGATGACGCATGGCCAAACGGCGAAATGAAAACTCACGTATCAACGCGAAGCTTTTTGCGACGAGATGGGGAGCCAGGCCTTGACCTCTAAGTTGTATTTTTAGCGCAACTATTTGTTCTTGTAGTTGTTTATCATTCGAGGTGTTGTTTTTTTTTTCATGATCATTTACAGTAGTGATAAATTTTTCTGCCTTTTTTAAAGAAAACTTGACCCTCTTTTTTTTATCTGAAGCATGGCGTTCAGGATACACCCCGTGACTGAGTCCTGGTTGCTTGAAGTATAAACTCATAATTCAAACCGCTTGAGAAAAAGTTGTTTTATTGAACGAGACCACTGTTGAGATAAAGGCTCGGATTCGTGAACAAAGGAAACATAGACGCGACTGCCACTATAGGGCGCAGGGTGGATTTTAGGCAATAATATATCAAATTCAAAAAATTTTTCTAATGCCGTGGTGCCCCCTTCGTAAATTGGGTCAACAACAATCGATCCTCCGCCTTTAGTGCCAAGTGCCGCACTGGGTAAGGTATTATTGGCTGCGGGTACACTGCGTACAATTTTTGATGAGTAAGTTTTCCCTGGTTGGTTAGAAAACTTAACAAAAACTTGTTTGGTTTGCTCTCTGACCAGACCAATATGTTCTTGGTCGATGACGACTCTGGCCGTATCAGGATACTCTGGAACGATATAAGCAATTAAATCACCTTTTTTAACATAATGATTTTTTATGTCGGGCTTATCTGGAATAATGACGAAATTCCCTTTTTTTGGTGCGTACAAATTTAGCGTAGCTTGCTCTTTTTCTGCTTGAAATAACGCTATTTTTAACGATTTTAATTCATCTTCAATTATTTTTGCTTGAACGAAATTGTTGGTATATTCGGCGTTATATCTTGTTTTCAGCTCATTGACCTGAGCTTTGAGCAGGGTTATTTTTCCTGACAATAATGGAGCCTTGGTTGATATTACTAATGTCCCTTTTTTAACGAAGGTACCTGAGACGATGTGAACTTCAGTCACAAAGCCGTTCGTTTTGGCGCGAAGGTGCGTTTTTTCCGGAATCCACACCACCCCTTCACTGCGGGTTGAAAGAGGGGCGGGTAGCAGTACCAATAAATAAACAATACTTGACACGATGATAGATAGGAATAAACAGGTACGTAGCCGTTTGTTGTGCATAGAGGATTGATTAAACAAATGAATCATCGACTTTAGCAGCGGAATGAATAATTGGGACAAAATGGCCCAGATTGCAATCAAGACGCCGGCAAAAAAGAATTTTTGTGCAACAAAAAGAATGATGACGACTAAAATAAAAATTCGATATAAAAAAGAGCTGATACCATAGGCTATGAACCAAAATGATTCACGAGATGTGACTGAAAATACCAATGGAGTTAAGTCGAAAATATATTTTTTACTAAGATAACCCAGGTAGCGCCTGGCTCTTGTAGCCAGATTGGGAATACCAATCATATCGGAAAAAATATAATAGCCATCAAAACGCAAGAGTGGATTTCCATTGAATAGCAGGGTGGCAATGCCGCTGATAAACATAATATTGAAAGCCGTTGTACGTATTAGACCGGGTTGCACATTTAGCCAGATAAACAGTGCAATAGATGCGAGAAAAAGATCAACCAAAATACCGGAAGAACTGACGATAATGCGTTGGTAACGTGCTTGAAAAGCCGAAGCTGACGACGCATCGACATAAGGGATGGGTATAAAAACCAACAACAAAATTCCCATTTCATGAACTTCTCCGCCCCATTTTTTTACTGCAAAGGCGTGACCCAATTCATGTAAAATTTTAACAGCAGGGTAGGTGATGGCGAGTATAATAATACTTTCGGCAGCCAGTATTCTTTCGCTTGCATTGTCTGTGATTTCTGACCAATTCAAACCTGTTAAAATCAGCGCAAAAAAAATGATGCCCAGCCAAAAAATTAATCCGGCTATGCTAAATAAGGGGTCAATAAAAGAATGAAATCTCGTTAAAAATTTTTCCGGATCACAAAGCGAAATACGAATGGATAGGGGGTTACCAAAGCGTTGTTGCCACTGAGAGGCGGTGCGTTGAGCTCCTCTATTGAATAATTCGATGCAGTCAGGCGTGATATCAGTTAATAGCAAATCCGCTGTGTGAAGTTGGGCTAATAGTTGAATTATTTCGTCTTGAGTGGGTGCTTTTTCCCCTGACAATTTATTAGAAAGCTGCCAAATTTGTTGCACGGTTCTACTGCCATTGGCTAAACCAATAGCAATATAATGGATATTACTGAGGCGATGTTGCCGGTTCGACATTGGATCGTGAAGAACATACCAGATTTCTTCTTTGTAATTTTGTCGGGTCAGGCTCACATGATTTTTTAGTTGAGGAACCAAAGAGGCAACACGGTACCAATAGGGACTAAGATCAGATCCGTTCATGGCCACCAGCGCCAAAATTGTATTTGTACCCAATGGACAAAACGATGAGTCCAGATCCAGATCAGGGGTCGCTGATCGATTTCGATTTTGCCAATGCCCTGCATGCCGGGCCGGATCACTCGGGACTGTTCGAGCAGATGAGCCTCAACCCGGAACGTATTTTTGCCGTCTTTAATGGTCGCAACGGGAGTGATTGAAGTGGTTGTAAATTTTAATTTTTCACCGGCGGTGCCGGATAGGGAAACGTGACCTTCTTGATTTGGTTTAATGTGCATTATATCGCGTTCATCAACTTGAAGAATGATTCTATAATTATCCAGAGGGGCGACTTCAAATAAAATTTGCCCTCGCTCAACGGGAATTCCAAGGGATTGGCTCATGTCACCTGAGACAATCCAGCCAGAAAAAGGCGCGTGCAACTTGGTGCGTGAGAGTTGTTCATTAATTAAAGTGATTTGGGCTTTAGCCTGGTTCAGTTGTGCCTGGAATATACTGGATTGTGCCCGATTTCCCGTTGCCAGTGCTTCTCTGTATTCACGTGCGTATTGCTGTTGTTGACCTGTCCAGGTTAATTTTTTCAGCTCCAGTTCCTTATTGTCGAGGCTGACCATTAATTGTCCTGCCGTAACAGCATCTCCTGCTCTGACATGAGCTTCAGCAATAAACCCGTCAATAGGCGCGGTCACCACTCTTTGTATGCTGCCTTCCAGGTTCGCATTTGCGGTCACTCGGTATAATCCTTCGATATTGATCGAGGCGATGCTTATGGTGATAATAGAGAATAAAAAAAACTTGAATAGCAGATATTCCTTACCTAAAATTTTCGTTAAAAATAGTTTAAAGGCGTCTTTTAATTTGTGAATAATTCCTCTCTCATTTTGGTATTTTAAATCGAAAATAGGTCCGGTTACGGTGCAGACGAGCTTGATCTGGTTTATTGTTTTTGGGTCAAATTGTTGACCATTTGACCTTTCGAGTGTTATTGCACCTATCGATTTTTTTTTCTCTAAATCAATAATGGGTACGGTACAAATAAATTTAATGCCGTGATTAGAATGTAATTTTTCAGCTTCGATCGTGACGTGAAGGTCATTGTTTACGTCAACGGGGAAAACAATAACGTTGTCCTGGTCGATGGCTTCGTCCATCGTATTGGCGATTTGACGGATTAAATTGCTTTTTGGGTCGAAATGCGCGCTATGTGAGATTGCTACGACAGTGCTTTGTGATTTGTTGAACAAACCATACGTTACGCGGCTGCATGAAAGCTGGAGAGCCAGTTCAGTTAGCCAGGCTGTAGTCGATGTTTTGAAATGACTATGGCTTAGGCTGGTTGTCAGTAATTTCATTACGTTAACCGTAGCCAAATCGTTGTTCAGCCTGTTTTGTTCTTTTTGTACAAAATCCTCCATTACTTAAGTTTTAATCCTTTAATATCTTAATTTCGTGTACGTTCCTTAACTTTCTGAAGCTAGGAGGCTGTCCGAGAACAGACTGACCTACTGCGGCCAAGCCTGATTGGCCTCGCTACGTCGCTATTCTTGGACAGCCTTCTAGCTCAGTACGCGATAACACCTTATAGGTCTATTTCGGATACAAGCCCTGTTTTCTTGAGTTTAAATGTCTATTTCAAAATTTGTGGTACTGAAGATTTGTTTTACCCTTTTCAAGTGACGTGGGGCAAGCCGGATTTTTAAATTAAAACCGGTAGTTTATTTTTTTTAGCACGTCCGAATATTCATAAAAACATACGAAATAACTTTTTTATTTTCCTCTTGGTATTGACTCCCATGCGTCGCTTTACCTTCTTCGTCTTTAGGGGCGTCATCTTTAAGTTTTTCCGTTTTTTGGGCATTTTATTCTATATTTCCCGTTGTAACGTGCGTGTTCTTAAGCGATGTATTTAAGTAATGGTATGAATGGCCGATGACCTAAAAATAATGGAATAGAAAAACAGATCGTAATAATGAGAGCTAGTATGATTCGCAGTAGCAACGTAATTTTATTGTCACTATTGCTTGCGATCAGCTTTCCAGTTTTGAGCACTCCTATTGTTTCGGAATTCAGCAAATATAATTTCTACGCGAACACAAAAAAAACGAAAAAAGGTCTAAATTTGTATACGGGTCTTAACCGATCAAATGAATATGGTCTCTATCTCAAGAGCCAGGCTGAGTTTAAATCAGATGCTTATAAACACAGTCTTTCAACGGGTTTGCGCCGTATTATTGGCCCTATGCGCAATACCTTTAGCTTTACAGCCACGACTTCAGATTATTTCAATTTGGCATTAGCGAAAAAAACGATCAAATTTGATTCAGAGTTCAAAAAATTAAAAGCACGATATATTCTCAAACAACAAAGTATTACTCATGAAGCCGAAGGACGTTTTTCATTTTTTGGTGCAAATTTTGTTTCAACACTTGGAGAATCGATGCGTCGTGAAACAGAGGCGGATAAAGCGTACTTTATAAAAATAAATGCACAATACCGTATAGTAGATTTTTTCGGAAAAATATCGACGACGTCATCGAGGGTGGATACCAGTTATTTTTTTAAAAGCTTGACTCGTCGTCGGTTTGGTTGGACTTTACGAGGCGAACTTCATTTTACTAATGCGGCGACCTGGGATAGTCAGGCATTTAACGCAAGCCTGAATATGAATCAAGTTGACTTGTATCTTTCATTCAAAAAAAAGCTTCAAAACGAATCACGAAAAACCTATTCTGGCATTTTTAAAATAAAAAAAGGGCTTGGCAAGCTGAATCTGACATTTGAAGTCGAATTTGCAAATGGTGAATATAAAGATTCAAAATTGGTTATGATGATGCCGCAGCTCAATTTTAATTGATTACCTTGATTAGCCAGGATACCCGTACCAAAAATTTTTAGTTTTCAAGTGTGCCTGTTTTTCAATTCCAAAAGACTGCCAAATAACGGATTTTTAGAGTAAAATAGGATGCTCATTGGGTATAGGTGCGTTTAAATCAGGGAGAGTTTTTATGAAGTACAGAATGGGATGGGTGATTTTGTTCTTTTTTTGTAGTGTTGGTCTGGCTATAGCCTCTGAAGATATTGATCAAATTGAAAAGCTATCACAAAGTGAATTTAAGCGCTTGTCAGAAAACATTGGCTCTGCTGTGGGTTATAAAGCGGTTGTACCGATAGAACCCTTGGGTCTTCTCGGCTTTGATGTCGGTATTGTGGTCACGGGGACGCAGCTGGATGAAGACAAGTTCTGGAAGCGCGCAGCGAGTAGTGGCTCAGCACCGAGCATGATTTATATTCCCAAGTTGCATGTCCATAAAGGTTTACCCTTTGGTCTTGATGTTGGTGCTTTTTATTCACAGCTTCCTGCTTCAGATCTAACCTTGTGGGGAGCTGAAGTCAAATATGCTATTTGGGAAGGAGGCGTCACGGCACCTGCATTGGGGGTCAGGGTGACGACAACTCAGTTAAGTGGTTTTTCTCAATTTGAGGTGAGCACATTGGGTGCAGACATCGGTATTTCTAAAGGTTTTACGCTTTTAACAGTCTATGGTGGAGCCGGTATTCAATATGTTGAAAGTGAGGTGAATATAAATTCTTTAAACTCAGAAGAATTTTCGCAAGAGCGTTTGTATGCGGGTCTGAATATAAGTTTGCTCTTGCTTAATTTGGGTTTTGAATATGATGTGACAGGAGGGGTGAATTCACTTTCTGTGAAGGCGGGGTTACGGTTTTAAGATACCGCCTTTCAAGCAAGCTAGAGTTTTTGGACATTACTGGTATGATTAGTGATTTATAAGTGTCCCGCTATCATTATTTTAGCTGATTTCTACAGTATTTTTCGTGCGAATTAAGGTGCAGCGAAACGAGCATAGTGTGCTATGTGACTGAAACTGCAACGCAGAGTCACGCGAAAAAGACCAATAAATGTTAAAATGATTATGGCGGGGTACTTAATGGCGTAAAATAAAAATAGGATTTAACTGGTGGGTGTCTACTCATTTGACAAATTAATCAGTGAGGCGAGAAAGCTTGCCACAGATTTCAGGAAGGGTACGGGTAAACCGCTGGCTGGTATAAGTAGTGAAATTGCTGAGTATGATGCTGCAAAACTGCTAGATTTAGATTTAGGGACGGCAGGAGAGGCGGGGGGCTATGATGCAGTAGGGCGGGGTCATCGTAAAGGCAAGCGTATCCAAATAAAAGGGCGTGTAATTACGGATGATGCTAAACGTGGTCAGCGTATCGGTCAGCTTAAAGTGGAACAAGAGTGGGATAGTGTGGTTTTAGTGTTGATGAATGAAGAACATCAGACCTACGCTATTTATGAAGCAGGAAGAGAGACCATTCTTGAGGCGCTTAATGACACACAGCACCGCTCCCGTAATAAAAGAGGTGCGATGTCAATTGCCAAGTTTAAAATAATAAGTCATTTGGTCTGGAGTGATGAGACTAAAACCACCTAATGTAAATTCATAAGCTTAACTGATTTTCGTTCAACCGCTAATCAACCAGCACGAGTGCATTTTTTTTCTATTAAAGTCTGGCGAGGTTGTTTGTTGCGTCAGTTCTTTAATGTTAAACGAGCTAAGCGAATCTAAGTTCAGCTTAAACTTGCGGAAATTATTAGAGAAAATAAGGGACCCCCCTGGGCGTATTATTTTGAATGTAGCTTGAATCAAGCTGACGTGATCCGTTTGTATGTCGAAATTTTTTTTCATTTTTTTTGAGCTGGAAAAAGTTGGGGGGTCAAGAAAAACAAGGTCATATTGTTGAAGGTGATCTGTATTTTCCAGCCAGGAAATACAATCGTCTTGAATGAAGCGGTAGCGATAAGGTAAGTCGAGGCTATTTAAAGAAAAATTCTTTTTAGCCCAGTTAATATAGGTACGAGACATATCCACTGTGGTGGTTGTTTTCGCGCCACCCAGAGCGGCATGTATGCTTGCTGTACCCGTATAAGCGAATAGATTGAGGAAGTTTTTATTCTTTGCTAAAGAGCCGATTAGCTCACGGGTGATACGATGGTCAAGGAATAGACCGGTGTCTAAATAATCAGTGAAATTAACTAAAAATTGAGCCCGTCCTTCACGTACCACATGAAAAATATCTTGATCGTTCACTCTTTCGTACTGTTTTTTTCCTTTTTGGCGCTGCCTTGTTTTGTAGATGATCTCTTTTGCTGGTATAGCCAGATAGTACGCCAATATTTCTAAGGCTTCTTGACGTCTTTTTTGTGCATTCTGTGGATTGATTGTTTTGGGCGCGTCATATTCTTGAACTATGACCCATTTTTTATTTTTCTCATGGCTTTGATAAAGATCTATGGCTAAGGCATATTCAGGTAAATCAGCATCATACAATCGATAACAAGAAATACCCTTCTTTGAAATCCAACGCCGAAGTTGTTTGTCATTTTTCTTTAATCGATTGGCGAAGCTGTTTCCTCCTGCCGTCCATTGTTCAGGCTCCAGTTGCATCGCGCGTTCCTTTATAAATTGTAGCAAGTCGGCGTGTTTTTTCTGCCATACGGGCGATGGATACATCATTGTTGAACTCTGGCAGTTTTTCGAATGAAATCCAGCGTACATCATGAGATTCATCAGAAACCTGAAGTTGAGCTGCTGTATCGGCTAAAAAGGCAAAACGAATATCGAAATGTAAATGTTGAGGAACCGATTTATTTTCAGGAATAGAGTGTACATCGATATCAAATATCTTGTTTGATATCATATCAAGTGGTGTAATGCCGGTTTCTTCAATGGCTTCACGTTTTGCCGCTGTTAGTAGATGGCGGTCATTTTCAATATGACCGCCTGGCTGAAACCAGAGATTCAATTTTTTGTGATGTACCAGTATCGTAGCGTGATAAGTTGCATTAATGATCCAGGCTGAAGCGGTGAGATGACCAGGTAGGGTCTCTCGTTGCCAAAATTGAGCCGTACTTTGAACGAAGTTTATCGTTTTTTGAGTATCCTGTTTTTCTTTTTCTGAAATGGCTCTGTGAGATTCCAGCAAACTTAAAACATTTTGTTGATTCAAGTACATAAAATACAACCCTAAAAAAAAATATGAAAGTGTCTCTAATGGTCTTATTATATCCAGTATGATGAGACCGTCCCCAGAATATATTCCTGCAAGCCGATCAACAAAAAAAAACTGGTTTATCTGTGTCGCTATTTATGTTTTGTTTTTACTCTGGGTGGAACCTGTTATCGATGGGTTACTGACCTGGAATTTTATAGTTCCTGAGCAAGCACAGCTGGATCTCCTGAATAAAAAAAAGCGTTATATTACCAACGTCACATTTGGTATTGCACGTAGTTTACCTTTATTACTGTTTTTATGGTTTGGTTGGCAAGTTTTTGTCAGTCAATCATTACCCCCAAAAAAGATCAAAATGCCCTTTGCCGTGTATCGCCTTGAAGGTGCGAAAGTTCGCATGTATGGCATGTTAATTATTTTGCTTTCGCTGGTATTGCTTTTTCGGGAAATCCATATTTTAACGGCAACTCAATCTTTCCTTTAACTTTTTTCCAAGTGTAAATCGTGAATAATACCCCTCTAAGGCAATTCAATGTTAAAATGGAGTGGGCTGAATAATGAACATTAATTTGAAACCAGAAGAATTGAGTCTCTGCATAGTGTATATTTTACGAAACCTAATAAATCACACAAAAACAATACGTTGTGCCATAAAGTTCAGAAGTTTGTTCGTTTTATACTTTTTGTCAGTTACTTTTTTCTGTAATACCGCATTGGCGGTAGAGATTGAAAATTTATTCAGTGCTGAAATAGAAGTCGCAGGACAAAGCAGCGACGAGCGCAAGAAAGCGGTGCGCCAGGCTCTGGAGCACGTTGTGGTCAAGCTTACAGGTCACTTGCAGTCAGTGAACTCAGCTGAACTGGCGCCTTTTTTGATGCAAGCTGAACGCTATGTTGAGCAGTTTAGATATAGAGAAAAAGAAATTTTATCTGGAAAAACAGGGAACAGTGAAAGGCAAAATGCACTGAAAATGCAGCCGGGTCTGACCAAAGAAATAGATATCGATGTTAAACCAGTGACTAACAACGTAACTCAATTATACCTTTGGGTTTCATTCGATTCTGCAGCCGTTAAAAATATATTAGATAAAGCGAATATACCCTATTGGGGGCAGACGCGACCTTTGGTGCTCGTTTGGCTGGCTATAGAAGAAGGAGCAGAGCGCTTTTTGCTGGAAAAGGAATTGCATACTGAACTTTCTAGTCTTTTGCAAAATCGTGCTGATTTTAGAGGATTACCCATTGCGTTTCCTCTTATGGATTTAGAAGATCGAGCTGTAATCAGGATCTCGGATGTTTGGGGTAATTTTGCAGACACGATTGGCGAGGCATCAGAACGTTACTCGGTGGATGCGATCTTGGTCGGTCGGTTAAATCCAGTACATAATGCATGGCAAGGTCGGTGGACGGTTTATCATCATTCGCGTACTCGTGATTGGCAATCGACACAGCTGAAATTAGCTGATCTGCTTAAAGCGGGTATCGATGAAACTACAGATGTTATTGCGCAAGACTATGTTCAAGTTATGTCAGACGAAGACAGTGAACGTTTACAATTGGTTATCGACGGATTAACAAATTTTTCAGAATACTCACAGATTTTGAATTATCTGACGGGTCTTGACCTGGTACAAAATCTCCAGGTTAAGGAAGTCAGTAGTACGCAAGTTTTATTGGAATTACAGACTCGAGGCAGTCGCAAATTATTTGAACAAGCGATTCAATTAGGTCGCATATTGATGCCCTTCAATGGCTTAGCGTCTGATGAAGATGAAAAAGAACAGAATGACTTTAGTTTATTCGATGTGCAAAAGGAGCAAGAAAGAGAAACAACCCCACAAATAGATTTATTTTACAGGTTGGTACTATGAAAAAAAGAGATATTCCGAACTGCATTAGTATTTTCAGAATTGTATTCGTAATACCTATTATCTATTTATTGTTAATCGAACAATATACTGTCGCATTATTTATGTTTTTAATTGCGGGGGTATCTGACGGTTTGGATGGTTTTCTGGCGAAACGGTATGGTTGGGAAAGTCCTCTGGGTTCGGTTTTAGACCCTATTGCTGACAAACTGTTACTTGTTTCTACTTATTTTGCTTTGTGTTGGCTAGGCCAGATTCCGGTGTGGTTGGTGATGGTCGTTATCGCCAGGGATGTGATTATTGTGATGGGGGCATTTTCTTTTTATTTTTTGGTGGGTCGCTATGATATGGCGCCGAGTTGGTTAAGTAAAACAAACACCTGTGCTCAAATATTACTAGGTTTAGTGATTGTCGCCTCACTGGGGTTTATTTCCATTAGTGCTGGCGTTATTGAAGGTTTGATTGTTTTAGTCTTCATCACGACTCTCCTCAGTGGTGCGGATTATATACTGACCTGGGGTCTGCGTGCCTGGCGTGCAAAACGAAAACATTATTCCTAGTTTTGCTCACATGACAACATGTAGTCCACAATTACCGCTGGGTATCGAGCTGCGTAGCGATGCGAGTTACGAAAACTACATTTGGGAAGAGAATGCCGAGCTTCGTCATTGTTTGAGTAAGCTCGAACAAAACAGCGAAGAATGTTGTGTTTATTTATGGGGGGAGGCCTGTTCCGGTAAAACGCATTTATTGCAAGCGATCACGCAAAGATCAGGAGCGCAAAATAAGCTGGCAACGTATATTCCTCTAAAACAATGCGATGATCTCGACCCGTCAGTCTTTGATGGTCTGGAATGGCTCGATGTTGTTCTTCTTGATGATCTTGATGCCATATCAGGCCATCGAGAATGGGAAGAAGCCTTGTTTCATTTATATAATCGAATTAAAAGCACCCAGAAATTATTGTTTATTTCCGCAGTAGACAGGCCAGCACAAGTTGATTTGTTACTACCCGATCTTGTTTCTCGTTTCAATGCCGGTTTGCTGATGCGAATAAATCCTTTGACTGATGCCGGTAAGAGTAAAGTTTTAGCGATGCTGGCATCAAGAAAAGGAATGGTTTTAACCATAGAGGTAGCAAATTTTCTAATAAATCGCTACCCTAGAGATATGGCATCACTCTCTGCTTTGCTTGATGTTCTGGACAGAGCGTCCTTAATTGCACAACGTAAACTAACTATTCCTTTTGTAAAAGAAGTGTTGAAACAATGACCCCGGAAGCACTAAGAAAAGAGATGGTCGCCGTTGTCAAACACGCTTTGGCAGAAGATATCGGTCGTGGTGATATCACAGCCGCTGCCATTGCAAAAAGCACCCGTTGTGAAGCTCGCGTTATCACACGAGAAAAAGCGGTAATATGTGGTAAAGCTTGGTTTACTGAGGCTTTTCATCAAGTAGATAGAGCCGTAATGGTGCATTGGCATGTAGATGATGGCGATGAAGTCGCAGCCAGCCAGGTCTTATGCGATATTGTGGGGGCGGCGAAGTCCGTATTAACGGCTGAGCGTTGTGCTCTTAATTTTTTACAAACCTTATCTAGTACCGCGACTATTGCAAGCGCTTATGCACGAGCGGTAGAGGGTTTACCCGTAAAAATATTAGATACACGTAAAACCATTCCCGGTTTGCGAATGGCGCAAAAATATGCAGTAACCCGTGGGGGTTGTTATAATCACCGTTTCGGGCTTTCCGATGGCATATTGATCAAAGAGAACCATATTCAAGCCTCAGGCTCTTTACTTAAAGCGATTGAGTTGGCCAAAATAGAGAACCCGGATATCTCTATTGAGGTAGAAGTGGAGTCAATCGATGAGCTGCGCGAAGCACTAACAGCAAATGTGGACATCATCATGCTGGATAATTTTGATGTTTCGCAACTGAGAGCCGCCGTTAAGGTCAACAAAAGCAGCACAAAGCTGGAAGCCTCTGGTGGCATCAGTCTCGATAATATCAGAGAAATTGCAAAAACAGGTGTTGATTACATCTCTGTGGGTGCTTTAACCAAGGATGTGAGCGCGATTGATTTATCATTGGCATTTCAGCCGGTTTCAATTTAAAGTTCTTTCTAGAACAATCTTGTAATAAATTGAATTTTATATCCTTTTGTATTTTTGGAAAAGCCATGCGCGTTAGTTCCATATTATTATCAACCTTAAAAGAAACCCCGGCTGGCGCTGAAGTTGTGAGCCATCAACTGATGTTGAGAGCGGGTATGGTTCGCAAATTGGCTTCGGGGCTGTATAGCTGGTTACCCTTGGGACTTAAAGTATTACGTAAAGTTGAGAATATTGTTCGTGAGGAAATGGATAACGTGGGTGCGCAAGAGTTACTCATGCCTAATGTGCAACCTGCGGAGCTTTGGCAAGAGTCGGGTCGCTGGGCGCAATATGGGCCTGAGCTGCTTCGTCTGACGGATCGCCATCAACGGGAATTTTGTTTTGGGCCGACTCACGAAGAAGTGATTACCGACATAGTAAAACGCGAAATCAGAAGTTATAAACAATTACCTGTCCATTTTTATCAAATTCAAACTAAATTCAGAGATGAAATTCGACCGCGCTATGGCATTATGCGTGCTCGTGAATTTTTAATGAAAGATGCCTACTCTTTTCATATTGATCATGCTTCTTTAGAAGAAACTTATAAGCGGATGCAGGAAGCGTATAACGTTATTTTCAATAGATTAGGCCTTTCCTTTCGTGCAGTTCATGCAGATCCAGGTGCTATTGGTGGTCATATCTCTCACGAATTTCATGTGCTTGCAGACTCAGGTGAAGATGCCATTGCCTTTAGTGATCAAGGTGAATACGCTGCTAATATCGAATTTGCTGAAGCAATATCGCCTCAGGAAACACGGAAAAACCCAACTAATGAAATGATTTTAGTGGCAACGCCGGACAAACGACGGATTGCTGACGTTGCTGAATATTTAAGCGTGGATTCAAAAAACATGATTAAAACGATATTCGTTGCAGGCGAGACCGCTCCCGTCGTTGCACTACTCGTGCGTGGCGATCATGAGCTCAATAACATCAAAGCCGAAAAATTAGCCCAGGTTGCTTCACCAATGACCTTGCTGAATGCTGCGCAAACCAAAGAGCGGGTAGGGTGTACTGTGGATTTTATCGGCCCCGTGGGTTTGGATATTCCGGTTATTATTGACCATAGTGTTGCATTGATGTCTGATTTTATTTGTGGTGCAAATCAGGAAGAGCATCATTTTACAGGTGTGAACTGGAATCGCGATTTACCTTTACCTCAGTCAGCCGATATCCGAAATGTGGTGGCGGGTGACCCTAGTCCTGATGGTGTAGGCAGTCTGGTCATACGCCGCGGGATTGAGGTCGGTCATATCTTTCAATTGGGTACTCAATACAGTGAGGCGATGCAAGCCACATGTTTAGATGATAAAGGGAAATCTGTTCCTTTATCGATGGGGTGTTATGGCATTGGAGTTTCACGCATTGTTGCCGCCGCAATAGAGCAAAATCATGATGATAGGGGCATTGTCTGGCCTGAGGCTATTGCGCCTTATACCGTGGCGTTGCTGCCGATGAATTACCATAAATCAGCTCGGGTACGAGCGGCTATTGAAAAAATTTATACTGAGCTTAAAGCAGCGGAGATAGCAGTATTACTCGATGACAGAAAAGAACGACCCGGTGTCATGTTTGCGGATATGGAGCTCATTGGTATTCCGCATCGTATCGTCGTTGGTGAGCGTAGCCTTGATAATAATCAAGTTGAATATAAATCGCGCCGGGCCAATGAAGCAGAGAAAATTTCAAATAACGATATCGTTTCATTCTTGAAAGATCGCATAATGAGCCGATAAGATTCATAAATACCCGTGGCGTTATAGATATTAGGTGTTTTCACGCACATCTGTATCTCATCTTCGATTTTTTCTCAATCGAAAAAACTCAACTTAGCCCGCTAGGCCTGCGTTTTTTCTCAATCGGAAAAACCGAACCTAAGGCACATCTACACGTGTTAACACCTAAGTCTATAACACCACGGGTATATTTCCTTAATTATATCGTATTTAACACGGATTATTGCGTGTTAAAGTCATTACGAAATGGGGTTTTTATATGTTACTTCTCCCGAAAAATATCTATTGCGTTCTTCTTTTTTGCCTTTTTGCTTCCTCTGTCAGCTTTGCTTTAACAACGAATGCTGAGTTCGATGCCGATTTACGTCAGATCCTGATTAAAGCGATTAATGAAACAGATAGTTTTTCAGATCGGTTTGAAGCTGAAGTGTGGTTAATGGACATGTCTCAGCGCTTAAAGCGTCGAATAAAAGACCCGGAAAAACGACTGAGTCTACTTAGACTCGTACATTATGAAGCACAACGGGTCGATCTTCCTCCTGAGTTGATTCTTGCTGTGATTGATATAGAAAGTAATTTTGATCGTTGGGCATTATCGTATGTCGGAGCAAGAGGTTATATGCAAGTGATGCCATTTTGGTTGAAAGAAATGAATCGCCCAAATGATGACTTATTTACACCTGAAACAAATGTCAGAATGGGCTGTACTATTTTACGTTTTTACGTAGACAAAGAAAAAGGTGATTTAACACGAGGTTTGGCACGCTATAATGGCAGTTTGGGAAAAACTAAATATCCTAATAAAGTCTTCCTGGCTTTGCGTAAGCGATGGTATCGTATTTGAGGTGTTATGGGTTCAAAAAGAAGACGTAAAGCAGTATCTAAAGACCCTGTTACCGCAGTCATTGAGTCGGTTTCGCATGATGGCCGGGGGGTGGCACGAGTTGACGGCAAGGCCGTTTTTGTTGACGGCGCTTTGCTGGGTGAAAAAGTGGTGTTTCAGTATCGTTTAAGTAAGCGTAAATATGCTGAAGCAGTGGTTATCGAAGTGTTGGAAAGCTCACCTGACAGAGTCGTACCGAAGTGTCTCCATTTTGGTGTGTGCGGAGGGTGTGCATTACAACATATGCAGCCAGAAGCGCAAATACGAGCGAAGCAACATATTTTGCTGGAAAACTTGAAACGCATAGGGGGGGTCGTACCGCAACAAATTGAACCGCCTATGATGGGCCCCATATGGGGGTATCGACGTAAGGCTCGATTAGGTGCGAAATGGGTAATTAAAAAACAATCGGTATTGGTTGGTTTTCGTGAAAAAGGCAATAGTTATATTGCTGAGCTTGAACAGTGTGTCGTCCTTCATCCCTTAGTCGGTCAGAACATTATGGCGTTACGGGCATTGCTTGCATCCATGTCCATAGCCAATCAAATTCCGCAAATAGAAGTGGCTATAGATGATCAATCTGTCGCATTGATTTTTCGTCATTTAGAGGCTTTTTCAGAAGCCGACTTAATACACTTGAAAGCCTTTTCTGAGCAATACGATTTTCAAATTTATTTACAGCCCAAAGGGCCCGATACAATACATTTGTTGTGGCCAGAGCAGGCTTCATTAAGTTATGTGATCCCTGACTTTGATATCAACATTACGTTTAAACCGAATGACTTTACCCAGGTGAATACCGAAATTAACCGGCGCATGGTGGCGCTGGCGATGGAATGGTTAGCGCTCAAACCTACAGACCACGTTTTGGATCTGTTTTGTGGTTTAGGCAATTTTACTTTACCACTGGCACGTCGCGCGGGTAAAGTAGTGGGTGTGGAAGGGGATGCGGGACTGATTAAGCGAGCCAAAAAAAATGCAGAGAATAATAATATCAATAACACGGCATTTTACACCATGAATTTAGCTGCTGATGTCTCGAATGAAACGTGGTTTAAAAATCAACAATATGATAAGTTACTAATTGATCCACCGCGTTCGGGTGCCGCAGAAATCATTCCTTTGATCGCCAAATTAGCTCCCACTGTCCTTGTTTATGTTTCATGTAATCCCGCAACTTTGGCGCGTGATGCAGGGGATTTATATAAAGCGGGATATGAGTTACAGCGAGCAGGGGTGATGGATATGTTTCCGCATACGACGCACGTTGAGTCTATCGCCTTGTTTCATAAAAAAAGGTGAGACTGACGCGTAAGCTTTGAGCAAAAGTGCAGGAATAGTTGCTCTTATTTCAAGGTTTTGTGATTGAAAAATGGGCAAAGACAAGCTGAAAATGAGATGTTAAATCCGGAAGTTATTCTGTGCACGTTCCTAACGGATGAGTGCATGAACGATGAACTTTCATGATTGAGACTATATATATAGAAAAAGAAGTTCAGCAGCATCCTAGAGTATTGCTCATTCTTGAGCGTTTTTCACAAGCTCGAGTGATTTACATTGAGCGTTATAGTGAAATATTTAACCGTAAAGCGCAAAATTTCAGGTTACAGAAACAGCAACCTGCTTTAATCCTCGCTCGCAAACATAAAAACTATGTGTTACCGGCACCTGCAGGCTATTCGGTAGGAGGGCAGCATCATTATTATTTTTCACATATGATGAATTGTTTGTATGATTGTCGTTATTGTTTTTTACAAGGTATGTATCGATCTGCTCATTTTGTTGTTTTTATCAATTATGAAGATTTTAATGAGGCTATTGAACAAGTTTGTTTGCAACACTCAGGAGAGGAAAGCTGGTTTTTTTCAGGTTATGATTGTGATAGTTTGGCACTGGAGCCGATTACAGGGTTTGTCGAGCATACGCTGGAACTCTTTTCTAAATACGACCATATATATCTGGAGTTAAGAACTAAAAGTACACAAATACGTAATTTATTACAGCGACCCCCTATGAACAATGTGGTGGTTGCGTTTAGTCTCTCGCCGGAACATATCGCCACAAGTCTGGAAGCCAAGACGCCACCAATAGAAAAACGGCTTGACGCAATGAAAAAATTGCAGCAAAAGGGGTGGAAAATAGGGCTGAGGTTTGATCCCTTGATTTATCATGAAAATTACAAACAAAGTTATCAGCAGCTATTTCAATGGGTTTTTTCATTCTTAGATGTTAAACAGTTACATTCCGTGAGTTTAGGTGGTTTTCGCATGCCGGCACCGTTTTTTAATCATATCATTCATCTGTATCCCTATGAGCCGTTGTTTGCCGGCAAAATGGAAACGCATAATGGAATGGTGGCTTACGCCAAAGAGCAAGAATGTGCGATGATGACGTTTTGCTCTGAAGAACTGTTGCGATATATTCCTGATCGTCTCTTTTTCCCTTGTATAAGTAGCTGAGCATGTCAAGGCAACGCACTCTGTTAATTACCGGAGCAAGTTCAGGCATAGGCTACGCGGTGGCTCAGATGATGTTAAATGAAGGGCATACGGTGATTGGTGTTTCACGTCGTAGCCAGCAAGTGTTTGCCAATGAAAATCATTATTACGGTGTAAAAGTTGATATGGCTGCGTTAAAGGCCTTACCTGAACAATTCAAAAAAATAACTCAACAGTACTCAACTATAGATGGGGTTGTCAGTTGTGTGGGTTATGGGCAGTTTGCCTCGATTGAAGAATTTTCTTATGAGCAGATACAGCAGCTCATCGATTTAAACGTCACGAGTCATCTTTATCTGGCCCGGGCAATGGTGCCTTTTCTAAAAAAACATCAATCCAGTGATTTATTATTTATCGGTTCTGAGGCCGGGCTTTCTGGTGGTCGCCGAGGAGCAGTGTATTGCGCCAGTAAATTTGCATTACGAGGTTTTGCTCAGGCCTTGAGAGAGGAAAGCAGTAAAAGTGGCTTGCGTGTTTCTATTGTCAATCCGGGTATGGTCAAAACAGAATTTTTTGATAAACTTCATTTCCGGCCAGGCGATGAACCAGAAAACTATATAGAAGCCGTTGATGTGGCTCAAGCTGTCAGCATGGTGCTGAATGCCAGAACAGGCACGGTGTTTGACGAAATTAACCTTTCACCACAAAAAAAAGTAATTCGGTTTTGACGGAGTCTGGAATTTAGAACGCGCTCCGGTTGGTACAGGGTGAGAGCAAGGAAGAAATATTATGAAATTTTTGAGTTTAACGATCACTATTTTTGCTTTTTTGATTTTTGCGACATCAGCAGGGGCTGCAGCTCTTGGGGTATCGGAAAATACAGCACGTATTGGCTATGGAGTGGGGGTTGCTATTATGAATGTTAATGACCCTCAAGGGGGGGTCGAAAAAGAGACTTCAGCACAATTGTTTCAGCTTGTGTATAGCGATCGGTTAAGGGGGAAATATCGATATTGGGGGGAAGTCTTTGTTGACGCGAGCACCCACGAGGCAACGGAGACGAAAATAGGGCAAGAAGTTCAACGTTTTGGTGTTCGGGCTCTGGCGCACCGACAATTCTATGTATCAGATAAATCTAGCATGTGGGTTGGAGGCGGTTTACAGTTTGCTCAAGAGAAAATGACATTACGCCATACGGTCGACAGTAGTGGATTTTTAGAGCAAACATTTGGCGATAGAAACAATACCTCCACGGCACTGACTCTGGATATTATAAATGAATGGCATCTCACTCCTCGTTGGGATGTTGCTGGACGACTGAGATATAGTTTTGCCTTGGGTGATGGCATTGATGATTTGGCGACCTCAGTTGTTTTTTTATATCAGTTTCAAGATTGAAAATGTAGTGTTGGCTGATGTTCCTAACGACGAAAGGTAGGCATGGCGTAACCTATCATCGCGGACTAATGGCGCTCCGTGTGAATTATTACCGACTTCCTTTTTGTAACAAAACGACGCCGACTGTTTGAAAAAGAATGGTCAAGTCAAGAAAAAGGCTATAGTTTTTCATATAATACAGGTCAAACTGTAGTTTTTGAGCGCTGTCTTCGTCATTGTCGCCATAAGGATATTTGACTTGCGCCCAACCTGTAATGCCGGGTTTGAGGCTGTGACGTAAATTGTAGTAGGGTATTTTATTTTTAAGTGTTTTCACAAACTCTGGGCGTTCAGGGCGTGGGCCAACAAAACTCATTTCGCCACGTAGGACGTTCAGTAACTGTGGGAGTTCATCAATACGGGTTTTACGGATAAAGTGGCCTACTTTCGTTATTCTTGGGTCATTTTGTTCAGCATATTGAGCACCGTCAAGTTCCGCATTTTCTATCATGCTCCGAAATTTGTAGACACTAAATTCCCTGCCTCCGGCACCTACTCGTGTTTGCGTGTAGAACACACTCCCTCTGCAACCTGATTCAATCCAAATAGCTAAGACTATAGCTAACATGATAGGTAAGCTTAATAGTAATGTGCTGAGGCTAACAAAGACATCAAAGATACGTTTACTGACCGGCTTGAGTACGGTGTGAACATAACCATCGACAAAAACCAGGCAGCTGGGATTAATTTCATCAAGGTCTATTTTCCCCGTTTGCTGTTCCAAAAATGTGAGGATATCTATGACTTCTACGCCATTCATTTTGCAGTCAAGCAATGCATCAATGGGTAAAGACTTACGGCGATCGTCCACGGCAACAACGATTTCGTTTACCTCTTTTTTTGCTACCACCTCAAATAATTTAATACGGCTAGTATCGAGCACATAGTGAGAATCGATGACTTGAGTTTCACCCGCAACGGGCCAATAGCCAACCACCTCAAGCGACCTGAGATCAGTAAGCTTTCGCATATTTTCAATGCGAGAAGCTCTTTTCCCTGTACCAATAATAAGGGCGCGTTTCTGAGAGAAAGTGTTGTCAACATAGCTGAATAAAAATAAACGAGCGAGGATGACACCGACAGCACCACTGCCAATCGCCGTAAACATCACCCCTTGATTAAGGAAAAGGTTAGGCGAAATATAAAATAAAAGGCTCATGAGTGCCATACCCAGGGCGAAACTGAATATAATCCGCAAGATCATATCCAGTTTTTTATCCTGAACTTCTCGCTGATAAAGCCCCATGGCAAGCAATGTACCTAACATGACAGAACAAAAAATCGTGGCCTGGAGAAAAGTAAGCTCTGAGGGTGTTTCGCTATTATAGAAGCGAAACGAGACACTCATCATGATGGCGGACAACAAGACAACAAATTCCAATGCCGCAAACATGAGTAGGGACTTAGGGATATAGTGTCTAAATAAACGAATCATATTCCGCCTCAGTAATAAACCGCAAATAATATAGGCACCATAAATAACCGAGTAATCTTTTTGTCTGTGGTGGTACGACATATAACAGGGATCAAAGATCTACACTGTCTCAATAATTATACACTAAAAAAGCCCTTAAAAAACCTTAAATTAGCCCTCTTTCCCTTATCTCTTTTCAGCGTTCGCAATAAATCTAAAAAAACCAGTTGATCTATGGCGTATCGCATTTATGCCCGGCTTCTTAGGCACAAGCGCCTGATTCATCGAACGATGCGAAAAAGTTGCATCACCCTTAAGGTGACAACGATGTTTTCGCATCCGCTGACTGCCATACAGAGCGGAGCAAAGGTAGTGCCCCCGGTGGGCAACGCTGTCCGCAAATTCGTAGTAAGGCGCGTTAGCATGTGACGGATGTTGACAACAAAAAAGAGGCAGCCGAGGTTTTCTGTTGCCGTAGCGTGACGAGCTCATATGGAGCCGTGAAGGATGCAGGACGGTTGAGGTAAAAGGCATCGGTTCTCACCTAAGGGAGTTGGTTTTTGATGGAAGGTCAAAAATTAATCACAAGGTAGCAAGACGATCTCTGTTTCTGCGTCCAGCTAAATTTTCCAGAATATAACCTGATTTTCGGGTGCTTTCCACGCTAAATGCGTACCCCGTCCCAAAACACTACTTTATTAGGCGATATGTGCTGTAGGTCGTACTTCCTGTGCAAAGACTGCCGTAAACCCCCATGACCATATGAAAAAAACGTTATATGAAAGCGAGTCAAACTTTCAGATAGCCAGCGTCCACTAGTCTAAGCATGGTGATAAAAATGTTTGAAGTCAAAATAACCCGAATGTATATTTTATTCTTCTGTTCTTTCCTAACCGCATGCGGAGGCGGAGTGACTGATACAGAATCAAAGACCTTTAGTGTCAAAATCACAACGATAGAAGATGAAGTCACTCGTGAATTTTCAGGAAGTGTTATTGATGGCCCCGTTATTGGTGCCACACTCATGTTTTATGACCGAAATGGACGTCTTCTTAAAACAGAAATGACCGATGGAAATGCAAGATATCGTGTTTCCATCAATGCTGGTGCGAATGTGTACCCATTGACAATAGAGGCCTCGGGAGGAACAAACCTCGTTACGGGACGTGAAATTGATTTTAAGTTGCTTTCTGTTATTACTGACCCCTCAGTGAAACATGCTAACGTCAATCCCTTTTCTACATTAATCGTGCAGTCTGCCCGTTCAATGGTAGGTGGATTGAATACCGAAAACCTGGATTCAGCCAAAAGCCTTATTGTAAAAAATATGAATTTTGGTCTGGACTCCCGATTGGTTGCAGATCCAATAACAAGCGAAATTAACGATTTAAATATCGGTGTTATTGTCAAGTCCAGCGAAGTCCTTGCTGAAATGATACGTCGAACCCATGAAAGTCTGGAAGATGCGGGAACAATTTTTGATATAAACAGTATTGTAAAAGCCATTGCTGATGATATGACCGATGGCGAGCTAGATGGTGCAGGAGGCGCGACAGCAAACAAACAAATTGCCTTGGTTTCAACACTGGTATCAGGAAAAGTACTCATAGAGGCATTGAGTAACAATTTGAATGTCAATGGTAGCATCGCCACACTCAGGATGGACAATGCAATCGCTGCTGTTAACCCACAAGCGACAACATCCTCTATGACGGCTAATGTACGTATTAATCCAGAACAATTACAACAAACAAAAATGTCGGTAGATGCTGGCATCACTCTGTTGCCCAGTATAGAACTTAAAGCCATTAGAAGTGTGCTCAACATTTTACCGACAGACAGCCTCCCTGTAAAAATAAAACCTATATTCCCTGCCGACAAAGGAAAGTATATTGATGAAGCGATTGAATTTGCAGCTATTGCAATTGAAACTAAGCTTGATAAGACTAACCAAAAAACGCACCAATTTAAAAAAGATAAAGCAAATACAAATCAATCAACAACAATCATACTGTCATGGACTGCACCTATCGTGCGCTCTGATTCCAGCCCCTTACCGTTAAGTGAAATAGGGGGGTACAAAATTTACTCTGGAACGGATCCTGACAATTTGGCATTTTTATTCGATACTAATGATTCATCGGTTAACGAATATACGATCCGTAATCTTGCTCCGGAAAAATACTATTATGCAATAACAGCGTATAATCAATCTGGCACAGAGAGTGAATTTTCAAAGCGGGTCTCTAAAACAATAAATAGTTTATAAGGTTGTTAATATGGATCATTGAGAGTGATCCTTTTATTTTGAATTAAGATTCAGAAATAACGCGTAATAACTTCCCGTTTTAGCGCTCAGATTTAGCTTGTATTTGTTCGTTCGGATTGCTTGCAGGGATGTAGGCAAGGGGCGTGAGCAGGGGTCGAGCATAAAGACAATGCAGGAGCAGTTATCGAGGTGCAGCGGATGGCTACTGCGAGGCGTTTCAACGCAGCCAGGGAATGAAGAGGGCGTGCAACACCACCTAAGTTTTAATTGCCACGGGTCTATGTGAATAGTTTACATTTTAGGTATGTTATTTAACAGTTATGAGCCGATGGTAGGCGTACGCTTCATTACTAAACTCTATCGTTGCATAAAAAACTGACTCAAAACCGTTTCACTGCTTTTATAGCAGTATCTAAGGCTCAATACTCCTAATTTATTTAGACTTCTCTGACGATGGCATCTAGAAAAAAGGATAACATCGCTATTTACATCTTAATATATAGTGTGAAAACTTGCTTGTTTTTATAATTTATGCAACTGTAAGGTTAAAGAGTAATTCATCGTTGATAGAATAATTTTTTTTACGTAGTAATTATGTATAAGAAAGGCAGCTATGGAACGGACAGGGAAAGTCGGCTCTTCAAATCAAGATAAAGGTGTTCCCGCGGCGGATGCTCAAACGCCAACGTCGCAAGGTTCGCAAATCCCCTCCATCGAATTACCCAAGGGTGGCGGTGCGATTAGTGGCATCGGCGAAAAATTCGCCGCCAATCCAGTAACCGGTACTGGCTCCATGACCGTACCCATTGTCACCAGTCCGGGTCGTTCTGGCTTCGGCCCTGAGTTATCACTTTCTTACGATTCCGGTTCAGGTAATGGCTTGTTTGGTTTCGGTTGGAATTTGAGTCTGCCTGAAATCACGCGCAAGACCAGCAAGGGTCTGCCCCAATATCGTGATGCTGCTGAATCCGACATTTTTTTGCTTTCCGGTGCAGAAGATCTGGTGCCTCTTCTCAACCCGGACGACAGTCGGTTTGCAGACGACACCACTGCCCCGGATTACATTATTCATCGCTATCGACCGCGTATCGAAGGGCTGTTTGCTCGCATTGAGCGCTGGACAAGAAAAATGGATGGAGACATTCATTGGCGCTCCATCTCCAAAGACAATATTCTAACCCTTTATGGTAAAGACAGTACGTCACGTATTGTCGATCCTGAAGACCGCAGCCGTATCTTCAGTTGGCTCATTTGCGAGACTCGCGATGATAAAGGCAATGCCGTTGTTTACGAATACGAAGCGGAAGATGGTGCCGGTGTTGATCTGACCCGTGCCCATGAACGCAACCGAGGCGCCGCCAATGATTCTCGGCGTAGCGCCAATCGTTATCTTAAACGTATTCGCTATGGTAACCGTACATCGTTGCTCGATAACGACACAGGTCAACGGCCGCAGCTTCTGGATGAAGAGCGCAATGCGGGCTGGATGTTTGAAGTCGTTTTCGATTACGGCGAACACGACAGCGAAGTACCCCTGCCGGATGACTCCAGCCCATGGCACTTCCGTGACGATCCCTTTTCAAACTACCGCGCCGGTTTTGAGGTGCGCACCACGCGTCTTTGCCAGCGGGTATTGATGTTCCATCACTTCGACGGTGAAGCCGGTGTCGACAACGACTGTCTGGTACGCTCAACAGATTTCACCTACTCCCACCAACAAGATCCCGATAACACCAAAAACCCGGTCTACACTTTCCTGAAAACCGCCAGCCAAACCGGCTATCAACGTGATGGCGGTAGTTATCTGAGTCGTAGTTTGCCACCAGTCGATTTTAAGTACAGCCCCGTCAAAGTAAAAGACACCATAGAAGAGGTAGATCCCACCAGCCTGGACAACCTGCCCATCGGCGTAGATGGCGCAAGCTACCAATGGACCGACCTGCACGGCGAAGGCATCCCCGGCATCCTTACCGAGCAGGCGGCGGCCTGGTATTACAAACGCAATATTAGCCCTATAGGCAAGGCCGTAGCGTTCGCACCACTAGAGCGAGTGGCAAGCAAACCGAATATGGCCTTGGCCGTCGGGGCGCAAATTATGGATCTGGCCGGGGACGGCAAACCTGATCTGGTCATGTTCGACGGTCCCACTCCCGGTTTTTACGAACATGACGGCGAAGAAGACTGGACACCTTTCCGTTCGTTTAGCTCACGCCTCAATCGCAATACCCGTGACCCCAATCTGAAATTTATCGATCTGAATGGCGATGGCCGTGCCGATCTGCTGATTAGTGAAGATGAAGCTTTCATCTGGCACGCTTCATTAGCCG
>CAYQVF010000045.1:0-27957 GCA_964421045.1 uncultured Chromatiaceae bacterium
GAGGATTTTCTATCTCCACCAAGGAAGGCAGTATCGCAGTAACCGTCACATTATTGGCTTCATCGGGACCAATGTTCGTTATGGCCAGGGTATAGGTGAACTGGCTACCTACAAAAGCAGTACCAGTATTACCTTCCGGGACACGGATCGTTATTTTCATATCGGACAGGGTACCTGATGAGGCTGCAGCTTGTGACTCATATGCTCCTGTGTCACAAGCCGTGTCGCGAACAAAATATCGTTGGTCGAGAGCAGGACAACCGGAACCTTGATTAATGGCAGGGCTGTTTTCTTCCAAAGCAATCGTTTCGGTAGGTGGGATGTTTCCTTCTCCTCCTGTATTTTGAGCTAATCCGACCGGCGAGAGTTCCGGGTTAGTGTCCACCTGATTATTAAAGTTGTTTGTATCAAAGTTGCATGTATTACCTGAATCAAGATTAAAATTTTCGGAAACAATAAAGTTAGTATCGCCAGCGCAGTTGTTGCTTGCTTGCAAGATATTCGGGCTATTGTCAGGTGAATAGTGACTTACCAGGGTGTTTGAAAAGCTAACCTGAGGCTCTATGCTGCGCCCGTCATCGGAGTTGTCTTGTACATAGAGTTGATCCCCTTGAGTTGCAACATTACCTGCTAGGGTGACCGAGTTTAGATTAATACGGCTACTGGTCCATAAACCTCCGCCTCGTGTTGAGGCCGTACTTGAATCATCAAGTGCGGTATTCAATGCAATGGTTGAATTGGTAATTTCAGCAGGTTGATTGCCCACATTAGAGATACCACCAGCGAGAAATCGGGCTGTATTATTGTTAATCGTGGTATGAGTGATGGTGATGGGTGCGCCAGAATTAAAAACGCCGCCACCCTGGCGGTCAGCATAATTATTTTTAATAGTGCTTGCTGTAATAATTAAATTGCCACGATTTTCACCGGCATTACTATTATACAAGCCCCCTCCAGTGGGGCCTGTAAAAACATCTGCCGGGTTGTTTGTTGTAATCGTTGTATTGTTAGCAATGAGCGTGTTGGCAATAGTTAAAAAGCCACCCAGGTTAGCAACGCCGCCACCACTATGCGCCTGGTTGCCCTCATTTTTTAAGCTACCGCCGATAATACTTGCTGTTCCTGCATTGTCAAAAATGAACAGAGTTCCAAGGTTCAGGATGCCCCCTCCGGTAACAAAGGCTTCAGATGTGCTTGAGTTTAGGGCTTTATTTTTACTGATAGTGACCCCTTTCAGGGTTGCATTGCTGTTAATATCGTTGTGCAGTCCCCCGCCACCGAAGCGACCGCTGACTTCCTGGTTGACTTCGGCTGTATTGTCAGTAATGGTTGCATCAGTCAAGGTCAGGGTACCATTGTTGTAAATACCGCCACCTAGGCCTTTGCCGGCAATGCTGCCGTTATTCGTGGTTGAACTATTGCTGATTGTGACATTGCTGAGCGAGGTGTTGCTTAACGTACTGTTGTTCAACGCTCCGCCATTGCGAGCGTCGACAGCGCCATTCGTTATGGTGAGATTTTGTATTGTAACAACAGTGGGATTATTGGTGTTGGGTGAGAGGATGTGGAAAATTCTATCCAATGTATTACCATCAATAATAGTATTGTTTTTGCCATTCCCTGTTATCGTCATTTCACTGCGAATGTCGAGGTCGCCTTCTGCGGCATTATCTTCTTCTTGGGCACCTTGAGCCCCGCCTTGGGTCAAAATGAATCCGCCAGATCCGAGAGTGATTATGTCGCTTTCTGCATTGGCATTAGCCGCAATAATAGCTTCGCGGAGAGAACAGTCATTGCTATCGCAGCTGCCATCCGCCGTATCCTCAGTTTTTGTTACGAGAAATTCCTCGGCTGAGGCTATATTGATACTCAATAACAGCAATAAAACAATGGAAAAGTGATGAGTATGGGTGCCTGTGTTATCAGACCGTAGTATGTTGTACATATCGTAAGTTTGCTCGTTTATTTAGTATTCGAAGCTTTAATGCGTTAGCGCTAAGCACACTTAAAGATAACATTATTAAGTGTGCAAATCTTTTAAGCATCAAACTGTTACCACTTTTTCAGCAAAATAGCCCTTTAATTTTAACAGAAATAAACAGTAAATAAACGGATTTTTGTCACATTTTGACCATTATGCCTTTAAGGTTTCACGCAGAACGTATCTTAATATGCCGCCGTGCTTGAAATATTCCAGCTCATTTGGTGTGTCGATACGGCATTGGACTTTAAATTCCTGTGATGTCTTGTTTTTATTGGTGGCTTTGATGGTTAAGAGTTGTCCCGGTTCAAGGTGAGCCAAACCTCTAATATCGAAAGTTTCTTCACCCGTTAGACGTAGCATTTCAGCACTTTCACCTTCATTAAATTGTAATGGCAAAATGCCCATGCCGACCAAATTAGAGCGATGAATACGCTCAAAGCTCTCTGCGATGACCGCTTTAATGCCTTGTAGCTTGGGTCCTTTAGCAGCCCAATCACGCGATGAGCCCGTGCCATACTCTTTTCCGGCAATAATAATGGCGGGGATGCTGTCTTGTTGGTATTGATTAGCGGCATCAAAAATCGACATTTGCGTGCCTTCAGGAAAATGTTGGGTATAGCCGCCTTCTACCCCGGGAAGCAACTTGTTGCGTAGACGAATATTAGCGAAAGTTCCTCGCACCATAACTTCGTGATTACCGCGTCGTGAACCATAGGAATTGAAGTCTTTATCGGCAACGCCCAGCTTATTAAGGTATTGTGCGGCTGGGCTGTCTTTTTGAATGGCACCCGCAGGCGAGATGTGATCTGTTGTGACTGAATCGCCAAGCAGAGCGAGGACACGGGCACTCTGGATATCTTCGAGTGGCTCGGGGGTTGTGCTTATATTGTCAAAAAAGGGCGGTTTTTTGATGTAAGTTGACTCATCATTCCACTGAAATAAATTACCTGATGGTGCATCAATAGAACGCCACTCTGAAGTGCCTGAAAAAATGTTTTTATAACTGTGCTTGTATTGTTCGGCAGTGACATGCTGGCTAACCAGAACTTCAATTTCATCACGAGTGGGCCAAATGTCTTTAAGATAAACATATTCGCCATTGGGGTCGATACCTAATGGGTCTGAACTTAAATCAATATTGACGTTACCGGCGATGGCGTAAGCAACCACTAACGGTGGCGAGGCTAGGTAATTAGCCCGGACTAATGGATTAACGCGCCCTTCGAAGTTACGATTGCCAGAGAGCACAGAGGTCACAGACAAGTCACCTGCTTGGATGGCTTGCTGAATATGCTGGGGTAGGGTACCACTGTTACCAATACAGGTGGTGCAGCCATAACCCACCAAATGAAAACGTAATGCTTCTAGATAAGCAAGCAGGTTCGCGTCTTTTAAATATTCCGTTACCGCTCTGGATCCTGGGGCTAAACTGGTTTTGACCCAGGGGCGAACTTGCAAGCCACGTTGTACGGCACGCTTGGCGAGTAAACCTGCCGCAATAAGCACTGAAGGGTTCGATGTATTGGTGCAACTGGTAATGGCAGCAATGGCTACCGAGCCATGGCAAAGGTTGTAGGAGACGCCGTCGGGTTGTCGCACGGGTACGCAGGTGCCAAAAACATCCAGATCTTCATCAGGATGTTCGGTTGCAAGTTCTGGAGCAATCATAACAGGATTCCCCCCTTCTTCGAGCCAGCGTGTCATTTCCCCTTTGTCTATGTCGCTGCTGTCGCTTTCGTATTGTTTGGCCAAGGTGGAACGAAATGAAGCGCGTACATCGCTCAAAACAATACGATCCTGTGGTCGGGCAGGTCCGGCCAGGCAAGGTTCAACCGTTGTTAAGTCGAACGCCAATTCTTCTGAATAAACAGGCTGGAGGGCGCTGTGTTCATTCCATAATCCTTGTTCTTTAAAGTATGCTTCTACTAAAGGAGCTTGTTCTTCACGCCCGGTGAGAATGAGATAATCGACTGTTTTTTGATCTACCGGGAAGAAGCCCATCGTGGCCCCGTATTCTGGAGCCATGTTGGCGATGGTCGCACGGTCAGCCAGGCTTAAAGTAGCGAGACCTGGGCCAAAAAATTCGACGAATTTGCCGACGACGCCATGTTGACGAAGTTGTTGTGTGATGGTTAACACGATGTCGGTTGAAGTGCAGCCTGCTGGCGGTTTTCCATGTAATTTGAAACCGACCACTTGGGGGATAAGCATCGAGCTGGGTTGACCAAGAAGCGCGGCTTCTGCTTCGATCCCCCCGACTCCCCAGCCGAGTACGCCCAAGCCATTTATCATCGTGGTGTGAGAGTCGGTACCCAGTACTGAGTCGGGATAAATCCATTGTGTCTCATCATGTTTTGAAACCATCGCCACACAAGCTAGGTGCTCAAGGTTGACTTGGTGAACGATACCACTGTTGGGCGGTACAACATTAAAATTACGAAACGCTTTTTGCCCCCAGCGGAGAAATTGATAGCGTTCCATATTGCGTGTAAATTCTTTTTTACTATTAAAGTTAAGCGCTTCACTGCTTCCATAATGATCTACCTGAACAGAGTGGTCGATCACGAGATCAGCAGGGGTGAAGGGGTTAATTTTATCAGGATCCGCACCTAAACTTTTGAGTGCATCACGCATAGCGGCCAGGTCGGCAACAGCAGGCACTCCCGTAAAGTCTTGTAGTATTACTCTGGAGGGCATGAAAAATATTTCGCGACTGGGTAGGGCTTTGGCATCCCAGTTAGCGAGTGCCTGGATTTGATCTTTTTTTATAGCTAGATTGTCTTCGTAGCGCAGCAAATTTTCTAATAGAATACGAATAGAATAAGGCAGGCGGGAAACAGGCCCAATCCCCTTGCTTTCCAATAAGGGCAGCGAATGAAATTGATACGTTTGGCTATTGTGAGTCAGCGTTGATTTTGTATTGAAGCTATTGTAATTTTTTGTCATGGCCATTCATTTTCCGAAAAAGGTTCCGAATGTTAGCTTAATTTGACACCCTTGTGTAGTCGAAGTGGCTTTCCCGTCGTGATTAAGGCGTGAATAGGCTATTACGATGAAATAACTACATTTTTATGTTTTGAGCGTGTTAAGAAAATAACCTGGATCCAATAATAAGTTTTTAGCGGTATCACTGGCTTGTTTAGGTGTGTATTTTACTTGGCATAAAATTGAAACCATCAGCGTCTCGTTTTGCCCTGCTGTTGCTTCTTTGAAGGATTGTTCCAGCCCAGCTAAAGTGAGCCGCTGTTTTAAATCTTTACCAAAGTAAGGATTGTCTGAGCGTGCCATTCATTGACCTCCAGTTTAATTATTGAATTCACAAGCCCGATCAAGAAATCTTAATCAATCTGAGCATTTAAATTATATGGATTATGATGGATTTTTACAATACATATCTTTGACATGACGGGTTTCTAACATGAGTCTTGGAAGGCTCTGAATTGAACGTTCAAAATAGATCGACCAAAATGACCTATTGGGCGACCACCGTCGTCAGGTAAGGGAAGTACAAGACTTTAAATTTTCGGCCTTTGGCCTATCTCTGGGAGCGTCGGTTTTGTCTTCTGAGTCACGTTCATTCAAAGATGCAATGCCTGCCTGAAGTACATCAAAAAGTATAAATTAAAGGTTGTGCTTAATAGCGTGGTTGCGTATTATTGCGATGCTTTTAATAGTAAGGTGATTATTTCGGGGCGTAGCGCAGCCTGGTAGCGCACCGGCATGGGGTGCCGGTGGTCGGAGGTTCGAATCCTCTCGCCCCGACCAGTAAAATCAATGATTTATTCGTCCTTTATTTCTATAGCCCATCTAATACCAAACTTCGTCATCAGCTTGGCTCATTGCTGCCGGTAAAAACGGAGGACTCCAGGCTCAGGTAGCTCGAATCTAACCTGAATGACTCAGTAATTGATGTTGAATGTGGCTTATTGCATCATTACGAGCCGTCCTCCCCGCCCTCATTTGCATTTATCGCCTTAAATTTATACTGATTATATGGATGTGCTCAGGTTTAGGCTGTCTCTATTTTCTGTGGTATTTTTGATTAGCACTATAATTATTATGTCTGTATAGGAAAAAATGATACTCATTACGGGTTTTGCACCCTATAAAGAAGCGTTAAATGCCTCGGCAGCATTGATATCATCAATGCAAAGTGATTTGCCCGGTGGGCTGCGGGATCTTGAAGATCAGCTGGCATTCGAAATCATCGGGGTTGATGAGACTTCCCGGAAAACCGAGCACCAGACATTAGAAGCTCAATTGTTTGCGCTTCTAACGCAATATAAACCCGTACTCTGTATTTTTACCGGTCAAGCCCCTCCTTATAATAAAATTATTTGCGAAAAAGTTGCGTTGAACTCCTTCATGGATGAAGTTATCGATGCTGAAGGTTCTGTGGCTTATTGGGCAGATTTGCCGGGTATAAATACTTTGCCGGCGGCTGTCGAGGCACAAAATATACCCGCAGCCCATTCGTATTATGCTGGACAGCATCTTTGCAATCACATTCTTTATTCTAGTTTAGCTTATGCCGAAGAAGCGGGGTTGCCTCATCGATCTGGTTTTATACATATTCCGGTATTACCTGAGCAGGTTAATATGGGGTATAAAAACGCTGCTTGTATGCCATTATCGATGACTAGAAAAGCACTCTCAACCGCTATCCAGCATGTAGTGAAAGCAAAAACCAGCTTCAAAGAAATGTGAATGGCGTATCATCTACGCCTAAATATCATAAAGCATTAAGCAAAGAAGGCCGATAACGGAATAACCGGATCGCGGCAGAGATGTCGTACTTGGCTGAATTTTTTGATTGATATTTTTGTACGTGAGGATAACTTCATATGGGTATAGAAAGGCGTAAAGATGAAAGAAAAAACTTTCTCATGGATAAGTTTAAAGGCTCATTTTTTATTCAAGCTGATGATCAATATTATGAAGTCTCTTATGTACAGGATGTCTCTATTTCAGGCATTGGGTTGGATATTAAAGATGTAAGCTATGAGCCGGGTCATAAGATTGATTTAATTTTTGAGGTAGATGGCTTGAGAATCAGTATTGCAGCAACTGTACGATGGGCAGATCAATATAACCATGATCAGCAGAATCTCTGTCGTGTGGGGCTTGAGTTTGATCAAGGGCAGGGAGATATGACGCTGTTGTTTTTTATGGCCTTAAGAGAATATTTGGATTCATTCGATGCGGAGCGCGTTGCATAAATCAAATGTGCCCCTCTCTATTTAAGTGTGTGCCCTGTTCATTTGAAGAGGGCATTGCAATTATAGCTGAATCTCAAGAACCACAAGTCTGTGATTAAGTCTTTGCGCCGAAAATATAAGGTGCGTTGAAAAATGATCCTTAATTTCCGTAATTCATTCCAGATCACGTTAACCGCCTTCTTTCTGCGCTTTTGCAACCCCCAACGGTTCTAGATAACGATATGTTAACAAAGGACAATGTTGGGTAAGCCTGTTATAATATAGCCTTTTTAAAAGTTGCGTTTATTCTTGGGGTTCGTTTCTGTTTCCAGAACGACAAAACTACAAATTTTAATGATAAAATCGGCATAATATCTGCCCAAAGCCATACAACAAACAGAAGAACCCGATAATGCTGAAAATGAAAGTTTTAATATTATACAGCTTGATCTTTGTACTCTTTGCTTGTAGCTTGCCAAACAAGAAAGTAGTAAGCGATAAGAAGGTTGATGTTAATACGCAAAACGATGAAAACGTTATTCAAAATTATACTATTGGTTCTGGTGATACCTTGGATATCTTTGTTTGGCGTAATTCAGAGTTATCTACATCTGTTCCGGTTAGGCCAGATGGTAAAATATCTATTCCTCTTGTTGAGGATATATCCGCAGCCGGAAAGGCTCCCGCCCAGTTAGCTCGAGATATAGAAAAAGGATTGAAAAAATTTATTCGTGACCCGATGGTCACCGTTATTGTTACTAACTTTGTTGGAACTTATGAAAATCAGATCAAAGTCATTGGTGCAGCAATGGTACCTCAATCTTTGCCCTATAAAAATGGTATGGCCTTATTGGATGTTATCATTGCAGTAGGGGGGTTGAATGAATTTGCTGACGGTAATAAAGCAAAAATAGTCAGGTATCAAGGTGAAAATAAAATAGAAATGGCGGTTCGTATTGAAGACTTGATTCAACAAGGAGATTTAAGCAGCAACGTCAAAATGTTACCGGGAGATGTTTTGGTTATTCCCGAAGCGTGGTTATAAGCTGGTATATGGAACTTGAATTTTGCAAGTGTTCGCATGCACTCAACACAGACGCTTCTTGATCTGTGCCGAGATATGAAAAATATCGGAAATCACTATAATAATTTCGCTCTACAAATTAATATTTTGCTCTGCGAAAAAACGATTACTTGCGAAATTTAGATTGAAGTTGAAAATCAAATGACTCTTATTGAAAAAGCGGTTGAAAAATGGAATGCCTCGGTTAATAACAAAGCCGCTCAAAAGTGGGTTGCTCCGATTAGTGATGTTGGTGATATGCACGATAAAAATGAGCGTAGCGACGGAGCCAACCCTGATTTATTACATTTAGACCTAAGTGCTTTAAGCCCTTCTGGTGTTATGTTACCTTCGGCCTTGATTGCTGATGAGTATCGTAAAATTAAAAGGCCTTTGCTTGCCAATGCCTTCGGTAATGAAGCGTCACTCGTTCCTGACGGCCATGTGATTATGGTAACCAGCTCTTTGCCCAATGAAGGGAAATCATTTACTGCCATTCATTTAGCTTTAAGCATTGCAAAAGAACGTGATTGCACTGTATTACTGGTGGATGGGGATGTGACGAAATCCCAAGTTACAAAAATGACTCATTTGAGTGGCCGGGATGGACTGGTAGAACTTTTGTCAGATGAGCATTTACGTTTGTCAGATGTGATCGTTAATACTGATTATACCGGATTAAGTATTTTGCCCTCAGGACATTCCCAAGTGCATACTGCAGAGTTGCTTGCAAGTAATCGTATGGGTACACTAATCAAAGAGTTGTCAGCAAGCGATCCCAATCGAATTATTTTGTTTGATGCTCCACCGCTGTTGGCCACACCAGAAACCCAAATACTGAGTGACCATATGGGGCAAGTCGTTTTCGTTGTTGAAATGGGTGTGACCCCTAAGGCTGTCGTGGAGCAAGCTTTATCATTGTTAGATAATGAAGAAAAAGCAGTTGGACTCATATTAAATAAAGCTAGGAAATTATCAGGTGACCAGGATTACTACGGTTATGGGTACGGGGTTACGGATTCCTGAAAATAGAGAGGAAAAATGAACCCGCTAATAGTAAAAACATATGTATAAAGAATTTTATAAATTAAGTGCTAAACCTTTCCAGATGACGCCGGATCATCACTTTTATTATGATAGCAGTGCACATCATAAAGCCTTTTCTTATTTACAATATGGTATGCAGCAAGATGAAGGTTTTATCGTGGTTGTTGGCGATATTGGCTCAGGAAAAACGTTATTAATTCAGAAATTGATAGCAGGGATTAATGATGAGCATTATGTTATTGCACAGCTTGCATCAACAAACCTGAACCCTGTTGAACTATTACAATTTATTGCTGCGTCTTTTGGTTTGCAATATTCAGGGCATAGCAAGGCGGAGTTATTACATAATTTACAGCTTTTTTTTACTAAATGTATATTGGAAGGCAAGCGAATTATTTTGATTGTAGATGAGGCGCAGAACTTACCTGCAGATGCTTTAGAAGAACTCAGAATGTTATCTAACTTTCAAAACAAGGGGCGTGCATTGTTACAGACTTTCTTGTTGGGGCAAAATAATTTTTTAGAGACAATACAACTCCCTCAATTTGAACAGCTCAGGCAGAGAATCGTTGTATCTTGCCAGTTAACTGCCTTGAATAGAACTGAAATGGCAGCTTATATTGAACACCGTTTGACGCACTCTGGCTGGAGTGGAAATCTTATTTTTACAGAGCGAGCCTACGATAAAATTTTTACATTTACTGATGGCATACCTCGACGTATTAATGTTTTATGTGATCGCTTATTGTTACAGGGTGCGTTGGAACAACAACATGAAATTGATGATAATACGGTCATATTAATTGCCGGTGAAAGAAATGAAGAAGTCGGGTCTCGGAAACCTAAATCGAATACCCAGGAATCATCAAGAAAAAAGAAAAAAAAGAAGCGGTGAATTCAGGAGTAAACTCTAACCGAAAACAAGGGTTGAGTTGATAGGGCATCATCTTATTTTTTATTGCTCAAAATTAATATGGCCAATCTATCGCGTTTTCTTTTGCTTGCTGGGTTCTAGATTTAGATTAAGTAATTTTTGATAATTACGGAAACGACTGGAATCTATTCTGCCTTGTTTAACGGCATCAAGTACTGCGCATTTAGGCTCAGACAGGTGTCTACAATTATTGAATTTGCATTGTCCTAAATAGGGGCGGAATTCTATAAACTGAGAGTCAAAAGAGGCCGGGTCGATTTCTCCCAGGCCAAATTCACGTACACCGGGTGAATCCACTAGCTGACCGCCATTGGGCAGGGGGTACAGTATTGTCGTTGTGGTGGTGTGACGTCCTAATCCACTTAAGACTGAAACGGCTCCCGTGGTGAGTTTAGCATCGGGTAAATAACAATTGATTAATGACGATTTTCCGACCCCCGATTGCCCGACAAATGCGCTGGTTTGCTTGTTGAGCAACTCGCCTAGTGGTTGCAGCCCGATATTTTTTTGCATGCTGGTCATGAGGATAGGGTAACCAATTTGACTGTAAATTTGATATTTATCAAGCGCTTTTTTATATTGTTCTTTATCTAGAAGGTCAATTTTATTGAATACAATAGTCGGCCTCATTGAGGCGGTTTCAGCAGCGGCGATGTAGCGATCAATTAATTCCGTGTCTGGTAGTTCGCAACAGCGAGCCAGATTGCTGCCGAACTCGTTTTTTGCATGACTTAAGCGAGGAGCGACCACGATGACAAGTTGATCTAGATTAGCTGCGATGGGTTTCAGTTTTCCTCGCATATCGGGTCGCGCCAGTAAACTATGGCGAGGTAAAATTTTAGTGACGACCCCGGTATGATGGGGGGCGGCATTCCACAGAACATGATCACCGCAGACGACCATACCGATGCGCTTTTTGAGTGAACATCGATAAATAACCTGTCGGCTGTCTTCTACTGAAATATGTTCACCATGAACGACGATGACCCTGCCTTTCAGTGGGGGGAGGGGCGTTTTTAGAGGGGCAGTGTTTTGTTGCTGGCCTTTATTTTTTTTCGGTGCCATTATTGCTGAGTTTGCGCTCTTAAAGTTAATAGATATAGTATCATGTCAGGTTGTAAGCACGTAATTTTAACGATCAAACACGTGAGGTCATTGTGTCGAAGGAAACAAATCTGATCTGGATTGATCTGGAAATGACCGGATTGAATCCGGGTCAGGATCAAATAATCGAAATTGCAACCATTATGACGGACAGTCAGCTTAATATATTAGCTGAAGGCCCCGTTTTTGCTATTCATCAACCCGATGAAGTGATGGCGACCATGGATGACTGGAATACGCAACAACACCGTTACTCCGGACTTACCGCGAGAGTAAAAAACAGCTCAACATCACTTGCTGAAGCAGAACAAAAAACATTGGTTTTTTTGCAGAAATATGTGCTTGCTAAATACTCACCTATGTGCGGCAACAGTATCTGTCAGGATCGCCGTTTTATGGCGCGTTTAATGCCGACATTAGAGGCATTTTTTCACTATCGTAACCTGGATGTAAGCACCGTGAAAGAGCTGGCGAACCGTTGGGCCCCGGACATTGCCGCTGCAGTGAAAAAAAATACCGAGCATTTAGCGCTGGCGGATGTTTACGATTCGATTAATGAACTGAAACATTATAAAGAAAGCTTGTTTAAGCTTTCTTGATGTTGTGTTAATGCCCAGTTAACATGCTCCCGCACCAGCTCAGAGGGGTGTTCTTTTTTTTGTTTTAGTGCGGTGATGATTTCTGATGATATGGGGGCGTTACCTAATGCGATGGCAATATTCCTTAACCAAAGTTCATGACCTATGCGGCGTATTGCGGAGCCTTCGGTGCGGGATAAAAATTCAGTTTCACTCCATGAAAAAAGTGTAATTAGCTTACTGTTGTCTAAATTATGGCGAGGATGAAAATCGGTTTCATCTGTAAATTGAGCAAAACGATTCCAGGGGCAGACCCATTGGCAGTCATCGCAGCCATAGATACGATTGCCTAACTTAGGTCTCAGCTCGACAGGAATAGACCCATGAAACTCAATGGTTAAATATGAAATACACAATCTTGCATCCAGTTGGTACGGTGCAATAATAGCTTGAGTTGGGCAAACATCAATGCAGCGTGTACACTGCCCACAATGATTCATTGCCGGTTCATCCGCCGGTAATTCAAGGCTGGTATAAAGTTCTCCAAGAAAAAACCAGGAACCGCCTTTTTCATTCACCAGGTTAGTGTGTTTGGCGATCCAACCTAATCCCGCTTTTTCTGCTATCGGCTTTTCAATCACTGGCGCACTGTCAACAAAAGCGCGATAGTGCAAGGTCGTGTCGAGCCGTGCTTGAATGCGCTCGGCCAAGCGTTGCAGTTTTTTGCGCATAAGTTTGTGGTAATCTCTGCCCAGGGCGTAGCGTGATATATAAGCTAAATTTGGCTGATTCAGTATTTTGCCTGGGTTGGCGCTATGTTTGGGGAAATAATCCAGACGTACTGAGATCAGAGACTTCACCTCAGGCGTGAGCTGCACGGGGCGAGTCCGTTTTTTTCCATGCTTAGACAGGTATGCCATTTCACCGTGATAGCCTTGATCCAGCCATTGTTCGTATTTTTTTTCATAAAATGAAAGATCGGGGTCAGTAATGCCGAGAGCATGAAAGCCAAGTTGTTTCGCAAAAAGCTTGATCTCGCTTGCCAGTTTATAGTTTGGGTGATCCTGAGCAGGTGATGTCATAGTCTAAAAGCGATCATACTTGAGGGTGAGATACTGATATTATTGGAATAATACAACAAGAGTGAATGCTTTGATATGAATATGGATGAACGACCTCAAATGCGATGGAACGATCGATTGAAATACGTGCGGTTTTTCGAACGCAATTTAATAAATCAATAAATCATAGTGGAAATGTTGTGTTTGATGATGTGAATACGCCTAATACTTTACAGCAGCAGATTATTGCAACCCGAAAAATAAATTACAACTCAATTATTGCGAGTCTTTTACCTCGTGAAAAATCATCACACAAAGGTTGGTATGGGCATGTTTTGTGTGTCGGTGGCGATACAGGGTATGCCGGGGCAATTCGTCTCGCCGGTGAGGCTGCGGCACGTGCGGGTGCCGGCTTAATTAGTCTGGGCACACGTGAAGCCCATATAGCAGCAATCGTTCAGGCGCGACCCGAATTAATGGCTCATGCCCTGCAACAGTCGGATGATTTGGATAAGTTGCTGGAACGTGCAACCGTGATTGCCATAGGTCCAGGTTTGGGTACCCGTGAATGGGGTGAACGTTGGTTTTCTCTTGTCTGCGAGAGTTCGCTGCCCTTGGTTGTCGATGCTGATGGGCTGAATATATTAGCAAAACAGCCTTGTCACCGTGATAACTGGGTATTAACGCCACATCCGGGTGAAGCGGCGCGACTGATGTTGTGCAGCGTCGCTGATATTGAGCAAAATCGTTTTGCAGCAACGATAGCATTGCAAAAAAAATATGGCGGAGTGGTGGTATTAAAAGGCGCGGGCAGTTGTATCCTGGGACGAGGAAACCATCGTACCTTGGCCGTATGTACTGATGGCAATCCGGGTATGGCCAGTGGGGGGATGGGCGATGTCTTGACTGGCGTGATCGCCTCTTTTATTGCGCAAGGTTTAGATTTGTCGGGCGCAGCAGAGCTGGGGGTTTGCGTACACAGCAGAGCTGCCGATATTGCAGCACAACAAGGTGAACGGGGTTTGTTAGCCTCTGATTTGATGACGCCAATTCGTAGTTTGGTGAACCCATGAGCGAATATCTTGAGCTGGAATTGATTTCGCCTGAAGCGACCCATAAACTGGGTACTGAACTTGCCCCATTATTGCGTTCAGGCGGCGTTGTGTATCTCTGTGGTGATTTAGGTGCAGGAAAAACTTACCTGGCCAGAGCGGTGCTGGTAGGTTTGGGTTACCAGGGGCGGGTTAAAAGTCCAACTTATACGTTACTTGAACCTTATGAACTGGAGGCGCTCACTGTCTATCATATGGACTTATATCGTTTGTCTGAACCGGAAGAACTGGAATTTTTAGGGGTAAGAGAAACGATGGAGCAGACGGTCTTAAGTCTTATTGAATGGCCCGACCATGGTTTGGGTTATGTTGCACACCCCGATTTGGTTATTGATCTGGCGTATTCAGGTGATGGTCGTCGTGCATGCTTGAGTGGGAAAACGGTTAGAGGCCAACGCATATTAAGCAAAATGTCTGATTAAGGAATGTGTACGTAAGTCGTCTGTGGTACGCCTATTTGCCGGTATATTTCTGCTAAGTTAAAATCAATGGCAATGAATTCACCCTTGATATTTCATCGATATTGCCGACGTAACGTTAAATAAAAACTTAATCTAGCTGCGAATCTTAATTTTAAATATAAAGAGTTGGCATTTAGGCAATTGTTTTTTATAATTAAACCCAAATTTAGTTGGCTATGTTTACAAAAATGAAATATTTAAGCAAACCGATCACAGTTGCGTTGCTAAGTATGCTGATGGTACTTGGCTTTTTATCGTCCAGTTATGCCGGTTTGGCGCGTGTAAACGATGCGAGGGTGTGGCAATCTCCTGACGGTGGCCGTCTTATTTTTGATTTAAATCAATCACTAAACTACAAAGTGTTTAGCCTCTCCAAGCCTGAACGGGTGGTTATTGACTTTAAACAAACTCGCCTTGTAACACGCCTTAAATCGCTTGATCTGAGCAAAAGCCCGATCAAACGCATTCGTTCTGGTAAGCGCAATGGAAATGATTTACGTATTGTTCTTGATATGAAAGAGGCGGTATCCCCTAAGAGCGCTTTACTTAAACCAAATTCAGAATATGGGTATAGGCTAGTTTTAGACTTGGATCGTGTTGTAAAAAAATCGCATGGAGCTTTAACATCTCGTCTAGGTCAGTCGGTCGATAAGCGGCTCCGAGATATTATTATTGCGATAGATGCAGGGCATGGCGGTGAAGACCCTGGAGCACATGGACGGCAGGGCACGAAAGAAAAAGAGGTTGTGCTCAAAATCGCGCGTGAGCTTAAACGAATGTTTGATCGACAAGAAGGGATGAAAGGGGTGTTGGTTCGTTCAGGTGACTATTATCTTGGTCTGCGAGAACGAATGACAATAGCACGACAACATCAGGCAGACTTTTTTGTATCGATTCATGCCGACGCTTTTAAAGATCCTCGTGCCAAGGGATCTTCTGTTTATTCGCTCTCTTCTCAGGGTGCAAGTTCAGAAGCGGCAAGATGGTTAGCAGTAAAAGCAAATAACTCCGACCTGATTGGTGGCGTGCAGTTGGCCAATAAAGAGAATATCGTGGCCTCAGTATTATTGGATATGGCACAATCTGCAACGCAACAGGCCAGTCGTCAGGTTGCAAAAAATATACTTCATGAGCTCAAAAGCGTGGGTAAGGTACATAGTAAATCTGTCCAAAATGCCAGTTTTATGGTATTGAAATCACCCGATATTCCTTCTGTTTTGGTAGAAACCGCCTATATTTCTAATCCAGCTGAAGAGCAAAAATTGCGAACCCCTGTGTATCGAAAAGCCATTGCAGTGGCCATATTTGATGGGATTTCTCGCTATTTTTATCGCCATCCTCCTGCTGGTGCTTTGCTTGCTCAGCGTAATCGTCATACTATTGCTAAAGGTGAAACCTTGGGCGGAATCGCACTTCAATATCATATTTCTATCAAAAAACTAAAATTTGCCAACAATCTAATGAGTGATAAAATAATTCCCGGTCAGGTTTTACGCATTCCTGTAGAGAGCTAACTTTTTTCAATCAACGCATAGGCCGAATGGTTGTGGATAGACTCGAAGTTTTCGGACTCAATTGTAAATGCACTGATTCTTGGGTCGGCTCCTATTTTTGCAGCGACATCGCGCACCATATCTTCAACAAATTTTGGATTGTCATAGGCACGTTCGGTGACCCATTTTTCATCAGGGCGTTTAACGAGTCCAAAAATTTCGCATGAGGCTTCTTGTTCAACAATATTGATTAGATCTTCTATCCATACAAATTCTTTGGTGGTTACGGTCACCGTGACGTGGGAACGCTGGTTGTGCGCACCATAATCAGAGATTTTTTTGGAGCAAGGGCATAAGCTCGTTACCGGTACGATCACTTTGAGCGTAGTCGATGCCCGCTCACCAGTAATAGCGCCAATAATGGTGACATCGTAGTCTAATAAACTTTCTACGCCGGTAACGGGGGCTTTTTTGTTTACAAAATAAGGGAAAGACATTTCGATATAACCGGAGTCAGCATCTAATAGCTCGATCATTTCTTTCAGCATGTCAGGAAAAGAGCTGACTGAAATTTCTCGTTCGTGGTTGTTGAGTATTTCAACAAAACGGGACATATGTGTCCCCTTGAAATTATGAGGTAAGTTCACGTACATGTTGAAGTTGGCGATGGTATGTTGCTCGCCACTACTTCGATCCTTAACGCGCACGGGATGGCGAATGCCTTTGATGCCGACTTTATTAATTGGGATCTGACGTGTGTCAGCACTATTTTGTACATCTGCAATGCTCATGGGTTTGTTTTTTCAGTCCTTAAGTTAATTTTCACAATAGCGCACGCTGGCTCGCTCTGTTTCCCAGATGGTAATGGCAGCGACTTTAACTCGGTTATCGTTGATTGTTTTAACAAGCTCATTATAAAAATAGGCGGCTATATTTTCTGCTGTGGGGTTGGTCTTTCTAAAAGGTTCCAGCTCATTCAAATTTTGATGATCGAGGCGTTCAGCAATATCGCGTGTGGCTGTGCGTATGGTTTTAAAGTCAATGCCCATACCGACTTCATTCAAGTTGTTAACAATGACTTCAGCTTCAACTTTCCAATTGTGACCATGCAAGCGGCTACAGTTGCCAGGATAGTTGCGTAAATGATGTGCAGCAGCAAAATCCAGGGTGATTTTGAGTGTGTATGATGCGGTCACTTAAAGGTTAGTCTCTTATTATTGATTAAGGGTTTGTCTAGCAATTTTGATGATATAGTCTGCGGTCAGTTCACACTCGTTTAAAAGCTGCTGGTGTGTTCCTTGTTCCACAAATAAATCGGGCAGACCCAGGTTGATGATGCGGGACTGAATGCCAGCCGCAGCAAGATATTCATTAATACCACTGCCGGCACCACCGGCTATCGCATTTTCCTCGATAGTTATCAGCAGTTCATGCTGTGTGGCCAGGTCTTCTATCAAGAGGGTATCCAGGGGTTTTATAAAACGCATATTCACCGCTGTGGCATTGATTTCATTCGCTGCCTCCACGGCAATGGAGACCATACTGCCAAAAGCAAGAATGGCTACTTTGTGACCTTGGCGAACGATAGTTCCTTTGCCAATGGGTAAGGCCGTCATTTCTTTTTTAACGGCAACGCCAGAGCCGCCACCGCGAGGATAGCGGACGGCAACAGGCTGTTCAAGCAAATAACCGGTATAGAGCATTTGACGGCATTCATTTTCATCAGCCGGTGCCATAATAATCATATTAGGAATGCAGCGCAAAAAGCTGTAATCGAAACTGCCCGCATGTGTGGGGCCATCGGCACCCACGAGGCCACCTCGGTCTATGGCAAAGAGTACAGGCAAATTTTGTATCGCGACATCATGAATGAGTTGGTCATACGCACGTTGTAAAAAGGTTGAATAAATAGCGACAACCGGATGCAGCCCCTCGCAGGCCAGCCCGGCCGCCAAGGTGACGGCGTGTTGCTCGGCAATTCCCACATCGATATACCGTTTAGGGTAGGTTTTGGCAAAGTCAACGAGTCCGGATCCTTCGCGCATTGCGGGTGTGATGCCGATCAGCTTGTCACTTTGTTCTGCCATGTCACAGATCCATTCACCAAATACCTGGGTATAACTTGGACCCGTGTTGGCTTTTTTTAAAGGCATGGTTCCCGTAGCCGGATCAAAGGTGGTGACGCCATGATAAGTACAGGGGTTTTGTTCGGCAGGCTGGTAGCCTTTTCCTTTTTTAGTGACGATGTGGAGAAAACGAGGGCCTTTTTGATCTCGTAAGTTTTTTAGTGTCGCAATTAAGGTATCCATATCATGGCCATCAATCGGGCCAATATAGTTGAACCCAAGTTCCTCAAATAAAGTACCCGGAATAACCATGCCCTTGACGTGTTCTTCAGCACGCCTAGCTAATTCCCACATCGGGGGCATGGCACTCAGTACTTTTTTGCTGCCTTCACGCATACTGGAGTAGACTTTGCCAGAGAGTACACGCGCCAGATAGTTAGACATGCCGCCGACATTGGGGGAAATCGACATATCGTTATCATTAAGAATAACCAATAAATTAGCCTCCAGGCCACCGCCATGGTTAAGCGCTTCAAAGGCCATCCCTGCCGTCATCGCACCATCACCGATAATCGCGACGGATCGATAGTTCTCGTTGTTACAACTGGCCGCAATAGCCATCCCCAGGGCAGCACTGATAGAGGTGCTGGAATGTCCCACGCCAAAGGTATCGTAAGGACTTTCAGTCCGGTTAGGGAAGCCACAAAGCCCCCCCTTTTGACGCAAGGTCGACATGCGATCGCGGCGACCTGTGAGAATTTTATGAGGATAACTTTGATGACCCACATCCCAAACGAGCTTGTCTTCAGGGGTGTTGAAGACATAATGCAGCGCAATAGTGAGTTCAACCGTACCTAATCCGGCGGAAAGATGCCCGCCCGTTTGGCTGACTGATTGCACGATAAAGGTGCGTAGTTCTTGAGCCAGCGTGTCAAGCTGATCTACAGATAGCTGGCGCAGATCCGCAGGGGTGTCGATGGTTTCCAGTAACACATAGCGGGGAGAGTCTGTCATCATGTTTGTTAGCCTGGCACCAGAAAAAGCCGTCTATTATCCCCTATTACGACAGTGACTTCCAGCCCTGGTGGCCTCTCAGTACCCTCGGTCAACGATGTAGCCTGAAATCCAGCGCAATGGATCCGCATTGGAACCTAGGTGTTCAAGGCAAGCTAACGCTTCCTGGTGTAGTGCTTGCGCATGTTCTTTGGCTCCTTTAAGTCCTAATAAAGCCGGGTAGGTAGGTTTATCTTTAGCTTTATCAGCGCCTTGAGTTTTCCCTAGCGCTTCGGTACTCGCCTCAATGTCGAGAATATCGTCGCGAATCTGAAACGCGAGCCCAATATGTTCAGCATAATGGGTCAATTTACGAAAAATAACAGGATCCAGTTCACTTTGACATAAAGCCCCTAACATGACACTGGCTCTGATCAGCGCACCCGTTTTATGAATGTGCATATCTTCCAGTTGCGCAATATCCAGTTGTTGCCCGACTGATTCAAGATCAATGGCTTGCCCACCTGCCATGCCTTTTGAACCACTTGCGGCGGCTAATAATTCTATCATTTTAATTCTAGTTTCTGCGGGAACGTTAAAACCTTTATCGTGTGAAAGCACATAAAAAGCCAGGGTTTGTAGTGCGTCCCCCGTCAGGATTGCCGTTGCTTCATCAAAGGCACGATGACATGTTGCTTTGCCACGACGTAAGTCATCATTATCCATCGCAGGAAGATCGTCATGCACTAGAGAATAAGCATGGACGAGTTCGACGGCACAAGCGACGCCATCAGCGTGATCTAAATGACAACCTACTGCTTTAGCTGTTGCGTAGGCCAGTATCGGACGAATACGTTTACCGCCATTGAACACGGCGTAGCGCATCGCTTCATGAAGACGTGCGGGATGAATCGTTGCGACGGGCAAGCGTTGTGTTAATGCGGCATCGACGCGTCCTTGATATGCCGTCATTAGCGTTTTTAATTGATCAGGGTTTGTCATTATCAATGTTACTTAATTCGGTATGTTCATCATTTTTAAGCAATATTTGAACTTGTTGTTCTGCGTTTTGTAACGCTTTTTGACAGGTACGGGTTAGTTTTATGCCCAGTTCAAACTGTTTTAGGGCGTCTTCTAGAGAGAGATCGCCTGTTTCCAGTTTTTCAACCACCGTGGTTAATTCGGCTAGCGATTTTTCATAATTATAAGTATTAACTTTGCGCGGCAAAATATTATTCCTTTATTCTGATCGTCCGCCTTTGTTTTACGGCCTCGGCGAAGACCTGTAGTAGCTCTGTTGTCTTATCCCATCCTATGCAAGCATCGGTGATGCTTTGGCCGTAGGTCAAAGGCTGGTCGGGGTTCATATTTTGTCGACCTTCTTTCAGGTGGCTTTCAATCATAGTGCCGATAATTCGTGTATCACCGGATGCAATTTGTGAAGCGACATTGTGGCCAACACGAGTTTGGTTTTGATACTGTTTTTGACTGTTGGCATGACTGATATCGATCATTAACGCCGGTGTTAATTTTGCGCCCAGTAAGGCCTGTGATGCGCTATCAATGCTGGCCGCGTCATAGTTAGGTTGACTACCTCCACGGAGAATAATATGACAGTCATCATTACCTGTAGTGGAAAAAATGGCTGAGCGTCCTTTTTTTGTTACAGAGAGAAAATGATGCGGATTTGATGCGGCATTGATGGCATCAATGGCCGTTTTTAAATTCCCGTCGGTGCTATTTTTAAAACCAACCGGACAAGAGAGTCCAGAAGCCAGTTCTCTATGCACTTGACTCTCGGTTGTTCTGGCGCCAATAGCCCCCCAGCTGATTAAATCAGAAATATACTGAGGGGTGATCAAATCCAGGTATTCTGTCGCCGCAGGCATACCGATATGACTTAAATTTAATAATAATTGACGGGCAATATGCAACCCCTCATTAATATTAAAACTATCATCCAGTTTGGGGTCATTGATCAAGCCTTTCCAGCCTACCGAGGTTCGGGGTTTTTCAAAGTAGACGCGCATCACAATCAACAGGTGTTCGTTGAGTTGCTCTTTTAGTACTTTGAGTTTGTTGGCATACTCATCGGCAGCCTGAGTATCATGAATAGAGCAAGGGCCCACAATAACCAATAAGCGATCACAGCTGCCATTTAGTATATTATGGATTTCTTTCCTGGTTTGAAAGACGGTGGTGGCCGCCGCTTCTGATATGGGCAGTTCTGTGTGTAGCTGTTCCGGAGCGGTAACTTCCCGGATTGTTCTGATTCGTAAATCATCGGTTTCATGCAATATGGACATGTTTGGCTCAAATAGTAAATAAGCAAGGAAAAAGTTGTCAAAGTTTGCGAAAAGGTACTATGAGAGCCAAAATAAATCCAGTGTTATCTCATTTGGGTGCGAGCGAACTGCCAATTAACCATTTTCCAGAAGTTGTCAAGGTAAGCTGGGCGAGCATTGCGATAGTCAATATAATAGGCATGTTCCCACACGTCACAAGTTAAAATGGGGGTTACATTTTCGGTAAGGGGGGTCGCCGCGTTGCTGGTGCTCTTCAGCGCGAGCGTGCCATCGCTGTTTTGTACTAACCAGGCCCAACCCGAACCAAATGTAGTTATCGCCGTTTTTGTGAACTCGGTTTTAAATGATTCAAAAGATCCAAAAGCCTGATTGATCGCTTCAAATAATGGACCTTCAGGTTCGCCTCCGCCATTGGGGCTGAGGCAATTCCAGTAAAAAGTGTGATTCCATATTTGAGCGGCATTATTAAAAATTCCACCTGAGGACTGTTTAATAAGCTCTTCTAAAGAAAGGTTCGCTTGATCAGATCCTTCTAGTAGTTTGTTGAGATTGGTTACATAAGTTTGATGATGTTTACCGTAGTGAAAATCTAATGTTTCAGCAGAGAGGTATGGTTCTAACGCCTCTCTCGCATAGGGTAGTTCAGGCAGTGAATGGGACATTAATATTTCTCCTTTTTCAAAGGCTATTGTTAGCGTTCTTTAATATCCTACAATATATTGCAACGGTTGGCATGTTTGTTAATATAGTTAAGATGAATGGGGTCTTGATCAGTTTATTTTCCAGCAGAATTGTAGCGGTTTGTGATGAAATGGGTGCGGTGTTGCAGCGTGCTGCATTTTCACCCAACATTAAAGATCGTCTGGATTTCTCTTGTGCTGTTTTTGACAACAATGGCCACTTGGTCGCGCAAGCCGCGCATATCCCTGTCCATCTGGGTAGTATGGCTTATGCGATGGCTGATATTATTGAAAGTATCAACTGGCAGCCCCAGGACATACTGATTCTCAATGACCCTTTTTTAGGAGGAACCCATTTGCCGGATGTGACACTGGTGATGCCCGTTTTCCATAATAAACGTCTAATTGCTTTTGTCGCGAATCGTGCTCATCACGCCAATATTGGCAGTGACTCTCCGGGTTCGATGCCTCTGTCCACGCATATAGATGAAGAAGGTTTATTCATCAGCCCACGTCTATTGATAAAACAGGGGGTAATGGATGAGGTTTTTTTGCAGCAACTCCATACCGCTTTTTTGAGGTCGGAAGCGACTCAAGATGAAACGGGAGCACAGGGCGATTTAGCGGCACAAATCAGTGCTAATCTGGCGGGTCATACCCGATTATTACACCTCGTTGCTGAGCTGGGTGAACGCGCTTATCAGCAGTCCATAGAACATTTGAACCAATACGGTGAAGCCATCGCAAGCCGTATGCTGGCTGCCATTCCCAATGGGGTTTACCGGTTTTCTGATATTTTAGACGATGATGGTGTCGGCACAAAAAATATTGCCATCGTCGCAGCGGTGACCATCAGTGATGTTCATGCTCATGTTGACTTTAAAGGAACCGCCAAACAATCACCTGGCAATATAAACTGTCCCAAATCGGTTGCGGCAGCGGCAGTCTATTATGTTTTCAGGTGTCTGATGCCTGAATATACCCCTAATTGTGCAGGCAGCTTTCGACCGCTTAGTTTTCATGCTCCTAAAGGCAGCCTCTTGAATGCAACGAAACCGGCGGCTGTCGCCGCCGGTAATGTGGAAACTAGTACAAGGTTAGTTGATGTTTTGTGCGGTGCGCTGGCGCAAGCCATACCGGAGCGTATCCCGGCAGCCAGTTATGGCACCATGAACAATGTTGCTATGGGGTGTCGCCAAGCAGGGCATAGTTGGGATTATTATGAAACGATAGGCGGAGGCATGGGCGCGGGTGCGCACGGTGGTGGTTTGGATGGTGTGCAAGCCCATATGACCAACACCTTGAATACGCCGATTGAAAGTGTTGAAATGCATTTCCCCTTAAGGATTGAAGTGTATCGCCTTCGAGAAGGTTCGGGAGGCCAAGGTGCCCGTTCTGGAGGCTGTGGTTTGATTAGAACATTTCGGTTTTTAGAAGCTACGGAAGTGACATTATTGACGGAGCGACGTGTCTCCGCACCTTGGGGGCTTAATGGAGGTACCGCAGCCTTACCCGGGGAAAATATTCTGGATGAGCGCGTCTTGCCAGCAAAAACAAGCTTTACAGCTCAAGCCGGGCAATGTTTAACCATTAAAACACCTGGTGGAGGAGGGTGGGGGAAAGGTGATAAATAGGGGCAGGCTATCGACATTCAGTGACTTTTTAAATTTTAACGCCCCTTGCTGTTTTTATAAAAAGCAGCCTAGACGATGAGGGGCGTGCACGTCTCTTAAGTATGGCTTAGTTAAAGTATGTTTTTTACAAAAAGGTCGTGTTTTTGAGTTCTATTATTTTTTATGCGACACTAAGAAGCAATTCAGCACAAAGCACTAGAAAAAATAATCTTATTAAAAGGTGGGGTAGTGCTGAATTTATTTGCAATGGGGTTGCAATGAATTTTCTTTTTGTGTTTTTCCGTTTTGTCCGTCATCAGTTTAGAGCGTTGCTGTTACTGCTTGGTTTGTGCCTGCCCGCGTCGGCGCTAGCAGGGGAATGCGTCGAGGCAGTGGCAAAGGCTATCTCTATTCAGGGTGGGGTCGAGTCACGTTCGCATCCCAATGACAAATGGGAAAAAGTCAGCGTACAAGATCATTTTTGCTTTGGTGATCAAGTCCGTACCTTAGCAAACAGTCGTGCCGCACTCCATCTTAATAATAACTCAATATTGCGTCTCAACGAACACTCTACCATCAGCTTCAGTCACTCGCCCCAACAAGGCGCAAGCAGGCTGAATTTAAAAACGGGTATCGTACATTTCATCACCCGCCTTAAACAACGTTTTGAAGTGGTTACGCCCTATGTCAATGCTGCCGTCGATGGCACTGAGTTTGTTGTCGCCGTTGAGGCTGGACAGGCTGATTCAGGTGGGCAAACCAGAGTGACTGTGCTTGAAGGTCAGGTACGAACTCATAACGCGCAAGGAGAAATTAACTTAAGCCAAGGTGAGACCGCTTTGGCTCGAGCTGGTCAACCTCCGACCTTGCAAGCTCGAATAAAGCCATGGAATGCGGTCAGTTGGGCCTTATATTATCCTGCCGTGATTGATTTCACCACGCTGAGCAATGCTCAATTGAAACAATCTCTTGAACACTACCACCAAGGTGAAATTTCCGCCGCCTTGACGACGCTAGACGCACTGCCTGATGATTCGTTCAACAGCAACATCTATGTTTATCGCGCGGCATTATATTTGGCGGTTGGCCAAGTGGTACACGCCAGAACCGACCTGGAACGGGCTTTGCGGCTAGAGAGCCGTAATGGCAAAGCGCTCGCTCTCAAAACGCTCATCGCTGTTGTACAAAACCAAACGGAGCGAGCTCTGGAATCAGCTCGACACGCCACCGAGCTTAGCCCTGATGCCGCTGCGACCTGGTTAGCACAATCTTACGCACAACAGGCTGTATTTGACCTCGAACCGGCTCGGCGCAGTGTCGAACAAGCCGTGAAGTTGGCACCAGAAAGCGCCTTGGCCTGGGCCAGATTAGCGGAACTGCATCTGATGTTCGGTGACCTTGATCGTACCTTGCAGGCGGCGCAGCGTGCGATTGATCTGGCTCCCGAACTGGCGCGTACACAAAGTGTGCTTGGGTTTGCCTATCTCACTCGGATGAAAACAAAAGAGGCGAAGCGGGCATTTGAAAAAGCCATCTCGCTAGACCAAACGGCACCTTTGCCTCACTTGGGTTTGGGGCTGGCGATCATTCGTGAGGGTGATCTAGAACAGGGGCGTATAGAAATCGAAACGGCGACGAGTTTGGATCCGAGACACTCAATCATACGGAGCTATCTTGGTAAAGCGTATTACGAGGAAAAACGCAATGATCTTGCGGTTGAGCAGTTTGTTCTTGCCAAGCAACTTGACCCTAAGGATCCCACCCCTTGGTACTACGGTGCCATAAGCAAACAAATTGAAAATAACCCCGTTGAGGCATTAAATGACTTGCACGTGTCGAGCAACTTAAATAACAACCGGGCTGTTTATCGTTCTTCCTTTTTGCTTGATAGTGATGAGGCGGCAAGAAGTGCGAGTCAGGCTCGCATTTATAGTGATTTAGGGTTTGACCGACTGGCATTAATCGAAGGTTGGAAATCAGTTAACACGAATCCGGCCAGCCATTCAGGGCATCGTTTGTTGGCTGATGCCTATGCCTCATTACCACGACATGAAATAGCACGTGTGAGTGAATTATTACAAGCACAGCTATTACAACCCATTAATACCACGCCGATTCAACCCCAACTTGCAGAAAGTAATCTGGGCATTCTGGATGGCTCAGGGCCCTCGGCTTTAGCATTTAATGAATTTAATCCCTTGTTTGTTCGCAATGGAATTCGATTTCAAACGAATCTGCTTGGGGGGAGCCATCGCACTTTAGGCAATGATTTAGTTCTTTCTGGTATACAAGACAAGTTTTCATTTAGCCTGGGTCAGTTTAATTACCGAACCGATGGTTTTCGAGAGAACAATGACCAGACCCATGATATTTTCGATATTTTTGCACAAGTGGCAATCACCCCTAAACTCAATATTCAAGCAGAGTACCGTGATAAAGAAACAGATCAGGGTGACCTGGAGCTGAATTTTGATCCTGCGGATTTTTCAACACAAGACAGAAGAACAATAAAACAACAAACTCGTCGTATTGGCATTAATTTTTCACCCACGACACAGTCAACGATCTTGCTGTCTTTTTTCAATAGTAAAAAAGACGGCAAACAACAACGGTTTAATCCCGATGGACCTGAAATTGATGAACAAAATAACGAAGATGGTAATCAGTTTGAAAGTCAGTATATATTCAAAAATGAATTATTCAATCTCGTTGGTGGAATAGGACAATACGATATCAATTCTAATATCAACACCCTTTTTGATTGGACAGCAATATTTGGCGTGACCTGTCCAACTTCCCCTCCGTTCCCTCCCTCACTTCCCCTGCCTTCTTGTGGCGATCGGTCTGATTTCACAATAAAACATGAAACAGCTTATGTTTATACGAACTTCCAGGTATTTAAAAATTTAATGGTTGATATGGGGTTGAGTTTAGATCGTTTGAAGGATCGTAGTCTTGATGTAAAAAAATATAATCCAAAATTGGGTATTCAATGGGATATGACCAATACCATAAGTTTTCGTGCTGCTTATATTAAATCTATGAACAGGACATTACTCGTTAAACAAACTATCGAACCTACTTTTATTGCCGGCTTTAACCAGCTTTTTGACGAAGATAATGGTACGATCAGCGAACGTATCGGCCTCGGTATGGACTTTTCTAAAAACCACATCCATTCTGGAATAGAGATAACGCAACGAAAGGCAGAAATTCCTCAGTTTGAAGGCGATACAATAAGCTTTGCCGATCGCGATGAAGACGCGGCTCGTGCCTATTTTTTATGGAGCCCGAACTCAGCATGGTCATTTAACATAGAGACGATGCTGGAAAAAATTGATAATAAAGCATTAGGCCCTCAAAAACTAGACTCTATAACCGTCCCCGTTAATGTTACATATTTTAATTCATCTGGTTTCATTGCTAACCTTCGTACGACTTATCTTAAACAAGATATTACACTCACTCCAGATTCGACTTTTGTTACGAATAAGGACAATTTTACTCTTGTAGATTTTGCAATCGGTTATCGTCTACCGAAACGAATGGGCATCATCAACATGGAGATAAAAAACTTATTTGATAAAGAATTTTTTTACCAGGATTTGAATTTTATTAATTCTGCACCTGTTTCATCAGCCTATATTCCAGACCGAATATTTTTTATAAAAGCCAATATAAATATTTAATCGTGAAGAAATAAGGAGGGAGAAAGAATCACATTAAATCAGATTTAAGAGCGAGCTTGAGTTTATATCCGTGGTGTTATGAGATTTTTAGGCGCTAAATGTATCATCGAGCTTAAATTCGAATCGCCACCACGGGTATAGTTGAGGTAATTTTAAAGAAGAATGATGTCGATGAGTATACAGGAGAGTAGAGGCTATGGATCAGGAAAATAAGGTAGGTGTTTTAAGTGCTGAGGCTGCAAAAGAATTGCAATTCAGTGAGGAACCCTTGCGGGTTGTTTTTGCCATTGATGCTTCAGGAGAAATAAAAGGGTTTCGCACTGCAGAATGTCGTTCACACGCCTGTTCGGCAACCGAGAGCATTCATGCTGGAGATATACAACAAATTGAAATGATTACACTGATTAAAACATCCAATCCAAAATGGTGTTATAAAACAACCGCAGGGCATCAGGTCTGTATAAGTTGGTAAAGTTCAGTTAGGAATGGGCACGCAATAACTTCCCGTTTTGGGGTTCAAATTTAGCTTGTATTTGTTCGTTCTGATTGAGCAAAAGCGCAGGAATAGTCGCTCT
>CAYQVF010000046.1:0-27903 GCA_964421045.1 uncultured Chromatiaceae bacterium
ACTCGGTTGAATAAACTGGCGCACACCGAGCTTATAAGTACACTTTCTCCAGTAAGCGTATTATTGGAAAAACAAAATAACTGTCAATGGCTGATTTTAGATGCCGCGGGGTTAGTCTTATCAAACCCGTTGAAAAGCTGGCTAACTGAATTTTTACACGACTGGCCATTCCAAAAAATGGAACATGCCTACGTTTCTGATCGGACCACCACCGATGCTTTTTATGATGAATTAATTTCATTGAATATTAATAAAAAATTTGAAAAAATCAATGTTATTGAAGAATTAATACATCAAGAATTTTTACCTTTTGAACATCTATGTCACATGGCAAAAGCAAGGCTTGGGCTAGCTATTGAGCGTATCTATTCACGCTTGGATAAACAATTACCGATACTAGTGTTTGCTGATCATGGGTTTCGAATATCCAAAGAAGGTTTACGTTATGAACATGTCGGGGATTCGACGCTTGAAAGGGTCGTACCGGTTTATTATTTTGGTTGTTGACGTGTCCTGCTTCAGTCTCGCTACAGACTAAACGACATCAAGCTACAAAAATAAACCTATGGATAATCCACAAATGCTAGTGACCACGATCACCGCTATGTTCACTTTTTCCGTGACTGCGTCCATGATGCTTTTTATGATGTCTTGAGTGAGCACGATGCTCTGCTCTGTGCGAAGCTGAATCAACATTGTGATCTGCATTACTCTTATGATCAGCACGATGCTCTACATGATTTTTTTTATGATGTTTTGAATGAGCACGATGGCCTGCTCGGTGTGACCTTAAGTCACTATGGCGACCGGCACTGCGGTTATGATGATCATTGTGAAGATTTTGTTCTGCATGACGAACATGCTCTTCTGAGTGAACACGATGATCTGCTCTGTGCGGCTCTGAAACGACATGGTGATCTGCATTACTATTATGCTGAACACGAGGACGATGCACAAGATAATCTCCAGCATGTCGTCTGCCACTGTAACCAAACCGGAAGTGAGGGCCGAACCAATCATGGGGATAATACGAACGCCCATATACATAAGAATAGCTATAGTAATTAGGAGTATAAAAATAAGTCGGATAAACAGGATAGGGAACATAGTTTGTGATTGGTGTGGACTCAGGCGCCTTTTCTTTCGCCTTGGTATCCGACGGAGCATGTTCGGGCTGCGTTTGTGAAACCAGATAGCGAATCACTTCTTCGCTTACACCCACCGTCATTAATTTATCGAGGGTAACGGCATCTAGCTTAAAAGTTAAAGCTCGGTTTTCTAAAAACAACAACAGGGTTTGTTCTGAAACACCCCGCTGATTAAGCAAAATGACATCCTCAAAGCTCACTTTTAAATGGTCGGCCTGCACTCCTGCCATCATAACCAACCCCCATAGACCAACTAAACATCGATGTTTCATGGCTGCTCTACCATAGAGGGCGTTTCACGTGATACAAAATCACGTGGCACCGTCGTTGCCAAATGCAGCAAGTTTTGTTGCATTTGGCGTGAGAGTAATTGAGCGGCATCGTCTAAGCGTGCGCTGGACATATTGCTTGATTTTTTCCATTGCTCATACAAGACCATAAAAACTTCGCCTTCCTGAAAGCTGATCAGTTGATCTGGGCTAACATCATTCATCGTTATCGACCAATAGTCAGATAACAACGCACTCCAATAAGCCGCAAGCAATACAGGGGTTACGTTACGACCACTACGACGCTGGTAAGCATAGGCATCCGTTGATGATACACTTAAAATAACCCTCGACTGTTGTGTTTTGTTTCCATAAAACATCACGACAGGGTTACCCTCTAGCATCTTCGGTCGGAATATACCCTGACCCGCTAAAACAGCCTGCCCCAATTGCATTACTACCCCATCGGCACGATTTTTTATAGAAGAAAACGTACCTTTATCTCTAAGCACAAACAAGTTGACACCAGCAAGCATGATCATTTGATGTTGATGGTGATGCCCCGTACCCGATTCTTCGAATAACTTAGTTTCAAACTGTCCCCCCGCAATAATAAGCGGTGCGCCGTTTGCTGGAATATAGCGTGCTGAAGTACTGGCCTTGCTAGAGGGCACCACAGCATAAGAAGGCGAACGATTATCTGTATGTTTAGATGCAGTTTTCAACATCGTTTGAATAGTTTTTTCACTGACACCCAAGTCCATCAAACGAGGAAGATCTTCCGCTTTTAATTCAAATGCCGAATGGGTCACCTCAATTAAAGCGATGATTTCGTTATCGGTATAATCTTTTTTACTAAGCTGAATAACATCATAAACGGTTAAAGCAAGTGCTTGACCGGATAAAAGTAAGGCAATGATCACACTCGCGATTCGTAATTTAAAATAGTGATTCAATTTTTTCTCTTCATTTGCAGTGTCAAATTAACTATTATAATAGACATTTTCCAGATCAAAAAATTCGCATTAAATTCACCTTTATAAGTAAGCTTTTTTACGGAAAAAAAATGGCCCCTTTAAAAACGAGATAACCGCTCTCAAGATGTGCAAACTGAGGGAGCGTTGTTGCATGAATCAAACAGTCGAGTAAACCGAGCCGCGCTTAGCACTGGACGTAAGTACCCCACCACTTAACCCTAACGTGCAAACCCTAATTGCCAATGCACAAACAGATAAGGAAACTTTCACCTGGCCTCCTTTCAGGTGTTTGTGTTTAGTTTTCGACCAAAAAACGTACACGTCCTCCAACAAATTAAATAATTATCAATTTGTTGAAGCGAAAACCTAAGCTCTGAACGGTTAAATTTTCCATAGCATTGACCCAACCCCTAACAATCGGATTGACTTTTTTCTTTATCACTTACTGCCGGAGCAAATTCCATACTAGAACAAAGCTATCCTGCTTGGCCTGAAAATTGATCTTTTCTTGATGTTTTTATGACTTTTCATTGATTTAAATTTGGCTACACTGCTCAAATGATAAGCGCAGTGAAGTACCTCATTAATATGTTCAAGGGAAAGATATTGATTCAATTCATACGATTTGCGCTGTCGGGGGGATTGGCTACGGCGTCCCATTGGCTTGTGATGGCATTGATGATAAATGCAGACATAAGCTCTATTACAGCAACCGCCGTGGGTGCCTCTATTGGTGCCATTGTTAATTATATTTTGCAATACAAAATCACATTCCAATCCAGCACAGCTCACCGTTCTACACTACAGCGTTACATCGCTGTTTGTACATTGCTATGGATCGCTAACTTGTTATTTTTTTCAATTTTGCATCACATCATCTTGCTCAGCACCATGTATGCACAGGGCATCACCTCATTTGTAGTGGCACTGATGAGTTATTTTTTATATAAAAGGATTGTATTTAATGACCCAAAGTCACAACCTGTTTAATAAGAACGACCCGAATCGACCCATACTCAGCATCATTATTCCTGTATTCAATGAACGTGAAGTTCTGCCGTTGTGCTTACCTCGATTAAATGCGGTGATACAACAGCTCGATGCCACCACAGAACTCATATTTATTGATGATGGTAGTTGTGATGGAAGCGCTGAATATCTAACTGAACAAGTCGCCATCAATGCTGCCATCTATATCATCAGACTCAGTCGTAATTTTGGTAAAGAGGCGGCACTCACGGCAGGGCTTGATTATGCCAAAGGCGACGCAGTTATCATACTGGATGCTGACTTACAAGATCCACCGGAATTGATTCCGAAAATGCTAACAGAATGGCGTAAAGGTCGTGATGTCGTACTCATGCAACGCCGTTCACGTGCGGGTGATAGCTGGTTTAAACGCACGACGGCCTATTTATTTTATCGTCTTTTACATGGGCTGACTCGCTCACAAATTCCAGCTGACACCGGTGATTTTCGCCTAATGAGCCGACGCGCAGTAGAGGCCTTAAAGCAACTTCCTGAACGAAACCGTTTTATGAAAGGCTTGTTTGCCTGGATTGGTATGCCAACGGTCATATTAAAATATGACCGTAATCCACGTGCAGCCGGAACAAGTAAATGGGATTACCTCGGTTTACTGCAATTGGCTCTCGAAGGCATCACTTCCTTTTCAATTAGCCCGCTTCGATGGGTCATGAGCTTAGGTATGATTGCCGCATTCATCGGTGGTGCCTTTGGTCTCTGGATTGTCTTCAAAGCAGTTATTTTGGGAGATCCTGTTCATGGCTACCCATCTCTGGTTTCAATCATCACTTTTTTAGGTGGTATTCAGCTCATCGCCATTGGTATTTTAGGTGAGTATGTCGGCAAAACCTATATCGAAGCCAAACAGCGCCCTAACTATCTCATTCGTGATATCACTCATGCTCCCGAAATCACAAACATACATTCAAAAAACAGGGTTAGGAAAGATATTCATGCTCAAGCATCTTGATTTACTGTTTTGGTCATTGGTGATTATTGTTTTCAGTCGATGGCTGACCATGGCGATGGTGCCAATGCTTGATACAACCGAAGCAAGGTATAGCGAAGTGGCTCGCATCATGGCTGAAACAGGCGACTGGATCACGCCCTGGTTTGACTACGGTATCCCCTTTTGGGGCAAACCCCCATTGTCATTTTGGACAGAAGCACTTTCGTTTCGGTTTTTTGGTATCACAGAGTTCGCCGCTCGCCTACCATCCTGGCTGGCAAATCTCGGCATGTTGGGGCTTATTTATCATGTCACACGTATTATAAGCGGACATCGCCAAGCACTCATTGCCACCCTGATTTTTTCTACTATGGCGCTCAGTTACATTATGTCTGGTGCAGTCTTAACCGATCCCTTTCTGGCACTGGGCACAACACTTTCATTAGTGAGTCTTATTCTTGCATTAAGGCAACCCGGCTCACTCTGGGGATGGGGATTTTTTATTGGTTTATCCATCGGATTATTGGCAAAAGGACCGCTCGCATTGGTCTTAATCGGAGGCCCGATAGCTTTATGGATGATAGGGCAGCGACAATGGCGTAACCTGTCTCACCTTCCCTGGGGACGAGGCTTATTACTCACCACCCTATTGTCTTTACCCTGGTATATCGCTGCAGAATTGAAAACACCGGGCTTTATCAATTATTTTATTGTCGGCGAACATTTTTTGCGCTTTGTCGATTCAGGCTGGAAAGGCGACCTTTATGGTAGCGCTCACCAACAAGCCTATGGAACCATCTGGGTCTATTGGCTACAGGCTTCCTTTCCATGGGGGCCCATTGCGATCATTATCCTCATTTGGCGTGGCCTTAGCACAAGAAAATTTAATTCTGTTTTCAAACAAAAGTTAAGTGATGCGCAGTACCTGTTATTACTTTCAGCGCTGTTCCCAAGCCTGTTTTTCACTTTTTCCGGCAATATTTTATGGACCTACCAACTCCCCGCCCTGGCTCCCCTCGCTATTTTGATAGCGATGCTGATTACCCACATTCCAACCAGAAGACTCAGCGTCATCACCGCAGTGGTACCATTCCTTGTCTTGCTCATAGGTTTTTACACACAGTTTTATCCCGATAAGCTTAAAACAGAAAAAACGCTGGTAATGCATTACAATGAACACAAAAACAACAACACCCAGCCGCTCATCTATATTGGAAAACCCCCTTTCTCTGCTCGATTCTATTCTAAAGGGCGCATTAAAGTAATGGAGTTAGCCGAGGTAAAGTCATTGATAAAAAATAATGCCGAGTCGATATTTTTTGTCGCTATTGCTAATGAAAAGGCGGATAAAATTATTTCCTCACTGGCCGGTCAAGTTCAAGTAGAATGGGTTAATCGACGTTTTACGTTATTACAACTCAATGGAACAATATCCAATTAGAGGAAATAAAATATTGCCATCTGACTTACAAGCCGGAAAAAAACACCTGCGAATTCTTATCGTAGAAGATCACCGAGCACTGGCTGAGAATATTTTTGAGTTCCTGGGAGAAACATTCTATTGCCTTGATTTTGCCTACGATGGCCTTACCGCACTGCACTTGGTTTCAGTTAACCGCTATGATGTGATTGTGTTGGATATCATGCTACCTGGTCTTTCGGGATTGAAAGTCTGCGAACGTATTCGTAACGACTTGCAATGCAATACACCTATCTTATTCATGACGGCTCGTGACGATATAGAGGATAAAGCCTCCGGGTTTTCACTCGGCGGAGATGATTATTTAGTCAAACCTTTTAATATGCGAGAAATGGAATTACGCATTCAAGCGCTGTCGCGTAGAGACCCCGCTAAGCAGGGCGAAAAAAAGGCCGGTAGTATTTATTTTAACACCGGCACATTGACAATCTCTCTTAATAATGGAAAAAAAGTTGAATTATCTGGTACTAATGCCAGGCTATTTGAAACGCTGATACAAGCGTACCCCCGCTTTGTTTCCCACGATATATTAAGTCAATCCGTTTGGGGGGTTGATGACATTGACCTTCACACGCTTCGCACTCACATTTATAATTTACGAAAACTGCTCAAAGACGTGCTAGGCCATTCTCTGATCAAAACCATGCGGGGTCGGGGTTATCGCTTAATTCCACCCGAAGAAGAGTAAATTGATCCATGCGCCCTTCCATCAAGCACCACATTTTTCGGCAATTTTTCACATTAAGTGTATTGACGGTCATTACACTCATTAGCTTAGTAGAGCTTTTATCTGACGACCTCGAAGAAAACATGGTAGCGCTTGAATTAAAATTTGAACAAACTCATTACCTCCCCAAAATTGATAACGTTGCACAAACCTGGAAAACCTCTACAGCCTTAGTCTCATTCGTGCCAAACAAAACAATAGATTTTCCAGAACTGCCTCGTGTTTTTCAAGGGCTGCCCGTACCATTCTCTGGAGAGATAGAAGGATTAGATAAAGAGTACTGGGTGGATGTCAGTCGGTTACCAACTGGCGTAATGTACGTTGCAAAAGACACGTCTCTATTTGAACAACGAGAAGAAGTTTTTCTTTTCGGGATTGCCATTATCGGCGGCCTTTTTATTGTCATCAGCTTTGTTTTAACTCAGCTGAGCGCCCGACGAATTGTGAAACCACTGACAAAATTGACTCAGGAAATCAGTCACATTGACCCTCAAAACAGAAGCATACGCATATCAGAAAAATATCATGATCAAGAACTTCATTCCATCGCCTCAACATTCAACGCCTATCTCAATACCATAGAAGAATACATTAAACGAGAACAGATGCTCATCGGTATGGCCAGCCATGAATTGAGAACCCCTACAGCCGTTATTTCTGGTGCGCTTGATGTAATAGAGGCACGTGAAACAATGACTGAACAAGATAAAAAAACAGTGGGGCGTATTCGGAGTGCAACAGATGAAATGAATGCCAATATCGTCGCCATTCTCATGCTGGCAAGAAAACAAGTCACCAACCGCCCATTCACTCAAATTTTATTAAGCCAGCAATTACAAACTATCGTCCAGGAGCGATTAGACACACACCCACACAACCCAATACGCCTATCTATATTGCCCAGTGACGTTGATCATAAACTTGTTTGCGATATCACTTTGGTCAACATGCTATTGAGAAACCTGATTCAAAATGCACTGGAACACACCCAAGGCAACGTCACCTTGCAACAAAATGAAGCGGGTTTATTAATTTCAGATGAAGGCAGTGGCCTGCCACAAAACGTGCGCCTGCAACTCGAACAAAAAAAAACCTACCCCAACGGACATGAAAATGAATCAGGGCTAGGCCTTTTTATCGTAACACTGATTTGTGAACGTCTGAATTGGCAAATCGAAATCAATAAACAAGCGAAAAAAGGAATGAAGCTTCAGCTCAAAAATTTTTAACAGATTGACTTTGATTAAACCTAGAATCCGCAGTTGGACGAATTGAAGTGTGGTGTTGCAGGTCAAGGCGTAACGAGAGCATGGCTCACCCAATGGGTGAAGAGATAAAGCAATGGGTACATAATAACTTTCCAGTTTTGGATCTCATCTTCAGCCCGTGTTTAACTCATTCCAACAACACCACCGATTTGATTAACGCATAAACTCGCTGCCCCGTTGTGAGCTTGAGTTGCAATAACGACCAGGGCGTAATTTGTGCCAGCAAAAGCTGGCCATCGGCTAAGCGACAAGCCAGGGTAACGCGCCCTGCACTTTCGGGATCAATACGTTCAATAATAACCGGCAAGTGGTTAAGAATACTCAGTCCTGTGGGTTCATCCAGCGCCAAACTCACATCTCTGGCCAAGACACGCAGCCGCCGCGACCCCTGCGATTGCTCTGGACCACCCAACAACAAGCAAACGGATCCACTTTGGAAGACTTGCAAGCCGCGTTCATCCATTGCCTTTAACTCACCTTCCAAAACGGCAACGGGTCCTTTTTCATCAAACAGCGGTGAACCCGGTCGGGCAATGGCCTCACGCAGGGTTTCCATTCTTTCAATATGCCCTTGATACATAAACACGACGTGATCTGCCAATCGTTCCACTTCGTCCGACGCATGTGTAATTAAAATAATCGGCATACTCGCTTGCTGCGTTAGTTTTAACAAAAAGGGCATAATTTCGCGCTTGCTTTGGCTATCCAGTGCCGCCAGAGGCTCATCCAGCAACAGTAAATCTGGGCTGGTTAATAAAGCACGACCCAAAGCAATGCGCTGGCGTTGACCACCAGAAAGCCGGTCAACGGATCGCTCTAGCAGATCGCCCATGTCCAGCATATCGATCACTTCGTTCAGCGCCAGCCGACGTCGCGCTGTTGGCGTGCGCCGATAACCATAGTCCAGATTACCTCGTACCGATAAATGCGGCAGCAAGCTGTGCTCTTGAAACACCAAACCAATACGACGTTGGCTCAGCGGCAGAAAACGATTCTCCTGTTGCCAGATTTTATTCTTAAATATTACGGTTGCACCTGGCACGCGCTCCAGTCCAGCAATAACGCGCAACAACGTCGTTTTACCGCAGCCCGAACGACCAAATAATGCGGTCACACCCGATAAAGGCAGGTCAATATCAATATCAAGCACAAAGCTCTGACGGGGAAAGCGAACTTGAATCGCCAGCGTCATAATTTCACCGTGGTAAAACGATGATTAGTGGCGTAGACGACAAATAAGACAACAAAAGAAACAAACAAGAGTAATAACGATAAACGTTGTGCAGCGGCATAATCCATCGCTTCGGCATGATCGTAAATCAATACGGAAAGCACCTTGGTTTCACCAGGAATACTGCCACCTAACATCAAAATCACACCGAATTCACCCAGCGTATGCGCAAAGGTCAGAATTGCAGCAACAAGAAAACCACCCTTGGTGAGCGGTAAAATTACAGTAAAAAATCGATCAACGGCACCGGCTCCCAATGATGCTGCCACCTCCAAAGGCCGTCGTCCTAAAGTATTAAAGGCTTCTTGTAATGGCTGCACAGCAAAAGGCATAGAGTAAAGGATCGAACCAATCAGAATACCTTCAAAACTAAAGGCAAGGTGCTGCCAGCCCATTTCTTCAAGGCTACTGCCAACGAAGCCGCGAGGTCCCAAAATGGTCAGCAAATAGAAACCCAGCACGGTGGGCGGCAAGACCAATGGTAATGCAACAATAGCCTGCATTACAGTGCGCAATGTTGAACGACCACTCGCCAACCACCAGGCCAACGGGGTTGCGACGATTAACAAAATCACGGTCGTATAAAAACACAGCTTGAAAGTGACGACGATGGCCTGCCAATCATCCGGGCTGAGTTCCAGCATTTTGACCTCTTACGTTTATTTACGGCAACTCAAACCCATATTGCTGCATAATGGTATAAACGGGTTCACTTTTCATATAACGCGCAAAGGCAAGTGCTGCTTTGTTGTTCGCACCTTGTTGGGTCACGATATAAGATTGGGTTAATGGCTGATGCAACTTGTGATCAATCAGTGCGTAACCGTGCCTTGCCAAACCAGGGGAAAGCGCCAGAGACAAAGCAATAATACCGACATCGGCGGCTTCAGAGTCGATCATTTGTGCAGTGCGAGCAATATTTTCACCCAAGACAAGTTTGTGCTGCACCGCATCCCATACCCCCGCGCTCTGCAAAGCTTCCTTCGCCCGTATTCCATAAGGCGCATGAGCAGGATTGGCAATAGCAATACGATCTACCGACTTGTCCAACAAATCTTCTAGCTTGAGATCCGAGACATCCCGCTTACGGCTCCATAATACAATTCGACCCAACGCATAAACAGCCACGTCGCTGCTCGTAAATCCGGCTGCTTGTAATTTTTTCGGATAGGCCCTATCCGCCGAGAAAAAAAGATCGTAGGGTGCACCATTCATAATTTGGGTGGTCATTTTACCTGAAGAACCAAAAACCACCTCCACTGCCTGGCCTGGGAAATCCTGCTGATACAGTGCAATAACTTCAGTCAGCGCATAGCGTAAATCAGACGCAGCAGCGATGGTTAATTTATCACTGGCCACAGCGTGTCCGGCTGGCATGAACAACACAATCACCAGAAAAACATAAAAGATTCGTAAAAAAAACAACATAAGAAACCTTAAGACAGGCGTGCGGTCTAAATTAGTTAAGTCTCACTAAAAAGGGAGCGTTACCATGACTGAAGAAACATATACCCTTAAAAAAGAGCGAAAAGTAAAAAAAGACGAGCTTGAATGCTGCGAATTATATGGGGAATATTGTTATCCCTGTCAACCCCAGAATCCCTCTGAACTCAATACCCAGCATCATGTTGAGCATCGTAAGGCCATACTTACTAAAGAATAGTTACGGGTTAAGAATAGTCAGCAACTCTTCCAGCTCTAGACGCATTTGGCGGACAAGCTGATGACTATGTTGTGCATCGGTTTTTGCTTCGTCACCGGAGAGCTTTTGTCGTGCACCACCAATGGTAAAGCCTTCTTCGTACAATAAACTACGAATTTGTCTAACCAACATCACATCATGGTGTTGATAATAACGACGATTACCACGTCTTTTATGTGGCTTTAACTCTGGAAATTCCTGCTCCCAATAACGCAAGACATGGGGTTTGACCGCACAAAGTTCGCTAACCTCGCCTATGGTGAAGTAACGTTTGCCAGGCAATACAGGCAGCTCATTGTTACTCTTGCTTATCGCTTCCAGCATAGGCTTCGACCCTCGCCTTTAATTTTTGCCCGGGATGAAATGTGACAACACGACGAGCTGAAATTGGAATTTCCTCTCCTGTCTTCGGATTCCGTCCTGGGCGTTGCCGCTTATCCCTAAGATTGAAGTTACCAAAACCAGAGAGCTTGACTTGACTACCCTGTTCAAGCGCTCGCCGTACTTCTTCAAAAAACATTTCAACAAATTCTTTTGCTTCTCGTTTGTTGATACCCAGCTCTTGAAAAAGACGTTCCGCCATATCCGCTTTTGTTAGTGCCATACTTAATCTCTCAGTTTAGCCCCTAGTTTTTGATCCAAATGATCTAATATTCGTTTGATAAGCCCATCCACCTGCTTATCCGTTAAAGTTTGTACAGTATCCTGCAACATCAAGCCTAAAGCAAGGCTTTTTCTTCCCGAATCAATGCCTTCGCCTTGATACACATCAAACAACTGGAGCTTTTTCAAACGCATTCCAGCAATTTCTCTAATCGCAGTGATGACCCTTTCTGCCGGTAACTCGACATCAACAACCAGTGCCAGGTCACGCGTGATCGCTGGAAACCTGGAGGAGGCCTGAAATACGGCGAGGGTTCGTGCAGCAACCGCGTCCCTATTCAACTCGAACAAAACCGGCTCTCCCGTAACACCCAAGGCTTTTTTTAAGCCGGGGTGAAGCAAACCCAACCAACCCACATGCCCACCTTGCCGTGTTTTGAGCTCGGCAGTCTGTCCTGGATGTAAAGCCGGATGCTGACCTTGAGTAAAGATAAATTCCTGGGCACGTCTCGTCAATCCTAAAATAGCTTCTAAGTCTGACTTCACATCGAAAAAATCTGCTTTTCTTGCTGATTCGCTCCACTGCAAAGGCAAAACATCCCCCATCACCACACCACCGAGTCGAATATGCTCCTGACTACCTGTTACCGTTTTTTCATAAATAGAACCTGATTCGAACAAACGAATCCGAGATTGCTGGCGATTTTGATTGACCAGCAGTGCTTTTATCAGCCCAGGCCAAAGCGACAAACGCATGACTGACATATCCTTAGAAATGGGATTAACTAATTTAACCGGATCCATTCCGGGACAAAAATACTGTTGATATTCAGCATCAACAAAACTATAGGTGATGGCTTCCTGATAGCCCCGAGCCACTAAAATATCGCGTTGTTGATCAATCTCTATGTGACTCTCTGACTGACGACCTAAAGCGGCACGAACCCAGGGTCTGGCAGTGTTTATTTTGTCATAGCCATATAAGCGTGCCACTTCTTCGATCAAATCAGCTTCAGTTTCAATATCAAAACGATGACTGGGGGCTTGTACCCGCCATGCCTCCTCTGTATCGTTAACGGACTCCACTGTCATACCTAACGCAGCCAATATTTCAGTAATTTTTGTAACGGAAATCGACTGCCCCAACAGCCGTTCAATACGCGATGCACGCAGGGTTATCCACTTATTTTTCGGCAATTCCTCTTCTGCGATAACTTCAATTATCGGACCCGCTTCACCGCCGACAATATCTTGTAACAGCATGGTCGCACGCGCCATGGCTCGCTGCGCTAAATGCGCATCGACACCCCGTTCAAAACGATGCGAAGAATCGGTATGCAAACCATATCGACGCGCCACGCCTGCCATTTCCGAAGGTGGAAAAAAGGCACATTCAAGAAATAACGCATCAGTTTCATCGTCCACCGCTGAGTCTTCGCCACCCATCACACCCGCTAGCGCCAGAGCATGCTGCTGATCGGCGATGACTAAAGTTTCTTGATCCAGCTTGATTTTCTGGCCGTCAAGCAATGTTAACGATTCATTTTTTTCTGCATATTTTACTTTAATTTCCCCCGATAACTTACTGATATCAAAAGCATGCATCGGCTGCCCTAATTCAAGCAAGACAAAGTTAGTAACATCGACAACCGGATGAATACTCCGTAAACCACAGCGTCGCAGTTTTTCTGTCATCCACAAAGGCGTGGTTGCAGCCGGGTTGATCCCGCGTAACACTCGGCCTACATAACGCGGACACGCTTTAGGCTCCATAACCTCTACAGATAATATTTCAGTCGTTTGAGACTCAACGGTCGACCAAGGAAAATCATTTATTTTACAACCTGTTATCGCTGACACTTCACGTGCAATACCTAACAAACTAAGGCAATCACCCCGGTTTGGAGTTAATCCTATTTCTATAGAAACGTCTTTAAGTCGCAGCAAATCGGCCACCGGCTGCCCTGCTTTACCCTCGCAGGGTAAAGCCATCAGGCCTGCCGCCGATTCAGCCAATCCCAGCTCTGCGGCAGAACACAGCATGCCAAATGAGGCAACACCCCGCAGTTTCGCTTTTTTGATTTTAGTGCCATTAGGTAATACGGCACCGACTAAGGCAGTCGGTACTTTCATCCCCTGCACGACATTCTTCGCACCACAGACAATGGTCAGTGGTTCTGCGCCTGCATCAACCGTACAAACTTGCAAACGCTCAGCATCGGGATGCGGATCAATTTGCGTAACCACGCCAACAACAATGCCCGTCAGCTCGGCGGCAACCGATTCTACCGCATCCACCTCAAGACCGGCCATGGTCAACTGCTCAAGCAAGGCTTGTTGCGAAATATCAGGATTGACCCACTCTCGTAACCACTGTTCATTAAATTTCATTAATGCGCCTCATTCACGAAAACTGTTGTAAGAAACGCAAGTCATTTTCAAAAAACAGGCGTAAATCATCCACACCGTAGCGCAACATAGTCAGGCGCTCTACCCCCATACCAAAGGCAAAGCCGGTATATTTTTCATTATCAATCCCGACATGATCAAAAACTTTGGGCTGAATCATGCCACAGCCCAATACTTCCAACCAACCGGTATGACTGCACACTCGACATCCCTTACCACCACAGATAACGCATTCCATATCAACCTCTGCAGAGGGTTCGGTAAACGGAAAATAAGAAGGTCGAAAACGAAGCTTGAGACTTTTTTCAAAAAATTCGTGAAGGAAATCGTGAATCAAACCTTTGAGTTCAGCAAAATTGGTATTTTTATCCACCAAAAAACCTTCGACCTGATGAAACATCGGCGTGTGTGTCACATCTGAATCACAACGATAAACTCGACCTGGCGCAATCACTCTGAGCGGGGGTTCCTGGGAAGTCATCACTCGAATTTGTACCGGAGAGGTATGCGTTCTCAAGACCGTCGATTCATTAATATAAAAAGTATCATGCATCGCTCGCGCCGGATGGTCAGCAGGAATATTAAGTGCTTCAAAGTTATAATAATCGCTTTCTATTTCTGGCCCTTGCGCAACAGTGAAACCCGCTTGAGCAAAAATGCGCTCAATGCGCGCCAGAGTACGAGTAATGGGGTGTATCCCGCCTCTTTCCTGCCCACGACCAGGAAGCGTGACATCAATCCGTTCTGAAGCCAGTTTTTTAGCCAGTATCACCTCGTTAATATGCTGACGACGCGCTTCAATGAGGCTCTGTAATTCAGCTTTAACGCGATTCACTTCCTGGCCTGCCTTTGAACGTTCCTCTGCGGGCAAACGACCCAAGGCTTTCAACTGACTGGTAACCAGCCCTTTTTTACCCATGAACGTCACACGAAGCTGATCCAGCTCCGCTATATTTATTGCTTTTGCAACAGCCTGTTCGGCCTGCTGCTGAATTTCCGCCAGATCCACCCGTCACGCCCTCACAAGTAACTACAAAAAAAGGGGAAACCAATTCGGCCTCCCCTTCTCACTCTGATCCCTAGATCCTGCAAGTGATCGTATTTGCGCAATGCAGGATCTAGGGATTTACGACCTAATATCATGCTGTAACACAGGAACAGCAGAACCGCATCGTCATTTACGCAGCAGCAAGACCCACTTTAGCGCGTTCCGCGATAACAGCAAAGGCCGCTTTATCATAAACAGCAATATCTGCAAGCACCTTACGATCCAAAATAATGGACGCTTTAGACAGGCCATCAATCATGCGGCTATAGGACAAACCACATTCACGGGCTGCCGCATTTATCCGCGCAATCCATAACGCTCGGAATTGACGTTTACGTTGTCGACGATCGCGATAGGCATATTGGCCTGCTTTAGTCACTGCCTGAACAGCAACACGATACACATTTTTACGCCGACCACGGTAGCCTTTTGCTTGCGCTAATACTTTTTTGTGGCGGGCTCTTGCTGTGACCCCTCTTTTGACTCTAGGCATTTTTTGATTAACCTCTTAACAATTAAATATACGGCAATAAACGAGCAATAGACTTTTTATCCCCCTCGTGCACCGCTTCAGTACCCCGTAGTTGACGCTTCCGTTTTGTGCTTTTTTTGGTAAGGATATGATTTTTGAAAGCTTGCGCTCGCTTAAACCCCCCTCGTGCAGTGCGTTTAAAGCGTTTCGCTGCACCCCGGTTTGTTTTCATTTTTGGCATTATTACTCTCCACTGAATCTAAATATCTTTAAGTAACTGCTCAGAACTTCCTCATAAATTTTCTATTTTTTCGTTTACCCTCTTTTAAGGAGCACAAAAAATGATTATTTACACCTCTAACCGTTCACGTACATCCATGTGCTACACGGAATTTAAACGTCCTTTTGGCATAAACTCACATTTTTCGCCTTAAACTGAAAAATTTCTGAGAACCTCTGAATAGCTACTATCTTTATGTTCGCTTAGGTGCCAACACCATAACCAATTGCCGACCTTCCATTTTAGGGAATTGCTCTACCGTCCCCAGCTCGGCTAAATCTTGTTCTATACGCTTTAATAGCTTCACACCCAGCTCTTGGTGCGCCATTTCCCGCCCACGGAAACGCAGTGTCACTTTGGCTTTATCGCCGTCACCCAGAAAGCGCGTTAAGTTTCTCAGCTTAACCTGATAGTCTCCTTCACCCGTTCCAGGCCGAAACTTTACTTCTTTAACCTGAATTTGCTTCTGCTTTTTCTTTGCTGCGTGACGTTTTTTATTTTGTTCAAACAAAAATTTACCGTAATCCATCACACGACAAACGGGAGGCTCTGCGTCAGGAGAAATCTCGACTAAATCCAGATCAACCTCTTCTGCATGTTGCTTGGCTTCCATAATGGAAACCACTCCAAGCTGTGAACCATCGTCCCCGATCAGTCTTACCTGGCGGGCAGTAATTTCCTCATTAAGTCGAGTGCGCTTTTCTGCAGCGATATGTTAATCCTCCAAAACAGAGTGGCCACGCTTCGCTATCTCAGCATCAAGAAGCTCGAAAAAGCTGTCCTGGGACAAACTTCCAAGATCTTTTCCACCTCGAGTGCGCACGGCCACGGTATTATCAGTCATCTCCCTATCACCCACTACCAGGATGAACGGAACCTTTTGTAAGGTATGCTCGCGAATTTTAAAGCCGATCTTCTCATTTCTCAAGTCCGATTTGGCTCGAAATCCATGTTTTTTCAAGGATTCCGTCACTTTTATCACATAATCGGCCTGTTTATCGGTAATATTAACCACCACAACCTGTTCTGGAGCCAGCCAGAGCGGCATTTTCCCCGCATGGTGCTCGATCAAAATACCGATGAATCGTTCCAATGACCCCAAAATAGCGCGATGTAGCATCACAGGAACCTGCTTGCTACCGTCCTTGCTGATATACGTTGCGCCCAATCGTCCCGGCATTGAAAAATCCACTTGAATCGTACCACATTGCCAAACTCGCTCTAGACAATCTTTCAATGAAAATTCTATTTTTGGCCCATAAAAAGCACCCTCACCGGGCTGCAATTGCCACTCTATATTTTTTGCATCCAGGGCTTGCTGCAGCGCTTTTTCAGACTTATCCCAACTTTCGTTACTGCCAACCCGGTTTTCAGGTCGGGTGGAGAGCTTGATGATTAACTGATCAAAACCAAAATCAGCATAAACCTGGTATAACAAATCGATAAAATCGCTCACTTCGCTCTGGATTTGATTTTCCTCACAAAAAATATGGGCATCATCTTGCACAAAATTCCGTAAGCGCATTAAACCATGCAAAGTACCAGAAGGCTCATTACGGTGGCAGGAACCAAATTCAGCCATACGTAAGGGTAAATCGCGATGACTTTTAAGGCCTTGATTATAGATTTGCACATGACACGGGCAATTCATCGGCTTAATAGCATAATCCCGGTTTTCCGAATGTGTGGTAAACATGTCATCAGAAAACTTCTCCCAGTGTCCCGATTTTTCCCATAAGCTGCGATCAACAATCAGCGGCGTGCGCACTTCCTGATAACCCTGCTCGCGCAAAACATCACGAATATACTGTTCGACTTGCTGATAAATAGCCCAGCCATTGGCATGCCAAAAGATCATCCCGGGCGCTTCTTCCTGGGTGTGAAAGAGATCCAGTTGCTTAGCTAACTTGCGGTGATCCCGTTTTTCCGCTTCTTCCAAACGGGTTAGATAAGACTTGAGTTCTTTTTTATCTGTCCATGCAGTACCGTAAATACGCTGCAACATTTCATTGTTAGAGTCACCGCGCCAATAGGCACCAGCAAGCTTCATCAACTTAAACGCCTTTAATTTGCCAGTTGAAGGCACATGAGGTCCGCGACACAAGTCAATGAAATCGCCTTGTTTATAAAGTGACAGCGGCTCATCGTTGGGGATACTCTTAATAATTTCCGCTTTGTATACTTCGTTATTTTTCCTGAAAAAAGATATGGCTTCATCGCGCGACATCACCAAGCGCTCAATAGGATGATTTTTTGCAGCAAGCTCGGTCATTTTTTTCTCTATACATGACAAATCATCCAGGGTAAAACCGGGCTCGTATGAAAAATCGTAATAAAACCCATTATCGATAACCGGGCCAATTGTCACTTGCGCAGTGGGAAAAAGTTGTTTTACCGCGTGCGCCAGTAAATGCGCTGTGGAATGACGAATAATCTCTAGAGCTTCTTCACTTTTATTTGTAATAATGGAGAGCTGAACATCCTTTTCTATCAGATAGGATGCATCAACCACCGCCCCATCCACATGACCTGCGAGCGTCGCCTTTGCCAAACCAGGGCCAATCGCTGCCGCGACCGCCATTACGGTAACGGCTTGTTCAAATTCTCGCTGACTTCCATCAGGCAGGGTGACGACGACAGGCATGGGTTATCCTAAACAAATTACTACAACGGTGCTATTTTGAGGTTCGATTTGGTAGGCGCGAGTGGGATCGAACCACCGACCACCACCATGTCAAGGTGGTGCTCTACCACTGAGCTACGCGCCTATTTCCTTTTCCCCGACCCAAAAAATCGCCCTGGGCGAGCAAGGCGCATGATTCTACATCAAAAACACGTTCACATCTAGCAATCCGAACTAAGGAATGCTAGATTGATACATAAAACGTTAGCGAGCGGTTCCCATTAGCAATGGCATGCAAGGTCACAGGGAGGGGCTGAATATGCAAAGTAAGTTAAATACGGTTCTTTTTCTAGGATTACTGCTGTTCATCAGTGCTTGTGACGATGATACCGATACTCAGGTCGAAGAGGATTTGCAGATTGAACGAGGTGATGGCGGTAATCTGGTTGCGCGCTTTGATCCGTCAACAGGTGAAGTCCCCTCGCCGAACAACCTTGCTTTTCTCAATACAAAGGACGGCACATTAAACATCGAGGTTGACGATGAAAACAATACCGCTGACCCCAAAGTAGCACTGAATTCCCTGGATGGTTTTTCCACTATTGCTCCCATCACCACCGCCATTGGCGCTGCTGCCGATAGCGGCACCTTTAACTCTAATACAATAAAACTATTTGAAGTTGCACTCGACGCTAACGGTCTCGTAGATAGCAGTACTGCCCCAACGGCGCTGACTTACGGTGCAGATTATGTTGCCAGCGTTTCTACGCTAGACCCCACTGGCAAAACCATTGTCATTTCACCGATCAAACCCTTAAAACCCAAAACCAGCTATCTCGTCGCTTTAACCACGGGAATGCAGTCCACCGACGGCCGCAATCTGCGACCCGATAGCGCATATAACATCACCAAGTCCACCGCACCACTACATATTGAGGGTATTAGCCAGGTCAAAGTCTTGACGAACGAACAGGCCGTCAGATTGGAAGCTTTACGCCCATTCACCAACGCTCAGGAAGCTGCCCTGGCCGGAGCAGGCATCAACAGTAGCAGCGTTGCCATCAGCTGGGTGTTCTCAACGCAATCTATCGGTGAGGTCTTAACAACAGTCAAAGGGCTAGCAACCAGCAGCAACTCTGTCATTAGCCCAACCTCGATTGGTACGGCATCACTATTACTCGGTGGCTCAGCCGGAATCGCCGAGGTCTATGTTGGCACCTTAACCTTGCCTTATTATTTGAGCAATGCCAACAGCAGTCCGGCCGACCCGCTCAGTAAATTTTGGAGCGGCGCTGGCGGTACGAATCTGACCCGCTTCATGCCCACACCGGAAAAAACCAGCGATGAGAGTATACCGCTGCTGGTTTCTATTCCCAATAACGTTACCAAACCTGTGGGAGGTTGGCCCGTGGTAATGTTCCAACACGGTATTACCGCTAACCGGAGCAACATGTTAGCCATTGCCGAGACGCTGGCCAGCGTTGGTTTTGCCGTGGTAGCCATCGACCTGCCATTACATGGCCTATTGCCCGGTAGTAGTTTATATAGTGGCATTGAACGTACCTTTGATCTTGATTTGGCGAACAACACAACACTCACTTCGTGCAGCACCGGCGATGCCTTTCCCTGTCCAGATGGTACAGCTGACACCTCAGGAAAACATTTTATTAATTTAGGTAATCTACAAGTCACACGCGACAATCTACGTCAAGGCATCGCCGACCAGTTCGCCCTATTTAATGCGTTGTCTGCTATGGATTACGATGGCGGTGATGGTGATTTTGATACAGACAAGGTTTATTTCCTAGGGCATTCACTGGGCGGTATGGTCGGTGCCGTCTTTGCCGCTCTCGAGCCAGGTGTCCGCGACATTGTGCTGGCCATGCCAGGCGGCGGCATTGCCAAGCTACTCGATGGCTCCGCTACCTTTGGCCCGGTGATTGAAGCGGGTCTTGCTGCCGCAGGGGTAGTTAAGGGGACTGCGGAATATGAGTCATTTATGGGAGCCGCACAAACCCTGATGGATAGCGGCGATCCGATTAACTATACCCAAGCATCCAACCCCACCCGGGATACCGTTAGTGGTCGTGGCGTTTTAATGTTTGAAATTGTCGGTGATGGCAGCGATAACTTACCCGACCAGGTCATTCCCAATAATGTAATGGCGCTAGCGCCTTCGGGCACCATTCCGGCACCGCTATCCGGCACCGATCCACTCTTTACTTATATGGGACTATTGCCTGCTAGTACTTATATAGGGCTAATGCCTGCTAATGCCACCGTATCCGGGACAGATCTAAAACAGGTGGTGTATTTTACCGCTGGCGACCACAGCTCTATTCTTGACCCTGGGGCTAATGGAATTGTGACCGCCGTCATGCAAACCGCAGTGGCGACTTTTTTCGCAACCGATGGAGACACGCTCACCATTAGCGATACTTCAGTTGTCGAATAACAAGCCATCACCACGGAACGGGAGACAGAACCATGAATAACCAGTCAGTTGTCAGCACCGCCACCCTGACCATTACACTGATATTTTTCCTGTTACCGGGTTCAACGTGGGGCATCGAAATCAATCAAGGTGAGCTCCGTGGCAGTTTTGATACTACACTGTCGTATGGCCTTGCTGCCCGGGTACAAGGACGTGATCAACGCATCATCGGCATCGCTAACGGCGGCACCGCTTATGGTGTCAACGCAGACGACGGTAACCTTAATTACGACACCGGGATCATCAGCAATATCTTCAAAATAACGTCAGAGCTAGAACTGAGCTATCGGAATTTCGGTGGATTTGTTCGAGCCTCTGCTTTTTACGACTACGAAAATGAAAAAGGAGATAGAGCAAGAACCGAGCTGAGCGATGCGAGCAAAGAATTGGTGGGCAGCGACGTTAACCTGCTCGATGCCTACCTCTGGACACTTTTCGATATCGCTGAAAAACCCGCTGAAATTCGTCTGGGCAATCAATTATTGAGCTGGGGGGAAAGTACCTTTATCCAAAACAGCATTAATACCATTAACCCGGTAAAAGCGAGCAGAATTCGCGTACCCGGCGCCGAGCTACGCGAGGCTTTGTTACCCGTCCCGATACTCTCTGCCTCACTGGCCGCAACAGAGAACAGCAGTGTCGAGCTTTTTTATCAATTAAAGTGGGAAAAAACTGAACCTGACCCTGCTGGCTCCTATTTCAGCACCAACGATTTTGCCGCTGCGGGGGGCGATCGGGTGATGTTGGGATGGGGTGCGGCTCCTGATAGCGTACCGGGCAATGCTGTCATTCAACCCCCTGCAACCACCGGAGTGGTCTCTCGCAGGAATGACGCAGAAGCCAAAGACAGCGGTCAATACGGTATAGCCGTCCGGTTCTACGTCCCTGAACTCAACGATACCGAATTGGGTCTTTATTTTATCAACTACCACAGCCGTTTGCCGCTCATTAGTGCGACCACCGGTACTGCGGCAGCGGCGGCCGGCATCGACCCTGAAGGACAGAGTTACGTACAGACCGCGAGCTATTTCACCAGCTATCCGGAGGACATCAAACTCTATGGTTTGAGTTTTAATACCGCGCTGGGACGTAGCGGCATCGCCCTTCAAGGTGAGGTTTCCTATCGTCAAGATATGCCTTTGCAAATTGACGATGTAGAAATTCTTTTTGCTGCTCTTGGCGCCCAGGATAACCTCAGCCCCGGTAATACCGGAGCGGCGGCGCTCGCCTCCCTAGGCCAACTCGGCCTGGTTCCATTTGAAACAGACATCCCCGGCTATATTCGCAAAGATGTTTCCCAGGTACAAATGACCGCGACCCAGGTTTTTGGTCCTGGACTGGGCGCAGATTCGACGGTGTTGTTGGGTGAAGTGGGGATCACCCATGTGCTCGATATGCCCGCCAAAAATGTATTGCGACTCAACGGCCCAGGAACGTTTGTTAGCGGTAATCCTGCGCTGGCATCCGTCCATCAAAATGATTATGAAAAAGCAGAACGCTTTGCCGATGCCACCTCCTGGGGTTACCGTTTGTTGGCTCGCATGCAATTTGAAAACGCTTTTAAGTCGATTAATCTGGCTCCTCGTATAGCTTGGCAACACGACGTTAACGGTATTTCTCCTGGCCCTGCAGGTAATTTTATAGAAGATCGTAAAGCGGTGACCTTAGGTTTGGGCGCAACCTACCAAAATGTCTACTCAGCAGACCTCAGCTACACCCGCTATGGGGGAGCAGGTCGGTACAATTTGATCAATGACCGCGACTTCGTCGCCGCCAATATCAAATATTCGTTTTAGTTCTTTTTAAGGAGAGAAGTCATGGCGCAGCACTCTGCATGTCAGTCGCAAAGCAAAAGGAAGACCCTGCTACCCCTCATTGCCGCGATCACCGCAGCTCTGTTTTTTTCCAGCAGTAGCTGGGGGGCAGAGAGCAATCCTGAACGCCTGGACGCCAAGCTCACTCCGTATGGCGCGGAAAAAGCGGGCAATGCCGAGGGCACTATCCCACCCTGGAAAGGCGGACTCACAGCTCCGCCTGAAAACAGCGAAGCCGGGGTTGACCATCCTAACCCCTTTGCCGATGACAAGGTGAAATTCACGATCACCCAAGCGAATAGTGCAGAATATGCCAGCAAACTGACCGCCGGTCATCAGGCTATGTTAAAAACTTACGACAGCTTCAAAATGAAAGTCTATCCCACGCACCGTAGTGCTTCGGCTCCGCAACGTATCTATGATGCAACCCAAAAAAATATCAATGCCAAACTAACAGCAAATGGCAACGGAGTCACCGGTGCTATTCACGGCATTCCATTTCCAATGCCTGAAAATGGCCTGGAGGTCATCTGGAACCATATTTTGCGTTATCGCGGCGATACCGCTTCACGCCTTTTTTCCCAAGCGGCGCCAACGCGAGGGGGCAACTATACTTTGGTACGCTTTCAAGACGAGTTCAATGTCCAGTACTCACAGGAAAATATGACGGAAGCGGATCTCAATAATGTCATCCTCCAGTTCAAACAAAAGGTATTATCACCGCCTCGACTGGCGGGCGGCATTTTGCTCGTCCACGAAACGCTGGATCAATTCAAAGAGCCGCGCAAAGCCTGGCTTTATAACCCAGGGCAACGCCGCGTTCGACGCGCTCCTAATGTCGCCTTTGACAATCCAGGTACCGCTTCCGATGGCATGCGCACCACCGACCAGTACGATATGTTCACCGGCAGTCCAGAACGTTACGACTGGGAACTGGTGGGTAAAAAGGAAATATATGTGCCCTATAACAGCTACGATCTTCATAGCAAATCACTTAAGTACAAAGATATCCTGACCCCACTGCATATCAACCCCGAGTATTTACGTTATGAATTACATCGTGTCTGGGTCGTCGAGGCCAAACTCAAGCCGGGGATGCGCCATATATACAAACGCCGTACCTTCTATATAGATGAAGACTCCTGGCAAATTCTGGTCGTCGATCAATATGATAATCGCGACCAGCTATGGCGCGTCTCCGAAGGGCATGTCATCAACTACTACGAAGTACCGGTTCTCTGGACCACACTGGAAGTGCATACGGATCTCCAAGCAGGCCGTTATTTAGCCATGGGGCTGGCAAATGAAGAGAAAGAACCATACCAGTTTAATTTCAAACGTAAAGCCTCTGATTACACGCCCGCTGCGCTACGCCGGGAGGGTCGCCGTTAGGTGTTGGTGTTGTTGCCATCCTGGTGGAGATCCAAAAAATACACATTCGCCCTTCCTTGCAGGGTGAATATACTGTTTGTTTTGACTGTTTTATTCTCGCTTTTTCTAGCTGCCCAAGTCTGGGCCGAAGAGGCCGCTGAACCCGCCCGCCTTGCCATCCATTCGTTATTACTGGATGGTGCGCAATACCAAAACAAAATGATCGTTGTCGGCGAACGAGGTCACATTCTCTATAGTGAAGATCAGGGGCATAACTGGATTCAGGCTCGCGTCCCGACCCGAGTCTTGCTAACCAGCGTTTTTCTACTAGACAAGCAACACGCCTGGGCGGTAGGTCATGACGCCACCATCATCAAAAGCAGCGATGGCGGTCAAAATTGGCAACTGAGTTATAGTGCTCCGGATAAAGAAACGCCATTACTGGATATCTGGTTTAAAGATAAAAACAGGGGCTTCGCTGTCGGCGGCTACGGTTTGTTTCTCGAAACCCGGGATGGAGGTAAAAACTGGCAACAGCGCTGGATCAGCGAAGAAGATGACTTTCATCTCAACGACATTACACCTGCCCTGTCGGCAAATGGGAAAAAAACAGACGCGAATACGCTTTTTATCGCTGCCGAAAGTGGCGTAATCTACCGCTCTACTGACGGTGGTGCAAGCTGGCGCACGCTATCCACGCCTTACCCAGGCTCTTTTTTTGCTGCTTTGCCTATCGCATCGAACCAACTGTCTGTTTTTGGTCTGCGGGGTCATCTTTTTCTCTCTCAAGACAACGGCGAAAATTGGCAAGCGATCACCACCGGAACCACCGCCATGTTGACCCACGGCATCAAAACCAAGACGGGGCAATGTATCCTCTCTGGACTCAGCGGAGTATTGTTGGTCGATAATCAATGCAATGGCAAAGCGCTGACATTAATTCAGCGCCCTGATCGCAGTGGTATTTCGGCACTATTGGAAAGTGACGACGGCGAATTGGTGTTGATCGGCGAGGCGGGCATTACCCGGTTTCGACCATGAATCTATCCGTCATAAAGGCGCAATGATGACCGCCTTGATTGCTGCTATCGAAGGACTGATTTTTAAGCAACGCCGTGGGCTTATCCTGTTATTTATCGCCATTACGGCCTTCATGCTTTACTCCGCGAGTCAACTGCGTATCGATGCGGGCTTTACCAAGTTACTCCCGATGAAGCATGAGTACATGCAAACCTTCAGCAAACACCAGCAGGAGTTTGGTGGCGCCAACCGCATTCTGATTGCGCTGATGGTTAAAGAGGGGGATATCTTCAACAAACCCTTTTTCGACCAACTGGCGGCGATTACCGATGAAGTTTTTTTCATTCCTGGCGTCGACCGTACCCGGGTCACCTCGCTCTTTACACCTAACGTCCGTTTTACCGAAGTCGTGGAAGACGGCATTGCGGGTGGCAATGTGATCCCCTCTGACTTTACGGCGACAGCGGCAGGGCTGGCCCAGGTTCGTCAGAATATACTCAAGGCCGGCATTGTCGGTCGCCTTGTTGCCAATGACTTTAGTGGCGCGTTAGTTAGCGTTCAATTGCAAGAGTTCAACCCAGAATCGGGCGAACCTCTGGATTATATTCAGGTCGCCGAGTTGCTGGAAGAGCGCATTCGCGGTCAATATGAGAGCCAGGATGTTAATATTGAACTCAATGTCCATGTCATTGGCTTTGCCAAGGCCGTTGGCGACATTGCCAACGGTGCTGCGCGCGTAATTCTATTTTTTGCCCTCACTTTCGTCATTACCGCGCTATTGGTCTACGCCAATACCCGCTCTATTCGCTTAACCACCGCGTTATTAGGCTGCGCACTCATTGCGGTTATCTGGCAATTGGGTCTACTCACAGCACTGGGTTATGGCATCGACCCAATGTCAGTACTCATTCCCTTCTTGATTTTCGCCATTGCCATTAGTCATGGTGTTCAGATGGTCAGCAACCACAACAACGAAGTGTTTAACGGTGCTGATGCACTCACGGCGGCGCGTACCTGCTTCAAACGCCTGCTCATCCCCAGTACCATTGCTTTGGCCAGTGACACCATCGGTTTTATCACTATTTACCTGATTGAAATTCGCGTGATCCAAGAAATGGCGGTGACTGCCAGCCTGGGAGTAGCGGTCATCATTTTTATCAATTTGCTATTGCTGCCTGTGCTGCTTTCTTATATTACTCCAGGGAAAAACCATAGAGAAAAACTGGGCCAACGGTCACAACAATGGAAAGGCATCTGGCGCGGGGTTGCCAAGGCTGCCACAGCGAAACCGGCGACGGCGATTATTCTTTTTTCTCTGGTGCTGCTGGCTCTGGGGCTTTGGAAAGCTACCGACATTAAAATTGGTGATCTGCAAACTGGCGTACCGGAACTGCGCGCGGAGTCTCGTTACAATATTGACAGTGAAGTGATCAGCGACAAATTTTCTATCGGTGTCGATGTGCTCACCGTGATTGTCGAAACGGCAGCCGAAGGTTGCGTCAACTATGACATTATGAGCGCCATTGATCACTTTCAATGGACCATGCGTAATCTCGAAGGCGTACAATCGGTAATCAGCATGCCGGGCGTGGTTAAGATTATTAATGCCGGCTGGAACGAGGGCAGCTTAAAATGGCGCGTACTCCCGAGAAACGAGTCCTCCTTGGCTCAGTCGGTGGCCTATATTCCCACCAGTAGCGGCTTGCTTAACAACGATTGTAGCGTCATGCCCGTGATGATTTTCACCACCGACCATAAAGCCACCACCATCAGCACCATTGTCTCAGCAATAAAAGCCTATCGCGAAGAGTATAACCGCGATAATTTGCAGTTCGAACTGGCAACGGGCAACGTCGGCGTGATGGCCGCCACCAACGAAGAAATTGATCGCGCCCAGTTTCCCATCCTCTTTTACCTCTTCAGTATTATTATTGCCTTGTGTATGCTGACTTTTCGCTCCCTTGCCACGACACTCTGTATTATGTTGCCGTTAGCTTTGGTTTCATTGCTGGCCTACGCCTTGATGGCAATGCTCGATATCGGTCTCAAAGTGGCAACCTTACCCGTCGTGGCTCTGGGTGTGGGCGTAGGCGTTGACTATGGAATTTATATTTATAGCCGTCTGCGGGAATTTCTTGTTACTGAAAAATCGCTCTATGAAGCCTACTGGATGACGCTACGCCAAACCGGCAGTAGTGTGCTTTTTACTGCCGTAACACTGGCCATCGGCGTCGCAACCTGGATCTTTTCACCGTTAAAATTCCAGGCCGATATGGGCATACTCTTGACCTTTATGTTTTTAGTTAACATGCTGGGCGCCCTTTTTCTACTGCCCGCCCTGGCCTACTGGTTTGACCGCTTTCGCCGCTAAATCATGCGCCCAGGAAAAACTTTTGATTTTTAGTGCCATACTATTGAGCGGCTATACATGCTCCACGGTTGGCAACCTCCTTGGGCACACTAAAAAAAATTGTACTGGTCAACCTAAACAGGACATATTAAATTAATATTTTTGGGTTTTCTGAAGACTCTGTGGGTAAAATATTGAGTATTTAGATAAATTTGTATCGCATTGAGTTTCATATCATGATGTTAGTTACGAAGTCAGCATCAAAGAACAAGGAAACCCTTCGTTCGTAAAAGAATATATTGAAGATATTAAAGGGAAATCAGCACTGATCGTTAAAATTGACGCGCGAAAAAATGGCAAACCGATTTGTAGTTGTTGTAAAAGACCTGCCAGGCTGTATGACCAAATGCCAACTATTCAAGATGATCAATTCATTCCAAATATGGGGATATCAGGTTTACTTTCGCTATCAACGACGGCGAGTAAATGGTAAGAGACAAATCTATATGGGCTTATTGATTTTTAAGTAGGGCTTGATCTTCCCCCGATAAAACGGACACCACAGTCGCTTGTTATATGGGTGGATTAAATTAATTGCAGGCCATCATTTCCTGATCGATAGTTATTTCCCATGTGCCGTTT
>CAYQVF010000047.1:0-27374 GCA_964421045.1 uncultured Chromatiaceae bacterium
GGGGGGGGGGTGCTTCGAGACTCTTCGTTGAGCGTTTTTCAATCAAAATATACGTACTTTAGCTCTGGCTAGAGCTGCGTTTTTTCTCAAAGCTTCCGCATCCATGCTCACGCTCCTTGCCTACATCTCTGTAGGCAATCGGAACGTTCAACGAGAAATCAAATCAGAGCGCTAAAACGGAAAATTATTTCGTGCCCCTTCTTTCGGCATTAGTCTAATCCCAATTTTTTTAACCGGTAACGCATTGCCCGATAGCTGATGCCTAAAAGTTTGGCCGCCGCCGTTTTGTTGTGATTTGTTTGTTTTAAAGCGTGTACAATAGCTTCTTTTTCAACTGAACTTAAGAAAGGTTCCAAAGCTGTTTCTGCTGTTTGCTCGGCTGATAATATGTCAGTGTCTGTATCCGAGATGATGGGTAAATGCAAATCTTCTTCTTGTATGGTGCTGTTTTCACACAATGTTGTGGCGCGCTCTAATACATTTTCTAATTCTCGAACATTGCCAGGAAAGGGGTAATGTTTTAGTGCTTGGAGTGCAGAATGGCCAAGAACCGGTGCTGACGCAGGGTCTTGTGCGGTTAGTTTTCTAAGCGTATGTTGTGCTAACAGTGGTATGTCCTCAGGTCTTTCTCTAAGGCTGGGTAAGGTCAGCTCAATAACGTTAATTCTATAAAAAAGATCTCTACGAAATAACCCTTCATTAATCAGCACGCTGAGATTTTTATGTGTTGCGCTGAGAATTCTGACATCAATCGGTGTTTCAGTTTGCGCGCCGACAGGTCGAACCGCTTTTTCTTGTATGGCTCTTAACAGTTTAACTTGAAGATGTAAGGGAAGGTCTGCGACTTCATCGAGAAAAAGTGTACCTTGATGCGCCGCCTGAAACAGTCCTGTTTTGTTTGATATGGCTCCGGTAAAGCTGCCTTTTTGATGTCCGAAGAATTCGCTTTCAATAAGGTCTTCGGGGATAGCGCCACAGTTTACAGGAATAAAGGGTTTTTCAGAGCGCGAACCATTTTCATGGATCAGTCGAGCGACCAGTTCTTTACCTGTGCCAGATTCACCGCTGATGTAGACGGGCGCCTGGCTACGTGCGAGTTTAATGATTTTTTCACGTACTGCTTTGATAGACGCAGACTCACCTAAAAGAATTTTTTCAGGTTGGGGCGTATGTTGTTTATTTGTGTCAGGTGTTGTGAGTTTGAGTGCGCTGGATACGAGGTTACGTAGTGCGTTAAGATCCACAGGTTTAGAAACAAAGTCAAAGGCACCCGCTTTGAGTGCTTCGATAGCGGACTCCATATCGCCATGGGCGGTTATAATTGCAACAGGAAGTTGAGTGCGGTGTTGGTGTAGATATCGCACAAAATCGATGCCGTTGCCATCAGGTAAATTCATATCACATAAACATAAATCAAAATTTTGTTTTTCAAGATGTTGTTTAGCTTGCTGCAGATTTTCAGAGGTTACACTTTCAATGTTCATAGGCTGTAGCGTGATTTGTAATAACTCACAAATATCAGGTTCATCGTCAATTATGAGTGCCCTGTGTTTTTTCACTGCTCATTTGCTCCGGCTCGTCGGGTGTCGCTAAACGTGATACGAAACCCATGAATGTCTTCGTCTATATAATTTAAATGAGCTTGATTACTTTCGCATAACTCTTTTGCTATATAAAGCCCCAAACCCGTTCCATCGGGGCGGGTTGTAAAGAAAGGTTCAAATATTTGCTCCTGGTTTTTTTCATCTACGCCAGAACCAAAGTCAATGATTTTTAGATAAGGTATAAACATTTCGTTAATATAGCCCATTTCGATTTCCAATTTTATACCATCGGCTCGGGTTTGAGTATATTGAAGTGCATTTTGGCATAAATTCCAAAGCACTTGGTGTAGCTGACTGGGATCGAAAAATACAGCGATATTGTTTTTTTTATGGGTAATGAGTATTTCAGGTGATAACAATTTTTGGGTGAGTCTGAATTCTTCGATGAATGAGGCTATCCAGATATTTAATAACAGTTTTTCAGGTTTTGCCTGTTTTCGCCTGCTGATTTGTAAAACATTTTCAATGATCGTATTCATTCGTTTTGAATGAGTGCTGATGATTTCGATTAGCCGACGTTCGTTCTGGTCAAGTTGGGTTGATTCGGCAAGTAGTTGTCCAGCATGGCTGATCGCCCCAAGTGGGTTTCTGATCTCGTGTGCAATGCTTGCTGTTAATCGTCCTAGTGATGCGAGTTTCAGGTTTTGGGCTTGCTGTGCCATTGCTGAAGTGTCTTCAAGAAAAATCAATATGCCAGAAGCACTGTCTGTCCCCAGTTTAGCAAATCTGGGCATGATCATGGTGGTCGCTATTGTGGAATTGAATAATTGGTTTTTGTATTGTGGTGAATGCAGCCAAGATTTGAGCTGCTTGTTGAGCTCAGGAGAAAGCGTGTTCAGAGCTTGCTGATGAGGAGACTTTGGCTTACCTAGTAGCTGCCAGGCTGATTCATTGATTAATCTTAAGCGTGTGTCTTGATCGACAACAACAATACCCGTCTGCATTCTCTGAATGATATATTCAGTCAATTGCTCCATATTGGCCAGATCGACACCGCGCTGTGCTGCCAGCGCTTCACTTTCTCTGATGCGTCGAGCTAACAATTGAGACGTGGCGGCAGTTAGGAATAAAATGGCACCGATGAATCCGGCTTGGGTAAAGCTGGTTTTAAGCGGTGCGTTATATAATACGGTATAGGATTGCTCTAACAGTAAAAAAAGGGTGGCTATCGCAGAGAGTAAAATTGCACTTTTCTTGGCAATTAAAAGGCTTCCACCCGCAATAGCAACGATTAAAAGAATAGCGATGCCACTTTGTAAGCCACCGCTGGCATGCATGAGTAGTGTGATTGCAATGATGTCAATAATGACATGAGTATAAACCTGAATAAGAAAAGAAGGCTGACGCCAGCGAATAGTAAAAGAAGCAACAATGCTGGCAATAACGTATAAAAGACTCACAACCAAAAACAGGGGAGGGTTGTGTTCTCCTAGTATTTTGGGCCCGATGTCAAATAACACAATAATCAAGAAAAAACTGGATAGTGCGGTGCGATAAATATTTAGATAAAACAAGGGTTGCCAGCTTTGCATTGGGTTGCTATCCGTGGGTTGTTCTACGGATGTTGGCGTTTTATAAGGGGTATACTTCATATACAACGTTTTTCATTGACGGTATTGTAATTGTAGTTGACATTGATCGTTTTGCAATTGGAAAAGGTGTTGAGGCGTGTTTTATGGATGTGCTTATGATTGGTTTAATAGACATGCTGTGACCGATATCGATTCCTTCTTCAATATCCTGAGAAACAAATGGCAGTGCGTTTTGTAACGCTGAAGTTTTCAGGTAGCGCGTATGATCATACCGTTTGATGAGCGTTATTGGAGTGTGTTGCTACTCACCAGGTATTGATTCATTTTTTCAATATCTTCAATAGAGAGAGTTCCCGCAGCTTCTTTGAGCTTTAAAGTGCTTAATAAATAATCATAACGTGCTCTGGCATGGTCTCTTTGGGCGCGAAATAATTCTCTGCGGGTGTTGAGTACGTCTACTGAGGTACGTGTACCGACTTCCAGGCCAATCTCCGAGGCTTCCAGAGCACTTTGTGTTGATAAAATGCCTTGTTTAAAGGCTTTTACTTCACTGATTTTTGAGCGTACGTTGAAATAGGCTTCACTGGCTTCACGTTGTATCGCTCGTCGTGTTTGTTCTAGTACGGCGTGTGTTTGCGCATAAAGCTGTTCGCCTTCTTTTACTTTGGCGCGGGTGCCGCCACCACGAAATAGAGGCAGGCTCAGCTCCAGTTTGATGCTGTTTGTGGTTATGTCTTGATTGCCGACAAAAAAAGTATTTCCACCGCCGCCTTCAATAAAGCTATATGAGGCGACTAAATCCAGTACGGGATAGTGTCCGGCTTTTTCTCGTTTAACATTATATTTAGCGGCATTGACAGCAGATTGTGCGGATAATATTCGATAATTTTTATTGAGCGCGGCATCCACCCAGGCTTGTCTGTCTTGGGGTTCAGGTTGCAGTAGCTCTAGTTCACCTTGTAATTTTGCCAAGTGGAGATGATATTGGCCGGTAAGCTCTCTTAATGCTTCTTTAGCATTGGCTAAACTATTTTCTGCGGCGATTTCATTGGCGATAGAGAGATCATGAGCGGCTTTGGATTCATGGACATCTGTGATGGCAATAAGTCCGACTTCAAAGCGTTGCTGAGTTTGTTCATGTTGGCGAGCATTGGACTCTTTTTCGGCAATCGAAAATTCTAAATTGTCGTGTGCGGCTAATACGTTAAAATATCGTTCTGCGATATTGGTTATCAGGTTTTGTCTGGCCGTCTGATAATCTGCCGCTGTTTGCGCCCATTGAGCATTGGTTTGTTCCAGTAGTTTATAGGTGTCATGGTGATAGATAGGCTGACTCAAGCTGAGTGTATAGCCGGTACCGTTACTATTGGTGACCTGGTCGCCGATTTTTCTTCTGGTGTCCGAGATGTCAGCCCGAGCATCGGCTTGAAAAAAAAGCTGTGCGCGACTTTGTTTGTGGCGTTGTTCAGCTGCATTTTGAGCGGCAAGAGCAGCTTGCAATGCCGGATCGCTGATTTTGGCAAAGTTAAAAACATCAAGTAGATTGTCAGCCGTGACAGTATGGTTTATTAATAGTGAGAATAAGGCGACGATGTAAAGGGGAGCTGATTTAAATCTCATTTTTATAAAACGAATTTTTGTGGTGTTTTTGCATTAATCAGAGCAGGTAATATCGTTTCAAACAGTGATTCTTTGCTCCAGGCGTCGTGACGGGTGCGAGTATAGAGCAGGGCTTCCATCACGGGAGCTTCGCCGACGATGACAAAGAGTCGGCCGCCAATACGAAGCGCATTTAAATACTCTGTTGGTGGTGTTGGGTAGGAGGCGGTGATGGCAATGGCATCATAAGGCTGGTTTTGTTTCCAGGGTTGTGTGGCATCTGCAGTTTTTAAGGTGATATTTTTAATACCCGATTGTGCAAGCTTTTCTGTGGCTTCTGCTATAAAATCAGGATAAATGTCGATACTGTACACCTGTTTGGCCATGCCGGCCAAAAGTGCAGTCAGATAACCGCTACCTGTGCCTATTTCCAATACGGTGTCTGTTTCCTGGATGGCCAGCGCTTGTAATAAACGTGCTTCAATTTTAGGTTGCATCATCTCTTGTTCGTGGATGAGCGGAATGCCGATATCAGCAAAGGCCAGTTCCCGGCTGGCTTCGGGTACAAAGTTTTCACGGGGAATTTCAGTGATCAGTGACAACACGCGATCATCCAAGACTTCCCAAGGTCTAATTTGTTGTTCTATCATATTGAAACGGGCTTGTTCTACATCCATACTGTGTTCTCTACAATATTAGTTACAATAAATACCTGTATTGCTCGTGCGTGCGAGAAAGATTAAGTGTTTTAGTGGTTTAAAGCAAGCAAACGTTCAGATTAATTTGGATGCCAATCTGGTCTTCATGTAAGTATTTGAATTGGCATTGGTATGGGGGTCGTGTGAAGGCTTGCATCCTGTTCCTCTATCCTATACTTTGTAGCTTCTTTGACAAAAGCCATCTAACATCAATATATTATATAAAAGCAAGTGTATCCACTCCTGATCCATAGCGTTATCAGGAAAAAACTGACTATATGAAATAGGAGTAGTTTAAGTATGAGCGCAGTTTCTGGTGAACAGACCGATGCCCAGTCAGCCATATCCAAGCCCCCAACTGCATTCAAAACCGTGGTTACGCCGTTTCCGGGCTCAATGAAAATTTATGTGCAGGGGCAGTTACACGATATACAAGTTCCCATGCGGCAGATTAGCTTGACCTCGACGCCAACAAATGAAGGCTTGACCGAGAATGCGCCGATAACGGTTTATGATACTTCGGGTCCCTATACCGACCCTGAGGTTGAAATCGATTTAGGTCAAGGTTTGTCTAGAATGCGAGAATCCTGGATAGTGGCGCGAGGGGATACGGAAGTATTGTCGCAATTAAGCTCAAATTATGCTCAGCAACGAGCCGCTGATGTGGCAACACAAAATTTACGTTTTGATCATATCGCGCCTTCACGTCGTGCTAGGTCAGGCACGAATGTGACCCAAATGCACTACGCTAAAAAGGGCATAATTACGCCTGAAATGGAGTTCATCGCTATTAGAGAAAACGCTCGTTTGCAGGAAGTTAGGGAGCAGGGCGTACGGGCGAGACGGCATACGGGGCAAAATTTTTCTGCGGCTATTCCTGAGATTATTACACCTGAGTTTGTCCGTGATGAAGTGGCGCGCGGTCGTGCGGTGATTCCTGCTAATATTAATCACCCTGAGTTGGAACCGATGATTATAGGCCGTAATTTTTTGGTGAAAATCAATGGTAACTTGGGAAACTCAGCGATCACCTCTTCGATAGAAGAAGAGGTGGAAAAAATGACCTGGTCTATTCGTTGGGGCGCGGACACCGTTATGGATCTGTCTACCGGCAAACATATCCATGAAACACGGGAATGGATTATTCGCAATTCACCCGTACCTATAGGAACCGTACCTATTTATCAGGCGCTGGAAAAAGTAGACGGTAAAGCGGAAGAACTCACCTGGGATATTTTTAAAGATACGTTAATCGAACAAGCGGAGCAGGGTGTAGATTATTTCACTATTCATGCCGGCGTCTTGTTACGTTATGTGCCGATGACGGCGAATCGAGTCACCGGTATTGTTTCTCGCGGTGGCTCAATTATGGCAAAATGGTGTTTGTCGCATCACAAAGAAAACTTTTTATACACTCATTTTTCAGAAATTTGTGAAATTATGAAGGCTTATGATGTTTCTTTTTCATTGGGCGATGGACTCCGGCCTGGATCAATAGCCGACGCCAATGACGAAGCCCAATTTGCCGAGCTGGAAACCTTGGGTGAATTGACGAAAGTAGCATGGGAGCATGACATACAGACCATCATAGAAGGGCCGGGCCATGTGCCGATGCATATGATTAAAGAAAACATGACGAAACAACTAAGCGATTGTCATGAAGCACCTTTTTATACATTAGGCCCGTTAACGACCGATATTGCCCCTGGTTATGATCACATTACCTCTGCTATTGGTGCGGCACAGATTGCTTGGTATGGCACGGCGATGTTGTGTTATGTCACGCCGAAGGAACATCTGGGTCTGCCAAATAAAGAGGATGTGCGAGAAGGTATTATTGCATACAAAATTGCAGCTCATGCTGCAGACCTTGCGAAAGGGCATCCTGCTTCACAAATTAGAGATAATGCCTTATCGAAAGCTCGTTTTGAATTTCGTTGGGATGATCAGTTTAATCTTGGGCTTGATCCTGAAAAAGCACGTGAGTATCATGATGAAACTTTACCGAAACAAGCACATAAAGTCGCTCATTTTTGTTCAATGTGTGGTCCAAACTTTTGCTCAATGAAAATTACGCAAGATGTTCGTGACTATGCAGCGAAGCTTAAAATTGGCAATATTGACGTTGCTGTTGAAAGTGGTATGGCAGAAAAAGCCAAACAATTTAAACAGCAGGGCGCCGAAATATATAAAGATACATGATTTTTTTCATGCTTAACGGCGCTGATAATGTTTGTACTCCAAACACTTTCTGAGTCGTCTAAAAGAAAAGGAGCTTTAGGCTCCTTTTCTTTTTTCTCCCTGCTGTTTTTTTCGTTTTCTGTTGAGTTATACCATTCTTCAATGGCCTCTTCTACAGAGAGCCGAGATTGAACTCGTTGTCCAGTTTTAGATTTTACATGGACTCCGCCTTTATGTAGTAACGGTGATCGTGCCACAAAGTTTCTTGGTTTTGCCATCATTTTCCCTCGTTTACTTTTTTTTTTGACCTTACTGTTGGGTGAAAATAAGCGAAAAATATATGCGGGGTCAAAATATTTGTCAATATTTAATTAGGTTGGGTATGAGTTAATCGGTCACTGAATAGGTATATAATCCTAGGTTTATGCCATGGGTGAGACTCGCTCTAAATAACCCTCTAATAAAAGGTGGAAATGCATGCTTTTAGGTTCAGTTATGGTGGGTGTGTCTGGCGTTGAATTATTGCGTGAAGAAAGAGAGCTTTTAGCTCACCCTTTGGTGGGCGGGGTCATTTTATTTTCAAAAAATTATGCAAACAGAGAGCAGTTAACGCAGTTAGTAAGCCAGATTCATGCTGTTAAAACACCGTCCATATTGGTTGCCGTTGATCATGAAGGGGGGCGTGTGCAGCGCTTTCGTGACGGTTTTACCGAGCTTCCAGCCATGCGTCGCTTAGGCGATATTTTTGATGCTGATCCGGTTCGTGCAAAACGACTGGCTCAGGATTTGGGTTGGTTGATGGCTGCAGAATTACGGACGACCGGCGTAGATTTTAGTTTTGCACCTATATTAGATTTGGATTATGGTGTGAGCCAAGTGATAGGTGACAGAGCGTTTCACAGCGACGCTGATGTGGTGTCTTCTTTGGCGCATCGTTTTATCGAAGGCATGAAAAAAGCGGGAATGGCAGCAACCGGAAAACATTTTCCTGGGCATGGTGCCGTTGAAGCCGATTCGCATCTTGCTGTGGTCATGGATCAACGGAGTTATGACGAAATAAGACAACAAGATGTTCTACCGTTCGAGCGACTGATCAAGTGGGGTTTGGCTGGCGTCATGCCCGCCCATGTCATTTACCCTGAAGTTGATACTCAGCCTGCCGGTTTTTCTTCATTTTGGTTGCAACAAGAATTGAGGAAACGCTTAAACTTTCAAGGTGTCATCTTCAGCGATGATTTAGGGATGCAAGGTGCGACTCAGGTTGGGGGTTATCCCGAACGGGCGGAAGCGGCATTACGTGCGGGTTGTGATATGGTTTTAGTCTGTAATGATCCTGTCGCAATGGCTAAAGTGCTTGATGGTTTAAAGTATGAAGTGTCACCTGAATCGGCGCGACGTTTGCCTAGCATGCACGGTTTACATGCACAAACAAAGCAGGAATTAGAAAAACAGGTTTTGTGGAAAAAAGGCGTTGCCGTTATTAATCAATTTTAAGAAATATCGTTAGCCACTCTATTATTGTAGAATTCATACCCTAATTTATTTTGTAACAAAAATCACCTTACGGAGTCGGAATGCGTTTTTTCAGAATAATGATAGTAAGCTTGTTGTGGGTAGCAACATCACCGGTGTCGATTGCGGGTTTTCAACCTTTTCAACCCCTGCCTGCACAGCCGCCTATTCCCAGTGACAACCTGATGTCACCGATGAAAACAGAATTAGGGAAACAGCTTTTTTTTGATGCTCGTCTTTCTAAAAATAAAACAATGAACTGTAATAGCTGCCACAATGTGATGGCCGGGGGGAGCGTACCGCAAGCAAAACCAACCGGTGCGGGTGGACAACTTGCACAACGTAATGCACCTACATTGTGGAATGTTGGTTTTACTACGATCTATTTTTTGGATGGTCGCGCGACCAGTTTGGAAGCGGCGATTAAGGAACATCTGCTTGCGGATGGTGCTATGGCCATGGCGAACGAGGAGCAGGTTGTTGATGGTATCAAGCAGAGTCCAGGTTATGTAGAGCAATTTGTCGCGCTCTATGGAGATGAAAACCCGGTGAGTTATGATAATGTCAGTAAATCTTTAGCGGCTTATTTGCGTAGTTTAGTGACTAATGATAGTGCATTCGATCAATATCTACGTGGAAAGAAAGACGCGATTTCAGATGTTGCGAAAGAGGGCATGAATCAGTTTATTGAAATTGGTTGTGCCTCTTGTCATTTTTGGGTCAATATGGCGGGACCGATTCCTGGTTTAGCCTTTCAAATGGGAGAAGGGTTTTATGAGCTGTTTCCTAACCACCTAGGCTCGGAATATGATGCTCGCTATCATCTAACAGATGATACAGGTCGTATAAAAGTGACCGAAGACGAATCTGATCGGTACATGTGGCGTGTGGCCAGTTTGAGAAACGTGGCTCTAACCGCCCCTTATTTTCACAACGGGGCAGTCAAGACATTAGAGGAAGCCGTCAGGGTTATGGCGATGGCACAATATAAAAAACGTTTACCAGAGGCAACAGTTGAAGAAATCACAGCGTTTTTGCATACTTTGACGGGGCAGTTTCCAGTGCAAACCATGCCTAGGTTGCCGGCCACAGGTTTTCATAAACAATAAAAAGAGTTCATTAATGACACAAGCTATTACACCAGAACAGGCGCAACAAATATTGGATGAAGCGGACTTGATCTATGGCCAACAAGAAATAGAAAAAGCCTATGAGCGACTGTCTATTGAGATTAGTGCCGTTATCGCAAATAAAAACCCGCTGGTTGTTTGCATATTGAATGGCGGTTTGGTTCCCTCAGGGGGGTTGATCACTCGTTTTTCCTTTCCCATGCAGTTGGACTATCTTCATGCGAGTCGCTATCGGGGTGCAACGACAGGCAGTGAGCTTGTCTGGATTGCTCGAACTCAGCATAAGTTAAAAGATAGAGTGGTCTTGTTGGTGGATGATATTCTCGACGAAGGCCATACCTTGGACGCTATTATTAAAGATTGTTATATTAATGGTGCACAACAGGTTTATAGTGCGGTGTTGCTAGAAAAAAAATTGGACTATGACAAAGCGATCCAGGCTGATTTTGTTGGGCTTGAAATAGAAAATCGCTATGTTTTTGGTTGCGGGATGGATTATAAAGAATATCATCGCAATCTTCCTGGTGTTTATGCGGTAAGGGACGAGGTTATAAAAAATGCTTGATATTGCGATTATTGGCGGCACCGGTTTAACCTCTTTGCCGAATTTACAGATCACTAAGCGAGAAATGGTGCACACGCCTTATGGTGAGCCATCAGGGCCTGTTGTCTATGGAAAAATAGGTCAAAAAAAAGTGGCTTTTTTGCCCCGTCATGGTACAGGGCACACCATCCCGCCCCATAAAATTAATTATCGCGCCAACATCTGGGCCTTGCATAGTTTGGGTGTGAAAAAAGTGCTTGCGATCGCTGCGGTTGGGGGGATTGATTCGCGCTATGGTCCTGGGTGTTTGGTTGTACCCGATCAATTGATTGATTATACGTGCTCGCGTGTGAGTACTTTTTTTGAAGATGATTTAGCTCATGTCACGCATATTGATTTTACCTATCCCTACAATGACGGTTTGCGTCAACGCATTATTGAGGCTTGCCGTACGGTGGTGGGTCTGGACGTTTCACCTACCGGGGTCTACGGGGCAACACAGGGGCCACGCCTGGAAACGGCTGCCGAAATTAATCGTCTGGAAAAAGAAGGCTGCACTATTGTCGGAATGACGGGTATGCCTGAAGCCTGCCTAGCAAGAGAGCTGGAATTAGAATATGCAAGCTGTACGGTTGTTGCTAATTGGGCGGCAGGCCGTGGCGAAGGTGAAATATCAATGGCTGATATTGAGCACACCATAGAGCAAGGCATGGACAAAGTGAAAGCGATGTTAGAAAAGCTGGTGTTGATGTTGTAATACTCGGCTGAATGTGCTGTTAGAACCCATGTTGATGAATTGTACTGAAATATACCGTGACGTTATGTTGCTAGGTTCTTTAATGCGTATCTGCGCGTGCTAACACCTACAACATAACGATACGCTCATATGAACTTTTGGAATAGAAGTGCAAACATTAATTACCCTGGTATTTTGGCTTTATTCCTTCTATCGTTGCTGAGACGACATAGTCGGTAACATTGTGATCAGGTGCCCAGTCACGGATGAATTCTTTTGATTCATCTTTAGGTTCTATGCGTACATTTTCAAATCCAGCTTCTTTAATCAATGTTTCCAATGTTTCAATTAAAGAGGCGTTACCCATGCAGCCTGCGATGAGAGCAGGATCGTTTTTCATTTCAGGGGGTAATTCAACGGTAGCAACAATATCAGATATAGCCAGGCGTCCGCCGGGTTTGAGAATTCGCAATGCCTCTTGGAATACTCGCGCTTTGTTGGGTGATAAATTAATAACGCAGTTTGAGATAATAACATCAGCGGTATCGTTAGCAATGGGTAGGTTTTCTATTTCACCTAAGCGAAACTCAACATTCTTAAAGCCACCTTTTGCTACGTTATTACGTGCCTTGCTGAGCATGTCCGGCGTCATATCAATACCGATGACGTGGCCGGTGGTGCCAACTTCGTGCGCAGCTAAGAAGCAATCAAAGCCACCACCGGCACCCAGATCAACGACAGTTTCTCCTGTTTTAAGAGAAGCAATCGCTCGTGGATTGCCGCAACCCAAACCCATATCAGCTCCACTGGGTACCTTATTCAGGTCATCTTGACTGTAACCCAGACGAGTCGAGATTAAGGTATTGATTGCTGAGTCATCTGATACCCCGCAGCAGCTGCTTTCAATGCCACATGCGTCTTCATTATTGCTGGCGTTAGCGACTTTAGCGTAGCTGTTGCGCACGCTGTTGCGGTGTGCGTCATGCTCGTTTTGTGTGTCTTTTGGACCACAACATGGCTTACTCATTATTTTGGCCTCATTATTCGTTTTTTATTGTGAAAAAATGACTCAGCTCATTTAGCACTTTTGGCTCGAGCCAGCATTCGACATGTTTACCTGAACGTTCCATTTTAACCAAACCGGCACGGTGCAATTCTTTAAGATGGTGAGACAGTGTCGAAGGCGCAATATGGAGTCCTTTGCCCAGTTCACCCACACAAAAACGTACCGCATGTTCAGTGTTGCAACGAGTTCCAGGCGCGCAACAAGTTTGTAATCGATGAAACAAAGCCAAGCGATTAGGATTGCTTAAGGCGTGAAACATTTTTGCAAAGCGTTCTTTGTTATCACTATAGTTCGACATATTTAGAACTATAGAATAATAAAATGATGCTGTCAAATCAATAAATAGACTTAACAATATAATAGAAAAATTCAAATTTTTGCCGATATATAGCCGTGATGCTTGAAATATAGTTCGCGACTATACCCATAGCGTAGCCCGGTATTGCGAGAACAACAACGTAGCTAGGGAATGAAGAGGGCGTGCAATTGCACTTAAATATTAATCGCCACGGGTATATGTTCGGAGTTATGACTCTTATTCGTAATAAGCCCGCGTGTTCTATGCATTGTGAATGCTTTTTGACTGATATTGAGGGATGGACGTGAATAGTGAAATAAAAACAGAGAAATCAGAACCCGATCGTAATAAAAAAGAAATTGAAAACATTGTAAATGGTGTTGCCGATGAATTAGAACGGAGGGTCACAGCTCAAAATAGAGTTTTAATTTTCATCAAAAGCTACAGTATTGAGTTATTTTCTGCCGTTTCAATCGGTTTTTTGGTTACGATTATGGCGGCAATGTTTCCCAAATATTTTTCTTTTTTTGATGAAGTTGAAAGTCACGTTGTGCAGGCTCCTCAAGAGGCATTCATCGATACAGCTCAGGCAACGAATCGACATTTTTACGTGCGAGCAATGCTGAGTCAAGTTTTATCCGATATAACTTTTACTAAAATATATTTTTCCGAATATGTCATGGCAACTGGGAAATTGCCCAGTGATATCAGTGATTTGGGCTACTCTATAGATGAATTAAAGGAATATGATTATATAGAAGACTCTTTTTTAACAAAGGAAAGTGGCATTGGCGTTCTGTTATCAAAAGACTTCGGTGAAAATAAGACACTTGTTCTTCTGCCGAAAATATCAGTCAGCGCTTCACATATAAAATGGAAATGTATAACTAATATAGATGAAAAATATCTGGGTATTTCCAAAATTGCTGTTTGTGAATATAGAGCGGGTCTCCAATCAGGATAAGGTGAACATGATTGAAAATTTTTTGGATGTTGATACGCCTAGCTGCGACAAATATAAAACAGTAAATGCGTTGTTGCTTGGTGGTGGGCGTGCGGGTATTAACATCTTGCAAATTTTTGAACTTTATGATTGGCTGCATCTTGATGGTGTTGTTGATCAAGATGAAAGTGCGCCTGGAATGCAGTTAGCAAGTGCCCTGGGGGTGCCGACATTTATTAATGTAACCGTCGCATTGCAGCAATTTGAAGGTGATTTGGTTGTTGATGCTACAGGTGATTCTGCCGTGTCATCAGAAGTTATGCTTTATTGCTCTCGTATGGGTAAAGAATATATTTCCGGTATGAGTGCAAAGTTATTTTTTCATCTTGCCCACACCCATGTTAAAGAAAAACATGAAATCCAGGAACAAGCTCTGCGTGTCGAAATGTTAAAAACGATGTTACAAATCTATCAGAAGCTAGGCGCGCAATCAGCCAGTGATCATCTGGTCAGTCAGGGTATGCAAGGTTCTGCAAAATTTGTGGTCTCTAATAAGGCGATTGCATTAGAGTGCGGTGAAAAAAATATACGAATATTGGGTGGGTTGGGTATAGAGCCGTTGCCAACAAATTTACCGATGGAATTGGTCGAGTCATTAATGGAAGAATTGCGTAGTGTTCAGGAGGTTCCGGTCATTGAACTTTCGAAAGCGGTGAAACTAGAAAAAGTTGAGGGTGAGTTTGGTTTAGCCGTGCCTTTATTTATTGAAGGCAATTTTCGTTATTTGTTATTATTTCAATTAGAAGGAAGTCTGTTAGGTCGCCATAGAGCGGAGCTGTCAGTATTAGTTTCGCATTTGCAGCATGCTTTGGAAACTGAAAATCGGCAACGAATTTTGTTGGAATTGGCCTATCGTGATTCGCTTACGGGGATCTATAACCGCAGGTTTTTTGATGAACGCTTGCAACAAGAGGCTGATCGGTTTCAACGTTTTGCGCATGGACGCCTCGCTATTATGTTTATTGATTTGGATCATTTTAAATTGTTGAATGATCAATATGGCCATATCGCAGCAGATAAAGTGCTTCAGGACGTTGTGCTATCAATTCAGGAGCAATTGAGATCATATGATGTGCTTGCCCGTTACGGTGGTGATGAATTTGTCGTGATGTTGCTTGGTGTGGAAGAGGAGCAGGTGTTGAACATAGCGAAACGAGTGCTCGCGGTGACCTCTGAGTTAGCCGCTCAGAATGGGGCATCTGAAATCCACAGTGATATAAGTTTTTCTATGGGTATTGCAATGGCGGAAACGGGATCGGAAATTGATGCGGCAGATTTATTGAAGCGAGCAGATCAGGCGCTTTATAGAGCAAAAAAAATGGGACGCAAACAATTTCAGATTTTGTGAAAATTTATTGCTGAACGTACTGTAGTTGATCTGAGCCCCGATCCATATTTTCTGAAATCCACTTAGCGTTATCCGGATGCAATCCGTAAAAATCCCGTTCGATTAATAATTGCGATTAACTGAAAAATGTGCCAGTTCTATCAAAGCTTCTTTGTAAGGTGTGTTCGCTATGATTGATAATGCATCGATAGCTAGCCGGGCTTCGTTTTTGGCGCAGTCTGTAGTGTATTGTAAGGCATCGGTTGTTAGTATTGCCTCTTTTACTGCATCAATATGCTCAAGACCACCTTTTTCGATAGCTTGACGAACCGTTTGGCTTTGTGAAGGAGAGCCCGTTTGAATGATGCGGATAAGAGGGAGTGTGGGTTTGCCTTCAGCTAAATCATCTCCAATGTTTTTGCCCGTGATATCTGAAGAGGCATCATAGTCAAGTACATCATCAATCAGTTGGAATGCAGTGCCCAGGTGCATGCCGTAGGTTGCAAATGCCATTTCTTCTTCTTTGGGTCGTTGGCTGATGACGGCACCAATTTGAGAGGCTGCTGCAAATAGTTTGGCTGTTTTGGAGCGAATGACATGTAAATAACGTTCTTCAGTGGTGTCTGCATCATTACAATTTAATAGCTGCATGACTTCTCCTGCCGCGATGGTGTTCGTGGCTTCTGCTAATATTTCCATAACGCGCATATTTCGGATTTCCACCATCATCTGAAAAGCACGCGAATAGAGAAAATCGCCCACTAGTACGCTGGCCTCGTTGCCCCAAACGGCATTTGCGGTTTTTTTGCCTCTGCGTAACTCAGAGGCATCGACGACATCATCGTGGAGTAGTGTTGCAGTGTGGATGAACTCGATAATTGCAGCGAGGCTGTGGTGATGTTGACCTTGATAACCGCATGCACCACTACCCAGCAAGACCAAAATAGGGCGTAATCTTTTACCGCCGCTATTAATAATGTAGAGGCCTATCTGATTAATCAGGGTGACGTCAGATTGAAGACGTTTGGTGATAAGTTTATTTACGGCAGACATATCGTCTGAGGTCAGCGCGTTGATTTTAACTAAGTCCATGTATATATTGTTGTTTTAAATGGTTAATGCTGCATGTGTTCTCCATGCTAACGGTCTGCAGCGCAGTTTTCAATCTATTCTTGTTTAACTTGCTTTGCCGCCGTCAATATTATCTGAAGTCGGGTTTGACCTGATGGCCTTTTTTAGATAAAATCCGCCTCTTGCGCGAACGCTGCTGGTTTAATTTTGTTTGAATTAGTACTTAGTTTTGAAAATCAGTTATTTGGAGAATTTGGGATGTATGCCGTAATCGTCACTGGCGGAAAACAGTATCGTGTCAGCGAAGGAGATACCATCAAGGTTGAAAAACTGGCGGTTGATGAAGGTGCAGAGATTGAACTCGAGAATGTGCTGTTAGTCGCCGATGGTGAAAACGTCAAGGTTGGTGCGCCTTATGTGGAAGGTGGCAAAGTTGAGGTGGTAGTAAAATCTCATGGCCGTGGCAAAAAAGTAAAAATTGTTAAGTTTCGTCGGCGTAAGCATTCACGAAGCCAAATGGGGCATCGTCAGTACTATACTGAGCTAGAAATCAAATCAATTGCGAGTTAATTTAGTTAGTGGAGTCAGTTCATGGCACATAAAAAAGCAGGCGGAAGTACGCGTAACGGACGTGATTCGGAGTCTAAACGGCTTGGTGTGAAGCGTTTTGGTGGTCAAGAAGTTGCTGCGGGCAGTATTCTTGTCCGTCAGCGTGGTACCCAGTTTCACCCGGGTGTGAATGTAGGTTGTGGTCGTGACCATACATTATACGCCAAAGCAGATGGTCACGTTGTGTTTGAGGTTAAAGGCCCGAATAGGCGTAAACAAGTTAGCGTTGTTGCTGCATAAAATTTAATTTTTCGGTTGGAATGGCGGAACTTAATGGATAAAATACTTGTGAATTAGAACCTTGTGATGGCCCTGGGTTTTAAATAAAAGCCCCGCTTATGCGGGGCTTTTTGTTTGTCAGGGCGAGGAGGCCGCTCGATAGTAGAGAGCCGACTATGGAAATCTGACTTTTATGTCCCTTGCAGGTGCAACATGGCTTTCACCCTATGTAAGGGGACAGAGGTTCTTGTACGATTTCTATTCTCGGATAGTCTCCCAGGTGGATAGATGAGTTCGCTGTAGGCCAGTTTCTATCACTTTAGAAATCAGGTTGTTTGAGGTTGAAGTATGAAATTTGTTGATGAAGCGACAATTCGAGTTGCAGCGGGCGATGGTGGTAATGGTTGTCTTGGTTTTCGTCGTGAAAAATATGTGCCATTTGGTGGTCCTGATGGCGGCGATGGCGGCAACGGTGGCAGTGTTTATATTGTAGGCGATACTAACTTGAATACTTTGGTTGATTTTCGCCATAGCCGTCGTTTTAATGCTCAGCGTGGAGAAAACGGGAGTGGTAGTCATTGCACTGGCCATGGCGGTGAAGATCTTTATATTAATGTTCCTGTTGGTTGTGTGGCTTATGATGATGAAACCGATGAGCAAATTGCGGATATCACCCACGAAGGTCAAATTGTCTTGGTTGCTCAAGGTGGGTTTCATGGTCTGGGTAATGCCCGCTTTAAAAGCAGCACCAATCGGGCGCCAAGAAAAACAACCGAGGGTACGCCAGGAGACCATCGTACTTTACGTCTTGAATTGAAGGTTTTGGCTGATGTCGGTTTGTTGGGTATGCCTAACGCGGGTAAATCGACATTAATTCGTGCTGTTTCAGCAGCAAAACCGAAAGTCGCAAATTATCCTTTTACGACCTTGTATCCTAATTTAGGTGTGGTAAGTATTGCGTCTCATCAGAGTTTTGTCGTGGCTGATATTCCTGGTTTGATTGAAGGTGCGGCGGACGGAGCGGGATTGGGCGTGCGCTTTTTAAAGCATTTAGCACGTACGCAGTTGATATTACATTTAGTCGATGTTGCGCCCTGTGATGGCATAACGGATCCCGTTGAAGAGGCTGTAATGATTGTTAAGGAGCTGGGGAAGTTCAGCGCTGATTTGGCGAGTAAAGAGCGTTGGTTAGTCTTGAATAAAGTGGATTTGCTGGCAGCGGAAGAGCAGGAAAATTGTTGTGCTGATATTGTGTCTCGATTGCAATGGCAAGGCCCAGTATTTAAAGTGTCGGCACTTGCGAAAGAAGGCACCCAGGCTTTATGTTATGATATTTGGCGCTATTTGCAGTCTGATTTAGAGGGGGCTGAGAGTGACGAAGCCGGATAGTAGCTATGTTTGATCGTAAGGTATTTAGTCAAACCCGTCGGGTGGTTGTTAAAGTAGGTAGCTCGCTGGTTACCGATCAGGGGCGGGGGCTGGATCAGCAGCAAATTAATTCATGGGTTGCACAACTGGCCTGGTTGCGTCAGCTGAATGTGGATGTGGTTCTGGTTTCATCTGGTGCGGTTGCTGAAGGGATGGTGCGTTTAGGCATGTCGGAAAGACCGCATGCGCTCAATATTCAGCAAGCGGTTGCGGCCGTGGGGCAGGCAGGATTGGCGCAGGCTTATGAGTCGGCTTTTCAGGCGCATCAATTACGGACAGCACAAGTCTTGTTAACGCATGAGGATTTATCAGATCGTCAGCGATATTTAAATGCAAGAAGCACTTTGCAGGCATTATTGGCGCTGCATGTTGTTCCTGTCATTAACGAAAATGATACGGTTGCGACTGAAGAAATTCGTTTTGGTGATAATGATAGCCTGGCGGCGATGGTTGCTAATTTACTGGCTGCTGAGTTGTTGGTGATTTTAACAGATCAGCCTGGCATGTACGACAAAGATCCTCGTTCTCATGTCGACGCAGTATTGATTCAGCAAGCCGCAGCAGGAGACCCGGCTATGGAGGTTATGGCCGCGGGCGGGGGGGTGGGTCGTTTGGGTCGTGGTGGCATGCTGACTAAAATTCGGGCTGCAAACCGGGCGGCGCGGTCGGGTACGGTGACCGTGATTGCTTCAGGTGCACAGCCTGATATATTAAAGCAAATATTCCGAGGCGAGGTGCAGGGCACGCTCATTTATCCTGGCAAAGTACCGTTGGATGCGCGTAAGCAATGGTTGGCGACGCAACTATCTGTGGCGGGTCGACTGATTGTCGATAAAGGTGCAAAAACAGTTATTGAGAATCAAGGGCGAAGTTTGCTGGCCGTCGGTGTTGTGGATGTTGTTGGTGAGTTCCGGCGAGGTGATATGGTGGTGTGTGTGGATAAGGCTGGAGTTGACGTGGCCCGAGGCCTAGTTAATTATAACTCTGAAGAAACACGTAAGATCATGGGCCAGGCCAGCGATAAAATAGAGAAAATGTTGGGTTATGTGGATGAGTCAGAATTGATTCATCGGGATAATCTAGTGGTGACGGGTCGGTAGGTTGCCTGTTTGCACATAAAAAAACCGGCTACTCGCCGGTTTTTTTATGTAATAAATGCGGTGGTGTCAGAGTGCTCTCAAGCTTTTGTTTAAACGGTTTTTGTATCGTGCGGCCGTATTTTTGTGAATGAGTCCCTTGCCCGCCATTTTATCAATAACCGGTGTGGCTTCTTTGTATGCCTGAGTGGCTGTTTCTTTGTCTCCAGCATCTAAAGCGGTGCGCAGCTTCTTGATGGCAGTACGCATTGATGAGCGCGCAGACATATTGCGTGCGCGTCGGCCGATTGCCTGACGGGCGCGTTTTCGTGCTTGTGCTGAATTGGCCAAAGCCGTTCTCCTACAGTCGATCTGATAAAGCAGAGCAATATAACTGGTTTGTCCTATTTTTTCAAGAGTTCTCTCTGCAATAATGAATAACTTACGGTAGAATACGCTTTTTTCATTTTGTTGTTCTTGTTTGTATAGGTAGGTTGCGTAGATTATGTCCGGGAAGACGTTGCTGAAGTCTGTTTCAGCGGTCAGTAGCATGACTTTACTGTCACGTATCCTTGGTTTTGTCAGGGATATGGTTATTGCACGAATTTTTGGTGCGGGCGCAGATGCCGATGCTTTTTTTGTGGCCTTTAAAATTCCCAATTTTATGCGTCGCCTTTTTGCTGAAGGCGCTTTTTCCCTAGCCTTTGTGCCGGTCTTTTCTGAGTATAAAACACAACGTTCCCATGAAGAGGTACGGCTATTTGCGGCAAAAATAGCGGGGACATTGGGGGGGATATTGCTCATTGTGACTTTGATAGGCGTGTTTGCTGCAGCGTTATTAGTTGCTATCTTTGCCCCAGGGTTTTTGGATGAACCAGAAAAATACCAGCTTACCGTTGACATGTTGCGACTCACGTTCCCCTATTTGTTTTTTATTTCCTTAGTTGCGTTCGCTGGCGGCATATTAAATAGTTATGGTCAATTCGCAGCACCTGCATTTACCCCTGTATTGCTGAATATTTGTTTAATTAGCGCGGCTTTAGGTTTAGCGCCCTTATTGGATGTGCCTATTGTGGCATTGGCGTGGGGCGTGCTGTTAGCGGGCCTTGTCCAGTTTTTGTTTCAGTTACCTTTTTTGCTGCGGCTGAAATTGTTATCACGACCTCGGTGGGGCTGGCGTGATAGCGGTGTGCAACGGGTACTCAAATTGATGATTCCAGCGATTTTGGGTTCCTCTGTAGCGCAAATTAATTTATTGCTGGATACGTTAATAGCCTCTTTTTTAGTGACGGGCAGTGTCTCTTGGCTTTACTACGCGGATCGCATGGTAGAATTTCCTTTGGGCATTTTAGGAATCGCATTAGCTACGGTGATCTTACCCAGTTTGTCTGAAAAACATGCTAATTCGTCTCCAGATGCATTCAGTCGTACTTTGGATTGGGCATTGCGCTGGGCTTTGTTAGTGGGCACACCGGCGACCGTCGGTTTATTTTTACTGGCTCAACCTATTTTAACCACCTTGTTTCACTATGGTAACTTTCGTGATCTTGATGTGGTCATGGCCGGTTATAGTTTGATGGCTTATGCGATTGGTCTGATGGCTTTCATTTTTGTTAAAGTCCTTGTTCCCGGGTTTTACGCCAGACAGGACACCCGCACGCCAGTGCGAATCGCTATTATTGCTATGATTGCTAACATGGTGCTGAATATCGTGTTTGTGGTGCCGTTGGTCTGGATGGATGCGACTGCGCCCCATGTTGGTTTAGCAATAGCGACCTCAATATCCTCATTTATTAATGCCGGGATGCTTTATTTGGCATTAAAACGATCAGGGGTGTACGTGCCTCAGCCGGGTTGGTTACGCTTGATTATTCAGGTTGTGATCGCAAATTCAATTATGGCAGGCGTGTTATTATTTATAAAGAGTGATTTAAGCGTGTGGTTGCTCTGGAGTGGGGGGGAGCGTGTCGTGCAATTAGTCGGTGCCATTGCTGCGGGCGGATTAGCCTATATAATAGGTCTGTTGGTTTCAGGGGTTGGGCCGACTCAGATTAAAGCGTTAACTCACCGGCGATGATGATAAATGATAGATGAAAATAATACGTGGCATTGCTAATTTAGCCCATGGGCATCGTGGTTGTGTGGCAACGATTGGTAACTTTGATGGTGTGCATTTAGGGCACCAGACGGTGCTGGGGCAGTTGGCAGAAAAAGCCGCAGAATTAGACTTGCCTATGGTTGTTGTGTTATTTGAGCCTCAAGCTCAAGAATTTTTTGCTCCCGATAAAGCACCGGCACGGTTGAGTCGCTTCCGGGAAAAAATTCAGGCATTACGCCGGTTTTCTGTAGACCAGGTGTTGTGTCTGCGATTCAGTCGTCAACTGGCCTCTTTAAGCCCTGATGATTTTATTCAGCGAATATTAATCGAGGGTTTACGGATACAGTATCTCGTCGTTGGTGATGATTTTAGATTTGGCTTCAAGCGTCAAGGTGATTTTAGTAGCTTGCTTAAAGCGGGTGAGCGCTCCGGCTTTCAGGTTGCACGTATGCCGAGTTTCCATGCTGAAGGGGTACGAATCAGCAGTACCCGGATTCGCCAGGCTTTAAAAGACGGTGAAATGGCGGTGGCAGAACAGTTTTTAGGCCATCCCTATCGTATTTCGGGTCGTGTTGTGCAGGGAGATCAACGGGGTCGAACCCTTGGTTTTCCGACAGCCAATATTCGTTTACAGCGAACGGTCGTGGCTTTGAATGGTGTTTTTGTGGTTGCTGTGTTTGGCTTGATTCCCGAGCCGATATATGGTGTTGCCAATATTGGCAATCGACCCACTGTTAATGGCACAGAGACCTTACTGGAAGTTCATTTATTCGACTACGACCAGGAAATCTATGGCCGCTATTTGCAGGTGGATTTTTTACATAAAATAAGAGGGGAGACACGTTTTCCTTCCATTGATGCACTTAAAAAACAGATTGATTTAGATTGTCGTGCTGCACAGCAGTTTTTGACAGATATCACTTAAAATAAACAGGATTGTCTTCGGTGTCTAACTACAAAGATACACTTAATTTACCTAAAACTGCTTTTCCTATGAAAGGGAACCTGGCGAATCGAGAACCACAGCGTTTGCAGCAGTGGCATGATCAAGCGCTCTATCAAAAAATAAGAGCGGTCTGTGCTGGTCGCCCTAAATTTATTTTGCACGATGGCCCACCCTACGCCAATGGTAATATTCATATTGGCCACGCGGTTAACAAAATTTTAAAAGATATTATCGTCAAAGCGAAAACACTCAGTGGTTTTGACGCTCCCTATATTCCGGGTTGGGACTGCCATGGACTGCCTATCGAATTGCAGGTTGAGAAAAAGATAGGCAAAGTAGGGGTTAAAGTTGATGCAAAAACGTTTAGAACGGCTTGCCGAAAATATGCAGAAAAACAAGTGGCTGGTCAGCGAGAAGACTTTAAACGGCTGGGTATTTTTGGTGATTGGGATCAACCTTATTTAACGATGGCGCACTCGTTTGAAGCCGATACCGTGCGTGCCTTGGCGCGTATCATAAAGGCTGGACATTTACATCAAGGTTTTAAGCCGGTGCATTGGTGTGTGGATTGTGGTTCGGCATTGGCTGAAGCTGAGGTTGAATATCAAGACAAGGTTTCTCCCGCTATTGATGTTCGTTTCCCTATACTCGATGAAGCTGCTTTGCTAAGCCGTGTCGAACATGTGCCAGGGCATGATGGCCAAGGGCCTTTGTCGGTGGTGATCTGGACGACAACGCCCTGGACGCTCCCGGCTAACCAGGCTGTTGCTTTGAATGCCGACCTTGACTACGTTGTGGTGCAATGTGGAGCAGGCGCAGGCAGTGAACGTTTGTTGATTGCTGATGCGTTGTTAAAAGATGTGATGTTTCGTGCTGGAATCGAGACGCATCACGTTATCGCCTATTGTAAGGGCGAAGCATTAGAAGGACTGAAGCTGGGACACCCGTTTTACGACAGAGAAGTGCCGATTATTCTCGGCGATCATGTCACTATTGGCGCGGGTACCGGAGCGGTTCATACGGCGCCGGGACATGGGCAAGATGATTATGTTGTGGGGCAGCGTTATCACTTGGCGATAGATAATCCAGTCGGCAATGATGGCAAATTTTTACCTTCTACGGCGCTCTTTGCCGGACAACATGTTTTTGCGGCAAATGAAAGCGTCATCGAGGTGTTAAAAGCAAAAGGCGCACTATTGCATGGTGCGGCCCTGAATCATAGTTATCCTCATTGTTGGCGGCATAAAACCCCCATTATTTTTCGTGCGACGCCCCAGTGGTTTATCAGCATGGACCAAAAAAAACTGCGTGACAGTGCGCTGGCGAGTATAAAATCAGTGCAATGGTTACCGGGCTGGGGACAGGCGCGGATAGAAAGTATGGTCTCGGGTCGACCCGATTGGTGTATTTCAAGGCAGCGAAGCTGGGGGGTTCCTATTCCTTTGTTCGTGCATAAGGAAACGGGGCAGTTGCATCCTGATACCGATAAGTTGATTGCCATCGTGGCTGATAAAATTGAGCAGGAAGGTATTGATGCCTGGTTTGATTTAGAGGTTGTTGATTGGCTTGGTGACGATGCTGAACATTATAATAAAACGAATGATATATTGGATGTCTGGTTTGATTCCGGAATAACACATAGTGCTGTTTTAGAGCAGCGCGAGGCTTTGGCTTGCCCGGCAGATTTATACCTTGAAGGGTCAGATCAACATCGTGGATGGTTTCAATCCTCATTATTGACCTCAATAGCCGTGCGCGGTACTGCCCCTTACAAAGCGGTGTTAACACATGGTTTCGCGGTTGACGCTAAGGGCGAAAAAATGTCCAAGTCAAAAGGCAATGTAGTGGCACCCCAAAAAGTAGTGAATTCATTGGGTGCTGATGTTTTAAGGTTATGGGTGGCGGGCACAGATTATAGTGGTGAGATGACCGTATCCAATGAAATTTTGACTCGTACTACAGATACCTATCGCCGCATTCGCAATACCGCGAGATTTTTACAGGCGAATCTGGTGGGTTTCGATCCTGCTAAACATAGTGTGCCTGTCAATGACATGGTGGCCTTAGATCGCTGGGCGGTACACAGAGCGATAGAGTTGCAGCAAGAAATTATCGAATTTTATGATGCTTATGAATTCCACCACATTTATCAAAAATTACATAATTTTTGCGCCGTAGATATGGGTGGTTTTTATTTAGATGTAATTAAAGACCGGCAATATACCACACAAGAAGATTGTAAAGCGCGTCGTTCTACCCAAACAGCCATTTTTTATATTCTGGAAGCGATGGTGCGCTGGTTATCTCCCATTCTTAGTTTTACCGCCGATGAGCTCTGGGGGCATATGCCAGGGCAGCGGGGAGAATCGGTCTTTCTCGAAACCTGGTATGATTTTCCTCAAGCGACGGCCATCGCATCCACAGCGGGGTTAGATGAGGCCTCATGGCAAGTTATTCTTCGTGTACGGCAACTGATTGGCCCAGAGTTAGAAAAGCTGCGTGCCAGTAAAGATATTGGCTCTTCCTTGGACGCCGAAATTGACTTATATGTTGAAGACTCTATCTATAATGTACTGGCCTTGCTGGAAGATGAATTGAGATTTGTTTTGATTACATCCTATGCCCGTATCCATTCTGCCGCAGTACGACCGAATAGCGCGGTCGCGTTGAGCTACGATGAACAGCAATCAATTTGGTTAAAAATTACGGTATCTGAACATGAAAAATGTGCGCGTTGCTGGCATCATCGTGACGATGTTGGTACCGATGAGCGCTATGCTGATCTGTGTTGTCGCTGTGTAGATAATGTCGCAGGCAAAGGAGAGCAACGTTATTATGCGTAATGCTTTCTCGATACGACATTCTGGATTGTTTTGGTTGTGGGTGACCTTGATTGTATTGGTCCTTGATCAGTGGACGAAGGTGCTTGCTGACAGTACGCTGACTTTGTATAACCCCGTTGTATTGATGCCTTTTTTCAATTTAACTTTGGCCTATAACGAAGGCGCTGCGTTTAGTTTTTTGAGTGATGCCGGGGGTTGGCAAAAATGGTTTTTTATTATATTAGCGATTTTAGTGTGTATCGCCTTGCTTATTTGGTTGTCACGTTTACCAGTCGTTGCCAAGTGGGAATCTATAGCACTTTCATTGGTGCTGGGCGGTGCCATTGGTAACGTGATAGACCGATTTTTATACGGACACGTTATCGATTTTTTAGATGTCTATTATGAAAGTGAAAGCTGTTTTTTTATGTTTGCAGATGCGGGGATGAGTTGTCATTGGCCCGCTTTTAATATTGCTGATGCCGCCATTTTTATTGGTGCTGTAATGTTGATTATTGAGTCTTTTATGGCAGAAAAAAAAGAAAATGCTGCTTAAAAAAAGATAACGATTCAGGTTTCAGGGGCAATCTGAGTCGTTACAAAAAAAGGATGTGAAAAGTGGACGTATTATTAGCTAACCCAAGGGGTTTTTGTGCTGGCGTAGATCGCGCCATTGCCGTAGTTGAACAGGCAATAGAGGTGTTTGGTGCCCCTATTTACGTGCGACATGAAGTGGTGCATAACAAATTTGTTGTTAATGGTTTAAGAGAAAAAGGTGCGATATTTGTAGAGCAGTTATCAGAAATTCCCAATAACGCGACCGTGATTTTCAGTGCGCATGGGGTGCCAAAAAAAACCTGGGTAAAAGCAGAAAAGCGAGGTTTACGTGTTTTTGATGCGACTTGTCCCCTGGTGACTAAAGTTCATTTAGAAGTCGCAAAACATGCCTCTCAGGGACATAGTGTCATTTTGATCGGGCATGCTGGACACCCCGAAGTAGAAGGGACTCTGGGTCAATATAGTAAAAACAAGGAAGGGGGGGCGATTTACCTGGTGGAGACGATAGACCAGGTTGATGAGCTCAATATACAACAAAATACAGCGCTGGCGTTTGTTACTCAGACGACTTTATCCGTTGACGACACCATCACTATTATAGAGGCTTTAAAAATACGCTTTCCGAATATTACCGGACCACGCCGAGATGATATTTGTTATGCGACACAAAACCGGCAAGATGCGGTTAAGGCTTTGGCAAAAACCTGTGATTTAGTCTTGGTCGTAGGCTCAGTGAATAGCTCTAACTCCAATCGTTTAAGAGAAATTGCTGAAAAGTATAAAATAGAGGCTTATCTTATCGATAGTGCTGATGAAATATCCCGAGACTGGTTGAAGGGTAAGCAACGGATAGGGGTTACCGCAGGGGCCTCAGCTCCAGAGGTGCTGGTGCAAGAAGTGATTGCAATGTTAAAAAGTGTTGGCGCGCATGTTGAAGAACTTCGAGGTCGCGAAGAAAAAATTTCATTTTCATTGCCGAAATCTCTTTTAGCAGAATCGGTAAAGCAATAACTTTTCATTTTTAACCGGCTATCCTTCTAAGTTGCGTAGAATTAAAAAAGCGCTCGAAGAGCGAGCTGATCCAGATTATTCTTGAGTTGCAAGAGAAAGAATAACCGATAAAAGAATAAGGAGAATTCGAAAATAACCAACAAGAATTGTTGAATTTTGAGATCAACCCAGCGAAGTCACCCAGCAACACTTCAGAAGCGTCAACTTAATAATAAGGGTTCTCATTCCTGGAACGGGTTCAACTCACCTTAAGAATTAGTGTAAAATAACGTTCTGACCATACCTTTATCGAATTCATATGCCGTC
>CAYQVF010000048.1:0-4472 GCA_964421045.1 uncultured Chromatiaceae bacterium
CACACTCCCGCGTGACAATTCATACTGAACACGACCTATTCCAAATAGATCAGTAATGCTACTTTTGTCATGGCGACCTACTTTTAATACGTGCAGAGGGTAATTTGAGAGGCTTTACTGAAATCCATATGCATTCCCACGCGGGAGCGTGGGAAATATGGCGTTGAAGATATATACTTAAGATGTTGCGCACCGAAGTAAGCAATAGAAATGATACTTTTTATAAATAGCGTCGCCTAGAAGGCTTGGTGACAAAATAATGGTGGAGAAAACAAATTAGATATGCCTAAAATTTATGAATATTTCGGTATTATCATTTTGTTTTATAGCAACGAACATGAACCGGTACCTGTTCACGGAAAACATCAAGGGCGAAAATCAAAAGCTGAGTTTATTATTGAAGATGGTAAAGTGACAAAAATCACTATTAGAGAAGTTAAAGGGAAACGACCATTGCCGCCTGCGGTACTAAGTGATTTCAATAGGTTTGTTAATATGTATTCAAGTCAAATAGTGAAAAAATGGATAGATTACTTCGTCATGCATAGACAAGTAAAATGCGAAAAAATTGAGAGAAAAATCAAGTGATTAATGAAGGTAAAGTTGTGAATATAGAGGAAGTTGAATATCTCGGTAATTATAAGCTCAGGCTATTTTTCAATGATGGGGTAGAACAAACAATAGATTTTGGCCCATTTTTATCGCGTTCTTTAAATCCATTCATTAGGAAATATCTAGATTTAAACGAGTTTAATAAATTTGAACTCGATAATGGTGATTTAGAATGGAATGATTATGATCTCTGCTTCCCTGTTGCTGATCTATACGAAAACAATATAATAAAAGCATAACAAAAGCAGTCTCGTGTCAAGTGTAACGGTTTGTTTCTGAGTTAAAGCAAATTTCGCGACTACCGGCAGCTTACCGGTCAAATTTAAAACCAAATACTTTTAACCGTTTAATAATTTGTCGAAGTGCCATTAGAGCAAAATGCCCTATACTTTATAATACTGTCGATACCATTCAACAAAACGAACAATCCCATCTTCAATTGATGTTTCGGGTTTGAAACCGACATCGTTGATTAAATCATCCACATTAGCGTAGGTTTGCGGCACATCACCGGGTTGTAACGGCATGAGATTTTTATTCGCTTTTTTACCCAGACATTTTTCAATCACTTCAATAAAATATAATAATTCTACGGGTTGATTGTTCCCGATGTTATATATTTTATAAGGGGCTGCACTGGTCGCCGGGTCAGGCGCATTTCCGCTCCAATTTATATTGGGTGCTGCCACTTTATCTAGGGTACGAATCACGCCTTCGACAATATCATCAATATAAGTAAAATCTCGTTTACATTTACCATAATTGAAAACATCAATGGGCTTGCCTTCGAGTATATTTTTGGTAAACATAAACAGCGCCATATCGGGTCGACCCCAGGGACCATAAACGGTAAAGAAACGTAATCCGGTGGTGGGTAAATGATAGAGATGGCTATACGTATGCGCCATCAACTCATTGGCCTTTTTACTTGCCGCATACAAACTCACAGGGTGGTCAATATTATCATGCACTGAAAATGGCATTTTTGTATTGGCACCGTAGACTGAGCTGCTCGATGCATAAACTAAATGTTCAACTTTATTATGCCGACAACCTTCCAGTATATTTGTCGTACCCACGATATTGCTATCGATGTAAGCATGCGGATTTTCCAAAGAATAACGTACGCCAGCTTGCGCAGCAAGATGCACAACACGTTGCGGTTGATGTTTAAGAAAAAGCGCTTCTATAGCCGGTCTATTTTCTACTGAGATTCGTTCTTCGGTAAAACCTGCATAGGCTTTAACACGTTCCAAACGGGCTTCTTTCAGCGTAACATCATAGTAGTCATTGAGGTCATCAATGCCAATAACTTCATCGCCCCGCGCCAGCAAACGCATGGCGAGTGTGCTACCGATAAAGCCTGCTGTGCCTGTCACCAATACTTTCATACTCTTAACCTTTTTTTTTTAAATCCGCGCATCAACCTGATCCGCAGGAAATAAATATTTCACATCATATAAAATACAATTATTGTTACCCAGTTCTCTTATTTTTTCGGCACCCATTTCAATAAATTCACGATGAGACACTGCCAAAATAATCGCATCATAGTGCCCCTTTTTCAGTTTTGTAACGGGAGTCAAAGCAAATTCAGATTGTACCTCCCCCGTATCCACCCAAGGGTCGTATACATCGACATTTGCATTGTAGCGTTCGAATTCCTGAATGAGATCAATGACTCGTGTATTACGGATATCGGGGCAGTTTTCTTTGAACGTCAACCCTAATACCAGAATTTTTGCAGCCACAACATGGATTTTTTTCTGGGTCATCAACTTGACAACTTGTTCAGCAACGTAAGCCCCCATACTATCATTGATGCGTCTACCGGCTAAGATCATCTCAGGGTGATAACCAATTTCCTGAGCTTTATGTGTTAAATAATAAGGATCAACACCGATGCAATGCCCACCAACCAAACCAGGACGAAAAGGTAAAAAATTCCATTTACTACCCGCAGCTTGCAATACCTCTTCCGTATCAATACCAAGACGATTAAAAATGAGGGCCAGCTCGTTGATTAAAGCAATATTAACATCGCGCTGCGTATTTTCGATTACTTTTGCTGCTTCCGCGACTTTTATGCTGCTTGCTTTGTGCGTTCCTGCCGTAATCACCTCTAAATACAGCTCATCCACAAAATCTGCAATTTCAGGCGTTGACCCCGAAGTCACCTTAAGTATATTGGTGACGCGGTGTTCTTTATCCCCAGGGTTAATTCTTTCCGGGCTATAACCGGCGTAAAAATCTTGATTAAACTTTAGCCCTGAAACCTGCTCTAGAATGGGCACACAGACTTCTTCTGTCGCACCGGGATAAACTGTAGATTCAAATATGACAATATTACCCTTAGACAGGACACGACCCACACTGCGACTCGCTCCCACCAGGGGCGATAAATCAGGGCGGCGATGTTGATCTATCGGAGTAGGTACCGTGATGATATAAACATTGCATGAAGCCAAATTGTTCATGTCTGTGGTATAACTGAGCTGTTTTGCTTCTTTAAGTTGATCCGCATCACATTCTAAAGAACGATCAATCCCCTCTATCAATTCTTGTATGCGTTGTTGATTGATATCCAAACCCATCGTTTGCATTTTTTTACCAAACTCTATCGCTAATGGCAAGCCAACATAACCCAGACCTACCATGCCAATTTTCACATCTTTAATTTTCAATATTATTTTCCACTATTTTTTGGCGCCACAGGATCAACCCGTTATTATAAAGAATATACTCTACTATTGTATAAAAATTAGACTCAAAAGCGTTTAGGTTACCCGATATTGCCCTTTGTTAACCTATCGCCATAAGGTATGATATTCTCGTGGCAATTGAGATTTAGGGTCTGTAAAGAAATCACTTTACATTTTGCACCGGATCGCCTTTTGAATTCAAGGCACAAAAAGAGGCGCATACTCTTTAGTATTTAACCCTTTTTGTAACTTAGAAGACGAAAGGGCAGACCAGCAGAATGTATCGTGATTTATTTACAGCCCCCTTAGGTCATTGTGCACGTCCTTTTCATTCCATGGCAGCGTTAACATTCCTCGCAATAGCGGGCTATTGCTCGTCATTTTCCCTTGCCTATAGGGATGTCGTAAGCACGAATGGTATGGATGCAGGAGAGAGCACCCAAAGAGCCGAGCATAAAGGCACTCAGGAAACAAAGCTGAGGCACGCGGCAAAGCCTGGCCATGAAATGAATTGAACGCACACTAACACCTAAATCTCAAACGCCACGGGTATCGTGCCACTAAATGTAAATGCAGGATCGGCAAATTGAGTCATTACAGCCGAATAACAAAAAATGTAGCTTTACTTATGACATTCAGGACGCTATTACTAATTTTTACAATTTTACCTATCCCTGCCTATACTGCTAACCTGACCGTTACGCCTAGTATAACAACGTCACTTGCTTATACAAATAATCTATTTTTAAATCCCGCCGTACAAAAAGAGTCCGATTTTATAGTCGAGGTCAACCCTGCTCTGAACTTAGCCCGTATTGGTAAACGTTTAAATTTATCACTTAACTACAGAATGCAAAACACCGCATTTTTGAAAAATAGCGACGCGAATAATACAAAACATCAAGTGCAAACATCAGCAAGAGCGGAAATTGTTAGTCAAAAATTTTTCGTCAATTTGTCCGGCAACTTTTCACAAAGAAACACTTCTACCCGAGGTATTAGAGATAGCCTGAATCTTGCTCCTTTATCGAATACCACGGATGTCGTTAATTATGTGATTAACCCCTATCTCATTCATCGATTTAATACCTTTGCAGAGAGTCGAATCAGCTACATTCACGCCACCACCGATTTTAACAACAACGATAATAATAACAA
>CAYQVF010000048.1:4572-26895 GCA_964421045.1 uncultured Chromatiaceae bacterium
GAATCAGCTACATTCACGCCACCACCGATTTTAACAACAACGATAATAATAACAACAACAACAACAATCATTACGATAACGACGATAATCATACAATACTCAGTGACAGCCAAAACCAGGAGCTGGAGGCGCGACTCTCTAGTGGAACTCGGTTTATCCGCTGGCAATGGAACCTGCTCTACCAATACCGGACTGAAGAAAGAGATAATCTCAATACAACCTCAACTCAGCTACAACGATTTGTATTCGACTCCCGTACCCCGCTTGATGCCCTGGACTCCTTTACACCACTTGCACGCCTCAACAATGCCAGACTCATATTAAAAGCAGGCTATGAGTCAAATAATTATGATGTTCCTGTAATAGACGGAACCCAGACAGGCGGTAGAGAATGGGGAATAGGCATTAGCTGGTCACCTTCAACCCGCTCCACAATCGAAATCACAGCGGGTCAACGCTATTATGGCTCAACATATCAATTACTTATGGCCCATAACGGGAGAAAAATGAACTTCGATTTAACCTATATTGAAGAAATTACTACGAGTAATTCAATTCAACGTAATGATAGAGTCTTCGATAACGAGATGATTCCGTCAACTAATTTCAACGCGGTATTAAATAAAGAGCTCACGGGAGAATTGGAATTTAATCGTCGAAAGTTAGTTGGAAAGCTGTTGTTGAGTCTGGCGAGGCGCGAAAATGTACAGAATCGACAAACCGAAGATAACTACCGCCTGTCCCCTACTGTGACTTTAACGCTGAACCCTCGCTCCAGCGTAACGGTTAGCACCGAATGGATTCAGCAGAAGTTTGGGCGACGTCGAAAAGATGAAAGATACGAATTCAGTTCAATCATAAGTCATCGTCTTTCACGAAAAATAGACACCACATTAACCTATTCATATCTGGATCAAAATTCAAACATCAGCGCCTTTGCTTACAGTCGAAACCTAATTGCCATAGCGCTTAGTATGACGTTTTAAGGAACGTGCGATCTATAACCATGGCGTTATGTTGTTGGTGTTTTCACGCACAGCTACTATACGCGCTAACACCTACAACCATAATGCCATGGGTATATTTATACAACCTACAATCTACTGCTGGGATCAAAAATATCATAGGTACTGAGCAAGCGCTGGCTTAAATCGACAGCAGATTCTCGATAAATAACCAGCACTAAAAATACAACGACAATAGAGAGTGATGCCGCGCCATATAGATAATAACCAATATGCCGTTTGGTGAGCTGTTCTGTTGAAAAAACCATACTGACTCGACCTAAAACAGGAAAACCCAGCTCCTCTTTTAACTCTCGAGTCACAATAAAAACGGGAAAAATTAGATGTAATAAGTACATCAGACCTAGCCCAGAAACAACACCGGCCCCTGTTGCACCGAGCAAAAATAATAAACGGTGAGGACCCGCCGGAATAACGGGAACAACGGGGGGTTCAATCACCTGAAATTTAATATCAAAATTACTCGATCTCACATTTTCAGATAGCTGTGCGGACTCTAAACGCTCAAGCAGCGCCAAATATTGTTTTTGAATCACCTCGTAGTTGCGATTAAGGTCTGTTAAACGAGCCTCAACCTCGGGTACCGTGTCCACCATTTGTTGCAATTTTTCAACTTTTTGCTCTATTGTCGCCAGTTTGCTTAAATAACTTTGTACCTGAACTCCGGCTTTATGTAATGAAATTTTTACCTTTTCATAAACAGGGTTCATCTTCAAGCTGGCCTGATCATCTGCCTTGGCATTACGTCTTAATGCACTTAATGTTTTTTGCTCCTTCAGTACCTTTGCCCGTTTTTTTTCAAGTTGCGTGATATTGCGTTCCATCCCTTGCACATCGGGATGCTGCTCGGTAAATAACAACAGGAGCTCATCACGTTTTTGCTCATAGTCAGAAATTTGATCATCTATTGCTAAAATACGAGGATCATCCCCTATGATCAGTACTTCACCCTCTAGCTGCTTTTTAAGTGTCTCAAAACGATCCACTGCCAGCCCATATTCGACACGAATTTCGACTAAATCATCCAACGCTTCTTGCATCCGCGCATAATAATCTCCACCCTGCCCCGGCAGCAGACCCATGTTCTTTTTTTTGAACTCCGCCAATCGTTCTTCTGAGGTCTTAAGCTGCTGCTCATAGCTTTCTATTTGCTCCATAAGAAAGGTCTGTGCCTGCGTGGTATCAATTCGATTTTCCCCCAGCGTATCCTCAACAAGAGTATTGAGCAGCATCTGAACCACTTTATGCGCCACCACAGGGTCATTATCGGTATACTTGATATCGAGATAGATAATTGCCTCTCTGGAGCTTCTCTGGAATGGCTGAGTAATGGAAATTCTTTTAACGAGTTCAAGCAACAGCAACTCCATTTCCTTCTCATTTTTTACTTCGTGGTCTAGATCCGCCTCTCTTGCGATTTTTTCCAGGCTGGGCCGACTCAACATCACTCGCGTAATCATGTTGACTTTATTCAGAGCACCACTATCCGCAGTTAAGCCTTTTAATAGCGGTTTAAGCACCGATGCCGTATCAATTTGCACTCGTGCCGACGCTTTATATTTATTAGGGAGAGATAAAACCAAAGCCCAAGCAAGCAAGCAAATTAACCAGGCGACAAAGAGTCCTTGCCAGCGAAATCGCCACATACCTCGAGAATAGGAAAAAATTTGTATAATCGTTTCTTGCATTTTTTGCTTAGAACCAAAATTGGGACGTTATAGAGCTTACACCGCTAACATTATATTATGCATAGGTTCTAAACAAATGGGAACTATTCATTGGCTAGAATGGAAGGGTAAAAGAATCTCTAGACTCATGAAAGAAAGCAAAAAAAAAGACTCTGGGAATCACTTCCACAGAGTCTCCGTTTTATCTACGAAGTAAACTGATCGTAGATCGTGTTATTGCTACGCCTTTTTCAAGCGACGGCTTGCTGCCACGCCAACCAGACCCAAGCCAACTAAGGCTAACAATCCAGGCGCTGGAACAGAAGAAGCTACGGTAAAGGCTGAAAAAGTAAGCTCATTAGCAGAGAGCGTCCACCGACCTTCTGTCGTATCAAAACCCGCACCCGAGATGCTTCCAAGACCAGAGAGTGATATAGTATCTGCGTTTCTAAAATCAACGCTCAGCGTGCCTATATCAAAAGAGAAACCACCCACTGCCCATAAACCTTGAGGCGCAAAAGGATCGATAACCAAATTGGTAAACGTTGCAGCTGTCCCTAGTGTAAGCCCGGAAAAATCCCCCGTAGCGCCCGCACCGACTATAACATCAGTAAATGCCAGTTCCGTTACGTCACTGTAGTCAGCACCCGTCACGATTGAGTTGTCACCAGAAAAACCAATGGTTCCACTTATCGGCGCTGCAAATGCCATACTGCTCATGGCGAACAATGCTGAAAACGCGATTATTTTTAATAATTTCATTACGTACATCCTTCTAAACAATTAACTGTAAGTAATATAGAAGCTCTTGCTCTATAACTGTCTCCAACTATAGAGTTAAAAGCATTTTTTACGCCAACTATCTTATCCTTTTGATAATTATAGCAATTCAGATTAAAAACTGAGACCTCTAAAGATCGACTGTTAAATTATTAAGACATCGACCTCAACTCAGCTGCCCATTGTCTAAAAAATATAACACGGCCTCTCTTCACAAACTGCCATCAAGGAGTTGTTGAGCAAGGTGCCTGTCCTCAAACTTTTCTTTTGAAGCCAGCAGCGTTCTAAGCATCGCTTCACCCTCAGCCTTCTCGCCCCTTTTGATTTTTGCTGCTGCAAAGTGGTATTGAACACTGGCAATATTGGGCAAAGCGGCAGACGCTTTCTTCAGCAGCGCATAACCCCGCTCTATATCGCCATTTTTAACCAAAATCCAACCCAGGGTATCTTGAACGCCAGGGTTATTATTACTTAATTGATATGCCTTTTCAGCATATTCAAGCGCTCTTTCATCGCCAACACGATCATAGTGCCAAGCCAGGTTATTAAGCGCAATCAAGTTATTCGGTTCGATCTTGATAACCCGTTCAAATGAGACGCTGGCTTGTTCGTATTCTTTCAAAGCCAACCAGGCTTCTCCTAAAAGGCGGTGCCCCGTGGATTTGTTTGGTACCGCCTTCACTAAAGCTTGAAGCGGCGTTAAGGCTTGATTATATTGTTTTTTTATTATATGTATTCGCCCCTGTAGAGATAAGGTTGAAGGATGTTGAGCATGACTTTTTAGCAATTCTCGAACAATGCCCTCTGCTTTCTCAATTTTATTTTGAGTTATATAGTATTCGGCCAATGTGACCTGAGGCAAAAGCTCATCAGGAGCCGCGCTTGCTGTTTTTTCCAGCCACTCTCCTGTCGCCGACACATTTCCTGATTTTTCTGATAGTCTTGCCAGAGCGTACATTGCGGGTGCCGTACCCAGCAACTCGACAACTTGTTTATAATATTGTCGGGCTACAGCCAAGTTGTCTTGCCTCTCCTCAAGCTGTGCCAGCGCCATAATAGCGGAGGCATAATCGGGTTTGAGTGCAATCGCCTCTTGCAAATAACGACGACTGTTTTCTACATCATCACGAGCCTGATAGACTCGGGCCAACATTGCGCTGATCGCTGCGTCTTCCGGTCTTTTTTCTTTTAAAGCCGTTGCTAATATCGCCGCTTTGTCAATATCAGCCGCCCGCAAATGAGCCAGCACTTGTAACATTTCTGCGCTCTTGCCGAATTCGGGATGATCCATTAATGTATCAAGCTCACGTATCGCCGCATTTGTTTGTCCATTTGAGATGTAGGCTCGTGCCAAAGTGATTTTCAGGTTCACACTCTCCGGAGCCGCTTGCCGTGCCTTTTTCAGGCTTTCAATCCCTTTATTGTTATCTCCACCCTGCAGTTCCGACAAACCAATCAGTGCAATCACCTCCGGATCCAGTAAATCACTAACATCACTTTTCAGTATCGCTTCTGCTTTTTTTGGCAAACCTAAAGCCAAGTAGGTCTGCCCCAATAGTTTCCGCGCTTTAATATCCCCCGGCTCGGTCGCCACATAGCCTGACAAATAATGAAGCGCTTGCTCAAAATTCATATTTTTATAATGAATGGAACCCAGTAAAAAAATACTAGGTGCGTGATCAGGAACCACCTTTAAAACCTGAAGTAATTTCATTTCTGCACGCTCATAATCGTGCTCTTGAAAAGCAATGAATCCGGCTAAATAATTCACTTCAGGGTGCTTTTTATTTTGCTTAGCTAAAGGATCCAGTAATTTTTGGGCTTTTTTCAAATCATCTTGAGAAAGCGCCATTTTCACCTGTCCAATACGTGCCTGCCAGCCATAGGCGCTCATGGTATGCGCAGAATCCAGCGCTATTACTTTTTTCAGCGCACGCTCGACGCCCGCCACATTTTTTTTGTTTTCTGCTATGACGGCCTGAGTCAACCAAAAGTCCTGAGCAGTAGGAAAAAGAGTTAACCCCCTCTGTAGAACTTCATCAGCCGCTTCCATATCGCCAATAGCAATCAACTGTTTTGTTCTCGCCAGCATCACCCAACGCGCATCTTGAAAAATCGCGACAGCATCGCGGAGTGATTGATTTGCTTTTTCAATTTGCCCTAACCCCGAATAGGCCATCGCTCTTATTGCCAAGAGATTGGCGTGCGTTTCTTTATCCTCTACAGATTCGAGACTAAACTCGTCAATCAACCGTTGATATGCGCCTTGTTGCAATAGCGATTCCGCAAGCAGAATGACCGAACTTTCTTCACTCAAACCTAAACTGATGGCCCGGTTCAGTTCTTTTTCTGCGGCCTCTGGGTGACCCAGATCAAGATTCACTTTCGCTAATAAAAATCTTGCATCCACATTATCAGGGTTAAGTTGTAACGCATTTTTTAATTCAATAGAAGCAGCGCGTATCTCACCACCTTGTATATACTGCTGGGCTTTTGTCGTTAGCCCCTGAGCCTCTTCAAGAGGATCGCTACATCCCATGGCAACCAATAACAAACCGACATGTAACCGTCGCATTAGCTTTTTACCGTTGATGGATCGTATCTCCATGCTGAACCTCATTCCTTGAGTTGATTTTTCGCCACATCGTCCCATTGCACCGCTTTTGCAAACGCGACCAGCGTTGCTCTTGATCTTTCAATGTTATTATCCATAATCGGCGTACCCATAACAATGACTGCCGCCTGCCTATTTCCACTGAAAACGCCCCACACCTGAAATAGCTTGGCGATATAGGGGTTTGTGGTTAAATGCCCACCAATGTAATAGCGATACCATACTAAACGCCGTATGCCTTGACTACTTTTCACGATCTGCTCCAAAAAATCATTCTTCTCAGTCAAAACGGGTTGTGCTTGAGCATAAACGGGAAACCAGGATTGGCCATCTCCCAGAGAATTGTCCTCATTAATCATTTCTTTGTCTTGCCCCTGAAAGGGATAATAGCCGACATATAAACGCAGCACCTGCCCTGCCTTTTGATAGTCGCCCAGCGTTTCAACTGCACCTTGAAAGCGGGGTTTCCAATCATCGCCACCCAATGCACCTGGCAACCAATCATTGTTGACAACAGGTAACTCGACATTCACCTTTGAACTCTCGATTTCAGTACTATTTTTATGAGCCTGATAAGACAAGACAGGACCCATAGCAGAAAAAAGCACAACGATGCCAGAAATGAGCATGCTCATGCGGAAATCAGGCTGTTCCGTACGATCGACGCCTTTTTTTTCTAAAGTTTTGTTTTCTTTTTGCACAGCGTTTGAATCGATGGATTTAGCTCGTTTTCTATGCCACCAAATATCGATAATCAACAATAAAAAAATAAGGATACCAAACAAAATCCAGCCAAAGTTAAGATGATCGTGCACCAGCGGGTGCTGCATCTCCGTGGCATAACCCACATATATAATAATAAAAACTCTGATTATATTGGCTATAATCGCGGTTCCTGCGGCAATAACAACCACTAATAACCGAGCGCTAAAACGAGTGTAATTCAAGTACGCGTAAAGCACGCTTAAATTAAGCGCGGCCAAGAGATAGCGTAGCCCGCTACAGGTTTCTTCGATCAAAAACTCACCTGCAGGTAAAATAATAATATGTTGATCGCGTAATGCGGGAATATCCAACCATCGTAAAGCAGGGTAAACCACATCCGCCACTAACACCTGTAACGGTGGCGATAAAAAAGACCACATAGGCACAGCAAAAACAAGATAAAGTATGGGAAAAGCAACCACGCGCAGGCAAGCAAAACCACAGACGGCCCAAACCACAGCGAGCAGGATCAATAACAAACTGCATGCCTGCACCACCAGCACGTCACTAACGCTCCCGATCGTCCACAGCAAACTTGTAGCTAAAACAAATAACAAACCCACATAGCTTCCCTTGAGAGAAACCGAAAACAGTTGTCGACGCTTGTCGTAGAGCAAATAGAGCGAAATCAAGACAACCAAAAAACCATGGTCGTACCCACCCACCTGATACTGACTCCACTGCCTGAACAGGTAAAGAAAAGTATCGCTATAAAAATAGCCGATAAAGAAAAATACAGCCAACAAGGGCAGCCAGCGATGAAGGTGTATCGTATAAAATGAACCGTTGCTTAATTGAGGCTTTGCTGTCATCTCATCAGCCATGGTTAATTCCCAGTTTTTTCATAAGGTTGTATAGTTGTGGACGACTCACACCCAATGTTTCAGCGGCCTGAGACACATTATAGTTATGCATTGTTAATACGCGCTGAATCACCGCCAGCTCTGCCGCTTCTCTGGCTTGACGCAACGTGAGCGATAACGACTCTTCTGTTGTTGCAGTATCATCACTAAAAAAACCCAAGTCCGCAACGTCAATGGTCTGCCCCTCGGCTAAAATAACCGCTCGACCCACTTTATTTTCCAATTCACGCACATTACCAGGCCAGGCATAATGATCTATTTTTTTTAATGCACTGACCGTATAGCCCCGAAAATGCTTGGCATTTTTTTTACTAAATTTTTCCAAAAAAAACTGGGCTAATAAAACTTTATCGCCATGCCGGTCGCGTAAAGGCGGAATTTCAATATCAATCTCACTAATTCTAAAGTATAAGTCCTGGCGAAAGCGTTGTGTTTCAATTGATTGCTCAAGATTTTGATGCGTTGCACAGATAATTCGCACATCAACCGGAATTGGAGCTTGACCACCCAACCGGTCGATACAACGTTCTTGAAGAAATCGGAGCATTTTAGCTTGGAGTGAAACCGGCATATCACCAATTTCATCCAAAAATAAACTTCCGCCATGAGCCTGCTCTATTTTACCTTTGTTCTGTTTTGTGGCTCCGGTAAAAGCCCCTTTTTCATAACCAAATAACTCACTTTCAAGAAGGTTTTCAGGTATCGCAGCACAATTAAGCGCCACAAAAGGTTTGTCTCGACGAGAACTTAAATGATGTAAAGCTCTGGCAAACAACTCTTTACCTGTACCACTTTCACCAACAACCAAGGTGGTTGCCAACGTTGGGGCGACTTTTTCCACCATACGACAAGCGGCCTGGATTTGCTGACTTGCGCCAACAATACCTGTCAAACCAGGGCTTTGTTGTTTTTCCGAAAGGGCTTTATTTTCTGCTTCTAATTTAAAAAGCCTAAAAGACCGGGTCACAATCAGATTAAGCACATCAACATCAATAGGCTTTTCGTAAAAATCGTATGCGCCCAATGAAATGGCTTGCAGGGCATTAGCCCTGTCATCATTTCCGGTGACGACGATCACCTTTGTCTGCGGATTAATCGCCAGTATTTGCTCCAGAGCTGCGAGCCCTTCAGAGGCATTGGTCGGATCTGGAGGCAACCCTAAATCCAACGTCACGACACCAGGCGAATGTGTTTCAATTTGCTCAATCGCCTCGGTGCGATTTTCAGCAAAGAGCAAATCATAATCATTTAAGGCCCATTTTAACTGTTTACGTACACCGGGGTTATCCTCTACGATGAGGAGTTTATTCTTTGGATTGTTAACCATCTTTATGATGTCGATGATGAATAACTGGGAAGCCGTACCATCATTTTTGTACCGATACCCTCTTCGCTTACCACTGAAATATCACCGTGCAATCCACGTACAAAATCTCTACTTTCATACATACCAATTCCCATACCGGCATTCCCTTTAGTTGTATCAAAGGGTTTAAATAAACGCTCGCGAATAAAATCTGCACTCATACCCGCTCCATTGTCTTTTATCATGAGTATATTATCATCCCCTTCTCGAGAGAGCATGATTTGAACAAGGCCTTCTTTATTTGTGGCTTCCTGGGCATTATCAACAAGATGTTTCAAGACGACCACCAAGCGCGCCAACTCACATTCAACACGATAAACACCTGGCTGGAGAGTCTGTGATACGACTTGAGGCCGCGCTTTTGCTTTATCTATAACGGAATGTACGACATCAACTAAATCAATAACTTGCTTTACGCCCGATTCAGCATGCCGCCCTTTTAATTGTTTAACAACTCGGTCAATCTCATTAGCCGCATGATGGATTGTTTCAAACGCATCCTCAATAAATTCGAGATCATCACGATACCGCTCACCATTTTTCCAGAGAAGACGTAATTCAGACGATATATTTTTAAGGTCATGCACCATAAATGCCGACAAACGATTAAATGCTTCAAACTGTTTGGCTTCGCCTAATGCATCAGAAGCCAACTGTATTTCAATATAATTAGCAATCTGTTTTGCTGCAACCTTCAATAAATCTCGATCTTCCCAATTAATTTCTCTTTTGATTAATGGCTTCGACAAAACAATGAAACCCATAAACGTTGAACTAGCAAATAAAGGAACAATTAACCAGGGATCATCCAGCTTATTTAACCAACCCGGTAACTCCAGACCTTCATATTCCGGCGAGTGATGAGCAACATCGTGAATGTTCACAACATACGCCTTTTCTTTTAAAAGACGAATCATAGCGCACTCTCGAGGGAGGTCTTGATCTATTAAAGCGGTAGACCAAGCTGAAATATTACGAAGGCTCTCCGTATGCTCAGACACCCATAAACCACCTGAACGACAATTCACAATGGCAGCAAGTGCGTTGATTGCAAATTCAAACCGCCCTTGCGTCTGCTCACCAGAGGACAAACCCTGTGTCAAGCGCAACCACTCGAAACGATAATCATATTTATTTTTATAAAAATGCTTGCCAAGAAAAACCCGGTATTTAGCTCTAAGCTGACGAGAAAACACTACGACAGTCAATAACAACAGGGACAAAGACAAAAATATGATTTGAAAAAAAGCCCCCCAGGACCCGCCATATTCATTGATATAAAAACCGGCGAGTGACATCAAAATCAGGTAAAAGCCAACGCCCACTATGGTTGTGGAATGTAAAACCACATCGCGAGAAACATAAACTTCAGGAGACCAGCCCTGATTACGTGCAATAGAAATTGCAATTAAAGGCACAGCGACGATACTGACATAACCTCGAACCTGCCAAAGATAGGGGTCCAAACCATTAAACATAATGGCATGCGAATAAAGAAAAAAATCGTAAATAAAAATACTACCAATACCAAAAAAGAGAAATTTACTGGCCCAACGCTGTTGTTTGTCTACATTTCGAATGAGTTGCTCAATCAAAACCAGGCCCGATATGGGCAAAAACAACAATAAGGTAAATGCCATCGAAGTGGTTGACTCATCATCGAAACCGACGAGGTGTTCAATATTGGTCAAAAACACAACCAGCATCAGTAAAATATAAGCCAGAAGAGCATATTGAGCCGTGTTCAGTAACGGATGGATCTCGACTAATTTTTGTGAACCTTGCTCAAAAAGCTTCAAGAGAAATAAAAACCAGGCCGCATAATGGAGCACTTCCAGCAGTTGATAAACAATGGATTGTAAATCTTCCTGGTAAGCAACTTGCGCTGCAACCCCCGCCCAAAGTGCGCTGACAAGCAAGGCTATCGTTAACAACCCCCCTTGCATCGTTTTTCGCCAGCTCACGAGCAGCAGCAATGCAAACAAGCCGTAGGCAAGACTTGCGCCTGTATAACCAATAAGGGCTAAATTCATATATGAATGACCGATAATGACAAAATCTAACTTCCAGGCTTCATTTTTCTCTAGTTATGATTTTCAGAAATAGGCTCCACAATTTGATTCAAGTCGATATATTTCCAAATGGGCTTGATCCCGAGGGGAGCATTAAATCTTATATTAAATGTAAAGGGATCCTCTGTTGGCATGTTAAGTGATCGACCATAAACGGCGTTCACTTCGTCAGGATCATACAACATGAACAACAGCAAAGTTGGAAATATATTGTAATGACTCGATTTATTTTTGTTTTCTTCCAGAAAAGCAGGTAGATTCAGCATATCATAGCTGCGGCTTTTGATAACAACTAAAGGCACTAAGCCTTCTTCTATATTGGGGTTACGTCCACAATGCGTATTTTTCCCTGGGTTTCCTCGCTCGTGAAGATCCTGGCCATGATCGGAGGTATATATCATGACGACATTGTCTAATTTCGCCCTTTCGAATAGTCTGGTAAAAAATGCGCCCACATTCCATAACAGCGTGTTTTTATATGAATTTCTATACAATACCCATGCCTTTTCATCACCGTCAAAGCCTTCTCTGCTGCTCGTATCACTGATGTTAAGAAAATCACCTCTTTTTAAGGCAGGCTGATACTTTAAAAAGTCGTCAGGATATTTATCATGTACTGGAAAATGTGCACCGACTTTATTCACCATTATAAATTCTTGCGTATCGTTGTTAAATAGTTCAACCAACGTATTTGCAATCGCCATATCTCGCTGACGAACCGGTACGTCATCAAATTGCACAAACTGCTCTATCCTGCTTCGTTCGCTCTCCGTCATTTTATTTTGCAGTCTTCCCCTCGTTCTCTGGGCATCAATATACACGGTACGCAAACCCGCATTCTTGGCATAGGACCATACTGAAGGCTTTGTCGCATTGATCTCCATGTAATTATTTCGTGAACCACCATGACGAAACGTATAATTGACTCCGGCACTGCAATTAGTGATAGCCGCAGCGTATCCATAATTATAAATATCCACTGCATCATATTTTTTTTTCAAACTCGTATTTACACCGTTAACTGAATTAATATCGAGATAATTAGCAGATATACTCTCGTCAACGATCAACACAATGTCATAGGGTACCTTTTCGCGCGCTCGTGCCAGATTAACTGCTTGCCTTTTTTTTACATGACCTGTCGTATCATATAGATAAAGGTTCAAATAAGAGAGTGGCGTAAACATGGCGGGTAGCCCCTTCGCGCCCTCCCCTCCCCTAAAAAATAGAATCACGGTCAATAATAAAATACCGATAATGGGGGTGACAATGCAAACCGTTTGCAAAACCTGAAACTGCCGAACCGGTCTCAGCGCAACGCCCAGCATTAATATCAAGCTGAATAAGACTGTGGATATGACCGGTTCGCCATATTGGTGTAATACATCGCCAATAGACTCTCGTACACTCAGAATAGAAATAAAGGAATCATAGGTCAGAAAATCATTCGTTATTTTTGAATAAGACTCGATAAAAACCGATGATAAAAAAAATACGAACGCATATAAATAGCGAACAATATCATTTTTAATATTCGATGCGGCAAAGAGGCACACACATAATACAGAAAATAAAACCAAATAGAGCACTACGCCCCATAGGCCCCCCAAATTAATGAGGCGATCAAAATAAACATCGTAGCTTTTTGCCAAATATGCAATAAGAAGAGCCGGTTTTATTAATTTTGTTGTCGTCATTATCAAATTTATTTTGCTTTACAATCTTTGTACCTGGGAGGCTATCCAAAAATAAACGAACCAACTTATGATTGTGACTCTCAGGCAACCCGTTTTAAATACAGACCTGAAGTTGATTAAAAATAAGGAGGGTGAGAAGAAGCTGCGGGAGACCACCTTTTGTATATCCCTAATTAGGCAATCAGAACGAATACAAACTGGGAACCATACAAGGAAATTATTAGGTGTCTATCTTAGGAATGGGTACGCAATAACTTCCCGTTTTGGAATCTCATCTTCAACTCGTCTTTGCCCGTTCTTCAATCTCAAAACCTCGAAATAAGAGCGACTATTCCTGCGCTTGTGCTCAATCAGAACGAACAAATACAAGCTAAATTTGAGCCCCAAAACGGGAAGTTATTACGTGCCCATTCCTTAAGCAAGATTTTCGACACCCCTACTTTTTGAATTTACCGCCTTCAAGACAGTTCAAATTAATTAAAGATTGGACTCTGAAAAACCATTCAGAGAGCGGGAAAATGATCCATTTCCCCCCGCCCTCTGAATCTCTGTAACCTTTTTTGGTACGGTCAACTGCCGCTAGAAAATCACACCTTCATTGACTCGGTTTTTTCTGTAGCGACGATAGCCTACTTTTAATACACCGAAAGTCAATAATAACATTCCTAACCAACCCATAGTGCCGCCACCGCCACCACCACCGCCTTCCTCTCCATTGTTGGGGGTATCGGTATTATCCGGCGTATCAGACGAATCTGACGCTCCTCCACCCGTATCCGGCTCGTCCGGCGTTCCTCCCGTGCTGTCACCAGACTCTAGAGTAAAGTTGATTTGACTGTTCGGCGTAATGGTATTAGCAGCGGTATCCTCTATATTGTTTACCGTTAAAACATAATCAACACCCTCACTTAACGCCTCGGTTGTTAACTTAACAATAATAGTGTCATTGATATCCAGTTCAGCGGTTAATACGGAAGCATCCGGTGAGATACTGTAATTAGATGGGTCTTCTGCGCTCTCGACCGTAATGACTTCGCTAAACTCGACCTTGACTTCTTTGTTATTGTCGCTGTCTGCACTAACCGCAATCACTTTTGGTAGTAAAATATCATCTTTTTGGGAACTGATGATCACCGTATACATGCTATTGTCGTCTTCGTTCTCGGCTTCGTTACCGCCCAAAGTGACCGTACCGGCCTCATACTCTTTGGAATATAAAGCTAAATTTACACCAGCAGGATTAGAATCCACATCCGTCGTTTTCAGTATTTCTTCTGTCTTCATCCAATCCTGTAACCATTCGGGTTGCTGCGGGTATCTTTCGTCATAAGCCACGTAAACGGTCACAGCCTGGTTTACGTCAAAGCTCAAAAAACCCTCAGCGGCCCCCATTTTGTCATTGTTAGCAGTACGCAAGTATTTCAGGTTTTGAAAGCGCTCAGGAATAGTGGTATAGATGAAATCCCGGTCGATGTACACTTTACTGTCTACTCTCAATATACCCTGCTGATACGTTTCCTGTTGCACATTATCGATGACCAGAGCAGAGGTATAGGTAAAGTTAGTCTGGCTATCAGCCGCGATGATATTGGCCGCCTTATCCTCAATATTACTGGCTGTTAAGGTATAATCGCCTTCACTTAACTCACCCGTTATTAATAACGTCACCATCGTGCCATCGGCACTCAACTGGGCGCTTGATACCGGGATTTCAGGCGTAAAACTGTAGTTTGACGAGTTTTCTGCACTGTCGGCCGTCACCGCTTCGCTGAATACGACTTTGATTGTTGTAGCGTCATCAGCATTTGTGCGAATAGAAACCACTTCTGGCAATCTGCTTTTCGCTCTGACGATCACCGTATACATGCTATTTTTGTCGGCTTCGTTACTACCCAAGGTCACCGTACCCGCCATGTAATCACTGCTATATAAACGCAAATTCGCACCGACATCCGAATTCAACAACACGGTTTCCGTACGTGTCCAACTCTGCAACCATTCTGGGATTTCTGCGTTTCTGTCATCGTAAGCCACATAAACGGTCACGGCCTCGCTCACCTCAAAACTCACCGCTTTATCCGTTGCACTTTTGTCACTATTGGCCGTACGCAGGTAAGACAGGTTTTGAAAGCCAGAAGGAACCACGGTATAGGTGAAATTCCGGTCTATATACACCTGACTCCCCACGGCCAGCACATCCCATTGGTAAGTTGTCGGTTGCGTATTCGTGATATCACTAGAGGCCAGCGTATTGGTAGATACGAGACCGAGAAGAGAGAATAAAAACAATGCGAACCACCCTACGATAGAGTTAGCCATGCGTTTAAAGTCTTTTTTTTCTGAAAAAAAAGAGAAAATAGCCATTTGGTTATTCATTTATAGATCACCCAATCATCATCTAAAATTAAAAAATCCATCTATAATATTTTATATTATCCTAGAAAACGCAGTTGATCCACGGTACATCGTACCTGTTTTTAATCCACTTAGCGTTACAGAAAATAAAGTTCACCGCCAGCAAGATGACGTCAATATGCCCTGTTACGTTATTTGAATCAACATTTTGTACTTTACATTCGCGCCCAATTGTGCCTTCTAGAATTCTGCTTTAATGAATCCATTATGCCGAAGTGTAACATGATAATTCCTTGTAAAACTCAATAATAAAGCAGAACTTTTAACCTGCCTTAAGCAGACAATTTATTTATGCTTCGCTTATGACCATAATTCAATCTAATTTAAAGGTATTATTCAGTCGCAATGAAATTACGTTAACATCGACGCTCACATCCAGTTTTTGTCGCTTTGCCAAAGTTGCCTTTTTTTCGGCTGAAATACTCCAGTAATAAGGCGTCATCGCAAGCAAGTCGAGAATAGTTTCTGCACCATTCAGATGTAACTCATAATTGACCCGCTCACTCGCGTCGCGTACAAAATATTCAGTCAGACCTTTTTCATGTTTTGCAGCTTGATGAGGTCGCACTTTATCGTAAATTAATTTCCGTAACGACAACAAGTGCGCCTCGCCCGGCACAGCGATAAGCAAAATGCCACCCGGCTTCAGCACTCTGGCGAACTCTACCGCACAAATTCTTGAAAAAACACATAACACAACGTCCAGTGATCTGCTGTGAAAAGGGAGCTTTACAGCGCTGCCGACCATCCAGGTCACGCCTGGCAATAACCTTGCCGCAGCAATAATGGCCGATTTTGAAATATCTAAACCATAAACACCCGATACTTCAATTCCATTTTTAGAGCCATCACGCAGCAATCTCTGCAGATAATACCCTTCACCACAGCCCACATCCAATAACTGATTATTTTGCTCACTAACTTGAACACCCAGGTGATCCCTTACTTTCTGGTTGATTAGCGTAGCAATAGCAGCATAATAGCCTTGCGCTAAAAAACGCCGCCGACACTGAACCATTTCATTATTATCACCAGGATGCCTGGATTGACGTCGCCTAGATTGCAACAAATTAACGTAGCCCTGACGGGCAAGGTCAAACGAATGCCCAGCGCTACAAATATAGCGCCTCTCCTCTAAAGCTAAGTGCTTCCCACAGACGGGACAACACAATAATGACGGAGATTGTTTCAAAACGATAATCACGTACTTCGAGAGAAAAAGTTGTATAGTTATAGCATTTTCCCCGCTAAATACCCAAAGTGAATTCACATTCTTGATTAAAACAGGTACACTGAGTTCGACGTTGCACATTCACTCGTGTTTTGCAACAAATTTAAGATTATAGTTTTTAAGTTCTTAGAGGTAATTTACATGGTTACAGGTACAGTTAAATGGTTTAACGAATCAAAAGGCTTCGGCTTCATCTCTCCTGCTGATGGAACAGAAGATGTGTTTGTGCATTTTTCAGCTATTGAAGGAGGCGGCTTCAAAACATTAGCAGAAGGCCAAACTGTAAGTTTTGAAGTAGAGAAAGGTCCTAAAGGGCCTCAGGCTGCTCGCGTTTCGGTTCAGGGTTAATCAAACCTCTGTAATCCGTAAATTTCAATACCCTCTTACGAAGGGGGTATTTTTCACATTAATACCACACGGTACAAAACGGGCTTTTAGATTGCCTGCTGCTTAATCTCATCTGCCATTCGTTAAAACTGACTTCTTACTTTGGCTGCGCTTTGCTTCCTTGAAATTAACGTTTTTTTATTTCCTTTTCATGCTAGTGTTCTGCAATCTAGCGCATCAATATGAAAAATGGAATCGTTAAAGTGAAAACCACACCTTCTCAATATCCTCAAACACGACCCTCGACTCAAAATAATAGTGACGTATTGATCATTGGCAGCGGAGCTGCTGGCTTGACGCTTGCCTTGTCTTTGGCAGACCAATGCAAGATCAACCTGGTATGTAAAGAGCACCTGACCGAGAGTGCCACCTTGTATGCTCAAGGCGGTATTTCGGCAGTGCTGGATAAAAATGATTCTCTTGACGATCATGTTGAAGATACGTTAAATGCGGGCGCCGGCTTGTGTAATGAACGTATCGTCCGCAAAGTCGTCAGTGACGGACCACAAAGCATTCGATGGTTGTCAGATCAAGGGGTTTGCTTCACTCAAATCAATGGCAATCAAAATACAGAAAAGCAATACCACCTGACACGCGAAGGTGGGCATCGTCACCGGCGCATTGTCCATGCTGCCGATGCCACAGGAAGAGAAATGGAAACCTCACTGGCAAAACATGCTATCAATCACCCCAACATCAACATTCATGAAAAACATATTGCCATAGACCTGATCACAGGCCGTAAATTAGGCCGCAAAAGCAAGCGTTGTTTAGGTGCCTATATACTGAATAAAACCACAGGTAATGTAGGTGTTTTTGGTGCGAAAATGGTTGTTTTAGCGACCGGGGGTGCTGGCAAGGTTTATTTATATACGAGCAACCCCGATATCGCATCGGGAGATGGGATCGCAATGGCCTGGCGTGCGGGTTGTCGCATCGCTAATATGGAGTTTATCCAGTTTCATCCTACTTGCCTGTTTCACCCTCAAGCCAAATCGTTTTTAATCACAGAAGCAATACGGGGAGAGGGGGGCCGGTTACGCACCCCGGATGACAATAAAACTTTTATGTCAGCTTATGATACACGGGCTGAGCTGGCTCCTCGTGACGTCGTCGCGCGAGCAATTGACCACGTTATGAAAAAATCCGGTGCAGAGTTTGTCCATCTTGATATCAGCCATAAAAGCAAAGACTTTATTTTGCAACATTTTCCCAACATTTATGCACGATGTCTGGATTTTGGTTACGACATGGCCACGCAAGCCATTCCTGTCGTTCCGGCTGCACACTATACCTGCGGTGGCATTATGAGTGATGCCTGCGGCCGTACTGATATTGAGGGTCTCTATGCTTTGGGAGAAACCGCCCACACAGGAATGCATGGTGCCAATCGTATGGCGAGCAATTCACTGCTTGAGTGCATCGTATTTGCTGCTGAAGCCGCACGAAATATCGCTAAAACATTGCCCGAAATTACCCTATCTGAACGTCTTCCTGAGTGGGATGAAAGTCGAGTCACGGATTCCGATGAAGAAGTAGTTGTCACACACAACTGGCATGAACTCAGACAGTTCATGTGGGACTATGTTGGCATTGTACGTACCGATAAACGCTTACAACGCGCCAAAAGACGTGTTGAACTGTTGCTTACCGAAATAAATGACTACTATAACCACTTTCGAGTCAGCAGTGATCTGATAGAGCTGCGTAATCTCGCGGTCGTCTCCGATCTTATTATTCGTTCCGCGATGCTGCGCAAAGAGAGCCGTGGTTTACACTATACCGCCGACTACCCCGAGCTTGATCACACCCACCCCCCTAAAAATACGATATTAACCCCGGATAATGACACCTGAAGCCCAAACACTTTTAAATATAGAGACTGGGCTTTATGATAAAATAACAACAATGGCTCAAAAAACATTAGCAACGAACACCGAAAAACGCTTACCTGCCACGTTAGGCGTACTCACAATTATATTTGTATTGGCATGTTTGCCGAATTTGCAAGGTGTTTTGGCTTGGCCACTTTCAGCAAGCATGAACGCAGGACATTTTTTTGCATTTGGCTTGTTATCCCTCTTTTTGCACTGGGTTTTTACCTGCAGATTATCCACGCAGCAAGCGTATTGGGTTGCCGCCTTGTCTGCAATATTGCTCGCCTGCCTGGTAGAAATCATTCAACCCTGGTTTCATCGTACCCAGTCACTACAAGACGTCAGTACGAGTGCTCTAGGAATCATTTCATTTCTTTCGGCTCACTACCTATGGAAGCGCACCGGCCCTCTCGCCTGGTTAAAATGGCCTCATACCCTCCTCGTACTCATGCTTGCTTTTTATATTATTTATCCTGTCGTTATGGCCTGGTACAGTGTGTTTTGGCGCTGGCAGCATGAAACCGAACTGGGTAATTTCGAGGAAATTGTTGAATTGCAATTATGGCAACCTTACTCCTGGAGAGGAACAGAAGCCAAGGTTGAATTTGCTGATAATAAATATCGAGTCTACCGGGGAAAAAACGCCTTAAAAGTAGAAACCGGTCAGGCCGTATCAAGTGGCGTGAACTATGATGCCGGGGATCGTGACTGGCGCCCTTATAACACACTTAGCTTTCATATTTTTAACCCGGAACAAGCTTTTAATTTAATATTACGCATTTACGATGAGGCCAAACTCGCGAAACATAATAACTACAGAAAACAATTCAAAATTCTCCCTGGTTGGCAAAACATACAAATAAAGTTATCCGACATCGAACAGGGTCCACGACAGCGGTTACTGAACATGTCCGCAATAAGAACACTCTCGTTTTCAATTAACAGCGCGTCACCAACCCGAATTTTTTATCTGGATCACGTACATCTTGAATGAAACCAACAAAATTCTGGCGTTTGCAACACGGATACGCCTTACCGAGTCACTTTTTTCCAACACACTTCTATTTTAATTTTTAAAGGTCGCCTTTAATGGCTCATACACAACATCCGCCTAAAGGGCTAACCCTTATTGTTGGCCTGGTGACCATGATCGGCCCATTCACGGTGGATACTTACTTACCCTCCTTTCCCGCGATTGAAGCGGAGTTTGGTATCAGCCGGGCGTTATTATCTCAAAGTCTGGCTTTTTATTTAGCCGCGTTTGCCTTTTCAACATTGATACTGGGGCCGCTGGCGGATCGGCTCGGACGACGACGGGTTATTATCGGCTCGCTGCTGTTTTATATATCCGCCTCTCTAGGCTGCGCTCTTGCTGGCGATTATGCGACGTTTTTATTTTTCCGCCTATGGCAAGGAATGGCTGCCGGTGGATGTCTGGTAGCAGGCCGGGCGATGATACGTGATGTTTATAATCCGCAAGAAGCGCAACGGGCGATGTCACAAGTGGTGATGCTGTTTGCGATCGCCCCAGCAATTGCCCCCATCGTCGGCGGTTGGTTGCACGATGCGTTTGGCTGGCACAGTGTATTCTATTTTTTGGCGATTCACAGCAGCCTGGTCTTTCTTTTGGTGTGGTTACGTATACCTGAAACCCTGGCTCCCGCGCATCGTCAGTCCTTTCATCCGGTCAAGGTTGCCCGGGTTTATGGCCAAACACTGAGACATCGTCGCTTCCTGTTTTTAATCTTCGCTGTAGCCTGCTATTTTGGCGGAATTTTTCTCTATGTTGCCGGAGCACCGACGATAATTTTCGATTTTTTAGGCCTGGGCGCCAGAGATTTCAGCAAAATATTCCTGCCGATGGTCGTTGGAATCATGTGCGGTTCCTGGTTAAGCGGTCGCTTAGCTCACCGTTGGCCTATGGATCGTACCGTGAAACTCGCATTAGCCGTGATGACACTGGGAACCTTGTTAAACATCTCTCTGGCACTACACTTAACGCCAAGCATTTTTACCGTGGTTATACCTTTGCTACTGTATACTTTCGCCATTGGTCTTGCCATACCCGCTATGACCATACTGCTACTGGACTGTTTTCCCCATAACCGAGGATCTGCTGCTGCCATGCAAGGCTCGGTGCAAATGGTAGGCAATGCATTAATCGCCAGTATCGCAGTCCCGCTACTCAGCAGCCAACCCAGCTATATGGCCTTGGGACAACTTGCTCTGGTGGGCTTTGCACTAATCTTGTGGTGGCGTGCTCCCGCTCTTGAAAAATAAGTTGAGCCTCATTATGTTCCTGAAACACTCAACAAAGCGACCGCCCAATGATTGATAAAACGCTCATCTCAGTCGACGAAGCGCTCGCCATTGTACTTGAACAGACCCACCCTCTGGGAAGCCACCGCGTACCTATTACGGAAACATTGGGGCAGGTATTGGCTGAAGATATTCTGTCTCAACGAATACACCCACCATGGAATAATTCCGCTATGGATGGTTATGCTATACAGTGGAATGATATAAAAAATGCCAGCCAAGAGCACCCCGTCAAGCTGAAAATCATTGGTAAAGTTCAGGCGGGAGCCATAGCCACCTTGCCCGTCAATGCCAGTGAAGCCATGCAAATCATGACCGGCGCACCCGTGCCGGAAGGTGCGGACACCGTAGCCAGAGTCGAAGATAGCAAGCAGACTGGCAATTTCGTTGCTATTTTCAACCCCGGAAAATCGGGCGAAAACATTCGTTTAAAAGGCGAAGATATTCAACTCGGTAGCTCCGTTATCTCCGCTCACACACTCATTCGTCCAGCAGAAATAGGGATGTTAGCCACAGCGGGATATGTTTGGGCTACCGTCTATAAAACACCGTTTATTAATATCCTCGCCACAGGGGATGAATTAGTCGAACCGGGTGATCACCTAAGTCCTGAAAAAATCATCAACAGCAACACTTTTTCTATTGCGGCACAAGTAGCAGAAGCAGGGGGACAAGCCCAGGTTCTAAAAACCGCCAAAGACAATAAAGCGGATCTCGAGGCAAAAATAAAAGAAACACTACAGGCTGACATTGCCCTCATTATAGGTGGCATATCCATAGGTCACTATGATTTAGTTAAAGAGGTGCTACAGGATCTGGGTTGCAAAATAAAATTCTGGCGGGTCAAAATGCGCCCCGGCCATCCCCTGGCGTTTGGTGTTCTATCTAACGGCACACGTCAAACTTTACTTTTTGCCTTACCCGGCAACCCCGTTTCCTGCATGGTGGCTTTTTATCAATTTACGTTACCGGCCATTCGCAAAATGAGAGGCTTAACACAGAACCTCACCCTGCCCCAGGTTGACGCCATTGTGCAGCAAAACATCACCCACCGACCGGGTCGTCGCCATTTCGCACGCGCCATGACCACTTATCACAACGGCCACTACCATGTTCGCCTAACAGGCACCCAAGGCAGCGGCATACTCAGCTCAATGAGCCAGGCCAATAGCCTGGCAATTTTAGCTGAAGATAGAGATCACATTGCAGCAGGAGAACGAATACAGGTACAACTCTTGCCCACGT
>CAYQVF010000049.1:0-26644 GCA_964421045.1 uncultured Chromatiaceae bacterium
AACTTCGCTCCGGCTGAGCTGGCGTATTATACTCACCTTGCAGACTCTGTCAATAGCCTCACTCAAAATAGAATCAAGGTTACCGTAGCTCAACTATTTAGCTTTTCAAAGTCCCCTTTAGTTTCGTGTTTCTTGCTGTTCAAAAAAAACAATCCCACTATAATTTAATCGTAAAGCAATCCCTCACAAGCACTAAAACAACAAAAAACTCTACTAAATAAAATGACGATTTAGACTCGAAGGTTCACACTTTTATTTGTCATGATATAATTCGATATACCATAAAAAGATATTGGAATATCAAAGTCAAAATAGCTAAGCCTTAAGTTATCAATATCAAGGAAGATAACATTACGCTTTTGCAACCGAAGGCGAGATAACAAACTAGGAAATTTCTGCGTACCTACTAAAAAACGAGGGGGACTAAAATATAGTCATATTTCCGCCCTTAAATTCTTGCTGAGCAAAAGGCATATGCCGACTAATCTGAACAATTAGGAAACCCAAGAATGACAATAAAGACAAAAATAGAAAACGCTTTTGGAGATTTTGGTTACTTCATATTTGATAATAAGTTCAAGGTGCTGCTTGCTTTACTTCTAATCATCGCAGGATTTTTATCTCAAATCCCTAAAATCACCGCAGATATGTCCAGCGAAGGCTCTCTACATGAAGATGACCCCATACTCCTTCAGTACAATCAATTCAGAGCGCAATTTGGCCAAGATGATGTGGTGTTACTCGCAATCGAAACACCTGATTTATTTACCGATAAAACACTACTGAAGCTAAAAAACTTTCATAATGAATTAAGAGAAAACGTCCCCTATCTCGATAAAATTGATAGCTTAATCAATGCACGAGACACTCGAGGCGAAGAGGATAGCCTCATCGTTGAAGATTTATTCAAAAAACTACCCGAAAACAGCGAAGAAATGGCAGAAAGAAAATCGCTGGCGCTGGGTAGCAAGTTATTCAAAAATCTTTTTATTTCTGACGATGGAAAGTTTACTGTCATTTTAATCCGAACCAACGCGCACGCCGTCGAAAGCGCTGATGATGAACATCTACTGGAAGGGTTTGAAGAAGAAACAACAAAAAAAATAAACTCCCCCCAAGTTTTAACTGACACACAAAATTCAAAAATGGTCAGCAAAATTCATGAAATTATAGCGAAATATAAAAGCGATGATTTCAAAATTTATGCTGCAGGCACCCCCGTTGTTGTAGATAGAATCAAACGTGCCATGCAACACGACATGCAAAAATTCACTAATCTTTCTATTCTCATTATCGGCATCGTTTTATTTATTTTATTTAGACGTATCTCCGGTGTAGTGATGCCCTTAATTGTCGTGGCTCTCACTGTCCTCTCCACTTTCGCAACAATGGCCGCCACAGGCGTTGCATTAAAGCCTCCCACTCAAATATTGCCTTCATTTCTCATGGCCGTTGGTGTTGCTGCATCCGTTCATATATTGACGATGTTTTTTCGATACTTCAATCAAAACGAAAACAAAAGAGAGGCCATCGCTCATGCATTAAGCCACTCCGGATTACCCATTGCTATGGCAAGCTTAACCACTGCAGCAGGTTTGCTTTCTTTTTCAACCTCTGAAGTGTCCCCTATCTCTGATTTGGGCGTTTTCGCCGCTACGGGTGTACTGTTATCACTGATATACACCTTGATACTACTTCCAACCATGATCGCGCTGATGCCTTTGAAACGAAAAACAGATAATAAAACATCGGCCAGAACTAAAATAATGGACACTTTGCTTTTAAATATCGCCAAATTTTCCACTACCAATTATAAAGTTATTCTTGGCTCTTCGTTCATCTTGTTTTTAATTGCCGTAGGAGGTTTGACAAAATTGGCCTTTTATCACAATCCTCTTACTTGGATTCCAGAGGATTGGGATGCACGAATAGCCACTGAGCTTGTCGATGTAGAATTAAAAGGCTCGGGTTTTCTTGAAATTATTATCGATACTGGTGAAGTTAATGGTCTTTATGATCCAAAAATCATGGCAACAATAGACAGTTTAGACACCAAGCTAAAAACACTTTCAACAGAAGAAGTTTTTACCGGAAAAACAATTTCTGTCTTAGATATCATCAAGGAGAGTAACCGCGCACTAAATGAGAATAATGAATCCTTTTATCGAATACCAACCGATAGGGCCCTCATTGCTCAAGAGTTATTATTGTTTGAAAATTCAGGTTCAGATGATCTGGAGGATTTTGTTGATAGTCAGTTCAGTATGGCTCGCATTTCAGTGAAAACCCCCTGGACTAGCGCCGCAAGCACGGTTGAATTTATTGAATTGATCGAACAAGAAATAAAAAATACGCTCGACCCTTCACTTTCAACCTATGTTACCGGGATGGGTGCACTTTTTGGTCGCACATTAGATGCCGCTATTGAAAGCAGTAAAGTCAGCTACCTGCTCGCCGTAATTATTATTACTTTTATGATGATTGCATTACTGGGTAAAATTAAACTGGGTCTAATAAGTATGATCCCCAATCTGCTGCCTATCCTCTGCGCAATGGGAATCATGGGCTATTTTGCTATGCCGCTAGATATGTTCACCATGCTAATCGGCTCAATAGCGATCGGCCTTGTTGTTGATGACACGATACATTTCATGCATAATTTTCAAAGATATCACGCACAAACAAATAATGTAGAAGAAGCCGTAGAAAAAACCTTACTGAGTACCGGTCGAGCACTTGTTGTGACAACCATTGTGCTCTCTCTCGGGTTTTTCATTTTCATGGCGGCCAGCATGAATAACGTATTTTATTTTGGCCTTATTACTGGGTCGACTATTTTCTTTGCATTGCTAGCTGACTTGTTATTGGCACCCGCATTGATGAAAGTTCTTTATGAAAAAAAACAAACTTCTCAAACTGAGACAGGAGCACAATAATGCGAGCACACCCACGACATCACTCAGCTTACTTATTCGCATTAACACTTCTATGCTTTTCATTTTCAGCGCTGGCAGAGGACGACCCCACCGCAAGACAAATCATGGAAAAGGTGGACGCTCTCGATGACGGTGATAACCGAGTATCTGATATGGAAATGATTCTCATTGACCGGCATGGAAGTGAGCGTGTAAGAAAAATCCGCTCAATGAGAAAAGATAAAAATGAAGACACCCTAAGTATTATGTTTTTTCTCGAACCGGCTGATGTAGTGAATACCGGCTTTCTCGTTTATGATTACGATGACAGTGATAAAGATGATGATCAATGGCTCTATTTGCCTGCATTACGGAAGTCTAAACGCATACCCAACAACAATAAAAGTGACAGCTTCATGGGTTCTGATTTCACTTATTCCGATATCACCTCACGCGATATAGAAGACTATAACTATCAATTAAAAAAAGAAGTTCTCGTCGAAGGACATAAAACGTGGGTCATTGAATCCATACCAAAAAGCCAAAAAATCATTGAAGAAACCGGATATACAAAGTCAATTGCATTTATTCGGAAAGATAACTATGTTGTCATTCGCGCGATCAGCTGGGTTAAAGAAGGGAAAAAACAAAAATACATGGCGGTAAACAGATTAGAAAAAATAGATGGTATATGGACGCCAACAGAAATACAAATGACAACCAAACGAGCGGGTGAAACCCAACACAAAACTATTCTTAAATTCCATAACGTCAAATACAATCAAAATTTAAATGAATCTATATTTAGCGTTCGGCGTTTAGCTAAGGGACTATAAACTCTATAGCTTCATAAATTGTGACTCAAAACCGTTTCACTGCTCTTATAACCGCGCCTAAGGCACGATACTCTTACTTTCTGGAACTCACTTAGCGTCACCAGAGTCAATCCAGAAAATAGTCCTTTCGTGCCTTATTATTTACTGCTCTAAAAGCGCCTGAGCCTAATTTTTTATGCAACGATAGGGTAAAAAATGATTCTACTGGGTAGTGCCCATTAAAAATAGTAACCAAATTCAACTTCAACAAAGTCTTCATTAGAATACGCATACATAAACTCTCCGGGGCTGCTTTCAGTAAACAGATAGCCATTTATCTTCAACTTAAAAGAATGACCAATACGCCGACTTGCTTCCAGACTAAGAATCACGCCTTCGCCGTCGTTATCAACTATAGCGCCAATTAGCGCATCTGTACTCTGCTCATCATTTAATGCTAATCTGACACCTAACATCGTATCATTTTGAAAAGGTGTTGTTGCTCGCTTTCCCCGTTCATCGTAGGAATATTCTGCGACGATCCCCACGTCAATACCCGAGCTATTAATATCAAAAAAGGTATATTCAAACCCTGAAGTAGAGGCGAAATAGCTACTACCGGCTCCGTCACGACGAATAGCTTCAAGCTTCCAAAGCCAATTTTCAATGGTTGCCTGTACTTCTACACCCGTTTGATTAATTATGTCATACATAGGAATAAACTGATTTCCATATCTCTGAAACCGAGGCTCACGATTAGTTCCGTAAAAGTGACTCAGTGCAAAATCCCAATCGCCTAAATAGTGCGACCAACGCAAAGCGTAATCTATATTTTTCTCCTCTGCGCCGGATTCAAATTTTGCAGGATCATCAGTCACAGGTAGCGGAAAACGCAAACGAGCATTGTCATCTGGATATTTTCGTTCTCTAAAACCCGTCAAAACAAATAGATCGAGTGTTCCCCAGTTTTGAATAACAACCAGGTTTAACATTGGCTGCCCCAGCTTCGCTTCACCATCAAACGACTCTCTAAAGTCAGTTTGGTTAATGATATCTACTAGGTGTTGAGACTCGGTCACACCCCAAAAAACTTTCCGTATTCCCGCTTTAAACTCCCATTTTCTTTCACTATATTCCCAAGAAAACTCCCGAATATCTGCAGTGTTTGGAACACTATCATTCATTCGCACAAACAGCTCTAAGTCAAACAACTGCCGGTCATTATCCCAGGTTTTAAAATAGGCTGGCTGTATAGCAAGCGATGAATAGACACGCTCCTGATTATCCAGCAACGCTTGATTTTTATAAGCACTCACTCTGCTCGATATATTACCCGACCACTCGGCAAGCAGGATGGTCGGTAACAAAAAAAGTGCGCATAAAAAAATCGATAACGTTTTTTGGCCTTTCATCAAATTAACCTAACGCATCCGCTTCAAAGAGTTTTTATCAAAATCGCGATCTGTATAACCGTTTTTAAACTTATAGTCCTCCCACTCTAGCGTAGTACTTTTTTCAGTTTGATGGTTTACCATCTCCAACCTTGAAGAGCGCCAGTATTTATCGAGATATTGGTTGTATTCATGATAAGTCAAGGTTTTCAACTTTGAGTTTTTTCGATCATAAAATACAACTTTCAATGGCTGATACATCGTTTTATCAATCCAGACAATCTGTTTGCTGTAACCAGATTTTCGATATTCAGGAAAGCGTTCAATTAAAAAAGCTTCTTGCCCATCAATTTCAGTATCTTTAATATATTTATAGCTGAATTTATCCACCTCCTCTGAAGAAATATCTTCATAGGCAAACTCACTTCCCATAAAGGGACCCGATTTGTTTGAAGAAGAAATCCTCTTTACCCGTTTCAACGCCGGTAAAAATAGCCATTGATCATCTGGCTTTAATATATGGGTGTAACTTAAAAAAGCCGTCCCTTTTATATCTGCCGGACTATCAAAAAGAATAATCGATTTATCACCATCACCGGCAACTTCTAGCGTACGCACGCGATTTTTTCTGACTGACTCGTTACCACTTTTATTTCGCAACGTCATCACGATATTAGCCGTGAAGTCTTGCCAGCCAACATCTAGCTGGTCAGCTTTTTTCGCAATTTCATAACCGCGTTCCGTTGGCGTTTGAGAATGAACACTAAATGGAAGTAGTGTTAACAGCGCTAGTACTGGTACTATTTTTTTCATTCTGATTGTCCTCAAGTTTAATTAATATCGCCGGTAATAGTAAAAAATCAGCAAACAATGCAAGCGCAATAACAAGTGCTGTTAACATTCCCATCGCAGAATTTAATTCGAAAGCTGACATTGCTAACACTAAAAAACCGAGTATCAACACGATTGTCGTCGTCACTAATGCCCGACCGACCGTAGTAAAAGCGTATATCACTGCGTTGCGTGCGTCATATCCTTTTTCTCGTCGTGCTCTTTGATATTTACTTAGCAGATGAACGGTATCATCCACCACTATACCAAGCGTCATACTCATGACTATACTTAACGCCAAACCAACTTCTCCAACAAACAACCCCCACAATCCAAACCCCATTGCGGCAGGAACAAGATTGGGCACCATGCTTACAAAACCAACTTTAAAAGATTTAAGTGCAACAATTAACAATAGTGAAATCAGTATCAACGCAATGGTGGTTCCCTTTAACATACTTACAATATTGCGCTGTCCAATATGCGCAAACATCAATGATGGGCCGGAGGCATCCGCACTTACTATATTTGATGTATTGTTGGCTAACCAAGTATTTGCACGTTCTTCCAGAGAAATCATCTCTTTGCTTGATAACGTTTTTAACGTTGCCGTAAATTTTGTTGCTGACTTATCAATATTTATTTGATTATTTAAGTCTAGCCCATAAGGCAGAGACATTTCGTATAACAATAAATATTGAGCCGACAATTCTCGATTATCTGGAAGGATGTGCCACTGCTCCTCATCACCATGCATATTTTTATTTAAACGCTTCATGATGTCTGTAATGGTCGCAACATGCAATGTTTCTGGCTGCTTCTTATACCACTGGGAAAATGCTTCTACTTCCTTTAAGAAATCTGGATTAGCAATTCCACCTTTTTCACCTGACTCTAGCGAATAAGCGATGAGATAAGTCCCTGCCAGATTATCAGTGATGTAGTCGGTGTCGGTGCGAAATTCAATGCTCTCATCAAAGTAGTTAACAAAAACATCATTCAGCTCATTTTTAGGAACCAAGCTGACAGTGCCAACCACCAGAGCCAGCATCCCCCAAAAAATATTTCGGTGGTTGTTTACAACAAACTTTCCAAACTTCTCCATAGAATCATTTTTATTTTCTGGGGCCGCTTTAACTCGCATCGGCAAAATTGACATCAACGCAGGTAAAAATGTAAGAGAAAGGACTAAAGAGACAAGAACACCCAACGCAACAAATGTTCCTAGATGCTGAAAAGGTGGCACATCGGAGAAGTTCATTGTCAAAAAACCGATGGCCGTGGTCACACTTGCTAATGTCACCGGCTGAATATTAAGCCGTAAACTTTCCACAATTGCCTCGCGCTTATTACTTCCTTTCTTCATCTCCTGAATCATTGAAACCAGCACATGCACAGAGTTTGCAATCGCTATGGTCAAAATAATAATGGGGGCACTTGAAGACGGTGGAGAGATCGGATAACCAAGATATCCTCCTAAGCCCATTGCAGCAGCAATGCTAAGACTAATCACCGCAAGTGTCGCAAATGTGCCTGTGAACCCTTTAATTAGCAGACCAAGGCTAACCAGCATGACCAAAAAGCTCAACGGTATTAACGATTGCATATCATTCATAGACTCCTCAGAGAATGCATTGTTCATCATCAGCATTCCCGTGAGGCGAATTTCAATATTTGGATATTCCGTTCTTATTTCATCGGCAATTTTTCTGGCGTAAGCAACGGCAGTAGGCGCCTCAGTCATCTCATCCAGGCCAGGCAATTGAATCGTTACATTAACACCCGTCACACGAGCATCTGGCGATACGACACTATTAACTAAAATAGGCTCTTTAAGCGCAACGTCTCTGATCTCTTCGAGTTTTTTTGCATCAAGCGCGCGACTATCAGACACCAGATTTTCAACCGTTAAATCATCCTCTTCTGACCAAGTGTGTTGAAAATTGGTGAGCGAGTCTACCCGAATTGAAAACGGCGTTTGCCATGCTTTTTCAGTAAGTGATTCAACAGCCGATAACGTCTCTTGAGTAAAAACATTAGCATTTTTTGGGGTTAACGCAAAAAGAATATTGTCGCTTTTGGTGTACATTTTTTCCAGCTCATCAAATGCCAGTAGTTGTGGGTTATTGTCACTAAAGAATACGCGGTAGTCGCCAGTAAATCGCAAGTTCTGCCCACCTGAGGCAGCGAGAAAAACCAGGACAATACTCATCAACATGATAAGCCAGCGATACTTAAGTACCCACTGGCCAAATTGTGCTTCGAAATGCTTCATTGTATATTCCTCTATCATTGCTAAATAATCATCAATGAATATATTGTTCAATATTCACAACGCAGAAAATAAAAAACCGAACCTTACTTGTTCGGCTATTTTTTATCTTCTTCGCAGACCATTCACTAACAGATCAACAACATCGTTAGCCTTCACCTCGAACTCTTCTCTACTGAAAAGGCCATCAAACAACGGGAAATCAAACAATACCAAAGATGCGTGAACCGTACCGGCTGCCTTTATCACATCGGCAACGTCAAACTCTCCCGTTTCATTTCCGTAGGCCAAAATTTCTGCAATCGTCGCACATTGAGCACGCACCTTGTCTCGAACTAAATTCTTATGCTCTTCTGATATAAACTCAATTAATTCTTTGATTTTTGGTGTATTTTCTAAGTTATCTAAATTATTCCTGAGACTGCTAATAGCGAACATGCGTAGTCTTTCACTCGCTGACAGGTTAGGTTGTCTAACGGCTTTTCGAATATCATCAGACCGTTGCCCCATACATCGTTCACAACATTCAACCGCAATATCTTGTTTATTCTGAAAGTATCGATATAAATTCGCCGCTGACATGTTAACGTCTTTCGCAATTTCCGCCATGGTTGTTTTCCCATAGCCATAGACTTGAAAACGCTCTTCAGCAGCATCAAGTATTTTAATTTTCAGCTCATCTGCATCAGTATTCAGGTTTATTACATTCATGGGTCAATTTAACCACTTGTAGAGTAAATATTCAAGAATATATTCAGTATTCATAGATTATCCTATCGATCAAAATAAAAACCATGAATATATGTTTCTTTAAGTCGTCACTAGTGCTCGTCCGAAAGCTATCCAACCTCATGATTTAATATAAAAAAACCACTCCATTCCTAGCGAGAAGAAAGCTATAATGAAGCATAGCTTACACTACAGGCCTAAAAAAACGGCTTGTTTTCAGTTTTTTTCATAAGACTTCAAGGAGTTAATTAATGCGGTTTCGTTGTGGTAGGTGGACAAAAGACAGGAGTTATTACGGCAGTGAATAAGGATCAACACGTCAATTTTGTAAATGGGTTTCGTGCCTCTTCGCCCTATATCCATGCTTTCCGCGGCCGGACATTTGTCATTTCCTTTGGTGGAGAAACCATCTGCGATGCTAATTTTGCCAATCTCATCCATGACATTGCTTTGTTGAATAGTCTTGGCATCCGCTTGGTTTTGGTGCATGGCGCACGCCCACAGATTGAAGAGCGACTACAACAACGTAATATTAAAGCGATTTACCACGACAATATCCGAATAACGGATCATGCGGCTCTGATCTGTGTTAAAGACGCTGTCGGAACCGCTAGAGTAGAAATTGAAGCCTTGTTATCTATGGGACTGGCGAATTCACCCATGGCTGGCGCGCACATTCGGGTAGCGACTGGAAATTGGGTCACCGCTCGCCCAGTAGGAGTACGTAATGGCATTGATTTTATGCATACGGGTGAAGTCAGAAAAATTGATCACCAGGCAATGCAAGAACAATTGAGCAATAATGCAATCGTTCTGGTTTCACCTCTGGGCTACTCTCCTACAGGAGAAGTGTTCAATTTATCCTGTCAGAGTGTTGCTGCGAGCATCGCCAGCGATCTACGAGCGAGCAAGTTAATCTATCTGGCTGAGTTCAAGGCGATCAAGGATAACAACCGAAAGGCCATTCGCCATATGCAACTGCATGAAGCACGAGAATTGCTAAGCCGCAGAAAAAAAATGGATCATGATCTGCAAAACACTTTAAATCTGGCTATCGAGGCCGGCAGTCATCACGTTGATCGTATTCATTTGGTTAATCATCATATTAACGGCGCCTTATTGCTTGAGCTTTTCACTCGAGATGGCGTCGGCATCATGATCAATGCCGATATATATGAAGGCTTACGTACTGCGACCATCGACGACATCGGCGGGATATTAGAACTTATTACGCCACTTGAAGAAAACGGCGCTCTGGTTCGCCGTTCTCGCGAACAACTGGAACTGCAAATCAATCACTTTACGGTCATTGAACGTGACGGTATGGTGATCGCGTGTGCGGCGCTTATACCCTTTCAAAATGAAGCTGCGGGTGAACTGGCCTGTTTGGTTACCCACCCGGAGTACCAACAATACGGCCGCGCAAGCAGGCTTCTAGAACATATCGAAAAAAGGGCATTAAGTCTCAGTTTGAAGCAACTCTACGTACTAACGACAAGAACAGCACACTGGTTCCGCGAACACGGCTTTAGTCTCAAAAAATCCAGAGATCTTCCAATAAAACGCAGAGCACTCTATAACTACAGAAGAAATTCAAAGGTTTTGCTTAAAAACCTGGTGCACCGTCCGAGAACAGACTGACTTCGACGACGGCACCCTGCTCTGCCTGTTTTGCATCGTATTCCCAATTTATTTCTATTTTTTCGGGTCTTCTGAAGAATCAGCGAGTGAAATATTGAGTATTTTTGTGTGGTGAACCTTAATGGTGAACATAACTAACAAACGACTAATGTATCAAGTTCAGCACCGGTGTTGATGAAAGCAAATTAGCAAGCACACAACCCGATTTTCACATATGCCCTCCCGACAAATAACGGGGTAGTCGCGAAAGAGCCTGTCATTGAGAACGGTGGTAGTTAATTCAAGACGAGACAACTCGAATCAATCACTTTACATCATCCTATCTTCTCCATATATCTGTATTTACTTCTATCCTTTGTGATAAATAACCCCAGAACAGAAAGATGAATAACAGCAGAAGTAACCAGAAATTGATCAGTCCACCACCGGAATTACTACCTAAATTGCTCTTTTTTTCGTTACTTTCTTGTACTGTATTCAGAGTAATTAGACTGAGTGTTCCAGGGTCAGCAATAACATGGTTGGCGATGGCGTCGGTATCGTTTGGCCCGCCATCTTGAATCATAAGCTGAATACAAAAATGGCCTGTTGTTAAACCTGGAGTATAGCTACTATCTCCAGGAGGAGGACAAACCCCGGGCACACCAGCAGAGGAAGCTAAGTTATTAAGGTCATCTGAAACAAAGTCTTGCCATCCTGCTGTAGAAAAATATTTTCGATAAATAGCATTATTTGGAATCGCATTAAACTGTGGAATAACTAGCCTAGCAGACTGCCCCTCTTGAGGGAGCCCCCAAATTTCATAGTCAAAATAGCCACCCGTATTGGCAACACCGTCATTAGGATCTACACCAGCGGTACCTTCGCCTCCACCGAAAGCGGTAATTTCACTCAGCGATACCTCTGCACTATCTGCAGTAGCGGCAAAAGCAACCTCTCCCAAGCGCAAGGATAAACCCGGTTCCGTTTCAATAATATAGTTGCCTGATATACCATCAACCGCTTGTAATTGATTATTTGTCAAAGCCTCCGCATCAAGATAGTCGGCAATGCCATCGCCATCACTGTCATCATAGGACTCCAAAGCATCGCTAAGGCCATCACCATCCGTATCGTTACTGCTCATCAGCTCAGGTGCGGAGGCGACGACTTCAAGCAACATTTTTACCTTAGTAGAGAGGACAGGTGAACCATTGTCATTAACACTTAGCACAATATTGTAATAACCCACCATTAAGCTGCTAGGATTAAATACAAACGTAGTAGAATCCCCATCTAAATTGCTATCTATCAGGTTATTGTTTGTTAAGCTCCAGTCATAAACATGTGTATCGCTGATATTGGCATCCGTAACATTCGCGGTAATCGTGACTTCGCCACCAGTTGTAACGATGATACGTGCATCCATTTCATTTTGTGCGGAAGTTAATGAAACAGCAGGCATGACGTTAAGTTCGGTAATCGTTACGGTATGTATATTACGTGCGCCAGCCACACCATTCGTAGGCGTAGCCATGGTGAATATTACCGTTTCATCTGCTTCATTGAAGCCATCGTTCACGGTGATGAATGTGACACTCCCGGTTAACCCTGAAGCAATAACAAGGCTACCATTAACAGCATCATGGTCAGATGGATTGAGTGCGCTGCCACTGACCAAATAAGGGATAGTGACCGGATAGGTCAATGCCTCTTTGCTCAAATTTGCAGTCAAGGTAAAGCTAGCCCCCTCTTCGATAACGCTATTCATTGTAAAGTTTACGCTAGGAAGAACAGGCTGGTCATCATCCAATATTGTCACCGTTGCTATTGAAGGGCGGTCAATAAGATAACCGCTACCACTTTGTAACGTAACAATAATAGTTTCAGCTGTTTCCAAAAGTGTATCATCATTGCTTGCTACAACCAGATCAACTTGTTTACTGCCTGCAGGAATCGTAACTGAAAAACCCAAAGCACTATAGTCTATACTCGGAGTTGAGGATCCTGAGACATTAAAATTGACAAGTAAAGGTGAGGTCGTTGGCCCACTGCGAGTAAGACGGAATATTCCTGGTGTAGCACTGCCTTCAACAATCGTTGCGGTGAGTGCTCCGATTTTTACATTAACGTTACCTGCAGCGTCGTCATCTTGGTTAGTGATCGCAACATCGCCTGGATTGATAGCGCTATAGTTCACATCACTGCTAACAACGGATGTGAGTATAAAATAGGCAACATCCCCATCATTGAAAGTATCATCCGTTCCAGCGACAGTAACCGCTTGAGCCGTGGCCCAATTGTTCTTTGTGAAAACGAGTTGCGAAGGTGTGGGTGCGCCTTCACTGGTATCATTACTGGCCAACAAAATGCTGACATTAGAATTGGGTTTGCTGGTTAGCACAACATAAAATTGAGAAATACCACCCGCTTCTGTCGTCGTTAACCCAGTTAATGGGCTGACTATAATGCCAGCACTATCATTATCACCCAGAGTAACAGTAGCACTCACCGAAGCGCCGACAACATAATCACTACCCGAGTCTAAGCTGAGTATAACCCATTCGTTACCCTCAACATTGTTATCGTCTATTGGTGTAATAGTAACCGTTGCGCTGGTATAGCCTGCCGGGATGGTTACCGAGCCACTTAAAGTCTCGAAATCAACTCCGGATAATGCCGTACCACTGACGGTATAATTAACGGTTAAGGGTAAATAAGTGAAACCACTGTGGCTCACCGTAAAGCGACCCTCGTTTAGTCCTATCTCACTTGCAATGCCATCGGTGGCGGTAAGGTTAACCACACGTTCATTATCAGAGTTAGTTACGGCAATAGTACTGGGGACACTACCATTATAGGTACTATCACCACTTGAAATAGCACCAAAGACAACATTATATAGGACATCGCCATCCGCTAGAGCATCATCAACTCCAGTAATTAAAACCGTTTGAGACAGAAACCAGTTTTGCGGTGTGAATATTAATGAAGCAGGTGAAACCGTACCTTCCGTAGCATCGTCAGTGGCAACGGGAATAATAACATTCGCCGTCGGAGCATAACTTAGCTTTGCTGTAAATGTAGCATTATTACCTCCCTCCCCTGTTGTTAACCCAGTAGCAGCAGAGACGACCAAAGTGCGGGGGGTTGTCTGTGCTTTGCTCATATAGACAAAGACAGCACCTTCATCAGTTTGACCATTATCATAACGGCTAGAGCCTATAGCAAAATCGGCATAGCCATCTTGATTAACATCGCCGAGAGAGGTTACAGCGGAACCAAAATAACCCTCGAGTTGTGTCCCGTTACGTTCCCAGCCAGGAGTAGTAGAAAGCCCAGAAAGAGAACCGAAATAAATTTCACTTCGACCAACATTATTTATCAGGGTATCGTAATTTGCAAAAGAAACAATAACGTCATCAAAACCGTCATTATTAACATCGCCAGCTGAGGCTGTAGCACTACTTAAATTTGCATAGGCCTGTTTACCATCAATGGTCCAATCAGGGTCTAAGGATAAACCACCAGCAGAGCCATGGAAGACATAGGCGCGACCTTCTCCCCACAGGGTGTTTTTATAACCTTTAGCGCCAATAATAACATCTATATAACCATCACCATTTACATCCCCGGCACTGTTAACACTGGCACCAAACCAAGCATTAATTTGATTGCCTTCATAACTCCAATCAGGCACTGTGGATGGCCCTGTCAACGAACCGTAAAAAAGGTTTACCATCCCTTCTCTAAGCTCTCCATTACTATATTGAGACCCACCTATAAGTAGATCGTCAAAACCATCGTTATTTACATCCCCTGCCGTAGAGATTGCTTCACCATACCTCATATAGGCTTGGCTGCCTTCGCTGACCCAATTCGGGGTCAATGAAGGACCCGTACTCGATCCGTAATACAGATAGACACGACCATCATCCGTGTTCGCCACATTATAAAGTGGTGCGCCGACAATAATATCGGCATAACCATCCCCATTAATATCCCCCGCTGTATTGACTAAAACTCCAAAATAAGCATAGCTCTGGTCACTTTCTGCCGTCCAATCAGGGGATGTAGAAAGACCGGTGGCTGATCCGTAATAAAGAAAAGCAGCCCCTTCTCTGAATTGACCATTCGCGTACTCAGAGGCACCAACAATGACATCATCAAAACCATCGCCATTCACATCTCCAGCACCAGCAACACTACTACCAAAATAGGCGTTAGAAAGATTGAGTTCTGCTGTCCAATCAGGCGTATTGTTATAACCGGTTGCCGAGCCATAATAAACAAATGCCCGACCTTCTCTAATTTGGCCATTATTATAAGTTTCTGCACCAACGATCAAGTCGGGATAACCATCACCATTCACATCACCAGCATTAGAAAGTGCATTATTATCTCCGTAATTTAAGTAATAACTGGATATCGTCTGTTGATTGCTCTCTAATATGCTAACAGCGAAATTATTATCTTGATTGAGAATGGAGACGTCGTCAGGGTCGATGCCATTGAATCCCGTGTCACTGCTGACAGCAGTCGAGGTGATAATAGTATAGGGTCTATCGCCATCGAACTCATCGTCATCTAGCCCCGTTATAACGACCTGCTTGCCACGCCAACTGATATCATTCGGTGATAGCACAACAGATACAGGAACCATACCCTCAGTCGGGTCAGAGCTGGTTAGCATAATGGTCACATCACTGCTGGGTTGCGTGCCCAGTTTAATGTTAAACCAGGCTTTACCGCCTCCTTCCGTTGTCATCAGCCCTGTTGTGGGTGTAACGGTAATAAGATAGCCATCATCATCAATATTGCTTACGGGCACATCGGCTGGATTGATACCATTGAAATTACTATCAGCGCTTATAAATGTGCCTGTAGTAATATTAAAGTTAATATCACCATCTATGTCTTGATCATTGCGGCCATAAATCGTAGAAGTCTGCGGGATATTCCAATTGCTGGGTGTAAAGGTCATGGAAAACTCAAAAATACTGCCTTCGGATAAATCACTACTGCTGAGCATAAACGTAACGTTGCTGGCGGGCTGACTGCTCAGGGCGAGAGTATAAGGCGCAAAACCTCCGGATTCACTGACAGAAAGGGTTCCAGAGGGCAAGATAACCAGTCCAGCTGTATCTTCGTCGGCATTAGTTAATGTGGCATCTATGGCATTAAATCCACTGTATGTAGGGTCACTACTTATTGCTGCTGCAGTAACAACAGAGTAAGCGATGTTACCATCAATCATATTATCATCTACACCTGTTACCGTTATTGTTTGCCAGCTATTCCAATTCATTTCTGTAAAAACAAGTGAAGTAGGTGATACGATAGCCTCGGTATTATCACTGCTCGAAAATGGAATCGTTACCTCTGCTAGAGGTTGGCTGGTCAGGCGCACGTTAAAAGTAGCGGTCCCCCCACTTTCTGTCGTTGATAAACCACTTGAAGGTGAAATATCTATATTGGTAATATCATCATCGTTGTTCGTTACAAGCACATCATTCGGGTTAACATTATGGTAGGCTAAATCCGCACTGGTTGCCGCAGTGGTAATAATAGAATAAACAATATCACCATCATCAAAGTCATCATTTTCGGGGGTGATGGTAACGACTTTAGATGCCCAATCGGCACTGGTAAAAGTTAGGCTGGAAGGTGTAACCCTACCCTCTGACAAATCGGTACTATAAAAACTCAGAGTAACATCATTATTTGGAGCCGAGGAAAGTGAAACGGTAAAATTGCTTGCCAATAATATCGCTTCAGACGTGATGCTTGTCGTTGGTGTCACAGTAATTCCGCTGGTCGTTGCTGTTGCGTAACTCAATGTCATTGTAGAGAGTGTGGGGGTATTATCACCGGCAGAAACCAGGGTGATTTGATATTGTAACCATTGATCGCTAATGCCATCACGGAGTGTGTTAGCCAGGCCACTGCAAGACATCGTACCGCCACCGAAACAACTTCCATTAAATGTATTAATTGAATTCCAATAACTACTTGCGGTGCTGTCTGGCCCTTGCCAATCGCTCCATGTGCCGGGTACACCTAAGTTATCCGCAGCGCTACGTACTTGTAAACGAACATCAGTGCCGGTAGGTAAAGTTTCGTTCCATGAAAGCATGCTCAGTAGATTGCCCGCAGAGGTAGTATTGAAGGCACTTGATGTTACGGTAGTCGAAAAAGCATAACGAGTATAATTGATGCTAATACTATCCAGTTTTGCTGTGGCGTTGACATCGCTGCTACTCAGATCAATTTTGTACTGTAGGTAACGGTTTGTACCTTGAGCCGAAATATCGTCTCCACTGGCAAAAAGTGTTTGCCAGGATGTCCATCCCCCGTTTTCTGGCATGATAGTATTACCACTTCTTACCGAGATATTCAACGTAGTACTGACGGGGATGGCGACTGAATAATCAACAGAAGAAAAACCAACATGGCGACCTGCATCGAGTATAGAGGAATAATAAACACCGTTCACGGCATAATCACCTAATGAGACAATTTGCAGACCCGTACCATTTGCAATGTAGGCATATTTCCCAGAAACTTGAATATCTCCAGAAGAGCTAGCAAAGCTGATTTTCAATAGCGGACTGTAAGGGTTACTAATATCAATAATTTTCAGTTTATTATTACTTATCTCCGTAATGTAAGCATAATCACCTGCGACATGAATACCACTACCGTTTGTAACATCACTGGAAGATGCAGCCAATTGAGGGTTTGTCGGGTCGGATATATTAATAATGCTTAGACCTGAATTCAAACCAATTACATAAGCAAAACTTTCTGTTATTGTGACACGGCCAATGGTACCTGGATAGTTAGCAATGAGCTGTGGACTGACCGGATTAGCAATATTGAAAATTTGTAATCCTGAGCTACCATCGGCAATATAAGCTATATCATTCAATACAAACACATCACTGGCAATACCAGGCGTATCATAACCACTACCAACAAGGAAAGCCGATTCTGGAATAGAGATATCAATTATTTGTAACCCACCCCACAAGTCAGCGACATAAGCATAATTGCCAAACACATAAACAGCATAAGCCGAACCGGGGGTATCAACCGTTTTTACCGCAACAGGCATCAAAGGATTCGAAATATCGACAACCACCAGACCATTGGCTGCAACCGCAGCATAAGCATAGCTGCCTACCACAAAGGCATCATAGATTCGGTTTCCTAGCGTAATAGAAGCCACTGACGTAGGGACGTTTGGATCAGAAATATCAATACTATGAAATCGTGAAGTCGAATTTCCGGAATCATCAACAGCAAAAGCATAATTACCTAAAACTTGAACACTACGCATGCTTTTTGGTGAAGAATAAAGGCCTAATTCAACTGGGATAAAACTTATTTTCGATGAAATATTGTCATCGTTCACTGTAACGTTGGTACCACTGGCATAATTGGAAAAATTAAACGTTATTGCGGTAAAACCAGGTGTAAAATTAGGGTCACTGGTTGATAAATTAAGCCGATATTGGCTGTAGCGTTTATTACCCAGTAACATGGAGATATCAGCGCCATTGATGATGCCTGTTTGCCAGTTAGTCCAGGTTCCATCAGGGAGAGCCGTATCACCCGCACGAATATCAACAGTGAGCAACGTGTTCGTTGGTATATTGGCCGTATAATCAAGTGTAGTATAATCAGCGTGTATTCCAGTGTCGATGACCGCAGAGACAAAATCACCACTGGTATTATAAATCGTCCCCGTATTTTCGTAGCCGTACAAACGACCATAATAGTCGGCAACCAGAAGGTCCTGGTCGCCGTCTCCATCCAGATCTCCAAAAGCGGGAACAGGGGAGTTTTGAGTTACGGAGGTGACATCCCAGGCCGCATTAGCCGTCCAGACCGCTGTGGAAATGCCGGTATTTTCAAAGGCCGTCATAACGGTGTTATGACCCACCATGAGATCAACATCCCCATCCCCATCAAAATCAGCGAAGGCAGGTGCATTGTAGCTAGAAAGTCCACTGATATTCCAATCAAGATTGGCAACCCACACAGGTGCCGTATTGTCTCCTTCATTTCTAAACCCATAGATATTATTAGAAACACCAATAAGCAAGTCGAAGTCGCCATCACCATCAAGATCGGCGAGCTCTGGTCTCGAAAAAAACCCGGAGACAGAAACACCCCAGGCTGGGTTTTCTTCCCACAAAGGAGAATTCACATTGCCTATATTACGATAGGCACGAATGGTTCCGGTTTGCTCACCAGCAAGTAAATCAAGATCACCATCACCATCCAAATCAGCAAGTGTTGCATCGGAATAGAACCCCATGTCTCCAACATTCCACGAACTATTATAGTTCCAGTTGGGAACCGTATTTGATCCAGTATTTTTATAAGCTCTCAGCCAACCGTACCTTTCTCCTCGTATTAAATCCAGATCACCATCATTATCCAGGTCACCTAATACAACAGTGTAATAATTGTTAGAAGCATTACTGCCAGGCGCATCGAAATTTGTGTTTTTCGTCCAATTTGGATTCAAAGAATCAATATCAAGTAATACCGCATTATTTCCTAGAATAACAGTATTATTTATTGTCGATCCTGTCGAAAAATCAGATTGCTTAGCATGACTAATAAAATTATTCGTAGCAATTTTAAATTGATCTGTTGCATCATGAATAATCGAGTCAGTAACGACATCAATTTCTAGATCGGCTCCACCATTAACAACCCGTGTAGCAGACACTTTGCTGGAGTAATTATTCCAACCGACCTGGTTTGTTGGCGATATGGCATTGGCAGTAGAGCTGCCCCCGCTCCAATCCGTTTGCGTAAAATCGGCTGCATGTAGCTGTATGGCAAACAAAGACAGTACAAAAGCAAACAACAGTAAAAAAAAAATGGAGGTACGGCTCACGGAATGGAGTGGCCTAGAATCAGAATGATGCTTTGTTGCGGTAAAAATCAAGGATACACAGGAATCTAATTTTATATACGGGCGCATAATTACCACCTCAATGCATTTGCCCTCCCTGGATACTAAAAACCTGAAATTGATGAACTGTGTATCGGCAGCACAGCAAATAAAATTAATATTATTTCCTCAATAACCTAAAGCATTCTGGCAACATACCGATAACCAGAGAAGCATTTCCATAATAGTAATGACGAGTTGGTGCGGAGGGTGAATGACTGACTTAGCAACATTGGCACGTGCAATCTGCATTTTTTTTCTAACCAGCCTATACTCGCCCGGTTACGCGCAATTTATTCCTGACTTCTTGCCTGACAATGCTGGTGAAAGCCAGTCTACCTCTGTTGTACAAGGTAATACACTTATAACTGACCAAACACCGTATTTATCTGAAATCGTTTATGATCCTGTTACGGGTCTGGATTATTATCACCTTCTTATTGGCGACCCGGCATCGGGATTTGCCCAAGATATTTACATCGAACGAGGATTTGTGAATTATTCAAATGGGGGCGTAGGGGCAGCATCAGGAGGAACATCCGAGAGAGGACAAGATGTATTCGACCCCGAAAACGGTACCGCTAGAAGCAATCCAAACAAAGTTTTAGTCCGTCAAATCCTCAACGATGGAGAAATATCCCAGGAGTTTCTGCAAACCTCGTTAACGACCAAGCCCAAGCTTTCACAGATGATCAATGCCCCAGGTGTAAATACCGTTTTTGTTATTGATATGAGCAATAGCACGTACTCAGACGATTCAACAGCCGGTACCATTATGGGTGCTGTGACGCTTACAGACCCTTCTATTGACCCCGGAATCGGTGATTTCACCATGGTGTCTGATGGTGTGTCCACAACAACTCTCGCTGGCGGACAAGCTGCGGATGTGCAAAATTCTCAGATTACGGCAGGACGATTCACTTATACTGATGGCACAGGTCCGGGCCAGTCTGATGGTACCTATAATTATTTATTCGATACTTACGATATATTTGCTATAGACGACGTTGTTTTTTTTGATAGTTCCGAAGATAATCCGTGGTCCTATACTGAATTCAGGCCTAATTAGTGCTAGCCCGAAATCAGTCTAGGTTTAACTGCGGCAACATCATCACTAATTTTGAATCTTTATATTCGCCATCGGCAAACTCGACTTCAAATGCCAGGTTTAGCTTACCTATTCCTCTTTTTAACTTAAGGGTACCAGAACGGGTTTTTTGTAATTGATGTGGGAATTTTTGCTTGTACGCAACATACAAGTCAACTTGCTTCATATCTAGACTTGCATTAAAGCCCTGGCTCTCCCATGCATCGGTATTGATAAAATAGAGTTCGCCACGCAAAGTCCAGCCAAAACGGCGACGAGTCAAGCTTTTAAAAAAATACCGGGTATCTACTTTTGACGAGGTTGTCGATATTTTTCCAGCTAGGTCGACTATACGATATTGTGCCTTCATTTTTACAAAATACACCTTGTCTGCGTCTGTTGAACGAGATATCGATTCCCCAAGAGTAGAAATAATATTAGTATTAAATAATGAAAAACGCCCTTCGGCTTCATGGCTGATACTCTGTTGATTCAAGGTATAGCGTGTTTTAAATTTTTTAAATTCCGAATCTAATCTGATCGTTTTTTTTGCGGATTCTAAATCGAAATAATCTGAAGTGATTGCCGTAAAACTCAATATATTCTGCGTGGAACCAATGGAACGACGTAAACCCGTTGACAGGCTGTGATTATAAGCCTTTGATTCAAAGTTAACTTGACTGTTGAAATAAAGACCAAATTCATTTGAGCGATCAAACCCCGTATATAAGTTCGGCCCTTTCTTCGTCTCTTTTGTTTTGGCGTAAAAATTATATTTATTAAATACAGAGGTTAAAGGCGCGCTCATTACCGAGTCGCTCATTGTGAGCAATAGTAATAATGAAATGATGTGACCACTGCGAACCATATCCGCTCTCTATTTGTTTCTCTGATGCGATAAGGCTAATGACTGCGACTTCCAATTGACTTTTGATGTAATAGGATAACGTCGATCTCGACCAAATGCACGATGGGTAATACGCACGCCAGGGGCGGCTTGCCGCCGCTTATACTCATTCCTGGTCATCATATTGATGATTTTTATCACGACATCCGGAGCAAAACCGGCAGCAACAATAGTCTCCAGGTCAGCGTCTTCTTCAATAAACAGCTTCACTATCATATCTAACTGGTCATAAGGTGGCAAACTGTCTGTATCAATTTGGTCTGGAGCCAATTCGGCAGATGGCGGGCGTGTTAAAACGCGCTCGGGTATCACTGGAGACAGGCTATTACGATAACGGCAAAGGCGATAAACCATCGTCTTCATCACATCTTTTATCGGCGCAAACCCGCCCACCATATCACCGTACAAGGTGGCATAACCCACGGCCATTTCACTTTTATTTCCCGTAGGTAAAACGAGCTTGTTTTTTTTGTTGGCCATGGCCATCAATAACACGCCACGAATACGTGCTTGCAAATTTTCTTCCGTGGTATCGCTAACCCGTCCGGAAAACTCATCGGTTAAGGACAGCATAAACGTATCATAAAGAGTTTCAATAGATATTTCGCTATATTTTACACCCAAAGTCTCTGCTTCTTGCCGAGCATCCAGCACACTTATTTCAGACGTGTACCTAAAAGGCATCATAACAACGTCAACCTGATCCTGGCCTAAAGCATCAACGGCTAAAGCCAGCGTCAAAGCCGAGTCTACCCCACCTGAGAGACCAATGATAACACCAGAAAAACCCGTTTTTTGAACATAATCCCGCAAACCCAGCACTATAGCATTATAAATATTTTTTTCCTCACTCCCAATATCAACACAGGATGCCGGCAGAGGTTTGATACCCGAATTCACGTCAAACTCGGCAAGATAAAGGCCTTCGACAAAACTCGCTGCACGTTGCGTCACCCTCCCCGCATCATCGACAACAAAAGATCCACCATCAAAAACCAATTCATCTTGCCCCCCCACAAGATTCACATAAACTATAGGCATGGCCTCTTTAGCGCGCAGTTGTATTGTTTTTTCACGTTCTATTTGCTTCCCGACCTGATAAGGAGAAGCATTTAAATTAAGCATCAACTGAGCACCTGACTGCACCGCTTTATCCATAGGCTCGGCATGCCATAGATCTTCGCATATAGACAAAGCAACTTTAATGCCCTTAATTTCAACGAGCAGGCTTGAATTACCGGCCAGGAAATAACGTGCTTCGTCAAAAACACCATAATTAGGTAAACATTTTTTTTGATAGCTCGCGATAACCTTGCCTTCGCGAATATAGGAGGCAGAATTATATAAACCCGTGGCTGTTTGCTCTGGGTGACCAACAACAACATCGATACCACTAACCGTTGTGGCTAACTGTCGCAAAGCCGCAGCGACATTTCGTAAATAACCAGGATGCAATAGTAAATCTTCAGGTGGATAACCTGTTAGCGTTAACTCGGGGAAAAGAATAATATCTGCGGTGAAATCACTCTTGGCTCGGTCGATTGCCGCCACTATTTTTGCTACATTGCCCTCGGTGTCGCCCACACACAAGTTGAGTTGCGCCATAACAATGCGTAATTTTTTTTTATCGCACATCAAACTATCTATTCCAAAACGAATAACAATCCAGTTTTTTTATGCTTATCCGCTCGCTGTGGTTCAAAATGACTGACTTAGAGAAGAATTTTCAAACACAGAGGTCGATTTTAGTCTTTAAAGAACCCCAACATTCGGGTACCAATTTCTGCGGGTGACCGTACGACAGCGACACCAACGGCTTCAAGCGCGGCAAATTTTTCTTTGGCTGTCCCTTTGCCGCCCGAGATAATGGCACCAGCATGCCCCATGCGTTTACCAGGAGGAGCAGTCACCCCTGCGATATAGGCCACTACCGGTTTACGTACTTTTTGACGAATATAGTCGGCCGCTTCTTCTTCAGCAGTGCCACCGATCTCACCCACCATTATAATGCCTTTGGTTTGTCTATCATTCTCAAATAATTCCAGGCAATCAATGAAGCTTAAGCCTTGAATAGGGTCACCACCAATACCAATACAGGTCGATTGACCTAAACCAATGGTGGTGGTTTGGTGTACGGCTTCATACGTCAGGGTTCCAGAACGAGAGACAATTCCTATACAGCCTTTTTGATGAATTACTGCCGGCATGATGCCTATTTTGCATTCTCCTGGAGAGATAATGCCGGGGCAATTGGGACCGATTAACTTAATATCCGAGCCAGATAAAGCCGCTTTCACCTTGATCATATCCAGTACGGGAATACCTTCTGTGATACAGGCAATGACTTTGATCCCTGCTTCCGCAGCTTCAATAATCGCATCCGCAGCAAAAGCGGCGGGAACATAAATCATCGTTGCATCGGCACTCGTTTCCTGCACAGCATCGTCAACGGTATTAAAAACCGGGCGATCAAGATGCCTCTGCCCCCCTTTGCCAGGCGTCACTCCGCCGACAAAGTTCGTGCCATAGGCTATCGCTTGTTCAGAATGATAGGTGCCTTGTTTGCCGGTAAACCCCTGACAAATTACTTTTGTTTTTCTATTGACTAATACCGACATCAGTTCTGCCCTCCTACCGCCTGCACCACTTTTTGCGCGGCATCGGTTAACGCACCTGCAGCGATAATTTTTAAACCACTGTTACTGAGCAATGCGCGACCTTGCTCGACATGCGTGCCTTCCAGCCGCACAACCACCGGAATGTCCGTTTGCAACTCTTTTACTGCAGCGATAATGCCTTCAGCAATTAAATCGCAACGTACAATACCACCAAAAATATTAACCAACACCGCCTCAACTTTACGGTCTGACAGAATAAGCTTGAATGCTTCAGTAACCCGTTCCGCTGTCGTCCCACCACCTACATCCAAAAAATTGGCTGGGTCACCGCCATGTAATTTAATCAAATCCATCGTCGCCATAGCCAAACCGGCACCATTCACCATGCAACCAATATTGCCCCCTAAGCTGATGTAGTTAAGCTCATGTTCTGCTGCTGCCACTTCGCGTGCATCTTCTTGTGTTTCATCGCGCCATTCACACATGCGTTTTTGTCGATACAACGCATTATCATCCAGGTTAATTTTTGCATCCAAAGCCAACAAAGTGTCATTTCCCATAATCACCAAAGGATTGACTTCAATCAAACTGGCATCTTTTTTTAAGAATAATTGATACATGCCCTGCATGATTTTTACCAATTCAGAGATTTGTTTATTTTGCAGCCCTAAGGAAAAAGCAACCTGACGACACTGGTAAGCCATGAGGCCAACAGTGGGATCGATTGTAATTCTAATGACTTTTTCCGGCTCTGTCTCAGCAACTTCTTCAATGTCCATACCACCCGCAGCCGAGGCAATAAAAGAGATGCGTTGCGCGCTGCGGTTGATTACGGCACTAAGATAAAGCTCATGTTTGATGTCACAAGTAGGCTCAATTAACAAAGTATGAATAGGCAAACCTTCCGCAGCGGTTTGCTTTGTTTTCAGTGTGCTACCCAGCATAGCACCAGCATACTGTTCTACTTCATCGAGCGTGTTCGCCAGCTTCACCCCCCCCGCTTTACCTCGGCCTCCGGCATGCACTTGTGCTTTGACGACCCAACCTGCGCCACCTTTTTTATTCAATGATTCAGCAGCAAAACGGGCTTCTTCAACCGTCGAAACCGCACATCCTTTGAGAACAGGGATGCCGTATTCAGCGAATAAAATCTTGGCTTGATATTCATGTAAATTCATATTTTGTCTACCAACCTAATTTTTAGTGACACCACAAAACTGACTATTTTGGGAGAACCACTCATCATCAATATTTAAAATGATTTAATCTACCGTGAGTATAACTCTGTAAAGTATATACTACAATAATTCATTGTTTACACTAAATATTATGCAAATCATCACAAAATACACTATACAGCGTTAGGTGATTGCAAGGTCGGCTCTATAGCCAATAAAGTTAAATACCTCCCAGCAAGGCCAAGGGGCATTAACGTCGATTTGGTTTAGCATGTTTTTAATTTATCAGTAATGATCATCACTTGACACGAAATTGCCTTTATTAAGTAAATAATGGTCGAAACACCTTGAACTGCAACTCATTCACAACTTTGAACTATTTTACGTTGCTAGAAATAAGCAGAGAGAGCCTTGGTCATCGTGAGTTAAGCAAGAAGCTCAAGTCTGAAGGTTTTGATGCTGGCCGGGGAAAAACGCGAACGATCATAAACCGAAGCTCATCGTTCGCCAGCGAGTAGCTTATAAGGTTACGACAAAGCATAAGCCGAGTGATGCAGTTGCAGTGAACTTGCTCAATTAAAACTTCAACCCGGTGGCGGTCAATGAAGTTTCAGCGGGTGACATTACGTACCTGAAAACCGCAGAAGACTGGATGTATCTGGCCATAGTGATGAATCTATATTCCCGCCGCATTGTTAGCTGTCATATTGACAAACGCATGACGACACACCTCCCTATCAAGGCACTCATGAAAACGGTTAATTTTCGTCAACCCAAAAAAAGCCTCGTTTTTCATAGTGACCGAGACTCGCAGTACACCAGAAAACGCTTTCTCGACTCATTATCGGGTTATGGCCTGAGAGCCTCAATCGGCGATGTAGGGACTTGGACAACGCCGTTGTCGAATGGTTTTTTGGCAATTTAAAACAGGACTGGATTTTGAAAGTTTACGAACCAACACGAGAATATATGAAGGGATAAATGATAGAAAAATCTAGCAGTAAGGTAATCAGAAAAAGTAGAAAGCCATTGTAAGACTATAGCTATTAAAGAGATATTTTCCGTATAATATAACTTGATATTGCTAATATATAGAAAAATAAGGCTAGAGATAGCGTTAACATATAGAATATATTCAGTATATACCCGTGGCGTTATGAATTTAGGTGTTAGCGCGTACAGCTGTGCCTTAGGTTCGGTTTTTCTGATTGAGAAAAAACGCAGGCCTAGCTGGCTAAGTCGAGTTTTTTCAATTGAGGAAAAGCCGAAAATGAGGTGCAGATGTGCGTGAAAACACCTAAATTCAT
>CAYQVF010000050.1:0-8704 GCA_964421045.1 uncultured Chromatiaceae bacterium
ATTATTCATCTGCTTTATAGAGTCCAATTTAGTTTAAAAAAATTATCCATATTTTTACAATACAATTAAAGTCTGTTTGTTCAGGATGATTTATATCCTCAGGGTTGAAGCGCTCGCCATCAATATAGCTACCGGAAGTATAAACGCTATATTTGCATAAAACCCAGAGTATCACCAGTCACAAGAAGTGCTGTAATTAGAATGGTCGTTTTGACCGTTTGTTCGAATAGAAAATATCAGAAAATGCTGCAATTTTGAAATGCAGGCCATGAGGGAGGCTCGGTAACTTTGTTTCGGCTTCGATCTTAATAGATTGAATATGACCATATGGATCTGGGAGGTAGAGCGACGCAGGATGCTAAAGCCAAAAATCCTCTATTTGATAGGGAGTCAACTCTATGGGCTGGCTACAATTTAGCTCTTAATTCACATTTTAATACTGAGATAGGGGGTTATCACAATAGGCTAGCGACAAAGCAGCACATTTGGCTTCATTTCCTGGATAAGTATTTTGGAGAGGATCATAAAAAGCACTCCACTCAATATCTACTTGATTGTTATTGATACCGCCATCTACATAGTCATAACTACCTGAACCATACACCAAATAATCATAACTACTGCCATCGTGATCACCAACATCATCATACCAACCACGGCCAGGACTGTATGTATAACGTCCACCTGTTACATTACTATTATCACTGTCCGTTGCAGCGTTAAAGTTGATACTGCTGGGTATGTTTGTATTAGACGGCATATTGGTTTTGGGTATAGATGCCATGTTTGGATCGCTGATAGTCAATGTGTTAATCATGGTTCCTGCCACATCGTTGGTATTGTAGTCAAGATTACTCATATCCAGTTCAAAATAGGAAATTGCAGCCTCTTCATCGAACTGCTGAGTAATTTTAGGTTTGTAGCGAGCTTCAGATTTTAAAAATTCTTGGCAAAACTCTCCTGGATCGCATATCCAGTCTCTAACGCGTGCGGTTCCAGCAGTGAGCTGACCTTTTCCTAACAGTTGTCTGACCATGACTTGGGTTGGGTCTCCTGTTCCGTTTCCTGAAAAGTCGGTATTATCAGAGCCAAAAGTATTTTGGTTAAATTCCAAAGGATCCCAGCCATTACCACTTTGCTGCTCAAGATTACCGGTAAGCCTAAAAAAAATAGGTTCTTTACCACCGCTGGTGGAACGAAAGAATCTAACCAGTGGTATGTAAACCTCTTGTGCAAACCCTTGTGAGGGGTCACTGATAATAAGATGCCAATAGCCGCTAACATTATCACCGATACGCTCGTTGATGAAAATGGAGGTGTCGGGGTCGGTTTCTGCAGGTTCTTGCCCCCCGAACGTGTTGGCGACTACGCCACCAATTAGGCAATCTGGGTTTGCCGCATTTGGACAATTAAAGGGCTGACCAAAAGTCAAATAGCCACCACCACCGGAATTAATGAAATCGGCACCTGGGACAGGTTCAAAGTTAAGATTGAAATGATTAGCAGCTTTAGCCAGCGAGAGACTACCCGCAAGGGAAAAAAACAGTACTATTGTTGTTAGTGTGTGAGTATTGACTAATTGTATTGCACTTTTTAACGAGTTCATATATATACACCTTACATTTACTTGTGTATGGGTTTGTGACTCATGTTCTCTCTAATTAAAACTAGATAGTGCGCTTCAATGTCTGTTGGAGATATTTTTGACAGTGAATATGTCTGCGCCCATGAGCTATATATAGTCATCCGTGACAAGCAGTACGTTCCTTAAGAGATATCGGCTTAATTGGTTAACATAAGCTAGACATAACTGCTCAGCGCAAATTTTAACAAAAAAAACAAAAAAAGAAAGGAAAATATTTCCTCATCATAACGCCAGTGCTGTGCTTGCCATGATGTAGTACTTGAGGTTCTTCATGAAACGCGCGGCCGATACGCATGCATTCACGATTGATGCGGGTAATGCAACCCTTTCAAGATGACTCTATTAGTACCCGCCTGAAAATTTTTAATGTATTGAAAAATATGTAAATGAGGCTATTTTTTGCAAATGAGGTTTGACTCAAAAACAGGGTTAAATAAAGCACGATTAGTCTTAAGTGGGTATAGAAGGCTGATACACCTAGTGTCGCGTCCTTTAAATTCGTCCCCTTTCCATGCAGCTATTACCCTTAAAAAAAGGAGTGCTTAGAAGGGGGGGTTATGAATAACGAATTTAAAGGATGCAGCACTAGGGGGCTGTCCGAGAACAGGCTGACCTACTGCGACCAAGCCCTTTTGGCCCGTCTTTTCGATCACTTTCGATAGACTCATTATTCGCCTCAAATGATCAAAAAATTGGACTTTTATGGCTCTTGTGGGTAGAAAATGGCTACGGTCGCTATTCTCGGACAGTCTCCTAGATCAACAATTCGTGTCCTAGGAAATGATTTGGATATCAATTTTCACAGGTTCTGCCTATAGTATGAATAAGCTTTCTAACTTCATTAATGGCGACGGTAAGAAGGGCAAGGTCGGTGACATCACTGCTTTTAAAACTCTCCAGGTGTCCCATATACCGATGCAGGTTAATTTGGTTTACTTCTTGCCATTTTTCTAATATATTTTTTGCATCGCTATTTTGGTCTGAAAGTAATAGGGCTTCACGAATAATAGTGCGATGAACCCGAAACAAATCGTTACGCAATGCGGCTCTGGCCAGTCGTAACCAGCGACTTGTTGCAGGGAGTGCCGTAATCAGGTCATGTAACCAGTTAATATCCAATCGTGTCCCCAGCTCAAAATACAGCTTGGCAACCGTCAAAACAGGGCGTTCTACTGTAGCTGAAACCTCGGTAATATCCAGTGCCGAATAAAGCGGCAGAAGTGAAGCAATCGTCGCCGCCAGATTTTGAGAAGCACCGGCGTCGATATAACGTTGTTTATTTTTATCGAGTTGATCGCCTTCTTCTTGATCTAGCATGTCAAAAAAATGTTTCGAAATTTCAAACACACTAGATTGAAATGACTCAATGGTTAGACTTATTTCAAGAGGTTGCTTACAATTTCGCAAAAACCATTCCGTTGCACGACGCACTAATTTTCGAGTAATTTCTAGAAGTTCACTTTTATCATTTGTACTTATTTTATTGTCTAATGCATTAATTTGAGAGTAAATCGGGTGAATTTCAAAGACGTTTATTGCGGATACATAAGCTCGGGTGACATCTGCTGCTTTTGCGCCTGTATTTTCCATAATGCGAAATAAAAATGTGATTCCTTCATTATTAATCATTGAATTAGCATTAAACGTAGCAATGATCTCTCGATGTAAACGGTGCTGTGGTAATAAGGCACTGTATTGTTCTTGTATAGGTTTGGGGAAATAGCACTTTATTTCATTGGCTAAATAAGGATCACTATATATATCAGAGCTTAATAGCGCATCATATAAATCAATTTTTGCATAGGATAACAACACCGCTAACTCTGGACGGGTTAATCCTTTGCCAGTGGCGCGAAGTTTATTAATGGCTTCATCATCAGGCAAATTCCAGGTGCTGCGCTCAAGACGCTCTGATTTTTCCAGATAAGAAATAAATCGAGCATGTTCATCAAGCAAGGCATTGGCATTGGCATGATCAGAAGAGAGGGCTTGAGCCTGCTGATAACTATGATTAAGTACTAAATTTGCGACTTCATCCGTCATCTTGACTAAGAGCTGATTGCGCTGTACTTCACTTAAATCTCCATTCTTAACCACGTCATTAAGGAGTATTTTTATATTAACTTCATGATCCGAGCAATCAACGCCACCAGAATTATCTATAAAATCGGTATTGATATAGCCACCTTGCCGGGCAAACTCAATACGTGCATTCGCCGTCAGCCCTAAATTACCTCCTTCGCCAAATACTTTACAGCGCAACTCGGATGCGTTAATGCGTATATTATCATTACTACGGTCACTCGCATTAACGTGTTCTTCCTCTTTTGCTTTTATAAAAGTACCTATGCCACCGTTCCAAATTAAGTCTACAGGGGCTCTTAATAATGCTTGTATCAGTTCATTAGGGGTTAATATCTTTGCGTTGATATCGAGTACTTGCTGCACTTGCGGGGAAATAATAATAGATTTGGCATCTCTCATATAGACGCCACCGCCCTCTGAAATAAGTTCCTTTTTATAATCGGTCCATGCTGATTGATTGCAATTAAAAAGTCTTTTTCTCTCCTGAAAACTTTGTTTTGCATCAGGATCTGGATCAAGAAAAATATGTTTATGGCTGAATGTGCCTATCAGCTTGATATGCTCAGACAACAGCATTCCGTTGCCAAAAACATCGCCATTCATGCTGCCAATACCGATAACAGTAAAATCCGTTTTTTGAATATCCGTAGCCTGTTCTCGGAAGTGATGCTTTACTGACTCCCAGGCACCTCGGGCCGTGATGCCCATTTTTTTATGGTCGTACCCCTCCGAGCCACCCGATGCAAATGCATCGCCTAGCCAGAAATCATATTCTTTAGCAATGCCATTAGCTGCATCTGAAAAAGACGCTGTCCCTTTATCTGCGGCAACAACAAGATAGGGGTCATCGTCGTCATAACGTACAACGTGATGACGTGGTATCACCTTACCGTCTTGCAAATTGTCGGTAATATCCAAAAGACCACGGATAAAAGTACGATAAGAGTGTGCGACTGCTTTTTTTAATGCTTTTGTATTGCCATCTGGGGGTGGTTTTTTGAGCACAAACCCCCCTTTGGCTCCAACGGGAACAATAACTGAATTTTTCACCATTTGGGTTTTCATCAAACCAAAAATTTCAGTACGAAAATCTTCCATACGATCAGACCAGCGTAAACCTCCCCGTGCGACTTTGCCGCCACGTAAATGCACACCCTCCGTATGCACGGAATAAACAAATATTTCGAACAGGGGCACGGGTTTTTGCAGGTCAGGAATTTGTGAAGGATCCAGCTTAAAGGACAGGTAATCTTTATACTCACCCTCGGTTGCTTCACGCTGATAATAATTAGTACGCAACATAGCCTGAATAAGCATAAAAAAACGGCGGATAATTTTATCTTCATCTAAAGATGGAACCTGGTCTAATGACTGCTCTATTGCATCGATTAAACGCTCAGTACGCACAATGGCATGTTCATGTTCGTCGGGATTGAAACGAGCATGAAATAAATCAACTAATAAACTAGAAATTTGAGGATGATTACAAAGCGCTTGTTCAATATATTTCTGGCTGAATGGAAAACCAGTTTGTCGTAAATATTTGTAACATGCCCTCAATATCAGAACACTTCGCCAAGGCAGTTGCGCGCCCAGTACCAGCCGGTTAAAACCGTCATTTTCAACATTACCGGCCCAAATTTGAAAAAATGCACTTTGAAAAAAATTACGAAAGTGATCCAGGTTGATGATTTTATCTTGATCGTAAATCATCCCGACATCATGAACCCAAATGATGTCTTCATTACCCGCTTTCACTTCGTGAGGACGTTCATCAATGACAGTGACCCCCATATTTTCCAGCATAGGCAAAATAATGGATAAATAAATGGGTTTGTTTTGGCGAAAAATTTTGAATCGTACTTCGCCTTCAGTGGCTTCAAGAGGGAAATAAAGTGACATGGCTATGGGTCTATTTTCCGCTAGTTTTTCCATTTTCAAAATATCAGAAACTGCGGCAGGAGCGGGGTAGTCATCGCGGTAGGAGGCAGGAAATGCTTTTGCATAACGAGCGAACAATCTCGTGCCGTTGGCTTCACCCAATTCTTGTAATAAACTGTTTAATAAATCATCTTCCCATGAGCGTATCGCATTGGTGATTTTTTTTTCCATTTCGCTGGCATCATATTCAACGAGTGTCCCTGGTTCAATATGTGCAATCAGGTATAGCCTGGCTAGAACAGATTCTGTAAGGGATACGGAAAAATCGATGCTGCTTGCATTGAATGAGGATTGAAGAATATTTTGTACCTTGATTCTGTTTTCGGTATTAAAACGTTCTCTGGGCAGGAAAACTAAACAGGATAAAAATCGTCCGTACGGGTCTTGCCGAACCAATAAACGAACACGTTGTCTCTCTTGAAGGTGTAGTATTTCCGATGCGATATTATAAAGTTCATCCGCTGAACATTGAAAAAGTTCGTCCCGCGGTAGCGTTTCGATGATGTTCACTAGTGCTTTGGCGGAATGTCCATTTGTTCGATAGCCTGTTCCTTCCATTATGCGTTGTTCTTTCTGTCGTAACAAAGGAATATCTTTAATACGAGAGGTATAGGCTGCCGAAGTATAAAGTCCAAGAAACCGCCATTCACCTACAACTTCACCTGCCGTGTTAAAACGTTTAATACCAATATAGTCTAGGTGGCCAGGTCGATGTACCGTAGAACGAGAGTTGCTTTTGGTGATAATCAGCAGACTTGCTTTTCTCGCACGTTTTTTTATTTCAGCGGGAAGATGGGCAAAACTTTTTGAAGTGGTTTCACCGAGGTGGGTACGCAGTATGCCTAACCCGGTGTCGGGTACAATACGTAATACATCTTCTTTGCCGTTTTCATGTGCTGAGAAGTGATATTCTCGATAACCCAGAAAAGTAAAATGATTGCGTGCCAACCATTCGAGAAATTCCAGGTCCTGGTTTATTTCATTTTGTTCGAGTGGTGGCGGAGTGTCTTTAATGCTTTGAATGGTATTGGCTAACGCGGCACGCATTTTCTCCCAATCTTCTACGGCAACTCGAACATCGTCTAAAACCTGTTTGACACAAACTTCAAGTTGTTTTAAATCTGCTTCGCTTGCTCGACGATCAACCTCGAAGTGCAAGATGGCTTCAGCCGTAGAGGCTTTGCTTTTGGCCGGTGTATTTGCAACAGACTTTAATACACCCTCCGCATCGCGAATAACATGAATGACCGGATGAATAACCAGGTGAATGGTTAAGCCCAATTGATTTAATGCCATGCTGATAGAATCCACCAAAAATGGCATATCATCGATTACGAGTTCAATAATGGTATGGGTGGATTGCCAGCCATGCTCTTCCATTCTTGGATTGTAGACATTGAGTACATATTTATTTTTTGGTCTTTTATAGGCGATATGCCATTGTGCAAGTGCGGCACCGTAGAGATTGAGCGTCGATCGCTCCAAAATATCACCCGGTGCTGTGCTTTCATAAAAGTTTTCCGTGAATGCACTTGCCAGGGCTCTTTGTTTGGCGGGTAACTTGTCATTAATGCGGCTTATGACTTGTTTGATCGCTTCCTGCTTGTCGTCATTTAGATGTAACATGGTCTCTGCTGTCCTGGAGTGAAATGCCAAAGCAATGTCAGCTTAGATGAACTTTCTACATAGATGTTCAATGAATTATACGCTTACATTGCCAGATCGGTTGCAACAGAAATGTGTTGAATTAAAAACCATCAGTTCAACCTGAATTTCAAACGTTTTGGGTATAATGATGGTCTATCCCTGTTGAGCCCCTCCACCTTTTTTTCACATCGTTTCGATGGCATGGCTAAAGAAAGCATCGGGAACCTTTTTTAGCATCCAAAAGACGCATAATATTTCAGTATTTTGTTGCGTTGGCAATAACCTATCTAAATTTTTAGACCAGCCCGTATGTCTTATTTATTTCTTGTAATATACTCGTGAGGTAGTGAGTCACGAATGAAAACAATAATATAGTTATAAGAGAGGTCATTATGAAAAAATTATACTTGTTATTTTTAAGCACCATACTACTTGGAGCAACACATTCAGCGCATGCACTCATCATTATTGATCCTGGTTTTGAGAGCTATAGTGTCGATCCTGGTGGTTTTACCAAGGAAGCGGGGTCATGGACATTGGCTAACGATGCAGGTGTTGTAGAGCCATTTTCACCAAATTCCTCAAATGGACAATTAGATACTTGGTCTGCAACATTCGCCGCCATTGAAGGTGAACAGTATGCGAGTACGTATGCCGGTCTTGATTCGATTACCCAGTCAATTAATATCCCGGCCCGTGGACTCTATACCTTTAGCATTTATGCGGCCTCACCGGATGGCAGTGTAACAATAGCACCTCACGCAAATCCGTTTATATTAAGCACGGGATCGTTTTCGTTCGAATTCGATGGTAACCAACTAGGATCATTTTCAATTGACCCTGGGACAGATTGGATGGAATACAGCTTAACAACCGAACTCAGTGCGGGGATTTATACTGTTGGCGTCATTAATACTGCTAGAGCACCGTATTTTATTAACTACGATAATTTTACTCTAAGCCAAGTCCCCGTTCCCGCTGCCGTATGGCTTTTTGCCTCTGGTCTGATGGCCTTGATCTACCCGTGGCGATTGAAATATCAGGGCTTTCGCTCTACGATGGCAGCAAAATAAAGGACGTTAGCGACATTGACGTAGTATTTTTCTGTTGTTCCGGTTTGCCGAGCATGCAACGACAATGTCGGAGGCTGTGGACTTCATAAAAAGCATCTGGCTTAATTTGAAAATGTCTTACGCAACAGGAGCTGAGGTCATTGGCACTAGAGCAATGACCCCGGCTGGCTAAGTTGAGTTGTTTCGAAGGTAACGCAGGAATAGTTTACCGATAAAAAGCAGAAGATGAGGTGCAGATGTGCGTGAAAATGTCTGAAGTCATAACGCCATAGGTATATATAATTTGAATTCAGGAAAGCGTATTTTCAACACT
>CAYQVF010000050.1:8804-26183 GCA_964421045.1 uncultured Chromatiaceae bacterium
TCATAACGCCATAGGTATATATAATTTGAATTCAGGAAAGCGTATTTTCAACACTTTTTTCCAGAATAGTGCTCGACCTATTTTAGGATCAAGCTCATAACCAGAGAACCCAAACTTACTCTATGATGATAGGGCTATTCTATTTCCTTAATTGATGCAACGATAGGGTTAAGGAATGCGTGTCCATTCCTGAGCTTGCCCTCCCTCTGTTGACACCAAGACGATTCGGTCAGTACTGGCTTCGTATATATTGGCAGTACCTGATAGGCTTTTTTTCATATTACCTAGCATACCTACCATTAAGCTTGCTATTTGATTTCCTGAAGTTTCCCTTATCGAATCCAGGTGCAATACGACATTTTCACCTTCGATAGACCAAGTACCTGTCATCTCCAGCACTATGTTCCCTATTGGGTTAGCAGATGCTGAAGATTGAGTATTTATTACAACCGTGCCATCTGACTTATATGTCGATGTCATCTTTTGCGCTTCTTCTCCTTCGGCAGGATTCAATATTCTGATATTCCAGTTCCCGATGAGTATGTCGGGCTTTACCGTGCCAACATTATCGGCACCGGTGTACGCTGCTCGTTCAGGTTGGCTCATGGATGCACAGCCATTGAACAAAATGATTGTGAAAGACATAAAGAAGATTGCGAATAATTTATACATTGTTATTTCCTTTTTCGTTGAGATGATCAGCTTATGACAGAATAGGCATCTAGCACTTCCATTATTTAAATGATTAATTTTTAATTTAAAAATCTATCTCATCCGGGTTAGTGTAGCCGTTTCAAGTATAAATTGCTCTCAGGGGTCTTACATTTTTGAATGGCTATAATTTTGTTGTTTATTCAGAATACATTATCCATATTCTACTATTATTTAGTTTGTTAAATAGGTAGCCTTTTTTATGTGAATTTGTCACAAAATCAAGTCCAAAATATTTTTTATATCGTCACTACGCCTCCAAATGAGTCGAATACCTCAGCCAGAGCTATTTGATTTTGGGCTAAATGCCTCGTCCAATAGCCTAATTCCGCAATTGATTGCTTGCATTAAGAGGTATCTTATTGTTTTTTAATTCGTAATAATAAGTTTATTGCTGGTAATTGTACGCATTGAAAGTCGTCACTATTTCCTATTTTCAGTTAGAACTTATTGCTAACATCGCTATTTAAAGGTAAAAGCGCAATATTTTAACTGTCCTGAGTCCGTATAAATTATGCAAGGAGGCATTGTGAGTACTGAATCTAAATCTGTTGTCGAGCGGCCCTATAAGCTATATTTCGCCTCTGCATTTGGCGCGTTTTGTCTGGGTTTTGGTGATCTTTTAAACAATGAACATTCCGCAACGGTTCTCAAAATTAGCGAAATCATGAAGCAGTTGCTGCAATCTGATATTGGCGCAGGTGGCTTATTGGCACTCATATTACTGGCCATTTTGGGGGTTTGTGTCTGCTGGATACAACAGCCCCAAACGCGATTGGACGCCTTTTCACGAGGCTTTTCTGTTTTTGCGGTACTGGCGGTGGCGACGCCCTTTGAGTCTCCAAGTGAAACGGCAGATACGCAAACAGCAGAGGTCGCGCTGATGGGGTTGGCTAATGCCAGAGCAGATGATCCGCCCTCATTACGTATGCGAAGTTTGGGCGGAGTGGAATATGGCAATATTGAAATTACTTTCAAAGCAAACAATACAGATATCAACGTGACTCATGCGCGGATAGCATTGCGTGATTACAACACTAAAAAGCTTGTTATGGTGACGAAAGTTGACCTCCGAGATAATACACTGAAACTCTCCCGCCTGCCTCTGGGTCAACATATTATGGAAATTGAGATTTCCGATTTCCGAAACGCCCAGGTCATATTAAGTATCAAGCCCGGTATTCAGCGCTATGCACTCACCATTGACAGCTCGGCTATTCCTGCCACTATTCAACGTTTAACCGCAGCAAAAAAATATAAATTGCGACGGTTAGAATAAATTGTATAATTTTGGAATATAAAATTGGGTGCTATTTGACCAAGGGGTTTAATACGTAGCGGGTATAAGATTTGGATGTAGATACAGATGTTATTGTTATTGGTTCAGGTGCAGGAGGATTAGCTGCAGCTTTACCTCTGGCTCAGGCTGGTGAAAGTGTTCTTGTTGTTGAGCAACATAATGTGCCGGGCGGGCTTTGCCACAGTTTTAGAAAAAAGGGTCATCGCTTTAGTCCTGGCATTCACTATGTGGGGCAAATTGGCGAAGGTGGCTCAATGCGTAAAATTTACGAAGGGCTGGGTGTCGCCGACGATCTTGCTTTTTTTGAAATGAATCCAGATGGCTATGAGCATATCCAGATCGGATCGCAATTTATCGATATTCCCAGCGGCAAACAGGCCACGATTGAACGCTTCAAGCAACGTTTTCCTGCTGATGCTCAGGGAATTGAAGACTACTTTTCGCTAGTAGATAAAATTTGTCGCCAATTGCCTATTGTTTCTGAAACTCGAAGTTTCCGCGAATTTTTAGCCGTTCCCTTTAGAACGCGAGAAATGGGACGGTATGGTTTATTTTCTTTAAAAAAAACCTTGGACGACCGAATCACTCATCCGTTATTAAAAGTCTTTCTTTCTATTCAATGTGGCGATCATGGCTTGCCCCCCTCCAGAACTCCTTTTGCGCTGCATGCCGCTGTAACGGGACATTATCTTGATGGTGCTTATTATCCTAAAGGAGGGGGGCGGGCTATTCCAAGGGCCTTTGTGCGTGCATTAAAAAAACACAAGGGAGACATCTTGTTATCCACCTCTGTGGAAAAAATCATTACCGAAAAAAACAAACAAGGGCGACATGCCATCGGCATCCAACTTGGCGATGGCACCGAACTTAGAGCTAAAAAAATTATTTCCAATGCTTCTCCACAAATAACCTATGAACAACTGGTGGGTCGAGAATTTTTGAGTAAAAAACTACAAAAAAAACTGGATAAAATGACCTATACTACAGCTGCGCTGACACTTTACATCGCGACAGACCTTGACTTAGCCGGGATGAATCTGGACTCTGGAAATTACTGGTATACCCCCTTTACCGATGTAGAGGCTTATTATCGTCAAACGCAAAACCCCAACATCGTTCACGCAGAAGAGCTCCCCGGTATTTTTGTTGGCATCACCAGCCTTAAAGATCCGGATAGTTTTCGCAATGGTCATCACACTATTGAGGCGGTGAGCTTTATCTCCTATGATATATTTAAGCAGTGGCAACACACAACTTACGGTAATCGACCTGATGATTATCATCGGCTCAAGCAAAAACTCACCGCCTCTATGCTTAAAACTATAGAGCATATTATTCCAGGTATTTCGGGTCATTTGATTTATTGTGATTTAAGCACCCCATTAACGAATGATTATTATGTTAAATCAACAAAGGGAAGCTGTTACGGAACAGAAAAAACCTTAGGTCAATTTGGTCCTTTCAGCTTTAAAAACCGATCGGAAATTAAAAATCTTTTTCTCTGTGGTGCCAGCACAACGGCTCATGGTTTATCTGGTGCGACAGCTTCAGGAATGGGGGTGGCATCGACCTTACTCTCCTGTCGTCCGAGTGAACTTTTACAAAATACGGGGCAAACGCTAAAAGTACGACCAAGTTAAGATTGATAATGGTAAGATATTACTCTGGTATTTTTAATTTCTTAAGTGAAAATAAAAGCAGAGAAGGTCGTGATGCAAAGTACGGAAAATATTAACAAGTGTGATGTGCTGGTCATAGGCGGAGGCCCTGCCGGTTCAACAATTTCGACTAAATTAGCACAAATGGGACGTGATGTGGTGATGCTGGAGAAAGAGCAGCATCCCCGGTTTCATATTGGTGAGTCCTTATTGCCGATGAATCTACCCATATTTGAAGAGCTGGGGGTGCTTGAACAAGTAGAAGAAATTGGCATCCGTAAATATGGTGCCGAGTTCAATGACGAAAATCATCAAAACCCGGCGACCTATTATTTTGCAAATGCACTGGATGGCGATTTTCCTTTTTCCTATGAAGTTAAGCGTGAGGATCTGGATACTATTTTATTTCGTAATGCCGAGAAAAAGGGTGTTAAAACATTTGAAAAAACCCGCGTTATGACTGTCTCTTTTAATGACGATCATTCCTCATTAGTGGAAGGCATCGAGGACGATGGTAATACCATCAAATGGCATGCGCGTTTTGTGGTGGATGCATCAGGCCGATCAACATTTTTGGCTAATAAATTGAATATTAAAAAACGCAGTAAAAAACACAATAGTGCCGCAATTTTTGGTCATTTTGATAACGTCATCCGTCGCGAAGGTCGTGACGAAGGTAATATTTCTATTGCCTGGTTTGATCATGGCTGGTTCTGGATGATTCCGTTTAAAGATGGCAGTATGAGTGTCGGTGCGGTGTGTTGGCCTCATTATTTGAATTCGCGTAAAACAGACATTGAGCAATTTCTATGGGATACCATTGCATTGTGTCCGCCCGTGGCCAAGCGTATGCAAAAGGCAAAACTAACCACGCCGGTAACGGCTACAGGGAATTTCACTTATGCTGCATCTCATATGGCAGGCAAGGGTTATTTAATGGTTGGGGATGCCTTTGCTTTTCTCGATCCGGTTTTTTCAAGTGGTGTATTGCTCGGCATGGCGGGCAGTTTAAAAGGCGCCAAAGTGGTTGATACCCTACTGGACAATCCACAAAAAGCAGAAAAATTAATCCAAAAACATGATAACGAAGTACGAACGGCATTAAAAACATTTTCATGGTTTATTTACCGAATAACGCAACCCGCAATGCGTTACATGTTTATGGTGAGAGCGGAAAGACGTACGAAAAAAGAGAAAGGTATAACCTCTTTGTTGGCAGGAGATTTGTTTCGAGATTTGCCTATTGGGCGACATTTACTCATCTTCAAGTTCTATTATTATGTTTTATTTGCTCTTGATTTTCGTGAAAATTTACGCGCACGACGTAAACGCAAGTTTGATTTACGTGGAAAACCCACCAAGGCAAAAGAGGCTAATTTCAATTTGTGAATCAAAGTGCCTACAAAAAAAACTCACCCCATAATCGTGACATTATTTTCATTAATCCGCCTTATGAGCGTATTGCACCGGGCTATGAATTTGTTAAACATATTACCAATCAAGCAGCATCACTGGGCTTATTGCATCTGGCCGCAGAAGTACGAGAGCAGGGTTACCTACCATCAATCATTGAAAGTGATATATTTAATCTGACCATAGCGCAAGTTGCTGAAAAAGTAATCAAAAAAAACCCCGCCTATGTCGGCATTACTTTATTTACAGTGGGGGTATGGGGCGCTGCCGAGATCGCTCGCAAAATCAAACAAGGCTCACCTGATACCGTCATCATCGTTGGTGGCCCCCATATTTCATCAATGGGACAGGAAACCATTCAACGCTTTAAAGAATTTGACTATGCCGTCAATGGCGAAGGTGAAAAAATTCTGGTCGAGCTACTCTCCGCATTAGCCGCAGGTACAAATTTAATGCAGGTGCCTGGCATCATTTTCAGAAAGTATTCATTTGTCCATGTGACACCCGGTAAGGCGATTAATCGTGTATTAGATGACTTACCTATGCCCGCGTGGGACTTGTTGCCGAATTTTCCGCAAGCCTATAAACCTGCCATCTATGATTTCCCACGGGGGCCAGTGGCGACCATTGCGGCCTCGCGGGGTTGCCCATTCCATTGCAAGTTCTGTGATACATCGACCTTTGGTGACCGAGTTAGACATTATTCTCCTGCCAAGGTGTTTGCAATGATGCAACACCTGCATGAAACTTATGGTGTACGCCATATCCTGTTCGTTGACGATCTGTTTCTGGCGAGTAAATTACGTGTAACAGAGCTTTGCAACAGGATTCTTGATTCCGGATTAAAAATGACCTGGAGCTGTACAGCCCGTGTAGATACTGTTAAACCCGGCGTATTGGCACTAATGAAAAAAGCAGGCTGTTGGGAAATATCATTTGGTTTGGAAACAGGGTCCAATGCTTTATTAAAAAAAATGGACAAAGCCGCCGAGGTGGAAAAATCAGAACAGGCCGTCAACTGGACGGCTAAAGCCGGCATTCGAACCAAGGGATTATTTATGCTGGGTTTTCCTGGTGAAGATCAAGAGACTATCAAACAGACCAAAGATTTTATTCGTCGCATCCCCATGACTATTATGAACTTGACCAAATTTACACCGTATCCAGGTTCGCCCGTTTATCGAGATTTATACGGTACTAATATCCGGGAAGACCATTGGGAAAAAATGAATGGAATGAATTTTATCTGGGCACCAGAAGGGCTATCAGTAGAAGAACTCGACCGACAATACCAGGAAATTCTGGTCGCTTTTTACAATAGACCTAAAATCGGTTTTCATTATATTAAGCTTACTCTGATGTATCCCAATCATTTTATCCGATTCTTGCGTTTTGCCCTGGGTTATCTCTACGCTAAAATCAAAAGTCTCTTGTCAGGGCGTAAAGGATTGTTAGTTAAGATCGACTCCAAGCTTTGAAAAATAAAAATTTAAGTTAAAAATATTAAGTTTATAATTATCAATTAGTTAATAGATTCCCCCGCTCCGTTTATATAGTTCGTCTAAGTATTAAGTGTATAATCCCGCTCTTTGTCGAATTTGAGTATCCTGATCTTGATTGAAAATCTCCGAAATATTGCCATTATTGCCCATGTTGACCATGGTAAAACCACCTTGGTTGACCAGCTATTAAAGCAGTCCGATACACTGGGTGAGCGTGTACAGCTCGAAGAACGAGCCATGGACTCGAATGATCAAGAGCGGGAGCGCGGCATTACTATTTTGGCCAAACCCACCGCCATCAAGTGGGATAAATACCATATCAACATTGTTGATACTCCGGGTCATGCTGATTTTGGCGGCGAAGTTGAGCGTGTCCTCTCAATGGTCGATTCTGTGTTATTACTGGTTGATGCGGTTGAAGGACCCATGCCACAAACCCGTTTTGTCACTGAAAAAGCCTTGCAACGAGGCTTGAAACCCATTGTAGTTATCAATAAAATCGATCGCCCTGGCGGTCGCCCTGACTGGGCGCTCGATCAAACGTTTGATCTGTTTGACCGCTTGGGCGCAACGGATGAACAGCTCGATTTCCCGATCGTCTACGCCTCAGGATTAAGTGGTTATGCCGGTATGGATGAAACGGTTCGTGAAGGTGATTTAACCCCTTTGTTGCAAACCATCGTTGATCATGTTCATCCGCCTCAAGTTGAGCTGGAAGACCCCTTCCAACTCCAGGTTTCTCAGCTCGATTACAACAGTTATGTCGGTGTTATCGGCATTGGTCGTATTGCTCGCGGCAGAATTAAACCTAACAGCCCCGTTGTTATTGTTGATCCTGATGGTCAGCGTAAAAAAGGACGCATACTACAATTGCTTGGTTTCCTGGGTTTGGAACGCATCGAACTTGAAGAAGCGCAGGCCGGTGATATTATTTGTTTCACTGGCGTTGAGGGTTTAAGTATTTCGGATACCTTGTGTGATCCCGATGCGGTAGAGGCGTTATCTCCTCTTTCTGTTGACGAGCCTACTGTGAGCATGACTTTTCAGGTCAACAATTCGCCCTTTTCTGGAAAAGATGGCAAGTATGTCACCTCTCGCCAGATTAAAGAACGTTTAGAAACCGAACTGATCCATAATGTTGCGTTACGCGTAGAGGACACCGAAGACCCCGATAAATTCAGAGTCTCTGGTCGTGGCGAACTACATCTTTCTGTGCTGATCGAAAACATGCGCAGAGAAGGTTTTGAGTTGGGTGTTTCCCGACCTGAAGTGATCTTTCGCGATATCGATGGTGAAAAACAAGAGCCATACGAGCAACTCACCGTCGATGTGGAAGAGCAACACCAAGGTACCGTCATTGAAAAATTAAGCACACGTGGTGCCGAAATGAAAAATATGACACCTGACGGGAAGGGTCGTGTCCGTTTAGATTTTATTATTCCTTCGCGTGGCTTAATTGGCTTTCGCACCGAATTTTTGACTTCGACCCAGGGCTCAGGCTTGCTCTATAGTGTATTCGATCATTATGGACCGATGAAAAAAGGAGAGTTTGGCACACGTAATAATGGTGTGTTGATTGCGAATGCTAGCGGCAAAGCTTTAACCTATGCTTTATATAACCTACAAGAACGGGGACGTTTGTTCCTTGGTCATGCTGAAGAGATATACGAAGGTATGATCATAGGCATTCACACCAGAACAAACGACCTTGTTGTCAATGCAATAAGAGCTAAGCAACTTACCAATGTGCGCGCTTCCGGCACTGATGAAGCCTTGACGCTATCTCCGCCCATCCGCAACACGTTAGAACAAGCATTAGAATTCATTGATGATGACGAACTCGTCGAAGTCACACCCAACCACATTCGTTTACGTAAAAAATTACTCAAGGAAAGTGATCGTAAACGTCAAAAACGCGCGACCTGAACCTTACCATCGTTCATCTTTGCGCAAAGCAAGATTATTTGTGTAGAGCCAATAATAACGTCAAGCGGAATCCGCCTTGTGATTCCCAAATCGGTGCCTATTGCTCTATATGCCCATGGCGTTATAAATTTAGGTGTTAGCGGATGCAGATGTGCCTGTGCGCATGAAACGCCTAATTCATAACGCTATTGGGCACCAGATCAAGAGCTTGCGTTGGGCACACACAAACACTGTTAGAATTAATTTCACCCGCACCTTGACTTTTTTCTACACTCTAGAAAAGCGCGTCATCATCACCCTCCACAAATACATCATTCCTAAGTGCCCGGCTATAATTATTTTAACTCAATTTTTCAGGATTTTTCGCGTAAATCAAGGCGTAGAGAAACGAGTATAGTGCGCTATGCGATTGGAGTTGCAACGCGGAGTCACGCGAAAAAGACCAATAAATGTTAAAATGATTATGCTGGAGTACTTATATACTCTTATCCAGAACAACAAATAAAACCGTCACAGTCGCAATCATGATACATTCTAAATCACAACTCATCGCTCTCGGTTGCTGCATGGCTATCACGGTGACTTCAGGAAAAAGCGCAGCCGAAATCAGTACGCCTTTTTACACTGTCAACCAAAACCCATTGATACAGCTACACGGACTACCGCCATTGGAAAAAGGGCAAATTACCGCCACAGGTCGCACCACATCATGGACAACACTCATTGCCACCAATAACTCGATCTCCGAAAATACACAACAAGAAAGCATCATTTTCGATGGCGAAACGTATCGCCTCAACTTCATGTTTCGTCATGGGCTAAAAAAGCGTGTCTTAGGTGTAAAGGGCATTGAGATCGGAATCGACATTCCCTACATCACTCACAGCCGTGGCATTTTAGATCGCTTTATTATTAATTGGCACGAAGCCTTTGGCTTCTCCAACAGTGAGCGTGACCCTTTTCAGAACAACCAGCTACGTTATGAATACAGTCGTAACGGCATCACCCAACTTCGTATTGTGGATACCACTAACAGTATCGGCGACATCAGGCTTTCCGCCGCCTGGCAACTGCGCTGTAAAAACAGCTGGGAACAACACTGTACTGCACTGCGTGCCGGACTCAAATTGCCCACCGGTAAGCCGAGTCGTCTTAGCGGCAGCGGCGGTATTGATTTTTCACTTGCACTTACCCATTCACGCACTTATCAACGCTACACTTTCCACTATGGTGGTGGGTTTTTATTGAATGGTCGTAGTGATTTGCTCCATCAACAACAAAAACATGCCGTTGGCTTTGCCAACGTTGGCCTCAGTTATCAAACACAACGATATTCCTGGATGACGTTAAAGGTACAGCTGGATGGACACAGCGCCTTTTATAACAGTGCCCTTAATAACCTGGGCAGCAGTTCACTACAGATCAACATGGGTGGCACTATCCAGTTTTCAAATAAGGTCGCTTTGGATATCAGCGTGCTTGAAGATATTATTACCAGCACCGTTCCTGATGTCGCGTTCCACTTTGCATTGCGTATTCAACATCAGAAATAACCCCTTATTTCCCCAAATGGCATGTCTAGACCCATGGAGACTGAAACTTAGATATCGATTCAAAAAAACCACTGTAACTGAACAAAATACAAATTTTCCAGCAGACCGTACTCAGTCCCCACACCCCCGTTGAAGGCCTGTACACCCATGCTGACTTCTATATTATCCGTCAATGAATAAAGCAGGCTGGGTGCAAAAAAAACACTGTCGTCATCGAGATTGATAATCAGGTAGCTGTGCCACTGTAACAGCGGAGTGATATCGTATCCCAGAGACCCACCCAGGTAACGGCGCGCCAGGCTCTGCATTTCACCCGTCAGCCGACGGTTAAATTCGTAACTTGCCGGATCAGCGACACCCTGACCGTTGTAGTAAATTTCAATATTGAAAGAAAGTGTGTTAACAAAGGTGTAGTCTGCGCCGATCACCGCACGGGTAAAGCCACGAGCATTGGCTGAATCGGTTTGTGTTATTTCACCACGCACACCGATTTCTGCAATCTGGCCGGCGAAATCGAAACCCACGACGGTATTTCCGTGAAAACGTCCCGCCATTAATGACAAATCAAACCCTTTTTGATTACTGCGCCAGCGCATCGCTTTGCTCTCACTGCTTTGCAGTTTTGCGTAGACCAGGCTCACACGCGATAATGCATTGTAATTCCAATCCATTAGTATGGCATCAACGCCCTCACGTTCTTGACGCTCCAGTTGAATAGGATTAAATGGATTGAGAATATCCATGGGATTCCACAGCATCGCCGTTCCCCAGGCAATGCGCTGGCGACCAAAACGCAAATCAACTTCTGCCAAAGAAAGGTCGAGATAGGCACGATAAAGACGATGAATACCATACCCATTTTTGTTTTCTATATAGCGGCTATCGAAATCAAAATAGGCATCGGGTTGCCGGTTTTTCAACAGTGATAAAAACTCTGTTGTATCCAAATAGTTGCCAAGAAAAACTTCGTTGTCGTACTGAATATCAAAGGCAACAGATTCGTTCAATTCTCCTGCTAATTTTAACCGAAGGCGGTTGATGTCAAGCAGATAAGATTCCGTCATTCCGAACAACGGCTGTGTTTTTGAGCTAATAAGAAGATTTTTATAATAACCACTCAACTCGATCTCTGCCATCACGGGTGTGACAATCAAAACCGTGAACAGAAAGAGCGCTCTACGCATAACGAATGGCTGTTACGGGCTCCAGCCGAGCCGCACGCACAGCGGGGAAAAATGCCCCCGCAACCCCCGTTAAAAACAACAACAGTGTTGGTAACCAAAGGTTGTTAAAAATGAGTACCGGATAAATAACATCCGTCAACCCCGGAATACGACCTGTAGCGCCAGAAAAAGCGGACAGATCCATACCGTGACTGCCGTAATAGGTTGCCAATGACACACCGATAAGCACCCCGACGAAGATGCCCGCCAAACCGAGAATAACGGCCTCATAAATCACCATACGCACGATAAGAAGCGGTTCCGTACCCATTGCCAACATTACACCAAATTCACGGGTTCGCTCCAGCACGGACATAAACAAGGTGTTCGTTACGCCGATGGCAACAACAAGAAAAACGATTACCAAAACGACATAAAACATCAGTTGGCTGACATCAATCATCTGCACCAGTACCGGCATAATCTGTTGCCATGATTGCGCTTGGTAGTTTGTGCCCGTTAATTCCTGGTTTAAATCATCGGCGACTTGCTGAGAAAGGTCACGATGATCAAGACGCAGAGTGAGAGTAGAAATTCGCTCTGGCATAGCAAGTAAAGTTTGTGCTTGGGTCAAATCAATAAATCCCAGTGTACGATCAAAAATTTCATTATCTGTTTGATAAATACCCACCAAGCGATAGGCGGCAGGCCCCAGAGAACCATCGGCCAACTGCGTTGTTACGACCACCTTTTCACCAAGACGCACATCCAGTTCATCCGCCAACTTGCGTCCCAACACAATCTCCATTGCACTGTTTGTTTGTAGATAGCGGCCTTCAACTATCTTCTTGTCCAGTTTTGTTACCTGCGGTTCTAGCACCGAGTCCACTCCGGTCAATATCAGCGGTTCAATTTGTGTCGGACTATTGATCATGGCTTCCACTTGAATGCGCGGTGCTGCTGCGACCACCTCTGGATGTTGTTGTGCTTGAGCTAATATCGTTTCAGGTTGCGAGATGAAAAGGGTAGGTGACCGTTCGTCACGATAACCCCGTGGTTCAATCTGCACATGGGAGGTGGAAAAATCAATGGAGTTATTAATCATTTGTTCAAAAAAACCATCGGTAAAAGCGTATAAAAAAAGAAAGGCACCCAAACCGAAAGCGGTTGCCCCCGACGTTAAAGCAGAACGCCGAGGATTACGCCAGAGACTTCTCAACGCGATACTCCAAAATGGAAATCGGCGCAAAGCGGCTGTTTTTGATGGCCGTTTAAACGTTTTATGCGTTGTTGATTTCACTGAACCACGAATAGCTTCAACAGGCTGAAAACGTGATACCTGCCAGGCTGGATAGAGTGCAGGTAAGATGCTGATGAACAGTGTCACAAAAGAAACTAGAAAAAAGTGATCCCAGCGAACCAGAGGGAAAACGTGACCAGAAAGCCCCGGCATGGTCTCCATTGCCAGGGTATACTGGGTCAAATCAATTCCTGTTGCGCCGTAGTAGGTAGTGATGCCTAACCCAAAAAGGGTTCCCAACAATAGACCGATGAAACCCAGCAACATGGATTCCAACAGTACCACCTGAATAATTTGTCCCTGACGGGTACCCAAAGCCAACATCACGCCAAATTCACGGGTGCGTTCCATCACACCCATGAGGATCGTATTGGCCACCCCGACAGCGACAACGACAATCACAATGAAGATGATGATATAGGTCATTATTTCATGAAGACGAACCATCTGCACCATTTCCGGCAATAGCTGCTTCCAGGTTAACACCTCAAAGTCTGCTCCTAAATCCAGCTTCATGCGGATGGCGATATTCTCAGCCCGCTTGCGTTCATCAATGCGTACCGCCCACTCGGTAATCTGTCCCCACAGTGAGTACAACTCTTGTGCAGCGCTCAAGGGAATAAAAACATGGGAGGCATCAATTATATCGATACCGCTATTATAGAGCCCCACTACATTATAACGATCTGCCGCCAGTGAACCATCTCTTGCCTGAGTAACCAAAACCGCTTGATCACCCACGCTCAGTCCCGCTCTTTTGGCAAGGTTATCGCCTAACACAATGCTGTTTTCATCGGTCGCTTGTAAATAGCGACCGGCGACAATGGTTTTAACAATGGTGGTGACTTTGGGCTCTTGAGTGGGATCAATACCAATTACCTTTACTCCTCGCGCCTCTTTGTCACCGCTCAACATTGCTTTATCTTCTATCCGCGGCGTAACTGCAATCACATGCTTCAAACCATTGAGTCGATTTTGCTGCACCGTGTCATAGGGCATTGAAAGATACAAGGCTTTATCTTCATGAAACCCCTTTTTGTGGATTTTCAAATGGCCGGTTAGATAAGTGGTATTGTTTTCTATGGTCTGCTCATTCATGCCATCGATAAAACTCCAGACGAAGATCAACGCTGCCAGACCGACAGTAATGGCGATGACGGTATTGATTGAACGCCGAGTATTACGCAGTACGTTACGCCAGGCCAGGTGCAGTAATTTCATAACGAAACCTGATCTGAATCATCAGAGACGATTTGACCATCTTTGAGCCGCACCACTCGCCGGGCACGTTCGATGACCATAGGATCATGACTGGAAAAAACAAAAGTAATACCATGCGTCTCGTTCAAATTGCGCATGAGATCAAGCAAAGCGGCACCCGTATTTGAATCAAGATTGGCCGTAGGTTCATCGGCCAGCACAATGATTGGCTCCGAAACCATCGCCCGTGCCACAGCCACGCGTTGCTGCTGCCCACCGGAAAGTTGCGATGGACGACGATGTTCTAGACCGTCCAATCTCACTTCCCTCAACATATTCATGGCACGTTTACGCCGTTCAGCTTCACTAACGCCTTGCAGTAACATAACGTACTCCACGTTCTCCAACGCACTGAGTACCGGGACCAGGTTATACTCTTGAAAGATGAAGCCGAGCTTTGTCAACCTCAAGTGGGACCGCTCATGTCTGGAAAGCTGACCTATATCCTGATCTTCGATCCAAATCTTTCCTGAAGTGGGCAAATCCAAAGCACCGATGAGATTGAGTAAGGTCGTTTTTCCCGAGCCGGACGGCCCCACCAGCGCCGCAAATTCACCCCGGCTTATATCCAGATTGATATCAGACAGGGCGTCGACAAAAAGGTTCTCTTGTTGATAACGTTTAAAAACTTGTTTAATACGAACAATAGACACCCTACTTCCTCCTACCGCCCTCGTAGATTACGCAAAGTAAAAATTTGTTCTGAAATCGGCCTGTCGAATATCACCTCAGAGAGCCGAATCACTGTAGAATTTTCAGGTTTATCGGTCGGTCGCATCTCCCAGAGAGTAGGTACTTGACGACCATCCATTTCACGTACCTTGGAGAATATCAGCGACTTGATCAAACGGCCACGTTCATCGTAATAATCAAAACTCAACGGCATGAGGTCACTCTGCCGAACAAGGTAAATCAGCTTACCCCAGACCACCGGCGCATTGGGTTTCGGCGTAGATTTGACCCGGTAGACTTGCTCACCATTGATATGATCCTCGGTAGCAAGTTCATGGGTATAGTCGTCGAGCATACTGCTTTCTTTCACCAAATCATCATTGGTAAAATTGGAGCCCATCCATGCCTGCAACATCAAGGAAGGCGGCACTTTGACCGTACGCTCCACTTTCGGCAGGTAGTTCCACATCTCATCCTTAATCCGCAGCGATCCCACACCCGCCTCCTTAGACGGTGAGAGGATACGAATAAAGCTCTTGTCAGGTCGCTGCATCCAAACTTTTAATTTCAGTGTGCGTTGCCAATAGGGTGTAGTAATCACCATTTCGTAACGACCCTGACTGGTGTTACCCCAAAGTCGTTTTTCTATTTCTGAAACGATCGTGCGTCCATCAAGCGTCTGAGCCACAGCCAAGCCACACGCGGTGAGCCACACCAGCACACCTAATAATATTTTTCGATCCAGCCGCATAATTTCACCCAACACAGGAAGAATAAACACTATATTTGCATAAAATACCGGGCATCACCAGTTACGGCCATATGAAGCACTGAAATTTGAAAAAATCAGAATGTACGCACACAAGGCATAGCACATCGATGCTATGCAGCTCGTAGCGTGGCTCACCTAATAGGAATGGGGAAAAGCGCTGATCTACCTGAACCGATATCTTTATCGCGGGGTGATTCAAAAAAAAGAAACTGCTCAGAACGAGTGTCACGGCAACGGTGACTTAATTCTTGAACTCAAGGCCTGTGGTAAAAATCAGGTTTGTCCAACGAATTAAGGTTAGATTGTGGTTCGTTCCTCTCATGATTTAATATTATTAATTATGTGTTTATCACTCGGTTAAATAATTTGTTTGCCCAGAGCATACAACCAATTACAGATAGAAAAAAAACGCTATAAGCTGGCAACTTAAGTTGAACGGGTACCCCAGAGAATGCTCCCCATAACCTAAGGGTATCATTAGCTACCAGCATGCCGAAAATTACGGTTATAAGTGTAGCTATAAAATACCCCCTTCTTCCTTTCGCAACAGAAAATACAGATAAAACAAGGGCGAATATTGAAATCAAAAGTCCAATTAATGACATAGCGCCTGGAACAACGCTCGGAGCTAGAGAAAATATCGATATCAATACAGCTCCCCACCCTATTATTTTTTTCATTTTATTTGACGGCGGGCGGTGGCGTAATATCGCCTTCTCGCCGTGGTATTAGATGAAAGTGAATATGGCCTATTTTTTGCCCAGCAACTACGCCACTATTTGATCCGAAATTAAATCCTTTAACTGAATTATCAGAGTCAATAATATGTACTCTACAAACCTTAGCTAAATCTAAGATACTTGATAACTCCTCAGTAGGTAGATCGAATACTGTAGGATAATGTTTTTTGCTGATAATTAACGTATGTAATTTTGTTTCAGGATATTTGTCACGAATAGCATAGCTTAGATCATTTTCCCCAATAATATCGAATTTCTCATAATCACAAAATAAACAGTCTCTTTTCATTTTAATAAAAATATCTTCAGCGCCCAAGCATAAATATATCTGCGTTTATGGGCTTGTATGGTTAAATTTCATTTCTTTCGCACCAATGTAATTCCATCAGCTATTTGCAACATACTTATATCGACACGATTATCATTTTTAATTTTCTTGTTTAAGTTTCGTATAGATTGAATGCTACTTTCAGGAATATTATCTTTTAATTTTTTATCTAATAATTCGGAATCAATAACAGAACCAAATAGAAGAACATTATCAATTGCTATTAGCCCTCCTTTTTTCAGCAATTTAAGTGATAATTCATAGTAATTATCGTAGTTAACCTTGTCTGCATCAATGAATATAAAATCATATGATTCACTCTGACCATCAGCTATCAATAGCTCTAAGGTTTCGGATGCTGGCGCTATTCTAAGATCTATCTTGTTTTCAACGCCGGCCTCTTTCCAGTACCTTGTCGCAATACTCGTCCATTTTTCACTAACATCACATGCGACTGTATAGCTATCACTTGGCATGGCTTGAGATACACATAGGGCGCTATACCCAGTATATACTCCAATTTCAATAGTCCTTTTTGCGCCTATAAGTTTAACAAGAAAGGCCATAAATTGGCCCTGTTCTGGAGGGATTTGCATAATCGCTGATGAATCTTTCTCTGTTTCAACCCTAAGACGGCCCAAAATATCAGTTTCTCGTAACGAGTTTTCAAGTACATACTCGTACATATTTTCGATTAAACTCAATTTTCCTTTTTCCATTTTTCTCGTGCACCTCTGTAGGTTCATTTTTATTGATAATAAGTGATGAAAGTGACCGTATTTCACATGAAAAACACCGAAGCGGTCAGTCGCAGGCTTAATCGAGATGTCCGGTTTTTTTTAGCCAGTCTACCTCAACCTTAAAGGCGGCCTATTTTTTCGAACAGGCGACTTTTTCTTCCTCAAGTTTACTGATGTTTTGACCCTTTGATCGACTGAATATATTACTCGCATCTTGTTGGCTCTTTTTTCCAGGTATTGATCTACGTACTATGAACTTCGTATTCCGCAGCCAGTTCATTGACTATTTTATTTCCTTTTAACGCCTCCAGTGCGACCTTGGCCTTGTACTCTTTACTAAA
>CAYQVF010000051.1:0-25833 GCA_964421045.1 uncultured Chromatiaceae bacterium
GCTGAACCTTCATCCTTCACAATTGGGCTATCGGCAGCGTCATTCAGAAGTCGCCAATACCCTACTTGTCCTTCGAGTGACCAGCGTGGTGATACTGCATAAGAAGCTTTAACCTGGAGCCCAACATCTTTAAACTCCGATTTGCCGTCAAAACTTGAAAGCCCTGATTGAATGGCCTGAGCATCGGTTACACCAAAGTAACCCTGCATATAATCATCATCTGCCCAACTTGTAGACAGGCCTGTGGAAAGTTTCAAACCCTCTTTGAGGGATGCAGTGTACGCAATATCAAACGTAGCCAGAGTACCGTCTTTGTCATTGCCGACATCCTGGGGTGACACTGAGAGGTTAGCTAACCAAGCACCAGTCGTGAATTCTATAAAACCACCAACACCTACGCTTCGATCTATATCGCCCAGTCCGTTCAATACATCATTATCACTTTCGTCCCGACCACCGTAAGCACGGACAAGCGGCCCCATCACGAGCTGCATACGACGATTGGATTCCTCTGAGTAAGAGAAATGGAGGAGTGTCAGTCCTGCACTGGCTAAGCCGTCGTTTGTATTGATGCTGGCTCCTTTCACAAAAAAGATGCCAGGTTTTCTAATTTTTATCAGTGGTAACCCTGTAGCGGCATAATCATCAGAGCCTTCATACTCTGGAAAGGCGCCTATACCAAAACCAATTTCTGCTTGATAGGGCTGCGAATCGTCAGGAAAGCCAATGCCTACACTGAGCGACCTCTTATTGTTAGTGATTTCATCATTATCGGTATTTTCCTGAGAAAATGCGGGTGAAGATACGCTAATAATTGTGATGATGGTGGCGATTACGGTGCTGTGAAAGATCTTCATTTTTTCGATCTCCTGAACGAGTTGATATTTTATGTTGCCGACTATAGATAAAATATTATCGCTAGTCAATAACTATTTGCTGGTATAAATTGCCTAATGTGTTTAAAGGCTCTAGAATTGAATTGAAGACTTTGTTGCTCTCGTGGAAATACTCATCTGGAGTGGTGCGCCCGAGACCCGTCAGGTATAAATCATTTAAGATATTGAAAATCAGGAGAAAAACAGTGTGGAAAAACTTAAAAAAACGAGTACAAGGCTACAAATCGTAGTTTTCGTATTGATCATTCTAACGCCTTGCGCCGTAGCGCTAAACACAGTTACTGGCGCTTGGGCAGAGTTGTTGAATATCCCGCAAGGAATCGCCCTTGATGCGAGCCGAATATCCGGAGTGGGCCTGTTGGTGGTGCTAGCGCTTGGATTAATAAAGCCAGTCGTATACATGATTGCGTTTTGGTTTCTCTATAAACTGCTTGGACTGTACCGCGAAGGTATTATATTTACAGCAGAGAATGTTGCCGCCATCCGCAAAATTGGCTGGGCCGTTGCTTCAATCGATATTGCAGGCATGCTTCAAACCTTGATAGCAGGCCCTGTCTTAACATTTTACGAAATTAGCTCGGGTTACCTTGCTGCTCGGCTTGAAGTCGGCTTTTTAATCATCGGGTTGTTTGTTGTTCTCATAGCCTATGTGATGGACATGGGCTGTGAATTGAAAGAACAAGACAATCTTGTGATTTGAGCGGAACGATATGACTATTATTGTTAATGTTGACGTCATCCTTGCAAAGCGAAAGATGAAACAAAAGGATCTAGCGGAGGCAATTGGAATTACGGTCCAGAATCTCTCTGTCCTAAAAACAGGAAAGGCTCGGGCTATCCGTTTCTCTACACTGGATGCTATCTGCAAACACCTGGATTGCCAACCAGGTGACATACTTGAGTATCGGGCTGATTAGAAAAGAGAAATTATCTGGTATAAAACGTATAACAAGATCGGGCTACTGAACCGGTAACTTGCCAGTAACAGGTTACGGGCTTCACTTTACTTTAAAATGAAATAGGGGGAATTTAACCATACAAGCGCAGTAGAGTCGGACAGGCCTCTGCAGCGTTTCGTTTGTACTTTAGTAGCACAAGCCTCACACTGCGAATGTTAGGTGCCCGAATCGGCTATTGCAATTTTTCACATGAAATATAAAAATATTCTGTCACACCTCTTCGACAAAATGTGTCTAATTAAATGAGGCAAAAATTATTTCTGCCTCTGAATTAATGAATTGAGAGGGTACTAAAGCATGTCGAAACCTAAAGAAGTGGTACAAGCTATGTATGCAGCCTATGGCTTAGGAAACATGGAAGCTCTGAAAAACACTTTATCGGATGATATTCAGTGGATTTATCATGGCACCGATGAAATAAAACACTCGGGAGTTTACAGAGGCAAAAAAGGGGTAACAGAATTTTTTAGCAATGTTAATGCGCACATAGATTATCTCGATTTTCAACCGAACCAATTTATTGCCGAAGGAAACACGGTAGTAGTGTTAGGGAATGAAAAACAAAAAATCAAAAAAAATGGTGAAATATTTGAACAAGAATGGGTTCAAGTATATACAGTTGAGAGCGAGTTAATTACACGTATGGAAGAGTTTTCGAACACCTCCCGTGCTGCAAAATTACATAGTAAATAATATTAATGTAAGGAGTCACTACCGTCCTTTTTGGTTAGAACGGTAGTGATGAGATTGGTGTGATAAATAATGAAAGTTGAATCTCTCATTAGACAAGCCATTGACGGCGATAAAGCAGCTTTGAAGGGCGTGATTGAATCTATTCAGGATGATGTTTATTACTTGGCATTAAGAATGCTGGCAAGCCCTGAAGATGCTGAGGATGCAACACAAGAGATTCTTATCAAGGTTATAACAAATCTTTCCTCTTTTGAGTTTAAGAGTAAATTTAAAACATGGGTATATCGTATTGCCGCTAATTATCTTGTTTCTAATAAAAAAATAATAGACAAAGAACCAAAGCTCACATTTGATTTATTCAAAGCTGATCTTGAGTGTGACCTGGAAGAGCCTGATGAATTCATAAACTGTCCAGAATACTCAGCTATGCTTAACGAGCTACGAATTTTTTGCACTATATCTATGCTAATGTGTTTTTCTCCATCTTATAGAATGGCATATATATTGGGGGATATTTTTGAACTGGAACATCAAGAAGCAAGCCAGATACTTGGCCTCTCAAAAGATACCTATAGAAAGCAACTTTCAAGAGCCAGAACAAAGCTCATAAAATTTATGACTAGCACTTGTGGTTTAGCAGATGAACATGCAAGTTGTAGTTGCGAACGAAAATTAAAAGGTGCCATATGTCGAGGGAGGGTAAGCCCAAAGCATATGAAGTTTTCTCATATAAGCGATTCCACATATCCAGAAATTCAACAAAGAGCTAAAGAAACACAAAAAGAACTAAAAACAGTAACGCTGCAACGCTCAATCACTCATCATAAATATCCTTCTAAATTAAGTGAATTATTAGAAACGTTGGTAAATAAAAAGTTTTAGTTGCATAATTTCAGCTACTGCATAGATAAAGCACCTAACGAACAAGGTTAAATCGTGAGAGTGACGAGGAGTGAGCCACTATCTGAACCGTTTGTTGGATAAGCCTGATTGTCATATCGAACATCTGTCTCAGCCATAGCGACAAGAATGTTGCGCCTTTAATTTTTATTGTTTTTTTCTGATTCAGTGACATGGCTAGGTTTTCGGCGTTTTCCAATATTTTTTTTATCGCGATGACGTTGCTTTATTTTTTTTTCTTCCAGTTTTTTCTTCTCTTTTTTTCTTTTGCTACCCACCGTTCGGCCTGAGGCTTTGAGTTTTTTTGGGCCAGTATAATTGGCCGGGAGTGTTTCAATGATACGAGGTTCTAATTTATGTTTGAGGTAACGTTCAATGTTGGCCTTGAGGTTCCATTCTGTAGATTTAATTAAGGTGATGGCGAGTCCTTGTTGACCAGCGCGACCGGTACGCCCTATGCGGTGTGTGTAGTCATCGCCACGGCGAGGCATTTCAAAATTAATAACCAGGTTGACGCCTGCTATGTCGAGGCCGCGGGCGGCAACATCGGTGGCGATGAGCACATTCAGTCTGTCTTCTCGTAATAAGGCCAGTACACGCTCACGTCTGAGTGGATTTATTTCACCATGAAGTACACCCGCGTGTTGTTTTTCTTTTATTATAGCGTTGCTAAGACTGTCTGCGCGGTCACGACTGTTGGTAAATATTAATGCTTTGCCATAGCTTTCGTTAGCCAATAGCCACAGAATGAGTTCTACTTTATGTTTATCGTTGTCCGCTAAAATAACTTGTTCCTGAATGTGCGCGTGCGCTCCTCTTTCGGTATTAATGCTGATTTTTTCGGGGTCTCGCAATACTTTACTGGTAATGCGGTGCAACCATTTGTTTTTTAAGGTGGCAGAAAATAACAGGGTTTGACGTTGGGGATGACATGCAGTGGCAATTTTAAGCACATCCTCAGCAAAACCCATATCCAGCATGCGGTCGGCTTCATCGAGCACCAATATATCCAGCTTATTCAGATCGAGCAAACCACGCTCCAGGTGTTCCAATAAGCGGCCTACCGTTGCAATGACGATTTGCGGATTTTCAATAACTTGTTCGGCTTGCTCTTCAAAATCGTTCCCCCCCTTAACTAAAGCGATGTCCAGATTAGCGTGTTTAGCCAGGTTTTGGCAGTTCACAAAAACTTGTTGCGCTAATTCTCGTGTGGGGAGCAAGATCAAGGCTCGGATCCCGGCATCTGGATTGACAGTTGTCAATAAACGATGAAGTAGAGGTAATAAATAAGCCAATGTTTTACCGCTACCCGTCTCGGAGCTGACTTGTAAATCGACGCCATCCAAGGCAATAGGGATGGATTCGATCTGCACTGGGGTTGGGTCACGAAAATTAAGTTCATTAAGCGACTTCAGTAGCAGGCGATGAAGAGAAAAATGGGTAAACAAAAATAAAGCTCCGTTATAGAGAGGGCGGTTAAATGATAGAAAAAATATCTTTTTTCTATCTCAAACTTCTATTATATTATAAGAGTGTCTTCAGACCTATCCAAAATAGGGAATCGATAATCTTTTTGGCGCGGGGTTTGAGCGCTATGCAACCTATCATCCTGCATTAAGTAATGAATATTGTCGTGTCGCGCTGTTATTTTCCCCCCAATAAATCGCCAACAGGCCCTAACACCGACCCTTCCCCTTTTGCACCACCTAATCGAGTGGCGGACAGCATACGTCCTGCCAAACGTGAAAAAGGGAGTGATTGCAACCAAACTTTTCCTGGCCCTTGCAAGTGAGCGAAAAATACCCCTTCACCGCCAAACAACATTGATTTAATATTGCCTGCTTGTTGTACGTCATAATCTACCGATTGAGTGAGTGCAACCAAACAACCAGTATCGACTTGGAGTGCTTCTCCCGCTGCGAGTTCTCGCTCGATAACGGTACCGCCTGCATGTAAAAATACCAAGCCATCACCATCGAGTTTTTGCATAATAAACCCTTCACCACCAAATAACCCGGTTAAGATTTTTTTTTGAAAATGAATGCCAATCGACACGCCTCGTGCCGCACATAAAAAACTGTCTTTTTGACAAATTATTTGGCCGTCAAAATTAGACAGCGTCATGGGGATAATCGTGCCTGGATACGGCGCAGCAAATGCGACATGTGCTTTCGGTTGTTGTCCAGCATGGGTAAATACCGTAGTAAATAAACTTTCACCTGTGATCAGTCGTTTACCCGCACCAACCAGTTTGTCCATAAAGCCCCGGTTAGGTGCGTTATCGTCATCCGAGCCATCGCCAAAAACAGTGTCCATTTCAATGCAGGTATCTTTGTACATCATTGCGCCGGCCTCGGCAACGGCGCTTTCGCCAGGATCCAGTTCAATCTCTACAAACTGAATGTCTTCCCCTACGATACGAAAATCTACTTCGTCGGCTCCACGTCTTGTCTGTGGTGGCGGCATGGTGGTTGTGCTTTGCGCTGCAGGGTTGAGTTCCGCCACTTGGCGAATCGGTAACCATTCAGCAAAACCCTGTCGCCAGCAATAGCCGTCGGGTTGGCGAGTTGCTTGTTGAATTGCTTGAGATTGTTCAAAAGGGCCCGTTTGTTGGCCAGAATAACTAAAATGCCATTGGTGCATTATTAGGCTCCCATCTCGTTATGAATTGTAGCAACTTGTGTATCATTCAGTTGCAACCCTTGTTTAAGTTCTTGTAAATACGCCGTCTCAATCGGTGTATCTATCGTAATTGCCAGTAGCGATGCCGCATAAATTTCATTTGGGTCAACAATCTGAGCCGCACTGATGATTTCATTGACGCCACGCGGCTGAGCTAATTCTTTTTGCATGAAGGTCATCGCATCATCCCCCAACCCCGCATCTTGTACTCGTTGCATAATGGCCAACATTTCCTGCTGATCGATAACACCATCTGCATTTGAAGCGGCTATCATAGCGCGGATTAACCAAGTAGCCGGATTACGCTCCAGATCTTGAGTACCCGTATTAGCAATTTTTATTGAAGCATCTGGTGGTGGAGGTGGGCTAGTGGGTAACGATGACGACATTCCGTTATTGGGTGGTGGTGGAGGTGCATTGCTGCCCAATGTAGGGCTAGAAGGTGGAGCTGCTGTGGCAGGCTTGTTTTGAGCAGAAAAATGTTCGTAGGCAGCAAATGCCGTACCTAACAAACCCATACCTAATGCGGCCTTGCCTCCCAATCCTCTTTGTCCCAGGCTGTGCCAGATAACATTTGGCCCAGTATCTTGCTTGGATCTATCATGACCTCTCCTTCTTTTTTGGCAAACCAGTTTTGTATTTTGTATGATTTCTTTCTCTATACTAAATTGTACCAAATAGTGCGAGGATAAATGCAATTTGATAACAAGCAATAAACCTATAAAAATCAGTTGAAACGCGCCATTTCCATGTAAAGCACTGATAAGATGAGATATGGATGATAAAAACAGAAAAGAAATTACGCACCAAAACGGTGAGCGCCCACTAGCCCATAAAAAGACCATTGCCCAGGCTTTAAGCACGGCCACCTTCGACGGGGAAATTCACGCAGTTACGCCAATGGGGTCACTTCCCTTTTTCATACAATATCTAAAGCTAAAGCACGGCCACCTTTTTCAAGCTCTGGGTCGATAACTCTCTTGAAAAATACCGACATGGAAGTAGGTAAGGGGCGTGAGCCATGGATGGCGGAAGCTTTGCCATGAAATGAATAAAACGCACACTGAACTACAAAGAAAACTTTCAGTGACCGATGTCGTGGTCGCCGGCCTCGGCGAGCCCGCTCTCGTATGCGAACACAACAGCCTGGACACGGTCGCGGAGACCCAGCTTGCTGAGGATGCTCGACACATGGGATTTTACCGTTGCTGCACCGATAAAAAGTTCTGCTGAGATCTCTGTGTTGTTGAGACCCCGTGCAATCGCGGCCAACACCTCACGTTCACGGTTGGTTAGCCGCTCGAGACGCGAGGATACACTGGTGTCGATGGCGAGGCGCTTGGCAAACTGACTGATGAGGCGCCTGGTTATAGAGGGTGCGAGCAGCGCTCCGCCGTCGGCCACTACACGCACAGCGGTGACGAGTTCTTCGGGTGGAATGTCCTTAAGTACGAAGCCGCTGGCACCGGCACGCAGTGCCTTGTAGACGTATTCGTTGGGGTCGAACGTGGTCAAGACTAACACCCGCACGGGCCAGTCGGCTTCCTCAATGATCTTTGACGTCGCCTCCAGGCCATCCATTTCAGGCATCCGGATATCCATGAGAATTACGTCCGGGCGATGGATTCGGGCCACCTCAATCGCCTCGAGCCCGGTCCCGGCCTCAGCCACGACCTTGATGTCCTTCTGATGCCCGAGAACCATGGCAAAGCCGCCCCGCACCAATGCCTGATCGTCGACGACAGCCACACGAATATTCATATCGGCTCCTCTCCGATGGGCAAATAGGCTACGACCTGAAAACCCCCGCCCGGACGCGGCCCGACGTCGAGGCTTCCCGCTAGTAGCTGTACTCGCTCGCGCATGCCGACGATCCCGTGGCCCGACCCGGGCAGGATGCTGACACCGCATCCATTATCGAGCACCTCGATGTCGATACCGTGGTTATGGGTGTTGAGCCGCACCTCGGTTTGGGCGCGGGGCCCAGCATGCTTGAGCACGTTCGTCAGTGCTTCTTGGACGATACGGTACGTGGATAGGTCTACCCGAGCCGGAAGATCGGTCTGTACACCATCCATTATGAGCGATACATCCAAACCTGCCTCGCCGAGATGTTCGACGAGCCGGGGAACATCTGCGACACCGGGTTGGGGATCGAACCCGCCGACATCGGCATCTGGTCGTAGTACTCCCATTAGGTGGCGCAGCTCATTGAGCGCGCTGCGTCCCGCCTTTTCCACCGCTTCCATCGCTCGCAGGGCACCCTCCGGGTCGTCAGCAGCAACGGTTTTGGCGGCACCGGCTTGCACCGTCATCAAGCTCACCTGGTGGGCCACTACGTCGTGCAACTCGCGTGCGATGCGTGTTCGCTCCTCGGCCACTGCTCGGCGGGCTTCGCTTTCTTGCTCCCGTTCGAGTTGCGCAGCACGCTCCTGGAAGAAATTCAGATAGTCACCACGAATCCGAATACGTCTGCCAATGAACCACACCAGGAACAACACAAAAAAAACGCCCCCGATATCCGAAATTGGTCCCTCGTCGGCGAATTCGCTGATCGCGGCTAAGGTGATAGCGGCACCCAAACCGGCGTCGCTCCATCGGTCTTTGGAGACGTAGCGACCCACGCTGTATAGCGCAATCGGCAAACCGAAATAATCGTATGGATAACCGAGCCCCATCGACAAAACCAATACGGTCAACGTCATCCCCAACACAAGCAGCGGCCGATCTCGACGCCAGTAAAGGGCGCCGCTGGCCACCGTGAAGAGGATATAGCCTGTGGTCGGAATGTCGCTGAGGGCGCGAATGACGAAATCTTGGTTGGGATTTTCGTTCGAATGGATCAGGGTAGCCAAAAACACTACGATGGCAAGGACGGCATCGGCGGCGCGCGGCCAACGCATGAACGGACCCCGTAGGGGCTGTCGAGCGTTACCGAGCATTATCTGAAGATCCAAAGCCGTGCGTTTCACCATCATTTGATGATGACACACTCGGTGCCTGATCGATAGTTCGATTGATACATTGGCTCACCATACGCTATCTCATTCAACGCCGTCACCCCAGTCTGGTGGATTCCAGCCCCCTCCGCTAGGGGGATATTTCAGCACACAACTGCCTTGCCTTACCCAACTTTTGGGGGAGTCACTGATCAACCCCCGGAGCGATGACGGCAGTTACCTTATGCCTTATATTTCTTGTCTAGGAGTTACACAGAAGTGTGAGAGTACTCTGGCACCTACATTATTAAAATAGACAGCTATGGCAACTTGAACCCAAGGCAAAACAGGAGATAATAAAATGAAGATAGTAATAGCAGTGATGTTAGTCGCGGTCACAATCGGATGCAGCACTACCCACGATCGGAAACAGATGTTCACGGAGGGTGCAACAGCGTGCAGTACTGTTTGTTTGGACAATCCGGAAATTAGCGAAATTTCCAGTACAGTCGGTGGCGGAATACCTTTGTTGTTTTTAGGTGGCATGGAAATCAAGTGTAAATGCAATCGACCAGGAAAATAGAAAAAGTCTATGAACAAGCCTCTCAATATGCGATGCGCCGAAGAGACAATTCCCGTATTTTCCCATTGGTTTGGTTCCTGGCAGATATCAGTGCGGCGCAAAGCATTTAGTTCGTCAGAACTTACCCATCTCTATGACCGAGCTGCACCGGGGTGGGGCCGAACACTAGATAGGCTCGGTTATCCGAGCGCCTATGAGACGTTACTTTGCAGAGTGCTGAGCGACGAAACGCTGGATGCTATCGGAGCGCAACCTCACGTGCTGGACTGTGGTGTGGGCACGGGCGCGCTGTCAAACGCTCTTAGCCATGTGTTACCTGCCCCGTTCAAGCTCGACGCTATCGATATTTCACCGCGCATGCTCGAGCGGGCAAGTCATAATCTTCGCGATATGGGTCTCGATGTAACGTTCCGCCTGGGTGACATGCGCAAACTCCCTTACAGCGATCACACTTTTGATCTCGTGATGACCGCTCATGTACTGGAGCACCTCGTCGATCCGAGCATTGCGCTCAATGAGATGGTGCGAGTGCTGAAGCCCGGCGGCCTTCTCATCGCGTGCCTCACGCGCGGCTCCGCTCTGGGGATGCTCGTGCGTCTCAAGTGGCGAACACATGGCGTAACGCCAACCCAAGTGGAAAACTGGCTGCTCGAAAGTGGCCTGAAAGATACCCTCAGCCTGTCGTTCGACGACCGTGCATTTTGCCAACAACTGAGCGTAACCTGTGTCGGCAGAAAACCGCTTTTGGCTAACGTTTCCCCCTCCATTGCAAGGAATTTCAACGCCGCCAGAAAATGAAAAGGGCCTACAATTGCACCTAAATCTTAATCGCCATGGCTATAGAGCTAGAAAGCAGGACTAAAGCTCAATTGAAATGGACTTGCAGTACCTGATGATCCTGCGACAATGGCTCCATAATCGCGGGAATCGCGTCAAAACTCTTAATACAGGCGACACTGCCACCTGCTGAGGCTAACGCTAAATCATCGTCTATATTGACAAAGTTGTTATGCCTAGTGTTTTTTTAAGTGTATTTAGTCGCTTTGACACAGCGACTTTGGCATCTGAAAATAGAGATCGCGCTATCAATACCGCAGGTGTTCCATTTAGTTTTGCTGAAATTGCGTTGTATGATGCTATGCGTTCGACATTATTTTTGGTGGTTAGTATAGTTGGTGTATGTGCCCAGTAAAATTTATTGTTTTAATAAGTGAATACTCCACCGGCTAAAGCCGATGGCTTCAGGTGAGCATCCCCCAAACCTCCGGACGGGCTTCGTCATGTTGTGCTGACTCGCCCAGGGGTTCGGCCTTATGTACAGCTTCTGTACGTTGGCTCACGGTTTTGGCTCCAACTTCCTTCAGACGATCGGCCACCCTTTCGCCCTTGTTTTCGGCTAACTACTTTTTAAAGTTGTCAATTTCGACTCCTTCCCGGATAATGTATAGGGGACTTGCACCCCATTAGATCGTGCCCGCGCTGGGCACACACAAGGCACATCAGCGGATTGTCAAAAGCGTCACGGCGTTTGCTTGCGCAAACGATGAAAATATTGCATTCTAAAAATGCTGAATTAGAAAGTAAAGAATATGCAAACATTGATGGTGAAGAAAATTTTCAATCCACCTAGAAGTTGAGTTATATGTTCAAGACGGTGAAAAATTAATAGATGGATATGAGTTGTGGTCAGAGCTATACGAAATAAATGAATGCTTTAGTGACTTCTATCAAAATCGATATTAAAAACATGGATATTATCCTGATAACTAATTACGTAACAAAACGGTTAAGCTCGCCTGCATAAAAAGCAGGCTTGGATCTGCGCTACGGCTACTAACTTCAGCGTTATGTGAACATAGAAAAATGAAATATCGAGAATTTCAAAATACAGAAGTAAAAAGCATATTTAACACTTATCCTAAAACTATTAGGGACAAGCTGCTCTTTTTTCGTGAGCTTATTTTCCAAATCGCGGATGAACTTGATGAGGTTGGAAAAATAGAGGAAACTCTAAAATGGGAAAACCCAAGTTACTTAACTCATTCGCCTAAGAGCGGAACAACGATCAGACTGTCCAAGGCACGTGCATCTAATGACAAATGTGCAATTTCAGTTCATTGTCAAACAAGTTTAGTGTCAGAATTTAAAGAGATATATCCAGAACTGGAGTATGACGGAAATAGAAGTATTATTTTAAACGTTAACAATGAGGTGTCGCCTTTAAAAATAAGGCATTTTATTTTTTCAGCCTTAACGTATCATCATAGAAAAAAGCATGGTAAAGGAATTTAAAACACATAACAAAAAAATTAACGCCGACGTATTTGTCGGCAGCAAAAAAATGAATACAGTTATAGAAATACTGGCATAGTAAAATGCATTAGCTAGTGTGACTAAAAATTGTAGTAAAAACATCAACGCATTTTAAAATGGAGAATATGACATGAATAAAGGTACTGTAAAGTGGTTCAATGCAGATAAAGGTTTTGGTTTTATTACACCAGAAGATGGTAGTAAAGATTTGTTTGTTCACCATTCAGAGATTCAAAGTAATGGTGGCTACGCAACGCTTAACGATGGCCAGGCAGTGGAGTTTGAAGTGGGTCAAGGTCAAAAAGGACCTTGTGCCAATAAAGTTGTTCCTCTCTAAATTGCCGTGTCAGTTTTAGGTCAAATCACATAACAATACACGCGGATTTGTGTAAGCTGTCATTTTATTTTTGTAATTGTAGTAGCTCAGACCTGATCTGACAGTAGCCCGTTTTTTTAGGGTGTCTGTTAGTTTAGGTTTGAGCTAAATTCTTTTCCACCCAAAACAATTTATTAAGTTGTGACAGAAAATGATGATTTTATATGAGATTTAAACGCCAATTGTTTTTGAGTCTGCCATTGGCTTTTCTTGTAAAGCAAATACAATCGTTTATGTGGAAGATTTCGCTCTGGTAAGATTGTGACGAATGTACCATTTTGAATCTCTTGTTGTGTTGAAATATCGAGTAACATACCAATTCCCAAATCTGCACACACTGATTGATACACTCCTTCAATATCATTACATGTATGTACAGTTGCACTATCAGGGTGAATCTTTTCCTTATTAAAAAATCTTTTCAATTCTTCCGAACTATTAAGCGGTGACATCAGAATAAGCTTGGCATTGCCTAAATCGGAAAATTTTTCTGGTATGCCGTGTTGCTTCAGATAGCTTGGTGTGGCACATGCTACCAATTGCGTCTCGATAAGCGGAATAGCGATCATATGGTTACTATCCTGTAATTTACCTAAACGAAAAGCAAAATCTATATTTTCATCATGTAAATCTTCAATATGATCGCTGAAACGAATATCAAACTGGACTTGGGGGTGCTTGGCAGTAAAACCAGATAAAACATTAAATATTTTAGAGCGGCATAGAGCCTTGGATAACGTTATAGAAATTGTTCCACTAACAGCATCGTGCTCTGCAAGTAGTTCATCTTCAGCTTGAGAAATAGACGATAGAATGCTCTTGCACTTTGGATAAAATCGCTTGCCTGCTTCTGTAATTTCGAGCTTCTTATGAGAGCGACGAAAAAGCTGTACCTGTAGACTATGTTCAAGCTTTGTTAACTGCTTACTCACAGCAGGAGCTGAATAGTTCAATCTCAACGATGCTTGAATGATACTTCCAGTTTCAACAATCGCGACAAAAACACGATAGTGTACAAATTTAGACATTACCCATCCTCGTTACATGATTCACTGACTATACCCATGGATAATAGGTTCCATTAAGTTATGCAAGCATTAATCAAGCATCAGTTTATATTAAGCTACTGATACTCTATAGTTTCTTTGAGAGCTATTGAAAACAACCCAAGCAAATAATTAATTAGGAATAAATATGATTGAACTTGCTAAAACCTCTATCGCCATTGTTTCGCCAACTGATATTGTCTATAAATATATTTCAAATATGGAAAACTACAAACATTGGTTTCCTGGTGTAGTTGACATAAAGTCGGCAAATAACTTGGATCACGGTATAGTAGGTAAAAAATATGTGGAAACACTATCACTGCCAAGTGGTGACTCTGAGTTAGTGATTGAAGTTGACCAGTGCGATATAAATCACTTGTTTTTAACAAAAGGTAATTTAGCTGGGATATTACCCCAGATGACAATTACATTCTCTGTTGATGAAGACAAAAGATGTGAGGTGAGTTTACAATATCATAGTCGTAATCCGGAGTTAACAGAAGTCAGTGATATTATTATCGCTTTAAGAGAAGACTTAAATATTCGTGCAAAAAAAGGCTTAGCTAAGTTGAAAGAGATAATAGAACAAAAAAATTAATAGCATATATTCATATATGCCTAAGTCGCGCAATGGAGTGAACTGAAAACCCAACTGAACAACACGGTGGAATGTACACAAAAATCGATCAAACAATTATTGGTTAACAAAACCAGGATATCGATTTATACCTCACTAACACCAAAGCAAGATCTTTTGATTAGACACTCCTATTCCCATAAGATTACGCAAAGTTTCGGATTGAGCTGCTTGTATGATTTTACTTTTCTAGGTACCTATAATGCCCGGTAATAGGGTAATTAAATAGGATGTCATTAATTTTTGGACCTTCGCCTATATTATGAACAATTAACGGTGTATTTTTATCAGATTTTTTATTTATAACTATTCCAATATGAGGAAGATTTCCCGGAAGCATCCATGTAACTAAATCACCGGGCAAAAAATTTTCGGCTTTTTTTGTCACAGCTAGTGATACACCAAATCTCTTAAAATATACTTGCAAATTTGGCACTCGACGATGATCAATATTTTTATCTGGCTTTTTTAAGCCCCATATTATTTTTGACGGATACAGGTTGAAATTTTCGGACATATCCTCATGAACTTTTTTCTGAAGATCTACACCCACTTTCCTAAACGATCTAATAACAACATCAGTGCAAACCCCCAAATGTGGTGGCACATCTCCGTTAGGATATGGAATTGAGAAATACGACCCATCGTACCTAACATCATGGGTTGTTCTATCTATTGCTGCCTTTACGAAATCCGCTACAACGCTATCACTTACAAAATCCGCATAAGCAGTATCATTGATTTGTAGTATTAAAATTAGAATAATTAGTTTCTTCATTTTCCTAAACCTAACGGAGCACGAGTTAAGCCTCAAGCATTGCAGGCGGCGGGGCAAGCTTGCTTGCTCCTGATCTTCCCCCGACAAAAGGGACACCGCTTTCATTTACGTTAAACATCTCTCGTATTCTATTGGTGAAACATAATCTAAGCTTCAGTGTAACCGAACAGAGTTGTAAAATTTGTTAATGTATTAGCTTAATGCTTGGCGCAATGCCTTCACACTTGTGTATACACTGCCTCTAATCAGTTCGCCCTTCAATTCGTCCAACGTCGGATTCTAAGTTAAATATTCGCTTAAGTGCTGAACAATTTTTTTTGTAGCGCCTTTATTTTTTTGTAACCATTGCAACCCAGCCGCTCCTGCTGCTTGCCTTAGGCTTGGGCTTTCAAAGTAATGGGTTACGGCTAAAGTTAATTCATTGATGTTATTGACTTGCTGCGCTGCTTTTAGAGCGATCAATTGTTGGGTGATTTGTGCAAAATTAAAAGTGTGAGGGCCGGTGATAATAGGCAAACCCAAAGCGACGGGCTCGAGCATGTTATGGCCACCAATAGGGACTAGGCTTCCACCCATATAAACCACATCAGATGCGGCGAAAAGTATCATCATTTCGCCCATGGTGTCCCCTAACAACACGTCTGTATTTTTGCTGACTTTTTGTTTCAAGCTACGGCGAACAACATGCCATTTTTGGTGTGTACACAGGTCAGCGACACGATTGAAGCGTTCAGGGTGACGCGGCACTAGAATCAATAACAGGTCTGTGAAGTGTTGCTTGAGAGAACGGAACGATACTAAAACCTGCTCCTCTTCTCCTTCGTGTGTACTGGCGACAATCCAGACCGGGCGTGAACCGAATGTGGCTTTAAGTGTTTTTCCTTGCTGAATAGCGGTGGCAGAAACAGGCTGGTCAAATTTGACATTGCCGGTCATACTTAAACGTTCTGCTGCCAGCCCCAGCTTGAGAAAACGGTGTCCATCAACTTCATTTTGCGCGGCAAGCCAAGTGACTCGCTGCATCATAAATTGGGTTAATGTTGTGAATCGTTGGTATCCTCGTGCTGAACGCTCGGACAAGCGCGCATTAAGCACCACAACCGGTATAGTGCGCTGTGCACACTGTTCGAATAGATTAGGCCATAATTCGGTTTCCATCATGATCGCTATTTTTGGCTGAATACGATGTAAAAAACGACGTAGCGCACCTGGAAGATCGTAAGGAAGGTGCCCGGTGATAATGCGATCTGAAAACACGGCTTGTGCTCGTGCCAAGCCCGTTGGTGTGGTAGTGGTGACAACCACAGGGGTATCGGGATACCGGGCTTGAAGTGCGTTGATAACGGGAATGGCTGCCTGTAGTTCACCTACCGAGACAGCATGAATCCATATCGATGGCTGCGAGACGGGCTGTGCAAAAAAACCAAAACGCTCTGGCCATCGCTTAAGATAAGCTGGCGCTCGTATGCCTCGGTATAATAATTTTATCAAGGCAAAGGGCAAAATAAAATAGAACAATACCGTATAAGTCGCGATACCGATTTTAGAAATGAGCATGTAACTTCTCTCGGCTTACTTGTTCAACCATTCAAGGTAACAGGCTACACCCTCCTCTACTGACTTAAAGGCTTGATCGTAGCCCACAGCCCTTAAAGCGGACATGTCGGCCTCTGTAAAACTCTGATAACTTCCTTTTAAATGATCGGGGAAAGGAATGTATTGCAACTGACCACGCCCATGATGATGAATCACCGCATGAGCAACATCATTGAAGGGTTGGCTGCGACCCGTACCCAGATTGTAAATGCCGGACTTCGCAGGATGATCCATGAACCAGAGATTAACATCGATGACATCACTCACGTAAATGAAATCACGTCGTTGCTCGCCATCGCCATAGCCATCACATCCGGCAAAAAGTTTGACCTCCCCATGAGCTAATAACTGGTTGTTTAAATGAAAGGCTACGCTGGCCATATTGCCCTTATGTTGTTCTCGCGGACCATAGACATTGAAATAGCGCAAGCCCACAACCTGGCTGGTCACATTAGGTAAGAGTCGGCGTACATAGTGGTCAAATAAATATTTTGAATAGCCATAAACATTTAACGGTGCTTCATTATTCGGGTGTTCCTTGAATACCGGGCCGGCTCCATATACTGATGCAGATGAGGCGTATAAATACGGAATTTTTTTCTCCAGGCAATAATGTAATACCGTTTTGGAGTAATCGTAATTCACTTCCATCATATAACGACCATCCCACTCCGTGGTCGTCGAGCAAGCCCCTTGATGAAAGACAGCCTCAATACGATCTGAAAAATTTTCATTTGACTGAATTTTTTTTATAAATTGATCTTTATCAAAATAATCCATGACCTCACAATCAGCAATATTGCGAAATTTAGTACCGTCACTTAAATCATCGACAACCAACACATCGCGGTACCCTCGTTCATTTAGTGCTTTTACAAGATTACTGCCAATAAATCCTGCGCCACCGGTGACTATGATCATTTTTTTATCCCAAATTTTTGAATATTAGCAATGACTTTGGAAGTGGAACAGCCGTCTTTAAAGCTTAAAATACGAACCTCTCCGCCCTTATCAATCACACATTGACCGCCCGCAACTTCACTGACCTGATAATCTCCCCCTTTAACCAAAACATCGGGCAAGAGATGACAATACAGTTGTTCGGGGGTCTCTTCAGCAAACGAAACGACCCAGTCTACACTGGCTAATGCCGCTAATACGGCCATCCGTTGATCAAGCGGGTTGATCGGTCGCTGCTCACCTTTGAGCTGGCGTACCGAGGCATCACTATTGACCGCGACAATCAGCCGGTCTCCGAGCTTACGCGCCTCTTCCAGGTACTGCACATGACCGGCATGTAATAGATCAAAACAGCCGTTGGTCATGACGACGCTTTCACCGCGAGCCTGACAGGCCTCCACCACGTTAAATAGTTCATCGGCGTTCAAAATACCATAACGAAACTCATGCAAGTCATGCAGAGCTTGATGCAATTCGGTTACTTGCACCGTTGCCGTGCCCAGTTTGCCCACCACAATACCCGCTGCCACGTTCGCTAAAAACATCGCCGTCTCTAACGCCTCACCTGCGGCCAAGGTGGCGGCCATCACCGAAATAACGGTATCCCCTGCGCCAGTCACGTCATAAACTTCTTGCGCTTGAGTCGGTAAATGAATCGCGTCTGCGGTTGCTTGAATCAAGGTCATACCCTGCTCCCCTCGTGTCACCAGCAACGCTTCGATATCATACTGTAGTAACAATGCCTTCCCTTTGGTCACGATCTCATTTTCGTCCTTACAAGAACCTACGACCTCTTCAAACTCACTGAGGTTCGGCGTGACAACGGTGGCACCACGGTAAACACTAAAGTCCTTACTTTTCGGATCAACCAGGACAGGCTTGCCATGCTGTCTGGCAAGCTGAATCCAGGTTTGCGGATCAGCCAATACGCCCTTACCATAGTCAGACAAAACGACGACAGCACAATCAGCCAGAGCGGCTTCCATATTGCCCCGCAATTCAGCTACAGGTACAGACTCAAAACCGTCTTCAAAATCCATACGAATCAGTTGTTGATGTCGACTGATGACACGTAACTTGGTGACAGTAGGATAAAATTCGTGTGTAACCAAACGATTCATCACGCCCGCCTTTTGCAAACAGTCGGCTAAAGCCGAAGCCGCCTCATCTTCACCGACAACACCCACTACCTCAGCTTGCCCACCCAAAGCAGCGATGTTTAGCGCCACGTTACCCGCACCACCCACGCGCTCTTCTACCTTGTTGACATGAACGACCGGCACAGGCGCTTCAGGAGAAATGCGTGACGTTCCGCCATACCAATAACGATCCAACATCACATCACCCACAACCAGAACGGCGGGAGCTGAGTCCCATTTTGGGAGTTGTACTTTCATCTAATTAACCAGATCCTGCCACTCATGGGGAAAAGTGAAATTTTACCACAACAATGTTTTCATACTAACGAGGCATAGTTAATCATTAAAAAATATGTCTCCCGGGATTCAATACTGCAGTAACAGCTTCTCTCGGAATGCCTCCCGACAGGAATTTCACCCTGGTAAGATACGCCAAGCTTTCTTCGACACGATAACGATACGGTGTAAATTGCTCTATTATTCTGTAATAGCCTGATCTATAATTGATTTATGTCAAAACCCATGCCTGTTACCCAAACTTTGTGCCGTAATTTATTTCTCGTTGGCCCCATGGGGGCAGGCAAAACCACAATTGGCAAGCAACTAGCCCATGCTTTAGACGTAGAATTTGTCGATAGTGACCAAGAAATTGAACGCCATACGGGTGTCAATATTCCCTGGATTTTTGACTTGGAGGGAGAAAGTGGCTTTCGTCGATATGAAACACAGGTCATTGAGGATTTGACTCAGCGTTCCGGTATTGTTCTGGCAACAGGGGGGGGAGCGGTACTGATGCCACAAAACCGGATGTTTTTAAAAGATCGAGGTACCGTCATCTATTTTTACGCAGACCTGGGAATATTGTATAAACGAACAGCAAAGGATCACCATCGCCGCCCCTTGAGAGGCCAGCTAGAAAAATTAATCCAGGAACGCGAACCCTTATATCGGGAAGTGGCCGATCTTGTCATTAACACCGGTGAACACAATCTCCGTAATACGGTGCAATTGATTTTAGACTCTTTAAAATATTAAATTCTAGGATGAAAACATTACACGTAGATTTGGGTAAACGCAGCTATCCTATCTTTATTGGCCAAGATCTGTTTCGGCTAGTGAGGCTGGCAGATTATATCAAAGGCTCGCAAGTTATGGTGGTCAGCAATACCACCGTAGCACCGTTGTATTTAGCTCAGGTATGCTCTCAACTGGCCGATTTTAATACCCAATCCGTAATTTTGCCTGATGGTGAAAAATATAAGAACCTGGACGTATTAAATCAAATCTTTGATGCGCTATTGCAAAACCGTTGTGATCGTCAGGTCACCCTTATCGCTTTAGGTGGTGGCGTTATTGGTGACATGACTGGATTTGCTGCCGCCTGCTATCAACGAGGCGTTCCTTTTATTCAAATTCCGACCACCTTACTCTCTCAGGTCGACTCGTCTGTTGGGGGTAAAACCGGGGTCAATCATCCTCTTGGTAAAAATATGATTGGTGCGTTTTACCAACCACAATGTGTTATCGCCAATATCACCAGCCTAAACACCTTGCCTGATCGGGAACTCAGCGCAGGTCTGGCGGAAGTCATCAAGTATGGCTTAATCCAGGATGCTGAGTTTTTTGCCTGGCTGGAAGCGCATATGGCAGATTTATTAGCGCGGGATCCACAAGCATTATCTTATGCCATCGAACGTTCCTGTCAATGCAAAGCCGAGATTGTTGCCCGTGACGAGACAGAGCAAGGGATTCGCGCTATTTTAAATTTGGGTCATACTTTTGGCCATGCTATTGAAGCGGGTATGGGGTACGGAACATGGCTACATGGCGAGGCCGTGGGGGCCGGCATGGTCATGGCGGTGGAGCTTTCTTATCGACTGGGCTGGCTCAGTCAACAGGAACGGGAACGAAGTGTCACATTAATTGCCGCTGCAGGTTTACCTGTTCAAGGGCCCACAACAATGTCAACAGACGAATATATGAAGTTAATGGCGGTGGATAAAAAAGTTGAGGCGGGACGAATAAAATTGATTTTGCTAAAAAGTTTGGGTCATGCGGTAATTAATGATCTGGGCAACGACTCAAATGATTCCAGACAGCTGATTAAGGATGTGATTTCAACATGTCAGGCTCAATAAATAATCTTAATTACCCATACGGTTATGTCCCCGGCCGAGATGAAGAACGCTTAGCCCCTTATGCGGCATCTGAACGGACATCAAAGGGGCGACACTATGCCGAGTCGCCACCTCGTTATCGTGGAGAGTATCAGCGGGATCGAGACCGCATTGTTCATTCTGCCGCATTTCGCCGACTTGAATATAAAACCCAGGTGTTTGTCAATCATGAAGGCGATATGTTTAGAACGCGATTGACACATTCTATTGAAGTCGCCCAGATTGCTCGAGCTATGGCAAGAGTCTTGGGGTTAAATGAAGATTTAAGTGAAGCCATCGCGCTGGCGCACGACCTTGGGCACACGCCTTTCGGTCATGCGGGTCAAGATGCGCTGAATATCTGTATGAAACGTTACGATGGTTTTGAGCATAATTTACAGTCATTGCGTGTTGTTGATGTTTTGGAAGAACGCTACGCGGAGTTTGCTGGATTGAATCTCACCTTTGAAAGCCGTGAAGGGATTTTAAAACATTGTTCGAAAAAAAGAGCGGCTGAACTGGGAGATGTGGGTCAACGGTTCTTGCAACAACGGCAACCTAGCCTGGAAGCGCAACTAGCGAATAAAGCAGATGAAATCGCCTATAACAATCACGATATCGATGATGGTTTGCGTTCCGGTTTTATCACAATAGAACAATTGTCAGAAATTTCTATTTTCGCTCAACACTATGGCATCGTCCGGAAAAACTATCCGCGCTTATCAGAGCGGCGTACGATCCATGAAGTAGTACGGCGAATGATTAATGCGCAAATTACGGATCTGATTGAGACCAGTATTGCCAGCTTGAAGGAAAAAAACCCTAGTAATTTAAGCGACATATATGAAAACCCGTGCGAGCTTATTGTTTTTAGCAATGACATGGCCGCTCAGTTGGTCATTTTAAAACAGTTTTTAAGGCACAATCTTTATCAGCATTACCGAGTACGGCGGATGTCGGTTAAAGCATCAAAAATCATTAGCGCCTTGTTTGGTGCATTTCTCAATGATAACAGATTGATGCCACCGGAGACGATGAGCAAGGCCAAGCGCTTGGAATCTGAACAGGGTGAAACAGGAATAGCCCGCGCCGTGTCCGATTACATCGCGGGCATGACGGATCGTTATGCCATAAAAGAATATGAACGGATATTTAATCCGTCTCATTTGACCTAGCAACCTTTTCCGCAATGCGAATATACATGCAAGCGTCCATTGTCAGTGGTAAAGTACCGAGATACTATCACCTGATCTTGCACCAGGATATGCTAAGTGGCTGGACTGTGGTGCGAGAATGGGGGATGCAGGGGTCTGCGGGGCGCGTTGTACGGAGTCACTATCCTAATTATGATGAGGCCGAGCTTGCTTTACTCAGCATCAGAGATATACAAATTCAACGAGGGTATCAGGTCGTTTTTCTTGAAGGCCCTAAAAAACCGGAAGACCAGGAGGCTGCCAGAGAATAGCGATCATAGTGAGAACAAGCCATTTTGCACCGACAAGGGGCATAAAAATCAGATGTTTCGATCAAATGATGAAATACATCCTTGTACTTCACCCCGCTGGGATCGATTTGCTCCCGACGCAGGGATGTAGTTACCGAGAGGTCAGTCTATTCTCGAACCGCCTCCTGGAAAAGTTAATTGTAACGATTCAGCGAATTATAAATATTGCAGTCACGACTCAGACTGCCCCTGAACATCGTCAGTTTTAACGCAAAAATAACAAACGGCAAGAGTAAGCTGAGTAGTTACAGTTAATTTTAATGGAATAATCGGATGAATACAGTGACAGCAAATCCTGATGAGGCACAACCCTTATTTTTCTATGATGAGCCTCAGCGTGCTCAGTGCCTTAATTTTCTTTTACATCTTGCGCCTTATAGCAATGATCTATTACTTGTCTGTGGTGAAAAAGGAAGTGGTAAAACAACACTTATCAAGCAGTTTTTAAGCAAAGCAAGCGCAGCGTGGGAAGTCTGTATCGTTGAGTTACAACCCAACTTATCTGCACATACCGTTTCTGAATATATACTCGCCATATTAAAAGCAAGTACCGAAATTGAATACGATAATGTTGTTGCGCACAGCTTGTCTTCCTGTCTCGGCACGTTACAAAGTCGAGGCCGTCGCCCCATCCTGATCTTCGATGACGCACATTTACTGACGGAGGAAACACTCCAGTTTTTGGATCAGTTAATTTCTTCATCGCAGGTCGCGGACAATGGTATCAGCATTATTTTGTTCGGCGAAAATAACTTGCCTAATATTTCGGGGTTTACTGTCTTAAAGCGACACGGCTTGCATAGCTTTGACCTACCACCGTTACAAGCTGAAGAAGTGACACTCTATCTACGTTACCGTTTAAAACAAGCAGGCATGTCCAACGATAGATTATCTGTAGAAAATATAAAGGAAATAACAAAAAAATCCAATGGTAACCTGGGTCTGATTGAACTGTATAGCGATGTGTATTTGAATGGAAATACCACCGAATCGGCGGTCGTTCAACCCTCGATGCTGCCTGCTATATTCGAAACAAAGACACGTTTGAAAACCCCGTTTTCCATTGTAACTTCATTGAAATGGGCTGGCGGAGTAAGTATTGTATTATTACTTGTTTTCGCACTGGCATTTCAAGAAGAAATTAATAATTCAGTGACAACACCTAGTAACAAAGATCCACTGGCAACAACGACGACAGAGAAAAGTGACATAAACCCCTTCAAACCGTCGCTGGATCATGATGCCGCTGAGGATACATTTGAATCATTACCAAACCAGCCTCATCAAGCGACGACTGACCCTCTTGTTGCTGATATCACAATGATTAATCACACGGAGGATGAACAGAGACTATCGCCCATTTTGAATGAAACAAGCACCGCCGCCCCCTTGTTGCCAAAAAACAAACCTCAAACCGAATTAACTGAGCCGTTAATCACCTCAACGAATGACATCAATGACAAACCTAAAGCTGAGTTATCACCACGCACCCAAGTCGATCTACCAGAATCAATAACTGCTAATAATGAAATAGATACCATAATTGAACCCATGACCGAAATGGTAGTACCCCTCGAAACCCTCAAGGCCGTTCCTTCTGCTGTAGTCAAGCGAGATACTTCAGAGAATGAAGACGCACCTGAAACTGAGTTGCCGCTACAGATCAAAAGTGACGGCGTAAAATCTGTTGCCGTTAACGATAAAGCAGATAAAATAATTGAGCCGAAGACTGAAATGGTGACGACACCCAAAGTTAAGACGGTCAAGGTCGCCGCAGTCAAACATGATGCCGCTCAAGATAATACATGGTTAATGACACGTAATGCCAAGCACTATACTTTACAACTAATGGCGATGCGTAAAGAGAACAGTGTTTTGAGTCAGCTAAAAAAAGTTGATGATAAATCGCGTTATGCCATTTTCACGACCCAACGTAAAGGGCGTTCGCTGCATATCTTACTCTATGGCGATTTCACCAGCTCTAAAGAGGCAGCTCTTGCTCAGCAAGAGCTGCCTGCACAGCTTCGTAAAAATAAGCCGTGGATAAGAACCTTCTCCGGCATGCAAGCAGAACTTCAAGCCTTGAATCTGAATTAATCCCTTGAACCTACTGTGCACACCTATTTCTCAATTTCTAAGTGTTAGCTTATATGAAATTGAGTATCCGGGCTAAGGATAGGACGAGAAAGGTCATGAACCCGCCAACATAACTCAATTGCGTCGTTTTGCTACAAGCCTCATCAAAGCAAAGACAGTGTCGCTTCCACTCTACTATTGAAAAATTAGCACGTAATGTTCGACTCTTTGCTTATGACCAATAACCCTAAAACTCGCAGTTGGACGAGCTAAAATGTGCATTTAGATCGTAGCAGAACTCACCTGTTTGGTGAAGCAACGAATACGGTTACGACTTACATAATAGTTGGTCACACCTCAATGGGAGCGGTCAACTTCGGAATCTAGGATAATGCAATTGTCAGCCTGAAATCAAGATGTTGTCAATAGCTTTAAATGGATTCGTCGTAAAAATAGAGAAATGTATCGAATCGTCAAGAACAGAGGGTGAATCATTTTTTCGGGGAGGGAGGCAAGTAATAAAGATGAATCGTACCTGCCCCCTGAACTCCGCCATTTTAGATTGAAAAAATAATCATTTACATTTTCAAATTTATGTTTCGTCTTGAACTAACACATAATCAAGAGCGCAATAAACTGAGTACTGATGAGTCGCTACGCTGCTTTTTCTTTTTCAAAAAAGCGAACAAACCTAAACCAGAAAGCATAAACAACCAAGCAGCTGGAATAGGTACTGCTGTCACTTGTAACTGAGTGTCAACCATTGTTGGCGATAATGAACCGCCAATAATAAAAGCATAATAATTTGTATCCTGTGTAAATTCAATTGACGAATTAAAAACCCCAGTCACATCGGTCACACCGCCCGCATTAATAGCGTTCCCCCAAGCCAAAAGCACACCACCATCAACATTGTCATTAAAAAAACTAGACACATTGCTTCCTGGTGAAAACAAGTTCAGTATCGGCGTTGGATTTGCCAATAAGGCATCATTAGGATCTGTAGTAATCGCTACACCAACCCCCGTTGTTAATGGCGAAAAGTCACTCGTAGTCAAACTCATTTGCACATCGTTTCCGCTTAAATTATTGCCTAAATCAAAGCGAATCATATCTACAGAGGCATTCCCCTGAAGACTACCAATATTAACTGGAAAATCCAAATTTGTTAGGTCTAGTTGCCCACTATAACTTACTGTAGCCGCAGAAACAGTCGATATTGTAGAAGCAAGCGAAACAATTAACAAAGCTGCTTTTATCGTTTTATTTTTCATTTTCATGTGAGACCCTTATGCTCTTTCATTTATTATATCGAAATAAAATAACATAAATTATCCGATCACTGAAGACCTTTTCATAATAAAACATGTCGCTCCTATGTATCAGTTTTTTAATTTATTTTCACCTCAAAAAACTAACAGAAACCAAAAATGCGCTACAAATACCTGAACCGTGGTAAAGAAGCATAATATAAAAACTGAGGTAACCGCTCACGGCATTACAAAACTGACGGTACGATCCAACGAATTTATAGTCATGGGGTAACGAGGCTGTAGAAAAACCAATTGACCGGTAGAGTCAATTTTTCATTTTTTCG
>CAYQVF010000052.1:0-25561 GCA_964421045.1 uncultured Chromatiaceae bacterium
TTTTTAACGGCAATGTAGAAATAAGCTTGGTCTAACCAGGTTTGCCAGCCTAAGGATGGATGTTCTATCGATAAGGTTTGTAGCTTTGAAAAAGTCGTGTCGATATCTCTCAGATGTATGGCGATGCTACTAACCTTGTCTGTTATTAAAATTGACTGAGCCGTTTTGAGGCTGATCATTACGCTTCTCTTATCGATTTCTGGTATGCCCGTACTAAAAATTCCTTGCACCGTAACGTCAATCGCATTAAGTCCACCATCGGTTGTTGTGCTCATGAGAGTCAATGAATTATTGACTTTTGCTTTTAATGATTTGGCCAGCTCTGTACCGAGTAAAATTTTAGGATCGTCTTCTCGTTCACGTTTGCTCAGTACATTGCCGGACTCCAGAGTTAAAAACGGCCCTTTCACTTTAAATTCGTACTTTGTATCAACGCCTGCACCTAAAAAAATTGTTGTTTTATCGCCGTTACTGATTAAGCCTGTAAAATCAATCCGAGGAATGGCATAACGTACGCCATCATCGGATTTTAGCTCCTTCGCTAAACGTTTATAATTAGCCAAGGCAAATTCCATGGGTGTATTTTCTTCTTTATCAAAATAATATTGATGCGCAACAATCAAATGCCCTGTGGCTCTGGCTGCTCTTTCTTTTAGGGAGACATAAGTAAAATTGGCAAAGCCACCGCCAACGAGAATGGCCGACACGCCCATGGCCGTAATCAATATCGTCACGATAGCCCGGCGGCGATTCCTCAGTACATTTTTTATAGCGAGTGTTAACCATTTCATTGTAGAACTCCATCATGAAGCTGATGTGATGTAAAACAGCGGGAAGACATTCGTTCGTCATGTGTCGCAATGATAAATGATGTATTAAAATCCTGATGCATTTGATACATAAGCTCAATAATGTTCGTTGCCGTATCCGTATCAAGATTGGCTGTTGGTTCATCGGCAATAACGAGTGTTGGCTGAGTAATAAGCGCTCTGGCAATGGCGACACGCTGTTTTTGCCCACCCGATATTTGATCAGGTAGATGTTTTTTGAATGCCGCAATACCAATACGTTCAAGCATGGCATTCACTTGTTGGTGACGCATTTTTTTATCAACATTCAACAGAATGAGCGGATATTCGATGTTATCAAATACAGACATCACTGGCACAAGATTGAACCCTTGAAAAATAAAACCGAGCTTTTTTCGACGAATTCTGGTTAGCTGTTTGTCCGTCGAATGGCTAATATCTTGCCCGCAAAAAATGAGCTTTCCTTGAGTGAGTTGATCGATAAGCCCAAATATATTAAGCAATGTACTTTTCCCGCTCCCCGATGGCCCAAGCAGTGCCGAAAATGTTTTTTCTGAAAGGGTTAGATTTACGTGAGACAATGCATTAACACTGAGTTCACCTTGTTTATATTGTTTTGACAGGTTTTCTGCTTCTATAATATTCATTGTTTTAGAACTCCAAAGCCATACCAAGACTAAAATATTGAATCGTCTCAGTTTTTTTCGAAAAGATTAAGTCATTTCTAAAGGTGACGAAAGGCTTAAATTTTTTGTAGTAACCTGGCTCCCAACCCAAGCTTGACATTAATCCAACCGGGTTCTCTGATTTTTCGCCATAGCCAAAATAACCAACCATTGCAATGGATGTATTAAACCAAGAAGCCCAACGTTTGTGCTCCAAGACCACGCCTAAGACCGTAAAATTTTTTTCGTCATTCATTCTCACGGGTGACTTCCAAACCGTATCGCTTAGTGCCTCCTACTTTAAGTAATAGCCTGATGCTTGCGTGAGCGACATCTGTTTCGGATGATTTTGAATGTTCATAGCCAACTTGTGATCGAATCAACAAGAACGACTCTGCAAAACTCCATTGTGGACAAACTAAAATAAAAAGGTGATATACCCGTGGTGATTAAGATTTAGGTGTAAGTCCACGCTCTCTTCATTCCATGGCTGCGTTGAAACTCCTCGCAATAGCCAGCTATTACTCGTCATCTCGCCTTGCTATGAAATAAATAGAACGCACACTAACACCTAAATCTCAAACGCCACGGGTATAGGTAACAAAAAAGGACTTTTTTCTTTATCAAATAATTCATAACTTACCATTGAATTTTGGAAAGAAAATCAGTTTGTTTTTCTTTATCGTCATCGTTTTCTGCCATTTGTGCGGCAAAAGTATATATTGTATTTATAAATATTAAATTTGAATTCAAGAATTGAGGAGATTCTAATATCTCATTGAGGATATCTTTTGCATCTTGATAACGATTCAAGTAGCGAGGATAGCGATAATAGGTTTGAGCAATGCTGGATTTAATGTACAAACTTAATGATGTACCTTTGATAGAGGTGACATCATGAATCTCGGTCATATCATCCAACACATCGTCCATTTTTTCTGAACCAAGATCCACATATTTCATTTTGCTCCATGGCATATACACGCGAGTCGCCATAACAGATTCGAGAGAACCACGATAAGCTTTGATTAGGCTGTTATATGGCGCAGATACTTGCATTTTTTCAAAATGTTTAATCGCCTTTTTTACCTGATTTCGGCTACCATTAACCGCAGCCAAATAGCGATCACGAGCCTCCGTAATTTGGCGATCATCCATCGCGTATACAGAAACAAAACTGGTCGGTAATATTAAAAATAAAAAAAAGAAAAATGTTTTCATTGATAAGCCTATAATGTGATTGTGAGTAATTCACATCATAAACATTGTTGAACTACCGCGCAGATGTTTGCGACGAACGGTTGATATTGCAGATAAAAGGCACTACCAGGAAAAGGGGTCAGATTCCCAATACTGCTTCTTTAAGCATATTCCCTTAATTTATAATAGCTTCACACGCTTCTGCTCGTGGCTTTGTTAATAGCGGATAAGCCTTGGGTCGGCGTTTTATTGTTCGAGGTTGGTTTTTCCTTTTTTGTTTTTCGGTGACAACAGAGCTCATCGCATCAAGTGAGTGCCTGATAATGTGTTTCAAAATTTCTCCTGTGGTGATGTGAGCTGTACTTTAATTTCATTAAACATCTGAACCGCTGTCATGAAGCTTATTTGCCGTGGTATTTTTTTATTCACTACAGCCGAACGCGCAATATTTGCACGTATCAAGTTGTAAGATAAAAAATGCACAGCGATTTCTTTTTATACCCTCTCCGCTGATTTACAACGCAGCATTTTCATACTTGGGTCACAAAATTAGCGATCAATACGGACAACGTGTATGAAATCATGCGCGCCGGAGGACGGGCTCGGTGGCGGATTGAAAATGAAACCTTTAACACCCTGAAAAATCAAGGTTACCACTTTGAGCATAACTATGGTCACGAAAAAGAAAACCTCTGCTCTGTGATGGCCATGCTCATGATGCTGGATTTTTTAATCGATCAAGTACAACAGCTGTGCAGTTCCTCGTATCAAAAAGCACGTTAGCATGCCCGTGCATTCAAGGTGCTGTTTGAATGAATTCGGACAATGATTCAAATGGGCGTGTTTGTCGATTGGAAAACGCTTTTCACCTATATATACCCATGGCGTTATGAATTTAGGTGTTAGCGCGTAAGCTGTGCCTTAGGTTCAGTTTTGATGCTGCCTCCGCGCGTAAATTCGGCGCACGCTATGCCCAAAAACTGGGGAGGGTGTTCCCGATAATTTCCTGGCGATTATCCGGGAAAGGTAATTTTACCGACACTATTTTCGATTTTTATATCTGTTCCAAGTGGGAAACTACGTTGTTTGATCGTGCGCAAAACTGAATCTGCCCGATCTCCTTGCAACACAAATGGTTGGGTAATATCAATCCCGGTTCCGGCGATTGGGACTATATGTGCAGAAAATATCTGGCGATCCCTGAAGGCCAGTTGCACCAGAAAATTATCTTCCCATTTTTTGTGATTATGGCCGAAAATCAGGTTTCCCATTGAATAGACGATGAGACCGTTTTTATACACTTCAACGCCTTTTGGTATATGCGAGTGGTGCCCAAGGATTATATCTGCGCCGCTATCCATAATAGCGTGTGCAAATTTTCTTGCCTGCGGATGTATCGCAATTCTATTTTCCAGCCCCCAGTGCAAAGACACAATTACAAAATCTACTTGATCCCGGACCCTGGCAATTTCTGCCTTGATTAAATAAGGATCCATCGGTGCAGCGCCCGACCTGTTGTTTGTCGCAAAGCCGAGTGGTGTTCGGGTCGGGTTTACCCCGTAGGTAAAAGCCAGGAACGCAAATTTTTGCCCCTTAACCTTGCGAATTTTAGCACCAGCAGCCTCGGCCAAGTTGTTGCCGGTGCCAACCGGTGTAACTCCCGATTTTCTCAGGGCTTTAATTGTATCAGATATACCTTGGCCTTCCGCATCGAAGGTGTGATTATTGGCCGTACTAGCTATATCAATCCCTGAAGCGGCAAGGGTTTCAGCGAAGGCTTCCGGTACACGAAATGCTCCGCTTAACCGGCCCTCATCTGACAGGGGGGTTTCCAGATTGATAAAAGCAATGTCACTGCGTTTTAGTGTTTTTTTGATTTTCTGGAACGGGTAGCTGAGGCGCGCGGCCTCATTGGGAAATGCCAGCTCATACTGTATAGCCGAATGAAAATGGGTGCGCTCGGTTTCGAAACTCCTCTGGAATTTCTTTTCCAGAAAGCCGAGCTTTTTTCGGTCAGCCACATAAGGAATACTGCGCCAACCATCATTTGAAAAACGCGTTTTCCTATCTTCAGTACCAAAATAGTAGCTCGGTTTTCTGACGCGCTGCGTCCAGGCGACATCACCGCCAGCGACCAGTGTGACAATATTTGAATTTACTTCAATTGGCCCGCGATTGCTCGGTGTAGCGCAGGCCGTTACAGTCAATATTACCAGTCCAGCGGCCATCACCCGCCTTAAAAACCTGCCTCGCCCTGCCTTTTTCTTCAACGCAAACTCCATTAGAAATATATTGGTAATGAATTTGACAATGCTCTTCATAAAACTAATACGGGTCTCTATCAATCAGGTTAACCGGGCGCTTTATACCGTGCAAGAAAAAACGGCTCCCTATCGCCTTGCCAATATTATGGTTATCAGTGAACCGGTTGAGCTATACGTTACATTCAGTTTCTGTGCTCGATTAGTCATCCGCCACTGAGCCAGTTTTTTTACGCGACATCGCTGTGTTCGCCGGGCTGGGGGAGGGTAGGTGATATGGCTAGGGATATTGAACGGGGACGATAAACTGGCTTGAATATGTCGTTTATAGATCTGTTCTGCCTTGGTTCCGTTGAAATAAATCTTTTTGATGTGCCGGTACTGGCTCAAAAACGTTTCAAAGTTTTCGGTATCACCGACGAAGTAACCATATCGGAGTCTAGGTTGCTATTTTCCAGCTTTCATCTCAATCAGCTGTGCGGTGATATTTTCCTTCGTCAGCGAGCCACTTAATATTTTTTTATAAATCCCACCCGCTGGATCAATATAAAAACTGACGGGTATAGCGATAACACCATAACGCTCAGCAATCGCCCAGTCCTTGTCCAGCAATACAGGAAAAGTAAAACCATGTGCAGCGACAAACGCTTTGACTTTATGTTTTTTATCTCCCACATTAATCGCGATCACGGTAAAATCTTGCGCCTTGAGTGCTTGGTGAGCCGCCTCAAGTTCTGGCATTTCGATAACACAAGGTTTGCACCACGTTGCCCAAAAATTCAACAGAACATACTGCCCTTGATAGTCGTTAAGAGTCACCGGCTGCCTCTCGATATCGGGCAAAGTGAAGTTTGGCGCAAGAGGTATCGGGGGGGACGCATGTAAACTTTGGCTGCCCATAAATATCAACCCAATAAAGAACAGAGTAACCTTATATTTCGATACAAGCATCTTTTTGATCATAGCTACACCTCGATTATAAATTATGAGATAACCCAAACTGGAGTCCATATCTAGGCACGATATTAAACTCGTTTACATCCTGATAGATTGGCAGTTGAATATGAGTATAAAACGCGGTGTCATCCGACGATTGTATCCGAACGCCCGGTGAAAAGTAGATCATGGTATTGCCCGTACTGGGGACACCCTGCCCCTTAAACTCATCGCGCTCGGCGACGCGTGTATTAAACTGACCTGTCACCACAATTTTTTCAGAGGTACGGTAGTTTAAACCTATGTTCAACACCGTTGCGTTGCCAAACTGATAGTCGAGGTTGTTTTTCGTATTAAGGCGATATTGCAGCGCGATAAAGCTGTCTAATTGACGCGGTTGCCATTGATAACTGTAGTACCCGGACAAGAGGAAATCGTACGACCCCGTACCCGGCATTACGCTTGGTTCGTTGATATTTCCTTCGCCATTGCGTAATTTATATTCACCCGTAGGAAATTTAACACCTAAGCCACCGACAAAAAGATGTCGTATCGTGGTAAAAAATGCATATTTTCCTGTGATTGATACATCACCCAAGCCGGATGAACCATCGTCATTGGTGAAGTGACCCTTTTCACCCGCATCCAGATCAACGCCATCATCATGCTCATGACGTCGATCATTTAAAAATGGCAGTGTCATAGCCAGGGTCAATCGCTCGGTAAGACCCACATTAACATCAAGTTGCGCCAGTGTATTCAGCGTGCGGCGTTCACGATGATGTGCTAACTCAAGCTCTCCGTTTTCAAAATCAACTTTAGGGACCAGCACTTCGTTGGTGCTCGAACGTCCGCGTAACTTTTTGTCTTGGCTGAGGTATCGATACGACAGATCCAGCACCACTTGGCCCGGAGCGAAAACGCCCTCTTGAGTGCCGGTAGTCAAAAAGCAGTTAGACGAACCACACCCTGCCAATGCACGATCTGTTGTCAAACCAATACCGGATACAAGCACAAGAAAAATCAGCCTACACCCTAACAATCCAGCCTTATTCATTGATCAGCTCTCTCTTCGTTGATGAAAAGGAAGATACTAACCAGTGACAGCGCCGTTGAAAATGTGACACAGTGTCGCGCGACAATTTGTCACACCCCAAAAGGCCAGAGAACACTTTATACTATACTGATGAATATGTTTGATCCTCAACCCCATAGCGATCCGACCACAGCACTGAACCTGCGGCGACTGTTCATTTTGAGAAATATCGCCATTGTATGTGAGTTGATGACTGTCGCTTTGGCCTCTCAGATTTTGACTATGGCACTACCACTATTTGCGCTAATCGTCATTATTGCCATACATGGCGTAATCAATGCTTTTGTCCTGTTACGCATGAAACGACCACACCCGGCTTCATCAGTGGAATTTTTTATACAATTGGTATTGGATGCGTTCATTCTCACCGCGCTACTCTATTTTGCAGGCGGCTCTACCAACCCTTTCGTTTCGCTATTTCTGTTGCCGTTGATTATTGTCGCCGCTATCCTGCCTCAGCGCTTTGCCTGGGCCATGGCCGCGCTGACTGTCGCTTGCTACACCTTGTTGATGTTTTTTTATCACCCTTTACCTCCTGCTCACATCAAAAATGGCGCCGATTTTGATGTGCATGTATTAGGCATGTGGTTTGGTTTTTTATTGAGTACCGGATTGATTGTTTTTTTCGTCGTGCGCATGGCCAGCAGTCTGCGCGAGCGGGATCGTATTCTAACCGAAACACGCGAGCAGACGCTACGTGACCAACACCTCGTCGCGCTCGGTACGCTGGCCACTGGTGCCGCGCACGAACTGAGCACCCCGCTGGCAACCATTGCGGTGCTCACTGGTGAGTTGAAACACGATCATGCCGACAATGCCGATGTGGTCGAAAAAGTGGCGATGTTGCGCGGCCAGTTAGCACGCTGCAAGCGCATCCTCTCCAACATCACCGCCAGTGCCGGGCAGGCAAGGCCTGAAAGCGGCAGTCGCTTTGCCATTGATGATTACCTTAAAACTGTCATGCAATTACTGCGCTCATCACGACCCGATGCAAAGCTCTCTTGCCAGCTAAGCGGCTCACAACCACCACCGAAAATCCTGGCAGATAAAACGCTTACCCAGGCACTGCTTAATATTCTGAACAACGCCGCTGATGCCTCGGTTGATAACATAGAAGTCGAAGCAATATGGAGTAACGAGCGTCTTAGCTTAGCTATTCGCGACCGGGGCGAAGGATTCAGCTCTGCAGTGCAAGCCGCCGCCGGGACACCGTTTTTTACCACCAAACCACATGGCCAGGGACTCGGCCTTTATCTGGCTCGTGCAGTATTAAGCCGTTTTGGCGGAGAATTAAAACTGTGCAACCGAAAAGGCGGTGGTGCTCAAGCCCTGATTGACCTGCCACTTGCCACTATTGAGGTGACAACATGAGTGCTTCAGCAACCGCGCAACACAACGACGTAGCCGCTGATCTCCCCGCCCTATTGCTCGTGGAGGATGATGCCTTGTTTTGCCAAGTGATGGGCCACGCGCTGGCCAAACGCGGATTCAGGGTAGAGGTTGCCCATAATGTCGATGCAGGTATCGCATTGAGTGAAAAAATAGCACCTGAATTTGCCGTTGTGGATCTTAATATGCCCGGCCCTTCGGGCCTGGTGTTGATCAAACACCTTATTGCCATGGATCCGCACACCCGGATCGTCATGCTCACTGGTTTTGCCAGCATCGCCACCGCAGTAGAAGCGATCAAACTGGGCGCGATCCACTACCTTTCGAAACCTGCCGATGCCGACGAAGTCGTTGCCGCTTTCTATCGTGAAAAGGGTGATGCCGGTGTCGATATTTCTAAACGACCGCTCTCTGTTAATCGCCTAGAGTGGGAACATATCCAAAAAGTACTCAGCGATCATAACGGCAATATCACCGGCACCGCCCGCGCCCTTGGCATGCACCGGCGAACATTACAGCGTAAGCTCCAAAAGCGCCCACACTCGACGTAACACATCGTTACATTATAGTTGATTCGTGCAAAGTTGTACCGCACATGCCCGCTGGTCTGCCACCTTTAGAACTGGCAGGTGCATTGGGTGATACAACCATTTTTTGTAACCCTGAACAAGCACCACCGGGGTGATGTCAAATCTTCCTGGTTTCATCGTGAAGTGGTGCTGGAAACCTTCCATTTTCAGGCTTATCACTATCCAGCAGCTCTGCATCGTCCACCGAAAAGAACATTTTCATACCTATCCAGCCGATGTTTTTGATGGGGCGGTGTTTGAGTTCAGTTTTTTGGTTCTTCGTAGAAGCTTAAGATTTTTCGAAATTAAACGATACATGCATTAGGTCTGAAAAAAATATGGAAATATTCCATCTATAGAGGAAGTACGCATGGATGATGTCGTTGCAGGAATGCAAAACAACATAGATATAGTTTGGATCATGTTTTCTGCTGCGTTAGTGATGTTTATGCAAGCAGGCTTTACAGCATTAGAATCCGGATGTACTCGCGCCAAAAATACGATTAACGTTGCTACAAAAAATATTACGGATTTTATTCTGGCCATCCTTATTTTTTGGGCTATAGGTTATGCATTGATGTTTGGTGGTCAGTCGAATGGTTGGTTTGCGACAACGGGGTTTGGCTTGTCTGAAATGAGTGAGCCTATGGATTATGCTTCCTTTGTTTTTCAGGCCACATTTGCAGGGACAGCTGCAACGATTGTATCTGGGGCCGTTGCAGAGAGAATGAAATTTAGTGCTTACGCTTTGTTATGTATTGTTCTTACTGCGGTCATTTATCCCATTTCTGGGCACTGGATTTGGGGGGAGGGGGGCTGGTTGGCAGAAAAGCAGATGGTTGATTTTGCAGGTTCAACCGTCGTGCATTCTCTTGGTGGTTGGGTAGGGCTTGCTGGCGCTCTTGTACTGGGTCCCCGTTTAGGCCGTTTCAATAAAGATGGCAGTGTTAATCGTATACAAGGACACAGCCTTGTTTTTGCCGTTATTGGTGTCATTATACTGTGGTTCGGCTGGATTGGGTTTAATGGGGGCAGCACCTTGTCGGGTGATGTCAGTGTTGCAAAAATCGTTGCCAATACGATGCTCTCCGCCGCCGCCGGTGGCATTACTTGCTTTGTTATATCTATGATCAGTTCGGGTGGGGAAGTTCGTATTGAGCGTATGCTAAATGGCGTTATTGGAGGATTAGTCGGTGTTACGGCGGGTTGTGCCGTACTGGAGCCTAGTGGTGCTGTCTTGGTGGGTTTGACGAGTGGTGCTATCGTTTATTTTGCTGAGTCATTCATTCTTAACGTATTGCGCATTGATGATCCCGTTAATGTTATCGCAGCTCATGGTGTAGCCGGAGCTTGGGGAACGCTGGCTCTTGCCCTGTTTGCACCTAACGCCAATTTGCCACTCGGCAATGGCTGGGATCAGCTTGTAGTACAGCTTCAAGGTGTTTTTGCGATCTTTGTTTGGGGTTTTGGTACCGGGCTATTGTTGTTTTGCGCCCTCAAAAAAATGAATTTCCTGCGCGTGCCGCCGGATGCAGAAAAAATGGGTCTAAATATACACGAGCATGGTGCTACTTCTGGGTTGCTTGAAACCATGCAATCTATGGAAAAAATTATTAGTGCTTATCGAGGCGATGGGGTTGCAGATTTGACACATAAAATCGATGTCGAAGTTGGTTCGGAAGCGGGTGAATTAGCCGATTTATTTAACAAATTGATCGCCTCTTTCCACGACACTATCGTTGAAATAAAACAGGGTTCACTTGAAGTTGATAGTGCATCCAAGATTATGCTCAGTAGTAGTCAGGATATGGAATCGGAAGCGCATGAACAACGTACGCAAGTTGAATTTATTAACGATATAGTGGCTCATATGATGTCTGCTATCCACGATGTTTCTGCAACGACGATAGAAACGGCCAAAAAAGCAGAAGAAGCAAACCAATATGTAACAGAGGGTAAAGAGGTTATCAATCAGACGGTTATTGCAATCAATGATGTTGCACGCAATGTTGAATCTACACATGTTGCGATCAGTGATCTCAATCAAAAAAGTGAAAATATAGCGACGATTGTTGATGCTATTAAAGGTATCTCTGAGCAAACTAACTTATTAGCACTTAACGCTTCGATTGAAGCGGCACGTGCTGGCGAAGCAGGTCGAGGTTTTGCTGTGGTCGCCGATGAAGTCAGAGGGCTTTCTTTGAGAACCAGCGAAGCAACGAATGAAATTCAAAATATGATTAACGAACTACGAGTGGGTGTTAGCAATGCAACGGGGGTGATAGAAAAAAGTCAGTTAGCGGCAGATAAAAGTGTCACGCAAGCTGATGACTCCAATAAAGTTTTGGACAAAATTTCCGACTCTGTTAATACAATTAATCGCATTACAGCTGATGTCGTCGTAGCGACTGAAGAACAATCACAAGCATCGGGTGATATTAAAAGTGGTATGAATTTAATCCAACAGCTTACTTCAGGTGCATTAGAGCGTGCGCAAAACGCATCCCAATCCAGCAATGCACTCTCAAACTTATCTAAAAAGCTGCACACTCTTGTCGACCAGATGAATGTTGATTCCGCTATCAAGAAATCTGATAAAGCGGCTTAAGACAGTTTTAGATATGCTCAACAATAAACCAGATTATATTAACCGCTATTGATGACAGTGCAATCGTTTTCCAAAATGTAATAGGGTCGCGTGCCATGATAGGCTGAAAATTTGTTTTAACAAAATTGTTATTGGGTGTTTGTATATCATGTACAAATTCCGACAGCAATGCATATCGATTTTCTGGTTTTTTACGGACAGCCTTTTCTAAGGCGGCATCAAGCCATTGCGGTAACTCAGGGTTAAATTGTCGCGCTGGTATATAGTGCGCTCTATTCAAAGTTCGTTTGGATAAAGGTGCGCCATAAGGAAGTTTTCCGGCAGTGAGCATTTCATAAGTAATTGCGCCTAACGAATAAATATCTGATCGATTGCTGCCTGCTTGATCTAATAAATACTCGGGCGCGCAATAATCATAGGTTCCCAGCAAGGTGCCTCGTTCCAGTGGGGCATCAATTTCTTGAATACCGGCTATTTTTGTGGAGCCAAAATCAACAATTTTAACTGTACCGTGTTCATCAAACATAATGTTTTCTGGTTTTAAATCTTGATGCAACATTTCTTGACGATGAAATGCGCGTAGACCAGAGGCGAGCTGTGTTACGATCTGCCGCACTTCAACTAGGCTTGGTTTAGTATTGTCATTCATCCATTCACGTAAATTTTGTCCTTCAATATATTCCATGACGTAATATAAAAAACGGCGCTGTTGTACGGGCTCAAGTATTTTTAATACATGAGTATTGGTTATGCGTTGTCCTACCCATTCTTCATGTAAAAAACCATCGATGTACTGTGCGTCGTCATTATAATTTTCAGATGGTGTTTTCAATACAACTTGTGTTTCGTTTTTTACATCTTGAGCGAGATAAAGCTGTGAGCGACTCGTTGCATGTATTTCTCTTGCAATTTTATAGCCATCGAGGATCATGCCGCTTTCGAGGGAAGGCGGGAAAGGAAGTTCGGTGAGTTGGCTGTAAAATTCATCTTCATTTTGAGACGGTAGGCTATCAATCTCCACAATTTGACAGCTCACATTATCTTCACTGCCGTTTTCCAGTGCAATCGCTACTAGGCGTTTAGCTGCGCGTTCCGGGTTGCCTCGATTGTTTTCTAGTTCCGATATGATTATTTTTCGAGAAACAAATTCATGTACGCCATCGGTGGAAAAAAAATAAATATCTCCTTCTTCGACTGGAATTTTTCGATAATCAATTTCCACTGCAGGCGCTGCGCCCATCGCACGACTCAAAAATGCTTTTTCTTTTCCTGCCCAGGTTTGGTGATCTTGTGTGAGCTGCTCTAAGTCACCCTCGTTGAGTCGATATATCCGGGTGTCTCCAACATGAAAAATATGCGCAGTGGTTGATTTGATCACCAATGCACTTAATGTTGATAACATACCTTGGGCGTTGCTGAATACCGTTTGTCCACCGCCATACAACCAGCGGTTCAGCGCCCCCAGGACACGCTGTCCCGAGGTTTTGACTGTCCATGAGTCTGGCGTGCTGAAGTAGTCACCAATAAAGCTGCGTACACAGGCATGAGCCGCTTCACGTCCGGCTTCAGAGCTGCTGACGCCATCAGCAATAACAACAACTAACCCCTTGGTGGTCAATTGAGGTTCATCTGGTACATGATAGCCGCAAGCATCTTCATTGACGGCTTTATTTCCGGCGAGACTATGCTGACCGGCGTTAATTGAGAGGATGGATGACATGATTATTTAACATCAATAAGTTGCACTGACCCATCCGGCATCGTTTCGGCCATTTGGCCTGCAGGCTCTTCAAGAAAAAACAAAATAAGTGCAAGTACAAATGCTGAAGTTAAAGCAATAATGAAAAAGAAATGATTGTAGTCCACTAAAGAGTTCACCGTCAAAAATATAACCGCGCCTGCATTACCATAGGCGCCGACCATGCCGGCAATTTGTCCTGTCATGCGACGTTGTACTAAAGGCACCATGGCATAAACTGCGCCAGAACCGGCTTGTGAAAAAACGCCAGCAACCATAGTAATGGCTACAATGACCCACACCGACCAGGTTTTATCGACCATCCCCAGAACCAGAAAGCTGCTGGTAATTCCGACAAAAACAATAATCAAGGTCAGGCGACGACCTATTTTATCACTGATCCAGCCGCCTCCAGGCCTAGCAATTAAATTAATAAAGGGATAGATTCCCGCTAATAAGGCCGCTGTCACTTTGGGTATATCGAACCAGGAAACATAGAACATAGCCAGTACGGAAACTAAGGCAAGCTCAGTACCAAATGTAACCAGATAAGCCCAGTCTAAAATAGCCACTTGTTTGAATTTATAACGATGCAGCTCGGGTACCGGTTTTTTCAGCACAGGGCTATTGACATGCCATATCTTCCACACTTGAACAGCATAGATTGCAGACAATGCGAAATAAATGATATACGTCGTACTGATATCGATCAGCCCCATTTGTTCGGGTGACAGTTTCCATGCCAATACACCCAGAGCAAGAAACAAGGGGATGTTCATCAGCATGTAAAGTAACATATCTTTACCGCTGGTGATTTCCATGGCACCCATTTTTTTAGGCTTAAAATAGGTGGATCCCTTCGGGGTATCCGTAACGACAAAGAAATAATAAAGACCATAGACAATGGCTGTGACGCTGGCACAGGTCAAGGCAATGCGCCAACCGTTATCACCGTCAATGCTCATAGCAATGAAAGGCAACGTCAGCGCGGCGCCTGCGGAACCAAAATTGCCCCAGCCCCCATAAATACCTTGGGCGATGCCTGTTTGCTTAGCAGGAAACCACTCAGAAATCATTCGTATACCTACAACAAAACCGGCACCAATAAACCCTGATAAGAAACGTAGCAAGGCGAGCTCTTCATAATTTTGTGCCCAGGCAAAAGCAATACTGATCAAGCCACCCAAAACCAAAATACAGGTATACATTATTCTTGGGCCAAACTTATCGACCAACATCCCTACGACAATCCGCGCAGGGATTGTCATTGCTACATTAAGAATCAATAAAACCTTAGCTTGTTGATCCGTTAATTCCAATGCTTCTTTAATAAAGGGCATCATGGGTCCCAAGCCCAGCCAAACCACAAAGGCCATGAAAAATGCGAACCAGGTATAGTGAAGTATTTTGTACTTTCCAGAAAAGGAAAGCAGGTTGAATCTAGAGTCTGACATCAGCTTGAGCCTTGATTTTAAATAATTTACAATTCATAAGCAAATTTCTTGCCATATTTGTACTCTATTGTTTTTTATGCATTTATTGGGTTTTTTATACGCTCGGAAAGGGGTAGGCGCACCGTTCAAGTGCAAACCGGATCCTGATGCGCCCCATTCAAAACCACAAACAATTAGCAAACGTGTCAAGGCCTATATCGGGTATATTTGTAAAGTCTAATTAAAGGGAATTTAGATTGTACTCCCGTTATTTGGAGTTTATGACTAAAAAATGAACATGAATGGAGTGAGAGTCGATTATAACAAGTCTGCAATCACATCAGCAGCTAGACGTTGGCTATAAGAGTTGATTTTATGATGCGTTGGCATCCAGCCAACAAGGAAGCGGTAAAAGTCCGTCCAGGCAATTGCAAACATAGTCATCCACTCAGCTTCTAATTTTTTCCAATTGACCTGTTTATTTTCCCTTTCCAAAGCTTGCTTTAACTCTGAAAAATAATATTCTAATAGTACTGTTTGCCACTGTTCGCATTGCTGTTCACTGAGGCAGCTGCCCAGAAAGTAGATAACATCTTTCATACCACAGCCTGCGCCGACGTATTGAAAGTCTACCGCAGCAACGGATTGAGAGTCCAAGGAAAAGCAAAAATTATTAACCTTGGCATCACCATGCAGTAAAGTTTGATAATTACAGCGATTGAGCCTTTGATCTATTTTTATTGCAGCTTGTTTTAAATCGCCCTCTGCCATTGCTGCCCACTCATCAGGTCGTGTTGCAAGATGCCAGTAGGTACCTGTTTTCCACAGACCTTCAGGTTTTTCATTCATAAAAGTCGCATGAAAATGAGCTAGCCAGCTCAAACAGAGCTTTACTTCAGCTTGGTCTAACGTAGACCGTCTGACAGAAAACCCCATCGTATCTAAATCTTCCAGTACGATAATGCGTTCATTTTCTATCTTCGTCGCGGTATAACACTGAGCTATTCTGCAGGTATTCCCGCAGCGCGCGCCCCAGTTACGATACCAATACATTTCCACATCGTATGATTTTATTTTTCGCGCATGAGCATGATCCGTATTCCATCCCCGTGGATGATTATATTCTGAAGGGAGAACAATATATTTTACAACAACATAATTTAAGTTCGACCCGGTAAGCTTAACCCGCACAATCTCACCATAGCTGCTCCATAAAGTTTGAATAAGTTCTTGAGAGCGTATTGCCGTTGCGCCGGTGGTCTTCAGCACGAAATTTTGGAAGTGTTTATTCATTTGTTATGTTGATGTTCAAAAGTCCCTCAATTTTTCTCTTTTGTATCGTTTGCCTATCGTTTTATGATAGTTTTTGCCAGTAAAGTGATTGATAACATAATATATCTATGATGTTATAAGCTTAGGTATTTTTACGCTCATTTGTACTTCGTTTTCGGTTTTTCTTAATCGAAAAAAACGAATCTAAGGCCTATCTGTATGCGCTAATACCTAGGTTTATAACATTGTTGGTATATCAAACATGGCGAAGATACTACCTTAATGTGGTTGTATGTGCAGCTTTATTTCCTGGGTATATTAGATCACTACATTGGATGACGGGCTAATAATGCGATAATAATAAGGGTTAAAATTATTGAGACACATTGCCAAAAGGCCACGGGGTTTCGTTCCATTAACGGTGGTCGCGTTTTACTCAAAAAAACTTTGCTGGGGTGGCGAAGAGCATATATGAACTCCGATAGCGTATCGTATCGTTTGTATGGGTCTGGGTTAACGGCCTTTTTAATGGCTTCATCTATCCAGGTCGGTATTTCTCGATTTTCATCAAGTACACTGCGATATTTAAGTTTTCGTTGAGCTACTTTGGTGCGAGACTTTGCCACCTGTGTACCATAGGGTAGTCTGCCAGAAAGCATTTGATAACAGATTACGCCTAACGAAAACAGGTCAGAGTGCTTAGAACCTGCTTCACCAAGAAAACATTCTGGAGCCGTGTATAGCGCCGTACCAAGAATATTTTGCTGTTCAATTGGCGTTGTGACTTCCATAAGGCCCGCGACACGAACAGAACCAAAATCGATAATTTTCACGACGCCCATTGAGTCGATCATGATGTTGTCGGGTCTTAGATCTTGGTGAAACATTTCCTGACGGTGAAAGGCACGCAAGCCTGTGGCAATTTGTTCTATAATACTACGAACTGCTTCTACATCGGGTTCTGAGTGATCAATCATCCACTGTTTTAAGGTTTGTCCTTTTATGAATTCTGTTACTATGTACAAATAATTTCGCTTCCGCGTTTGCAAGCAGGGCTTTAATACATGAGCATGGTTGATGCGGCGGGCAACCCACTCTTCCATCAGGAAACGCTCTAGATATTCAGGGTGGTCGCGAAGATCAATGGAGGGAATTTTTATAACAACCTGTTCTTTAGTTTCAATATCAACAGCCAGGTAAATGTGGCTACGGTGACTAATACGTAGATCACGGATGATTTCATAGCCATCAAACAACATTCTGGGCTTGAGTTCAGGCGGAAAAGGCAATGTGGTTAATTGCTGGTAGACTTCTTCGATATTCTGGTTGGGTAATTGATCCACTCTGACGATTTGAATGCTTAAATTATCCGTACTTCCTTGCTGAAATGCTTCCTTAATAATCAATGAAGCCGCCTTATCTAAGTCACCACTATGAGCGTGAATCATGTCTATGATGAATTTGTCATTCGTATGTTCATAAACACCATCGGTGGCTAGAATAAAAACATCTCCGACTTCCAAGGTGAAAGAGCGATAATCCAGCTCAAGCTGATCCTTCATGCCTAAAGCGCGTCTCAGGTAACTTTTTTCTTTTGATACCCAAAGTCGATGATCCTCGGTAAGCTGTTCGAGGTTATTTTCGGTTAATCGATAAATGCGCGTGTCTCCCACGTGAAAAATATGCGCCGTATTGGATTTAATAACCAATGTAGTAAAGGTGCATACGTATCCGCGATCAGGGGCATAACGATAGGGGCTGTTGCGAGTTTGCAGGTAAAGCCAGGAGTTTGTCGCTTTTAGTACTCGTTGTACTGATGTTTTAACTGTCCAGGACTCTGGAGTACAGTAATAGTCTTCCAAAAAGCTTTTAATTGACACTTCGCTGGCATGCTGACTGACTTCACTACTGCTTATGCCATCTGCCAAGCTAATCGCAATCCCTTTTGATGTTAGCAGGGGGTCTTTCGGTATGTAAGCACCATGGAAATCTTGATTGATATCCTTGCGGCCTTTATCAGAGCCTTGTCCGATAGATATACTGAGCTGGTTTGACATCACGAAAAATAATTTCGGCTCTGACCAGAGCCGAGATTCCTTTTGGATTACTTGCTGATTTTACGATCCGGGCTTGTTTTTACATGTGTATAGTATAAAGGTAGCGCAACAAACAAGAGACCACCAACTAGGTTACCTAAAACTGTAGGAATCTCATTCCAAATGAGGTAATCGGAAATGGTGAAATCACCACCCATAAGCATAGAAAATGGGAACAAGAACATATTAACGATTGAGTGTTCAAACCCCATGTAGAAGAACAACATGATAGGCATCCACATCGCAGCAATTTTTCCCGTTGCTGAAGTGGAAATCATGGCACCTACAACGCCCATGGAAACCATCCAGTTACATAACATGCCGCGCATAAAAATGGTTGCCCAACCTCCGAGACCATGCTCTTGATAGCCCACGGTTCTGGCTTCACCAATGTTACTTACTTTTTCCGCAAGAGCACCACCATCGATGTTGTAACCGTAGGTTAAAACAAAGGACATGATAAATGCTACTGTTAGCGCGCCACCCAAGTTACCGAGGAATACCCAGCCCCAGTTACGTAAAATTTGCCCAACAGTCACGCCTGGTCTTTTATCAAGCCAAGCTAGGGGGACAAGTGTAAAAACACCGGTTAGCAAATCAAATTTCATCAAATAGAGCATGATGAAGCCTACCGGAAAGAGTAAGGCTCCAACGAGGGGAGAACCTGTTTGAATGGTAACAGTAATCGCAAACATGGCAGCAAGCCCAAGCACAGCCCCCGCCATATAGGCACGAATCACCGTGTCCTTCGCAGACATATAAATTTTGGACTCACCTGAGTCCACCATTTTTGTAACGAACTCCGAAGGCTCTAAATAAGACATAATTTCCCTTTTTTACTCTGTAAATTATTCTGTATCGTTTCCACAATCCTGCTCATGAAAACATGCGGGTAACACTTTAGCAGGCTTTAAGGCAAGAGTGAACCATCTTGTAATTTATTGATTAAATTAGGTGTTTTATATAGCAATCGTATTTTTCATAAAACAAACTAGATGATTTCGTACGATCTTTATGTACATTGCTATTTTGTGGCGTAACTCTCCATTCATCTAGATTGGATGTCGTTCTTGTCAAAGAAATTTTGATGCCAAACCTGCGATGAGCCACCGTCATAAACACTCCTGTGTTGATTTCGCTCTGGTAAATCTAAAATATAAAGTGAGGCTTGGCTATGAATTCAGGTGTGACTGTTTTATAGGAAGTATGAATTTGCTTTGTGACTTGTTACTCAGAATATTTTGAAAAAATAGGTATAGAAAGTAAATTTTGTGAACTATATCTCACTATTTTTTGAACAAGGAGACGATAAGACAGATATGTTTTTACATGGATAGTTGGAGCAGAGATGAATCAATGGAATGTGGTTGGGGTCAGGGTCAGATTGGTTTTTTTTTTCCTTGTTATATTAGCGTTAACTGCTTGTGGTGGTGGGAGTAAAACGGAGCTCAGCGAGACCGCTTCTCTTGATTCGGTCCAAGCAAATTCAGATAAGCCTGAAAATGATGAGCAAGTCGTTGCAAGTTCGCAGAATGATGTAGCGACAGGAACGAATACTCGCACGTTGATTGAAACCAATACACGCACTAACTCTATAACGAATATGAATACGAATATAGAAACAAATACTTGTTTTTATATGTATAATTTTGTAATGCTGCCCTGTGACCCAGAAACAGCAGATGAAGAAAGTAACCCGCCACAAAATTTATCTTGTCGTTTTGATGATATTGATTCTTTGGATGTGAATGACCTAGGGCTGAATCTGGTGCAGTTACGCAGTCCTGAGCAAGGGGGTATTCAGTATCAAGTTGGTACTTTAGAAGAATTTAATCATGTTGCTTCGGTTGCTCAGAGAGGGGATGTGGTTGTTATAAACACAGGGACTTATGAGCATTGGGATATGCAAATTCCATCAATCGGTGTACGTTATGTTAGCGCGGTAGGTGGCGTCGCTTTTTTCAAAACAGCGAGTATGATGATTACGGGGTCAGACAATATCATTGCGGGTTTTATTTTTAAAGAAATTGAAAGTTTGAAGGTTATCGAAGTTGATGGCGGTGATAGTAATCGTATCACGGGTAACGTTTTCATTGATCTGGGTAGAGAGGTTAAAACCCGTACAATGTCAGCAATTACCCTGAAAAATGGAGCAAACTATAACCGAATCGATCATAATTTGATGCAGCGTAGTCGCTCAGTTGGAATACATATTGTCTTACCTGATGACCGTGAAGGTAATATGAGCTATAGTAAAAATAATCGCATTGATAATAATCATTTTGAAGATGGTGTCTTGTACCCAGGGTCGGTTGCGCCTAGCAATATTCTTATTGGTGATAAACAGGGGGAATACACTTTAGATACTGTTTGTGTGACGATTGATAATAACGATTTTAGCCATAATGAGTTAATTAATATTGGTGGCTATGCCAAGGGCATCCAGATTGCCTTTAATTTTTTTGAAAAGGTAAAAGACGCTGTGGCGATAGAACTTATTGGCGAGTCATTGCTTATCAAAGGTAATGCTTTTGATCAAGTCAATCTACCCATGTCAATAACCAGTAGTGGTCAAGCTTTATTACAGGAAAATGTGACTTTAAAACAAGGTGTATATGTGCCTTATATCCCATAGGGTTTATGTTTGAGGTTCATCACGGCTTTAACCTAGAAAATGCAATTGAATGCGAATGTAGTGCAACCGATCAAAGTTGTAATATTTCATATGAAGCAGCAACACCCTGCTTCATATGTTCTCGTGTTGGCTGGTAAATATTCAAAACCCAGTCCTGTTTAGTAAGGCTTTTATTTTTTTATTGCTGCCCACCTTGCTCCCAGGCACGCTCCAGCTCTCTCAAGTGATGCGTATTACAGAGCGCATGTAGAAAACCCGCGTAGGTGATAGGGTTTCAAATGGTCATGGCAAAGCATACTTTTAAACAAAGCGAGTATTTCGCCCTATATTGTTGCTTCGGTACTTCGTTTTTTATGGGGCGAAGAAAATAGCGGTCTCCTTCCTCCTGATACACAAAAAAATGGCAATGGTAATTTTTCACATAAAATCTGTGATTTTTGTCGACGACCTATATGATTTCGGAAACTAGTATGGTCTTTGAGATTGGTTGCTAGCATAAACACAACTCAAATAATTCCAACTGACAATCTCTCGTTATAAAGGCACTAGCAATCCCTAACGCAAAGGAGATAGGCCAATGTTACATGGCACAGAAAAATATTTTTTTAAAGAAGGGAAAAAAATCACTAGATATAAAGCGAACTTACTACCTAAGCATGTCTTAGAAAATTCAGAAAAGCATCTAAAAAAAATTCGCGGAAAGAGCCGATGGAAATTACCTAGGTATACTCGGCCGGATGAAGCAAGGATTGTTGAAGAATATGCGCCAGAATTAATTCCGGAGGCATCGGAAGAAACCGCACCTCGCCGCATATTCTGCCGGATGTTTGAAAAAGGCGCGCAAGCCAATCACACCGGATTAGTTGACCTCGGGTTGGCTATGGAGTCGGAAATAACAAGCAATATCGTTGTGGCTGGCAATTCTAATATTCCAGGAGGTTATACTTACCTAGGCCAGTTTATAGATCATGACATAACTGCAACGCCAGGTGACGCTGAACTGACAGTTGATGGAAAAGTTGATCCAGAAAGCATACTAAATGGCCGAACCCCCAGTCTTGATCTTGACTCACTATATGGAAATGGACCCAGTGATGCTGATTCAGCAGCGATGTACGAAAGTGATAAACTGCATTTGAAGGTTGGTTTGACCAGCGATACACCCGCAACCGCGCCAGGTGGGCCTATTGTCGGCGGGGATCCTTTTGACCTACCGAGAAATCCAGATCGTTCTGCAATTATTGGCGATGGGCGCAATGATGAAAATCTTGCGGTGGCGCAGACTCACGTGGCATTTATCAAATTTCATAATAAGAAACTTGATGAACTAAAGAAAACGGGAAAAATCCAGGACTGTGATTTGTTTGAAGCGGCTCGTGAAGAAGTAATCCTTCATTACCAAGCGATCGTACTCACTGATTTCCTTCCGAGGATAATTGAACAGGGCGTGTTACAAGACGTTATAAAACACGGTCGTAAATTTTACACTGATGATTTAATGCAATGTATGCCTATTGAATTTTCGGTTGCCGCTTTTCGATTAGGCCATAGTATGGTTAGGCCAAGCTATGAATGGAATCGAGTATTTAATGGCAACCCGGGTGGAGTTCCAGCCACTTTTGAGTTGCTTTTCGAATTTTCAGGGGGAAGCGGTTCGCGCACTCCCAACCCAGCCGATGATCCACCCTTTTTTGGCAGCTCAACACTACCTTCCAATTGGACAGTCGATTGGACGCGTTTGTATGATTTTTCCAGCGTGGCAGGGGTGAATTCACATTCCGATTTGAACTTTACCCGTGAATTAGGTACGAGTTTAGCGCTGGCACTGAAAACATTGCCTGAGTTTCAGCAAGTTCCTGAAATCGCAGCGTTGCCGGAGGAAAAAAAGGCTATATTATTATCCCTTGCAACACGAAACTTACTACGTGGGCGTTTATTGGAATTAGCCAGCGGCCAACAGGTTGCTAACCAAATGTTGGCAGCAGGTGTGAAATTTACACCCATTACAGCGCAACAGATTGCGGCTACTCCTCATCAAGATATTGTCGAAGCTAATGATTTTCAGAACGATACACCGTTGTGGTACTACATATTGCGCGAAGCAAAAATACGCCATGATGGTAACTCGCTTGGGCCTGTGGGTAGTCGCATTATCGCAGAGGTATTTATTGGATTGATAGAGAATAGTAAAACGAATGTGTTTGAAAAACGACCTGGTTTTACTTTTTCTATGCCGGAGTTACTGGCTGAGGTCGGCGATCTAAATCCATTAGGTAGTAATTAGCTTTTTTACTGCTACCCTTAAGCTAAGGAAACCGCAATATTTCGAGCCTTCTTAAGAAGGCTCGCTTTATACCTCTTTCTAGAGAAAAATAAAAACCACGTTCTTATCAGTTTTAGTTTTGTACTGCTGGCGACTGGCTGTGCGAGCTTCGCAAAAATAGCTTCAATAGAAAAAGCATATGAACAATATGAGGCTCAAGATTACGAAGATACATTGGAGTTAATTATCCGATCAGAGAACGTAAAAGAAACGACCTCTGTGATGAAAGCTGAACTTACCTATTTAAAAGCCCAAACATATGAAAAGTTGGACCAACCTGAAAAATCAGCAACGCTTTATGAATATCTTAAAGGCCAGCATGTAGACTCTCAATATGGCTATCTTGCGACTAATGAGTCTCGCCCTGCTTGCAGCATAAGATCTTTTAAACATTCATCCCAATAAGTAATGCCCTCGAAGCGATTTACCAAAAAATTAACAAAAGCTCTAACACGCTGTGAAAGATAGCGTGTTTGAGGATAAATCGCGTAAGCATCTAATGGAGGTTTTTTATAGGTAGTAAGTAGTGGTATCAGTGCACCATTTTTGATCTCTTCATAAGTGATAAATAGCGGCATATTAATCAACCCTAAACCATCTACCGCTGAATTTCGCAAAAACTCACCGTTAGTTGATTTTAAATAAGGATGAACTTTTGTCGCTCGTAATTCACCATCGATATCATAAAAATTCCAGTTTTCAAAATCGCGTAGAAGGCTATAAACCAGGCATTGATGATTTGTCAGCTCTTCAGGTTTTTTTGGTGTTCCCATGCGCTTGAGATAAGCGGGGCTAGCGCAGGTGACAACTTGAATTGAGGAGAGGCGTCGTGCAATCAAACTCGAATCTGGCAGGTTTGCAATACGTATGGCGAGATCAAAACCTTCTTCCATGAGATCAACCTTACGGTCGTTAAAGTCCAGATCAAACTCAATATTTGGATGTTTTTGTAAAAAATCCGAAATGGCAGGCCCTAGATGCATCAAACCAAAACTCAGTGGCAATGCAACCTTTAAACAACCTTTTAATTCACCGTGCGCTTGCGATGTGGCTAACTCAGCTTCAACTACATCTTCCAAAATTCGCACGGCTTGATGGTAAAAAGTTCGCCCGGTATCCGTCAGATTCATTTTGCGCGTCGTACGGTGAAAAAGTTCGACATCCAAATGTGCTTCGAGCTCTTTTAAGCGTCTGCTCACAGCAGACTTGGCGACACCTAGACGATCTGCTGCGCCACTAATACTTCCTGCCTCTACGACCCGAATGAAGGTATCCATGTTGGTAAAACGATCCATTTAAATACCTCTTATCGAAACAACTCATTCGTAATTGTTGCGAATTATAGAACAATAAATTCACATTATCGATGTTTGTTCTGTCAATGACGACGACGATAATAGCACTAACGCAAAACAAAACCTATTTTACTAAAAGGAGAACATGATGAGCACACAAACCAATCAAACCCGATTTATCCCTGCGATGACGATTAAAGAAGGTGCAGGGGTAACGGTAAACCGCACCATCGGCACACCTGCTCTGCGTAACTTTGATCCGTTTATTATGTTGGACTATTTTGGCAGTGATGTTCCTGATGAATATATCGCCGGTTTTCCATCGCATCCCCACCGAGGTTTTAGCACGTTTTCTTATATGCTCGATGGGCATATCGAACATAAAGATAGCATGGGAAACGTAGGCAATCTTGGTCCTGGTGGCGCACAGTGGATGAAAGCAGCTAGCGGTGTTATTCACTCTGAAATGCCTAAACAGGACAATGGTTTAATGCGTGGTTTGCAACTTTGGATCAATCTTCCTGCTGCAAATAAAATGGATACGCCAGAGTATCAAGAATACGATGCGTCAGCTTTTCCAGTAGTAGAAACAGCGGACTATCAGGCGAAAGTGATTATCGGAAAACTTGCCGATACCAGCGCTCCGATTGTTGACAGCATTACCAATGTCTCATATTTCGATGTGCAGCTAAAACCTGATAAGCAATTTGCACACGCATTACCCGCCGAGAATCGCAGCTTTATCTATGTGTTTGAAGGTGACGGTAAGCTCAATGGTCAAAATGTGCCGACTCGCACGTTCATCGCACTGGGTGCTGATGATAATAATCCTGAGCTTACCGCCGGTGCACAAGGTGCGCGGTTTATCGTTGTCAGTGGTAAACCAATTAATGAGCCTATCGTTCAGTATGGTCCGTTTGTAATGAATACGCGCGAGGAAATTGATCAGGCGATGCAAGATTTTCAATCCAATAATTTTGTACGTGATCGCGCTTGGATAAAATGAAAATAGTAACGAAAAAAGAGAGTTAAATAGAAGTGCAAAGCTTAAAATCGCCAGCGGTGAATTTGTTCGATGAAATTTGATTTTTAGGTATTGGGTAACAAAAGATGGAAATCCAGGGCCAAGCGGCGATGGTGGATTTAAAGCAGAAACGGGGCGCTACCATCTCTATAAAGTGGGTTCTTCGTAGAAGAGTGTGAGGTTTCAGTTAAATAAATCACCTTTATGTCTGG
>CAYQVF010000053.1:0-24959 GCA_964421045.1 uncultured Chromatiaceae bacterium
TAACGCTTTGAGCATATCCAGCACCATAACACTCCATCGTTGATGTTCGTCTGTATCTAGATAAATAAAGCGGTTTGGTGCCGATTGTATTTTACACGCTTCGAGAAAACCACAGACCTGTAGCGCGGTAGTAAATTCATGACGTAATTGATTAGGGGTATAGCTGATCTCTTCTACTGCCAGCGTTTGTAATAACTTTTCTTTTTCTGTCGTCGTCACGGCTTCACCGAAGCCTATTTTTACTGAGATATTATTTTTGTCGATCACTGACAGCAAATAGGCATCACGCTCCTGCTCACTTAAGGGTTCGGCAATATGGCTGATTTTAGCAATGGCTTTCGCATTATCCAGATGATGCGCCAAATAAAGCCAATGACTGCCTTCAGCCAGGCAATACTGTTGTTTGGTCTGAAAACGCTGTCGATGAATCGCAAGGTTTTCACCCACTTCACAAACCACGCCAACCAAGGCCGCTTCCACATTGCCCATTTCCAGATCCAGGCTGGCCAGCTTAAGACCTGCCTCCAGAGTAAAATGGTCGCGTGTTACAAACTGATTATTGCTGAACAAACCCAACTGTTGTGCCAAATAAAAACAAGCGGCATTGCTTACCGTATTGATAAAGTTTAATGGTCGTGGCAACTGGCCCTCTTGATAGATGTCAGCCAACACCGCTGCCGTATTATTCAGTGAACCATAAATGGAGGACATGTAGAGTCCGGTATTCTTTGCAAGCTCATAGGTTGATTTACATTGAAAACTGCCAATCAAAGCAAGCTGTGTTAAGCGGTCTATGCGTCTTATTTTTTTACCACTGGCCGCAAACAAAATAGGTTTTAGTGAGGGCAGAGCATCTTCCACAGCATGATAGAAGTTACTCGAACTGTAGATGTAGAGTGGTTTACGCATTAGTCATAATCAACGCGGTACTGTTGCCACCAAAACCAAAATAGTTTAAAAGATAATAACCCTTATCAGGGATGTCGGTGTTGCTTGCCAAGCGTAAAGAAAATTCATCTGCTATGTTACACGGAAAGGTCATCAAGGATTTTTTGCGCAGCGCACTGTAAAATAAAATTAATTCATTAAGACCACAAGCCCCTAGGGTATGACCCATGAAAGGTTTAAGCGCAACAATCGGCGGGATGGTTTCGCCAAACACTTTGTTTAAACCGGCAGCTTCAGCTTCATCGTTTGATAAACTGGCCGTGCCATGAGTTTTGATAATAGAAATATCTTCTTTTTTAATATTGGCTTGTGACAAGGCGCGTTCAATAACGGTTTGTATCGTACCGCCCTCCTGGTTGCTGGCCGTAATACTATAATTGTCGCCTACGTTGGCGCCAGCAATGTAAGCAAAGCCATGATCTTCAGGTTCTGCTGAAATAAGCAACGCACTACACGCTTCACCAAGGTATAAGCCATCTCGATGTTGATCGAAGGGGCGCATACCGTTAGAACTGATTAAAGAAAGGCCAGCAAAGCCCAGAGCCGTTACTTCGTTATAAAATTCAAGACCCAGCACCAAAGCATGGCGAATATCTCCTCGCCGAATAAATTCACCAGCATACATTAATGCGTTAGCGCTCGATGTGCAGGCTGTATTAAAGGTGAATACAGGCCCGTTGATGGTATATTTTTCTTGGATATACTGAGTTAAACGATTAAATGGAGGCGTGTGGCTGGCGATATCGTGATTCGTACAAGAAGACTGCTTTAAATCCATTTCACACTTGAACATATCAAAAGAAGTTGAGCCGACAAACAAGCCGGAGCATTGCAATTGTTCTTCCGTCAGCTTGGCCTCTTTCAGGGCTTGTTGAATGACGCGGTCTATGATTTCGTATAAGCGATTAACACCGGCAGAGAGTCCGGGTTGCTTGATCGTAAAATAAGGAATAGTAAGCTGGCCGGTAGATTGTTCGATGTTAATGGTCGAAGGCCGGTAATGCTCTTGTTCTATTGATGCCAATGTCTCTGCCACACTACCACCAATCGCGCTAACAAGACCTGCACCTTTAAAATAAATTTTGGCTGGCATCAAGCTGATTTTGTGATAATGTAATTTGCCAAGGCATTGATTGATGCAAAGGCTAATCGACCGTCTTTAACCCCCTCAATACGCACTTTATATCTTTTTTTAATCGCCAAGGACAACTGTAAACTATCCAATGAGTCCAGCCCTAGATTTGCTTCACTGCCAATCAAAGCTTCATCATCAGTAATGTCACTCACCGTCAATTCGTCTTGCTTGTCACACTCAATAATAATCATTTGCTTGAGATCGTGTTTCAATTTTTCTTTAGGAATGGACATATCGCTCCACTACCTTTTAATTTATTACGATTGGTAACTACTCAGCGAGCAGTCAAAGTTAACAGTAACTACTCAGTTTACCCCTGAAATGGCGGGATTCAGGGGTAAACTGAGTAGTTACTACGATTGTCGGTGGAAAATACCCAGCGCCAAGGCCAGCATGACACCGCCAAAAGTCAGCAACATCATGACTTCAGGTAAGATGGCCATAATATCATTACCGTATAAAAATATATCCAAAAATCCATCCAGCCCCCAGGACATCGGACTCACGTAGGTAAATGCCTGGAGATACTCGGGCATTATAAATTTGGGTACCATAATACCACCGATGGCACCTAACAGGATGTTACCTACACCCCCAATGGAGGTGGCTTGTTCTGTTGTTTTAGCAACAACGGCAACAAGTAATGCATAGCCAATAGCAGCAATTCCAATCGCTAATGACATGAACGCCAAAGCAAAATAATGAGAACCTATAACCAGGCTGTCTCCGCCTAACAAAGGCACAATATAGGCACCCAACAACAACATAGTAATGAGCTGCACTTGGTTGATAACTAAATAAGGTAATGTTTTTGCTATAAAAAACAAGCCTATTGAGGTATTCATCGTCCGTAAGCGGGTTAACGTGCCTTGTTGTTTTTCAGTTATCAAGGTGGTTGATATGGGGATAACGACAAAAAACATCGAAAAAATCAACCAGGCAGGCACATTTTGCTGTACCGCTGTAGGGCTTTCCCCTGGTTTTTTTTGACCATAAAGATAGGTCGTTTGCAGCGATTCTGCTGCTATAAAATCTTTGGCTTTGTCCGCAGTGGATATTTGTGGCGTCAACATAAAGTGAAACTTGGTTTTTGCCAAGGCCTCATAAATCGTCGTTTCAAGCAATAAACGTGTTCGCACATCAATACTCGGAGACAACCATATTTTGATGGATTCAACATCCTCCAGATCAGATTGAAAGTGATCGAATAAACTGGCAGGAATACTTAAAAACGCTTTGCTCTTGTCGCCTAACACCGTAATGATCTCTGCTGGATCACTAACAGACTTGGTTTCTTCGAAATTAAAAAAAGGATGCTTGGCTAACGCCGCTAAAAACTGATCCGAGTATTCACTTTTTTCGGCATTGTTATAATAAATCGTAAAAGAAAAGTCTTTTTTTTCAGTAAACTGTTCCTGCAAAGCCAAAGACATGATAATAATAAATACCGATGGCATTGCAAAAAGAACCAGCACTGAGTGCAGGTCTCTAAATACCAGCTTGAACTCTTTAATCATGGCCGCTAAAAACATGATTAGTCTCTTAATTGTTTATTTGTTAAGTCAAGAAAAATTTTCTCCAAATTATGTTTGCCATAAAAAATACTGGCAATAGGCAAATTCATTGTTTGCACCTGCTCGATAATCTGATTATAAATAGCCATATCAGCTACATTATGAAAAACCAATTGAGCTTGATGGATAGAAAATTTAAAACGAGTTTTTAAATGGTTCAGACTGTTTTCATCAAGGGTTTTTTTGAAAACGATGATGAGTTGCTGTTGTTGTTCCTGCTGCAAGCTTTGCAATGTGCCCTGCTTTAATATGGTGCCCTGATCAATAATGGCCAAATAATCGCAGAGCTGTTCAACCTCTTCCATATAATGTGAGGTATAGATAATCGTTTTTCCTTGGTTTTGAAGCATTTTAATTTTTTGTAAGATAAAGGCACGACTTTGAGGGTCAATACTTACGGTAGGTTCGTCAAAAAATAAAATTTCAGGGTCGGTAAGTAAGCCAATGGCGATATTTAAACGACGCTTTAAGCCGCCAGAAAATTCAGCTACTTTTTGGTGCGACACTTTTTGTAACTGACAAAATTCGAGACAGTATTCAATGCGAAGCTGCCTTTTAGCTGAAGTGATACCTTGTACTCCCGCAAAAAATTGTAAATTTTCAACGGCGGTCAAATTGGGATAAAACGCATAATCCTGAGGGATGTAACCTGTCAATTGTTTAGCCTGTTTGGTGAATTGTGGCAGGCTATAACCACCAATACTAATGGTTCCGTCAGTCTGTTTAAGAATACCGGTTAACAATGAAATTAACGTCGTTTTTCCTGCACCATTCGGTCCAATCAAGCCTAATACCGTGCCTTTATTTATGCTAAGCTGAATGTCCTGCAATACCTTTTGGATAGAACCTGGGTAGTGGTAAGATAAGTTGTCTATCACTATTAGAGGTGCAGACTGGTGAACGCTATTAACGTTACTGAATGTTGGCATAATTCAAAATACCAAATTTTTTCGCTTGACAAGCCAGTATAGCATCCAGTACCGTGAGGCCACTATGATTACGATTACAAAAAAATTCACCACTTTCTCTCTTTCCTGGCTATGGCAACTTTAAGAAAGCCATAGCTACGCCTTAATTTATTCTCAACAACATAAAAATAGTAGCCATGGATGATACCATGACTGACTGTTAATGATCTAAGTCCATTGTATTATCCACCGCTGCTCTAACAAATAAAGAGTCAGCAACAATGTACGAAAAATCATCTCACAACAGGCAAAGTGCCGCACTTGTCGGTATTGTTTTTATTATCATTGCCGCCCTTGCATTTTCATCCAAGGCCATCGCCATAAAACTAGCCTATGGTTATGGTGAATTGGTTAGCCCGATCATTTTGCTGACTTTGCGTATGGCGATAGCTCTCCCTTTTTTTCTTTTTAGCATTTATCTTATAGAACGCAAATCTAATCTTCCACGTTTAGAGAGTAAAGATATTGCTAGGCTTATGGCGCTGGGTTTAATTGGTTTTTATTTAGCAGCCTATCTCGACTTTGTTGGCCTGAGTTATATTACGGCAAGCCTGGAACGCTTGATTTTGTTACTCTACCCAAGCTTTGTGGTATTAATTACTGCACTGTTAAAACGTAAAAGGGTCAGCCTGAAAGAAGCCATAGCCTTAGGCGTAAGCTATATCGGTTTTATTATCGTTTTCGCACAGGAGCTTTCTTTCTCTGAACCTAATATCGTTTTAGGTTCAATATTCGTGTTTGGCAGCGCTTTGGCTTTCGCCATTTATTTTATAGGCAATGGCGTACTCATTGGTAAACTGGGCGCAAAACGTTGTACAGCCTACGCCATGACTTTTGCCTGCATCGCGACCAATCTACATTTTGCGGCAAGCTATGACCCCGTTATTTTTGCTTTGCCTGCCGAAGTTTATGGCCTGGCTTTGTTTATGGCTCTGGTTTGCACGGTATTACCCACTTTTTTCATGGCCGCAGGCATTCAATGTATCGGTGTCAATTCAGCCGCTATTATCAGCTCCCTTGGGCCGATTATGACCTTGGTGCTCGCTTACTTCTTTTTAAATGAAACCTTAACTCCCCAACAAATGGCGGGCGCCGCTCTGGTGATCATAGGGATATTTGTCGTTACCAAAAGAAAATAAAATATACAGAGACTCACCCAAAATAAACTTTTAAAACAATAGTTTATAGGCGTTATGGCGGATCAAGAAATATTGATAAAATAAATGTTTTTTAGGAGGTAGTCGGAGTTAGGTGATCGTTGCGAGGGTAAGGCTGAAGTTTTCAAAAAACTTGAAAATTCAATTCAGCTTAACGAAAGCTTCACATTTATTTGACATCTTGTTAACGACGAAACCGGCAAACTTGTTTTATCACGCAATCGGTATATTCTGACATTGTCAGGTTGACTGGCCTTATCGCTACATTGACAATGGAAAATTATCTCAAGGAGATTATTCAAATTATGAGCATTTATCGACTGGATGATTTTTTTGTCAAGATCACCATTATTTTTTACTAATTTATTTTTCAATCCACACAAGCATGAGCATTAAGATTTTAATTATTGAGGATGACAGCGATCTCGCTGCTAATCTCTACGATTATCTGGAAGCGAAAGGTCATATACCCGATACAGCGGGAGATGGCATTACCGGACTTCACTTGGCCGTCACCCATGATTATGACGTTATTGTTCTAGATATCATGATGCCCGGCATGAATGGCTTAACCGTTTGTCGAAAATTACGTACTGAAGCGGGTATTTCTACCCCGATATTAATGCTTACTGCACGGGACACACTAGATGATAAACTGGCTGGTTTTGGCAGTGGTGCCGATGACTATCTGGTTAAACCCTTTTCACTCAAAGAATTGCTCGCCCGCGTCACCGCGCTGAGTCGACGCCAATTAAAAAATGCCGGGAAACAACTCATTGAAATTGCAGACCTCAGCTTTAACCCCAACACTTTGGAGGTGAACAGAGAAGGTCAACGCATTAGCCTAACCCCCACGGCATTAAAAATATTCGAATTACTTATTCGCAATTCGCCTAACGTCGTAACACGAAAAGAAATTGAAGAATTTATCTGGAACGATTCGCCACCGGACAGTGATGCATTACGCACTCACATACACAGCTTACGCGCCGCCATCGACCGTCCTTTTTCCAAACCTTTAATCCTCACCTTGCATGGCATTGGTTTTCGCCTAGCTGACCATAATGGAGTATAAACAAAGTCTGCGTCGTCGCATTACTTTGTCTTTTCTGCTCTTCGGCACACTACTGAGCATGGCCATAACCATCGGGGTTTATTTTGCCATTGAAGACATCGAAAAAGAACTGGTAGAAGGCAGCTTAAAATCGGAAATGGATTTTTTTTTAAAGAACACGAATCAACCGATAGACAGTACTCGCCAGGTCAGCGCCAAAATTATTCTCTATTATGTAAGCGACGCCCAAAAAGAAATAGTACCCGAAATTATTCGAGATTTACCCATCGGTCATCACGATCTGGAATACGACCAATATCTCTATCACATATTTATTGCTAACAATGGTCTCGGCACAATATACCTGATCAAAGATGCCACTACTTTTGAACAACGTGAAATTGCAATACATACCGCTTTGATTGCCAGCATCATTTCCGCAATTCTCATCGCTTGGTGGCTGGGCAGCGGCTTATCCAGTAAAATAATTTCACCTGTCTCCAATCTGGCTCGCCAAGTGGCAGAGCGTAAACCAAACCGTCGCACACCTACGCGCATTAACAACACTTATGCCGATGATGAAGTCGGCCAACTGGCTGTTACATTCGATCATTACCTGGAGCACTTGGAAAAATTTATCGAGCGTGAACAAGAGTTCACGGCTAACGCCAGCCATGAATTGCGTACACCTTTAACCGTAATCAATGGCGCTGCTGAGCTTCTTTTGGATAATCCACAGCTACCTGATCGTGTTCATCGCCAAATAGAGCGTATTGCTCGCGCAGGCAACCGCATGTCACAAATGATAGAAGTATTATTATTACTTGCCCGTGAATCTCAACCCGAAAAAGAAGATGAAACAAAAGAACGTTGTAGCTTGAAAGAAATTTGTCTGGAAGTATGCGAGCAACACCAATTCCTTACCCATAACAAAATACTCACACTACGTAGCAATGTTATCCATGATTTCAACGTCGAAGCACCGAAAGCCATCATCGCCATCTTGCTCGGCAACCTGGTACGTAATGCACTAATTTATACTCAGAAAGGCGAAGTAGTCATCACGATTGACGCTGGACAAATAACAATTAAAGATACCGGTTCTGGTATTCCTGAAGAACAGCTAAAGAAAATTTTCCAGCGTCATTATCGCAGTCACGAAAGTCGCGGCAACGGTATCGGCCTTGCTATTGTCAAGCGCATCTGTGAGCGACAACAATGGCAGATCGAAATAAAAAGTGAAGTAGGAAATGGCACCATCGTTTTTCTAGATTTTAACCCTCAGCCTAAAATAGACCCATAGCGTTATGGGTCTATCTACATGCCCTAACATTTGAATCCATAACGCCACGGGTATATAACTCGGTTATGCTTTTATTTTGTATTTTAACAAAATATTAACCTCCTCTTAACATTAGCTTCATCACCTCATTGTTAAATTATCACCAGACCCGACGCAGTAAGCATCGAAATGGAGATACGATTATGACAATTTTGACCGCACCACTCCCGCTACCAGGATACGAACCCCGTGGCTCAAATACTGAACATCCAGTTAAAATTTCGATGATAGGTAGAGAAGAGGCTCAGCGCCATGAAGTTGAACGTTTTATTCGAAGTGTTTTTTGTCGTGCTTACAGCGCCAAGGTAACGCATTTTTTGCCGAACCTGTTGAGTATGCGCCAAAACGATAAAATGCTGGCGGCACTAGGAATTTGCCCCGCTAACGACGCCTCTTTATTTTTGGAGCGTTATCTGGATAAACCTATCGAAAACCGGCTAGCTGAAAAATTATGTCGCCCAATTGATCGCAGTCGAGTTGTCGAAGTAGGAAATCTGGCATCAATTCATGGCGGAAGTGCACAGATACTTATCATAACCTTAACAGCTTATCTCAGCGGTGCGAGTTATGAGTGGGCCGTGTTTACCGCCACCCCCACGGTACGTAATAACTTCTCTAAACTGGGCATTGAGCTCATTCCCATCGCGCACGCGGACAAGAGCCGTCTGGGTGAAGCGCAATACAATTGGGGGCATTACTACGAACAAGGCCCTACCGTCGTCGTTGGTCACATTCGCCAAGGCGCATCTAAACTGCTTCAGGCATTGAAAGAAGAAAAATTATGTCCAGCAGCACAACAACTATGGAACGATGCTTTCAATATGGGCTGCCTCTAGCAACTCTCTCCTATACATTAAGAGCTAAATACAGACTATGAGCGCTATTCTCACAGCGATTAATCAATTTGCGCAATCTGCTCCAAAAAGCGTTGCCATTGAGGGTGAGCATATTCACCTCAGTTATCATGATCTACTCACCGCAGTTGAAACTCTGGCTTGCATTCTTCAGCACCAGGACTTCCATTGCCTGGGCTTGTTGATGGACAATAGCCCAGCATGGGTTATATTCGACCTAGCCGCCCAAAAAGCAGGCATCACCTTGGTGCCCATTCCTCCTTTTTTTTCACCGCAACAAATACAACACAGCCTGATGGATGCGGAAGCCGATGTTCTGATCACAGATCAAATTCAGCGGATCACACAGTTAATGCCGGAGCTTAAATCGCGCCCAATGATCAACGTAGCGGCTCAACGTTGTTGGCAAATACCACTGCCCGTCACTGCCGATAAAAAAAAGATAACGGACATCTCTAAAATCACCTATACCTCCGGTACCACTGGTACACCTAAGGGTGTTTGCCTCTCTCAAAAAACAATGGATGAAGTCGCGAAATCACTGAGTCAGGCCATTCATATTACGCCACAAGATCGCCATCTCTCACTACTTCCTTTGGCTGTATTGCTAGAAAATATCGGCGGTGTTTATGCACCCTTACTCTCCGGAGCATGCTGTATTATCCCGAGTTTAGAACGCGCAGGTCTGTCCGGTGCTACTAACCTCGACGCAAAAAAAATGACCCTAGCCATCATTAACAGCCAGGCCAGCAGTATTATTTTACTTCCCCAAATGTTGAAAATGTTACTCATTGAAATGAAAACCGAAACAGTGTTCCCGAAGTCATTGCGTTTTGTCGCCGTCGGGGGGGCTCCGGTATCGACCCAATTGTTAACTAAGGCAAAGAATTTAGGGCTGCCTGTATTTGAAGGTTATGGTCTATCAGAATGTGCTTCTGTCGTTGCGGTCAATACACCTGATCACCATCGCCTTGGCAGCGTGGGTAAAGTACTACCCCAGATACAAGTCAGCTTTAATAATTCAGGAGAAATTATGCTATCAGGAAATCTGTTCGATGGCTATCTCAAGCATGAATATCAGGCTAATGATGATTATGCCTCTGGTGATTTGGGTTATTTGGATGATGATGGTTACCTTTATCTCACGGGACGTAAAAAGAATTGTTTCATTACCAGCTTCGGGCGCAACGTCGCCCCGGAGTGGATAGAAAAAGAACTTACCTGCCATCATGTCATCGCCCAGGCGGTGGTCTTCGGCGAGGCGCGCCCCTATAATATTGCTCTCATCACAGCGCGACAAAATAAACAGCACATCGTCGCAGCAATCAAACAGGCTAACACTCAGTTACCTGACTATGCACGTCTATCTGCCTGGCTGTATACAGATGAACCTTTCAGCATGACTAACCAACAACTCACCGCTAACGGTCGCCCTCGCCGTGAAATAATTTGGACCGTTTATGAAAAACGTATAAACCAAATTTACCAACAAAACGAAAGGAGCCAAAATGAAATTTTATAATACTTTATGTGACGCGACTGAACAGCCGCGCCAAAAGCTACTTAACATCCCCCAGCTTCAGGCCGGAGCAACGGGCGATATCAACCTGGAAACGTACATCGCCTTTCTCACGGAAGCCTATCACCATGTGAAACACACGGTGCCCTTATTAATGGCCTGTGGTTCACGTTTGCCTCAGGAACCACGCTGGTTACGCGATGCGATTATCGACTATATTGATGAAGAAAAAGGCCATGAAGAGTGGATTCTTAATGACATCAACGCCTGCGGGGGCGATGCTGAGGCAGTGCGACATGGTCAACCTACAGCGGCAACAGAATTGATGGTCGCCTATGCATACCATACCATTGAGCGCATCAATCCCATCGCCTTCTTCGGCATGGTATTGGTGTTGGAAGGCACCAGTATAAAAATGGCGACCCAAGCAGCAACCCTCATTCAGAAAAGTCTCCAACTACCAGATCAAGCCTTCAGCTACCTCACCTCTCACGGTGCGCTTGACATTGAGCACATGAAATTTTATGAAAGCTTGATGAACAAGGTTGTAGAAAAAAATACGCAACAACAAATTATCCACTGTGCCAGGATGATGTACCAACTCTACGGAGATATTTTTCGTAACCTACCTTTATCAACATCAATTAATCAGGAGAATTTCCAGTGAAACTAAAAAACTGTAGAGTCCTGCTCACCGGAGCTTCGGGTGGTATTGGTCGCCATTTAGCGATGTCATTAGCCAAAAAGGGAGCTCGCCTCGCTCTACTTGGCCGTCAAACCAACGCACTCAAAGAGCTGAGTCATACCCTCAAAGCTTCCGCAGACACAGAAAGTTTTGCTATCACTGCCGATCTTACCACTCACGAGGGACGTTGCACCGCCTTGAAACAGGCTACTTACGCTCTGGGAGGAATCGACTTACTGATCAACAATGCTGGAATTGTCGATTTTCATACTTTTGAGAGTCAAGACCCAGTGATTATCGATCGCATATTTCAAACTAATCTCATTGCTCCGGTACAGCTTACGCGAGCAATTTTACCCCATATGAAAAAACAGGGGTACGGACAAATTGTCAATATTGGTTCAACATTCGGCAGCATCGGTTTCGCTTATTTTTCTACCTATTCCAGTAGCAAGTTTGCCCTGCGTGGTTTTTCTGAATCCCTGCGACGAGAACTGGCCGGTAGTGGCATCGGGATTAGTTATATTGCCCCACGGGCAGTCAAAACCCCAGCCAACAGTGACGCTGTCTACCAAATGGCAAGGGCTACCAGTATGAATATGGATGAACCTGAGGATATCGCTCGGTTTATCGTTCAATGCATCATTAAGAATAAGACCACGGCTTATTATGGGTGGCCGGAAAAATTCTTTGTTCATCTCAATGCATTATTACCTAAGCTGATTGATAATGCATTACGCAAACAAAATCGAATCATAGCGCGCTTTGCGCCCAAAACTTAAGGAGCAACAGATCATGAAATTTACAACACGGATCTTTTTACTTATTACCCTGTCTTTCAGCACAAACAGCTTTGCCATAGGTGACATCGCCAAACCACTGCAACAACAGTGGGACGTCACATCCTATAATACACCTGAAAAAGAGCGTGAAAAAGCTTTTGCTGCACTGGCCAAGCAAGCTAAAGAAGTAGAGAAACAACACCCCGATAATGCGGAGGTATTGGTGTGGGAGGCGATTATTCTAAGTACTTACGCTGGAGAAAAAGGGGGCTTCGGTGCGCTAGGACTGGTTAAAGATGCCAAAGCACTACTGGAGAAAGCAGAAAGAATTGACCCGAACATACTCAATGGATCAATCTATACTTCATTGGGCAGTCTCTACTATCAAGTCCCCGGATGGCCTCTTGGCTTTGGTGATGATGATTTAGCGCTCACCTATCTGAATAAAGCACTGAAAATTAACCCTGATGGCATTGATTCCAATTATTTTTACGGTGATTTTATGCTCGAAAAAGGCGAATACAAAAAAGCAATCCGCGCATTTGACAAAGCATTAACTGCGCCACCTCGCGTCAATCGCCCTATCGCGGATAGCGGTCGTAAAAAGGAAATAAAAATTGCACGAAAAAAAGCTAAAGCGCATGATTCACCATAATGAAGCGTTTTTGCTCCATACCTTCTATGGGATGGGCACGTAACAACGTCTCTCTATTAGGACGCTGTCGCATGCTCATCTCTTGTAAAGCCATGCACTATTTTTGCTGTCGCAAAAAACGATCCAGGCTATTGGCGAATGCTTGCCGCTCACTCTGGCCATAAACATTGGATCCACCGGTTTGTACGCCACTCGAACGTAAGCTTTCCATAAAATCGCGTATACTGAGACGCTCTCGAATATTATTTTCAGTAAAAACTTCGCCTCTTGGAGATAAAACCGTCCCCTTTTTTGCAATCACTTCAGCTGCCAAAGGGATATCAGCCGTAATCACTAAATCTCCAGCCCGTACTCGCCTCACTATTTCATTGTCAGCAACATCAAAACCGGCAGGCACTTGTACCATAGTAATATACTTAGACTTTGGCGTTCGCAATGCCTGGTTAGCAATCAAGATGAGAGGCACTTCCGTTCTTTCAGCAGCACGATAGAGTATCTCTTTCGCAGCGACAGGACACGCATCTGCATCAACCCAAATATTCACTCTCTAAACCTTATGCTTTTTTGGAACATCAAGGATATTAATTTTCTATTGTCCCAGGTAGCAATTTAATATAGACGGCTTCCGTGCTTTTGATCATCTGTTCAAAAGTAAAGTTTTTTATGCAATATTCATAACCTTGTTCGGCTATTTCTTTTGCTAAGTCAGCATTGTTATAAAAAGTAGATAACGCATTACATATCGCTGTTTCATCTTTTGGCGGAACAAGAAGCCCTGTTTTTTTATGAATGACAACCTCGGGTAAACCGCCTACATCGGTCGCGATAACGGGCTTTTTCATTGCCATCGCTTGAGGGAGAACTTGAGATGTGGCTTCACTGCAAACAGAAGGCAACACCACAACGTCCATAACGCTGATACACTCAGGAACATCTTGGCGGTGTCCAGCCAAAATGACATGTTGATCCAATTTTTCAGTCTTGACTAAAGCACGAATATTTTTTTCTTGTGGGCCTGCGCCAGCAATGATGAGCTTTATTGATAATCCTTGATCAACGAGTTTTTTAATGGCTTTAATCAGGTATTGGTGTCCTTTCCAACCTCTAAGTACGGCTATAATGCCCACCACATAATCAGAGGAAGTGATTCCAAATTCTTGTTGCAAGGCTTTAGATGCTGCTCTCGGAAAAAAACGTGTAATATCAACGCCAGCAGGTATAGATACAATTTTTTCAGGATTCATTTGGTTCCTTTGAACCAATGCTCGCTTGATTTCCTGACCGCTGGTAATGACACAGTCCGCAAGTCTCATATATGCGAAATAGGTTAGAGGGCTTGTTGAAACAGGCGTACTTATGTGGCGGCTTCTGACGACCGGAAGACCCAATGATTTTGCCGCTATGCCACATTTCCATGCGTCAACAGAGCTATGAGTATGGACTAAATTGATGTTGAATTTTTTGATAATACTCATGGTGTTAAAAACAGAAGCAAAGGTCAATCCCTTGCGCAGCCTGAGTGGTATTGCCGGAATCCCTGCTGCTGCGGCTTGCTTAAATAATGGGCTATCAGGTTGGCAGGCGATGTGTAGATTGTAACCTTGATTTTTTAAGGCAATAGACTCAGAGAGAATGCGGATTTCTTGCCCCCCCCATCCCTGCGACCATTCCGTGTGTAAAATATTGACATTTTCTTTCTTCATAACATACTGTTAGTCTAGCTGAATTTATTCTGGATGCATTAGGCAGAAACACGCTTCTATTCAAGGTGAGGATAGCATATTATCTATTTTCTACAGAATCATTTATGGCACAAGACGATTATAGTTTAGAACATGGCTCCTGAAAAAATCTTAGTTATACATGTCACACGAATTGGAGATACGCTACTCACCACCCCTGCCCTTAGAGCGATTTCTGCCGCTTGGCCTCACGCTAAACTGACTTTTATGGGGCATCCTAAAAGGTCAGAAGTAATAGAAAATCTTCCCTATGTGCACGATGTAAAAGGCATTACCAAAAAAACGGCATTTTGGAAGAATCGCATACAGCCTCAACGCTGGGACCTGGCTGTTGTGTTTGGGTTCGACGACGCACTGATCCATTATGCATTACGTGTTGCCAAAAAAGTGATTGCTTGGCAGCAGAATGATGCAAACATAAATAAAATGCTCCATAAAGCGATACCTAAACCACCCAATGACAGCATGACCGCCGTAGACATGCTTAACACGCTGCCATGCCAGGGTCTAAATACTCCCCCGCAGGGTCGGCATCTGGATTTTAAAGTGACAAAAGAAGAACGCTGTCATGCTCAGAGATTGATCACGGCTACATGGGGTCACTCGCCTGCACCTCTATTAGGCATGGTTACTGAAAGTTTTCCAACAAAACCTTATAGAGACTGGCCTATCGATCACTTCATCGATCTTTGCCAGAAAACAGCTCAAAAATGGCCTTCCGCGCATTTCGTTATACTTGGTGGGGAAGCAGACTCGAAAAAACTGAAAAAAATCAAGCAAGCGCTGGGTGATGATGTGCTGATATTAACAGATAAACTTTCACTCCGGGAAAGTGGTGCTATCATCAGTCTTTTGGATCTCTATATTGGCGTTGATACCGGGCCTACACATCTGGCAGGCGCCATTGGCCACATTCCTGTTATCAGCCTTTATCACTGTCTTCACAGAGCATCCGTTCTCGCCCCATTGGAACACGCTCAGCTCTCAGCGTTAGATCACCCGCACAGCCATTCTCAATGTGACACGAATTCATGCATGTCTGAAATTAATGTTAAGAGGGTATGGAACGAAGTACAAAAGTACCTGGATATCTAAATTATGGCAACGGTCAAAAAAAATATTTTACACTTGATTACAAAACTTCCTGTTGGCGGAGCCGAGCGTGTATTGTTAAGCACTGTACGCAACCTGGACTCAAACAAATTTAACTCTGTCGTATGCTGTATTATGGAAGAGGGAGAACTCGCGAGTGAAGTGAAAAAATTGAACATACCGTTAATCACTCTCAACTTGATGACTCAAAAAGGTTGGGATAAACAGGTTGTGCCAGCGCTATGTAACATCATTAAAAAAAAACATATTGACCTGATTCATAGCCACTTATATCACGCGAATCAATATGGTCGTATGGCGGCTCGTAAAGTCAATATACCGGCCATTATGACTGTCCATAATTCATATAATCGCGTTAAATTTCACCGGAGATTAGTTAACTGGTACTTAGGCAAAAAAACTGCCGCCATCATTGCTGTTTCGGATGAAATAAAGCAAGACATTATCCGATGGGACTTTTTGCCCGAAGATAAAATACACGTCATCGCCAATGGAATTGACATAAAAAGAGCACAGTCATCCTTATCAAAAAAAGAAGCCCGAGTTAAATTAGAACTGGATGATGAGCAACTTATTTTAGTCTGTGTCGGTAGGCTAGAAGAACAAAAGGGTCATAAATACTTACTCGAAGCTTTACCTTTGCTCAATGAAAAAGGTATAAAACCACTCTGCTTGTTTGTCGGAGAGGGTCGAAACAAAAACAGCCTGGAACAACAAGCTAGGCATTTGAACATTTCAGCCCAAGTGAGATGGCTGGGCACTCGACATGACATCGCAGATATTCTTAAGTCTGCTGATTTATATCTGATGCCTTCATTGTGGGAAGGGCTTTCGCTTGCTTTGCTGGAGGCTATGGCTGCACATATCCCTATTATCGCCAGCGATGTGAGTGGCATGAAACAAGTATTGGGTCATGATTCAGGGGTTCGGATTCCACCCAAGCAACCTGCTTCAATTGCAACAGCGATCGCAAGCGCACTCAATAATCCCGAGCAAGTAAAAAAAATGACTCAACATGCCGCTCAATTTGTAAATGACAACTTTAGCGATCGACGCATGGTAAAAGACATCGTCGCTATTTATCACCAAGTGACACATGCGGACTAACTACCCTGTTATGGGTGCGGCGTCACAGGATAACGAACCGATTTTTTTGGGCAGAATGCAAGTATCAGCTTCAATAAAAGTATTATGGGTTTATAACGCATTTTTCTGCTTTTTTTCATTGCCTCCCGTACTGTTTTCAAATAAACATAGAGAGTCAAACAGCCTCGATATTTATGAATAAGCCTGCGTGCATTACCAATATAGTCTATTTGCGCCGAAAGACTGTCTGCATGTACGCAATTGATAGCAATGAGTTTATCACTGTAAACAATATTTAAACCCGATAACAAAAAACGAAGTGCAAGTTCTTTATCCTCACCGGTTTTAAATTCAGGATCAAATCCACCGATATCAATAAAGGCCGTTTTTTTAACGCTGATAGCGCTACCAAGATAACCCGGATTATAATAGAAAATAGAAGATGCCGAAGGAGACTGGCCAGCAAACCGAAAAAAAGAGCGTATACCCTGCTTCAAATGATCGACCCTCGCCACAAACATATCTGCTGACGCTTTATTTTTGTCGATGAGTTTTGCCAATACTTCTAGATAGTTATTTTCCCAAAAATCATCATCATCAAGAAGAGTAATAAAATCACATCGAGCCATACTAATACCAAAATTTCTAGCTTGCGAAACACCTGCGCGAACAGGTATCCTGAAATAACGAAGGTCAAAAGGGTATTCAGCCGAAGAAATACAACTTGTAACATGTCCATTATCCACAACGATGACTTCGTCAGGAGCTCTAGTTTGCAACATCAGCGAAGTTAATGTTTTCATTAATGTCTGAGGTCTGTCGCAAGTTGGGATAACGATTGAAATACCTGCTTTGTCGGAGATGTTTTCTTGTAAATCCATTTTCGTAATCGGAGTCATAAATCAATATTTCAAACCTGGAGAGCGGTGTGAGTGTGGCTATACCGCTATAAATCTTTTTTAAATTGTTGTAATTTTAACGCCAAAATGATTGTACAGTTCTCTTTTGAGGCGACAATTAGAACGTTTAGACAGCACTGTTGTCACTATTAGCGGGAATGGCTGGGTATAGTGAGTCATTTCTGATAAAATCAGATCTTTGATAAGGATTAAATTTAATGCTGTCCACTATATATTGGGCACTATAATTAGTTATAAAATTTATGTTTAAAAAGTATAGAATATTCATTGCCCCCTCTATTTTCTTGTTTATTCTACCCTTTACCCACACTGTAACGCTACGACTTTCGATGCTAGGTATCGCCTTCCTTACTGCTTTATATATTTGGCGCAAAGAAGAGACTCCCTCTCTACCTCTCAAATTACCCTTAATTTTGACGGCATTGATTGCTATAGCTTCAATATTTTGGGCTGTCGACCCAGGATATTCCATGGGCGAAGTTAAAAATGAAATCGGCTATACTTTTATCGCCTTTTTTACTTTCTACACGCTCACTCGGTCAGACAAAGAACTCCGTATTTTTGGTTCTGCATTGCTAGTTGGAGTGGTCGTCATGGTGAGCTTGGGTCTAGGGGCATATTTTATGAATGGCCTCTGGAACGAAACCGGATATCAAGGTGGCGTTCACGATTTTTGTACTTATGTTGTCTTCATGTCTCCAGTACTTTTATTTGCCTGCTACGATGTCAAACGATTGTGGTTACGGCTGGTATTTTTTATGCTGTTGATGATCCTTATCATCGCAGGCTATTTTACATTGCAACGCATCATGTGGCCGGGTATAGCCGCTGTTCTATTGTCACTGTTTTTGCTATTACTCTATGGGTCTTCTCAGAGTAGAGTCACTAAACAAATTTTGGGTACGGTCGCTCTTTCTGCAGCAATAATTATGTTGCCAATCGGCATCATGGTCAACAACAATGTTTCTTTCACTTCCGGTATCTATGACGTCATAAAAAATGATCCACGAGTCGATGGTATTTGGGGTGCGAGCTTTCAAGGAATAGAACAAGCTCCCTTACTTGGCGTAGGTTATGGTCGACGTAGTTTTTATAAAGCGTATCCTGACCTAGGAACAGGCCTTGGGTGGCATACACATAATATTATTCTAGATAAGCTCGTTCAAACTGGTTTTGTCGGTGCTATATTATTTATTTTTCTAATTGCCAGTATTATTAGGCTATATTGGATAAGACTTCGCAATCCTCCATCGCACGAAGTGTTGGTATTAAGTGCATGTTGTATTGCGCTCGTAGTAGGCATGCTAACCGTTAATATGACCAATCATGCCTTTGTGCGACATTCTTCTTTATTATTTTGGTCTTTAATTGGAATGAGTTTAGGATATAGTGCTCGTGTGCACAAAGGAGCAGAATCGAAGAGTTGAGTATCGTTCCTAGGTTCGGACTTGGCATAGGAGCAAACCTAGTACGGAATAAAGTAATTTCTATTATATTATATTTTCATTTTTACTAAAAAAAGGGGGGCTTTATAGAAGCGCATTTCCATCCCCCCCCCCCCTTCTTTGATTGCCCTACTTAGATTGAGCCGGATTAATCGTTGCTTCTTCCATAATAAGCGGGTAAGAATAACCAAAACCAAATTCACGATCTAAAATAACTTTACCAGTAATTACAACTTCGTCATCGACGTTCGCCGTTTGTTGGCTGGTGATGGTTAAATCATTAGTGCCTTCAGCGCCACTGCCATCTTGCAGGTGCAAAAAATTGCGCTTCATGACGCCATTGTTAACTTTTACAATTTTACCCTTGATGGTCACCCACTGTCCGTTGAGTTCTGCTTTTTCAGCATGTATGGCTTCCACGGTTTTTGTTACGGCCTCATCGGCAATTGCACTTTGGGTGAGTATGGCACCAGCGAGTAAAGCCGCCAAGAAATATTTAATTCCACGCATAATATAATCTCTCTTAAATAATGTTGTTGTTTTATTGTTCTGCATTTCCTAGATTTAAGAATACTCTAAACTTCGTCATTTTTCCAAAAAATACTCCGGAGACGCACATTCGAAGCGTTATAAATGTAACCCACACTCCGTTTTAGGGCTGTTATTCCAACGTCCACCGCGGTCTTCGCCTGGCTCGGTACAATGGCGACAACCAATCGAACTATATCCCTGAGCGACCAAAGGATGAAACGGAAGGCCGTGATCTTTGATGTAGGCTTCGCGCTCTTCCTTGCTAACATCAAGTAAGGGATAAAATTTTATAATACCGCTACGCTCCTCGAAAATATCTAAGGATGCGCGATGGCTTGATTGCCAACGCATAAGCCCCGACACCCAAATATCATAATCTTTTTTTATTTCATAAAGCGGCTCTACTTTATTCACTGAACAGCAAAAATCAGGGTCAGATTGCCAGGTTTTATCTTTACTAGTGAAGTCATGTTTCCAGGTTTCGGCACGGATATCAACCACTTTTAATTGATATAAGTCGGTCAGCTTTTGCTTGTATTCCAGTGTTTGTGAAAAATGGTAGCCCGTATCAATAAAAAAAACTTTTTGCTCGGGAGCTAGGCGCGAAAAGATATGCAGCAACAAGGCGGAAGTCGCAGCAAAGGAAGAGGTGAGCATCACTTGTTCTGGGCTAAAATCCCGATAAAGTTGTGTTAACCGCTCCTCTATAGTCAAAGCATTATACTTAGCATTAAGTTCTGAGATTGAGGCGGCATCCAGTCCTGCACTATTGGATACCGTTGAAATATTGTCAGGTGAATTTTCGGAATGGGATGGTGGTTGCATCGCGTAACGACCTCAGGTAACGTATCAAAATTGTATCAATAGTTATAAAAAATAATATAGAACCCATCTCTTATAATTTTTAATTATATACTGAGCTGCTTTATCACGTCAAAATATTTGTTTTTTTGTTTACCTGGTCTCGCAGACCTATTAGACTCAACATCGACAAGATTGAAGGGGGGGAGACTCAGCCCCAAGAGTCGCTAATACAATATAGAAATAAACCTGGAAAGAGGAATACGATGGCTATGGCAGAGAAAAAACACCCTACGGAATATAGTTATGTGTCCGATATTATACAAATGTTAATCGTGCTATCTATTGTGATTGTCGTTGCTCTGTTGGCAGTTGATGCGATTACAGCACACGGTTAAAAAAAGGGGGAAGGTGCTGAAAAAACTTGCGTTTTTTAAACAGGCCGATTACCCTACAAAATTGTTATAGTTTACCATCGCGATGGTAGCGAAAAGAGCTATACAATTACAGATAGTAGCAGTTAGCATGACTTAAGTTATTGATTTTATCATCTTGAGGGAGAGGTTGAGAATGAAAAAGAAAAATGCAGCTATGGGTCTTATCGCGTTGTTTTTTGGTATTATTGCTATGCCAGTGGCCGCTTTTGGTAGCTGGATCGTTGGCTGCCTAATGATGTTTGTTCCTATGTATTTGGTATACAAAGCAGATTAGCGCGGGTCTAAGGGTTTACACAACGTAAACCCTTTTGTTTATTGAATAGGGCCGGCAATGGCCATATTTATTGCAGTTCCTGATCCTGCCAAGCTGAATTTTGCTGTTTTCTTTTGCTGTTTTGAATCGATGTATTTTATCGTAATTTGGTTTCCTGTTATCCACGGGTTAAGTGCATCTTGAGAGGTGAGTTGAGTATCTGTTGATTGCCAGATTCTCCATACGGCTTGCCCACTCTCAATGAAGGCCCAGCGACGACCTAGGTTATCGCCTGCCCGCTTTATCACATTTGCATCTTCTAATTTCCCATTATCAATTTGGTATTTAGGCAGTTTATCCGAAAATTTGGCATTGCCTGAAAGATTGAACTCGGCGTAAGCTTCATAGCCAGCGCGAGCAATTTTACGCCAGACATTTAAAGTTTCGCCATTTGTATTGCTTACCGTTGCAATCCATTTAGAACCTGGCGTCGATGTTTTATCCGAAAATGTCCATTGCTCAGCAAAAGCACTAGACGAAATTAAAATTATAAAAATTAAAGCGGCTATACGTAACATGAAGACCCTCCTGCCGACGCTGATAAGTTATACGCAATCTGCAGTAGTATACGTGATTTTATCAAGGTACGTTATCACCAATCAATGCCGTCACCTCCCTTTCTCTGGCACGATCAAATAAGCAGATTGCTGCTGTAATAGCAACGTTTTTGAATGACGCCCGAGTACAAAACGGTGGCGAGTGCTTTGTCTATTAATATGAGTATTTTGTCGATCATTGAAAAGCGGTTTTGTTGAGTGTTTCAGCAACATGTTGCATCAATAACGTGCCAGTTTCAAGCAAGGCTGTCGCTTCTTTTTCATCGAGGTCGGTACTGTTTTCGCGAAGTTGGGCGACCAATGCGACGGTATTGTCTGGAAGCTTTGCCTGGGTGCTTAGCTGAGATTCGATAAAGGTGATACTTAACGGTGTACTTTCGTAATCATCAAGCTTGGCCAAAGATTCCAGGCCGCCTTCCACTGCTTCGCCCAAGGCGGGCAGGGCTTCGATTACAAAGCCACCCTTAGCCAGTACTTGAGCCATATTATGTTTGCGTTTTGCTTGTTGTAAGTGTTGGCGAGCCTCATTCAGTCGTTTTGCTTGTAGTGCTTGCTGGGATTTATTTTCGACCGCAGTTTGGTGCAAGGTTTGACTGTTCTCGTTAAGGCTTAATACCCCACTAGCAATAAGTCTCTGAATTATTTCATAAGTAGCTCGATCTAATATTTCTAACGATTGCATTGGTAGGCTATTTGCGACGCTTTGTTGCAAGTTATCGCAGAGATTTTTGTCCAGCTTGTTGACGACTGCAACGACTGTTTTCTTAGCGCCTTTATGGTGCACCTGGAGCAAGTCCAGATGCTCACCACATAGGGAAAGACTCTCTTGTTGCAAACGCTGTAGTGGGTCGTCTTTAGCTTGGGTAACAGGTACTTGTTTTGTAGCGGGTGTGACGGCATCTTCGCCCATGAGTGTTTCCATGCGTTCCATAAATGCCGTGCGGCCTGAGGGCATTTTCATTGATGTAATTTCACCTGAACCGTCAACCACGCTCTGTGCTAAGTTTTGTTTTTGATCCAGCAGATGCAACATGCGGTGCTCGATGGAGTGTTCACATATCAGGTTGATCACTTGCACGGAGCGTTTTTGGTGTTTGCGCCAGGCACGGGCGATGCGTTGTTCTAGTTTGGCCGGGTTCCATGGCATGTCAAGGTTGATTACGATATCTGCATTTTGCAAGTTAAGACCGGTGCTGCCCGCATCGCTAGAGAGGAAGAGGCGGCAATCCGAGTCATCTTTGAAGCGCCGAATTTCTTCGCGTCGTTTTTTTTGATGGATCTTACCGGTGTGCAGCGCGTAGCTGATGCCCAATCGGTCGGCCAAGCCACAGACCAGATCAAGCATACGAGTCCATTCTGAAAAAATAATACATTTGTGATCACCTTCATCGAGAAGATCGATGAGAATTTTTTCTAATTCTTCCAGCTTGGGGGAATCGGTGCATTCTTGGTCAAGTATGTAAGGGGTATCGCAAAGCATGCGCATGCAAGCCAGCCATATTTGCAGTTTTTCCCATTCTTCTTTACGTAGTGGCCGGCGTTTTGCCATGGCCATCAAGCGAGCGACACGGCTATTGTACTCATCGTAGCGTAGCGCTTGTTCTTCGGTCATGGAAACAAAATAATTATTAATGGTGCGTCCGGGTAAATCACCTTCGACTTCTTCTTTTTTCCGGCGCAACATCACCGGGCGCAAACGACGATGTAACTCATCGAGATTTTTATAACCCTGAGCCTGGCCCTTTTCATCCAGGTCGTAAAAGTCACGATTAAAGCGAAACAAAGGGCCGAATAAATGGGGGTCGAGGAATTGAACGATGGAATAAATCTCATCTATGCGGTTTTCTAGCGGTGTTCCGGTGAGTACAAAGGCATAGCGACTTTTTAATTTTTTAATGGTGTTAGCGGTTTTGGTCTGCCAATTTTTAATACGCTGTGCTTCATCAAGAATAATGATGTCGGGTGCCAAAATAGATTGAATTTCAACAGCATCGACCATAATTTGTTCATAATTACAGAGATAGAAAAAAGAATCCTGGCGGTATTGCTGCAGTCGGGCAGCACGCGAGCCTTGAATAATCAATGAACTGAGTTGGGTGAACTTGTCTATTTGCTCTTCCCATTCTGCTTTGAGAGAGGCGGGGCTAATGACCAATACTCTTTGTACACCCTGCAATTGGCGCAACAATTCACTGGCGGCGATGGCTTGTACCGTTTTGCCGAGACCCATTTCATCCGCTAGCAAGGCGCGTTCGGTAAAAGCCAAGTGGCGCATACCTTCTTGTTGGTAGGGGTAGAGTGGAACGTTGACAACATCCAGTTTGCGCTTGCCACTGGCAATATCTCGGTCAAATGTTTGTCTAGCCTTGTTCCGCCCAGCGTGCTGGGTTTTGCGTTCCAACCAGGGTGTCATCAATTGTGAAAGTCTTATTTTATTGCGCAATGCTTTGGGTGCATCGGCGATGGTGCGGTGTAATTGGGGTAGGATGTCTATTGCATCACGCAGTAGTGTGCCGTCAGATGAAAAAAAGGGTTCCAGGAGATCACGCAGTTTAGAGCGAGGTCGACTGTTTGTTGGCCAGTGTATTTTAATTTTTTCATCGCGACGGTCGAGAAAGATTTCAACCCGTGGGCTCCCCATGGTTGCGGCGATTTGAAAACGTCGTTTTTTCCCTTTTTCTATTTTTAGCAATACTGCTTCGACATGTTTGCATGTGCCTAAACGGTTAATGAAATGATCAGGACAGTTGCAGGTATTAAGAGGTGAGGTGAGTGAACGAATTTCGATAATATAACGGTTGCCGCTATCTGAACTAAGACAATAATCGCCGTAAAACAGATCACTACTGTTCATGAGATTAATCCGAGAGGTTTCGCTCATACCGCGCTGGCGACGCCGTTCTATTTCATCTTCGTCAGTGGTACGCCAGCCTTGAATAGAGGGTGAAGTTTTCTTCTTGGTTGCGCGCTTTTTGATTTTTTTCTTAATCGCCATACTATATGAACTGCTCTTTAATGTTTTGTAAGGTAGAATAAAACTAATTCATATTAAATCTGGTGTTTTAATATTTCACCCTTAAGTTCATCTTCACATTTTGGTGATTCGCACCTTGAGAATTCGATAACCACTTGACCTAAGTCTTTTTTTCTTTCCAGCTCTTCTACTTCCCAAACATAGACAGTCTTAGCAGAAAAGCCTTTAGGGTCGCCAAATACACTAGTACCTTCAATATAACCTTCTTTGTTATCACCAATACTAATTTTTGCGTATAGCTTTCCATCATTGACAAACGCCCATGTGCTATTCCATTTGACTCTTTTTAGGCTTGATTGTTTATTTT
>CAYQVF010000054.1:0-6491 GCA_964421045.1 uncultured Chromatiaceae bacterium
ACGGAAATATGTACGGTTCTGTGCCAGAGCCTTCTTTAGACTTGGTTGATGTGCGAGCAAAGGATGGGACAATTTTTTCCACTTATTTGACTCCGGGCGCTGTGCTGCATGATCACATGGATTTTGTCATTTCTCCCAGCGCGGAATATATTTTTGGGCAATAGTTTTTAAGATTAAAGATCAAATCGGAAAGTTATTGCGTGTCCATCTGGACGTGACCGGTGTTGCTCAAAGGGTTATATACAACGAGTATGTACTTTGCAAGAAGTACCTTTGGGGTGCAGTGCTTTGCCTGTACACAAGCGGACAAATTTTTCAAATAATGCGACATCTTTAGTAACTACTCAGCGTGTTTATATTTTGTTCCAGAATCATCGTTAGATCCCCCTGGAAGGGAATCATTAAGTACTTCCTGAACGCATTTTATTTGTTCTGGTCGTACTTAATCGATCACTATACCTATATGCTCTCTCATTTCGTGCGAAATAACGACGATTTTGGAACAAAATATAAACACGCTGAATAGTTACATTCTTTTTTCATTTATACAATCTTCCATATTTCCTTCATATTCTTTGCACATTTTTCGCCTAATCTTACAACCATAGCGAGACACAAATCGCTTTGATTTAAAACCAACTCATTTATATAAAGGGGCTCTTCGTAGAACTGTGTGAAATACCCGTTAAAATTGATTATTTTCAGGTGCAACTAAAGGTAGGTCATAACTCATGGAACTGGAAGATCACTACGGGCAACTATTGGGGGTAGAGACCCCTTGGGAAATCGCCAGCGTTGATCTCAAAATGCAAGATCAGCGGGTGGATATCGTTATAGAGTACACCAGTGAGCAAGGCTCTTGCCCTGAATGCGGAGCCATTAGCCCAACACGATAGTCGTAAGAAACGAACCTGGCGTCACCTCGATACGATAGTTTTCAATCTACCTGCATTGCGAGGTTCCCCGCATACTCTGTAAAACCCACGGAGCCAAAACAGTCGCTGTTCCTTGAGCAGGTAAGCACAGTCGATTTACCCTATGAGGTCGTCGATCGGGTTAGGCGTCAAGAGAACAAAGATTTCATCGAGCAAGGTGATGGACGTTTGAAGGGGAGTAAGTATTCATGGCTGGCCAATGAAGAAAATGTCAGCGAGAAGTTCGCTGAACGTTTTAACACGCTAAAGCGTTCCAACCTAAAAGTCGCCCGAGCCTGGGCAATTAAAGAGCTGTTTCGGGATTTATGGGGCTACACTTATGCAAGCTGTGCTGAGCACCACTTCAGTCGTTGGTACGCATGGGCCATCCGCAGTCGCTTGGCACCTATCAAAGAAAAAGCACGCATGATAAAAATCACTTTCCCAATATTTTGATTTACTTTAAATACCCCATCAGCAATGCCGTGGCTGAGGGGTTGAATTCAAAGATACAAACCATCAAAGCCAATGCCAGAGGTTATCGGTCATGCAAAGGCTTCAGAAACAGTATACTTTTCTACTGCGGTGGTTTGGATATGATTCCATAGCTTTTACATTGTTCTACGAAGAGCCAATGAATTAGGTATCAATATCACTGAAGGCCGATAACATTACCGAATGGTGGGGTCATGCTGTTTATTCGAGACCAAGACTACAATGTAATTGAGTTTCACCAAAGTGCAAAGCAACTATGAATATGGTTGTTCTATACCTAAGTCTATAACGTCATGGGTATACCTTAAATTCCTGTCCAAAATCTGGGGCCTACTATCGTTCCATAAGCTGTACTTGCCTTTTGGAGCGCGGGTTATTGCTAGGCTATTATCGCTGAAAACAACGATCAGCTGCGGCGACAAGGTTGGCGTATTCCAGAAAGTTTTGACCGTACATAACGGATTGTCCCCAGTCGCCCATCGCGATAGCGGCACAATCAGAATGATTTAAGCTGGCAACCGTGGTTCTACCCTTTAAAAGTTTTTGCGGATCTGTATGGCGTGCAGCGGAGGCTAATACCTGGCGTTCGAAAAAACGTATCTTCTTTTTATAAAGATCGGCTAAGTGTTCTTTGGCACGTTCTTGTTGCCGGATTTCTATTTGAGAATGCATATTCTGTGGCGGTGTACTGGCACAAGCGGAAGAAAGTAATATTATAAGTAGTATTGCGAGCGCTCTGTACATGAGTTTCCCCTTTTTTCAGCTTATATCCCAACCCGTGTTGGTTATTTAAAATATCGGGTGTGGGTATTTGTTTCTGAAAGGGGAAACGGCTTTTTTATGGTGATGGCGCTCACATTTTAGAGCGATATTTAGGAATGGAAATTAAATAATTTTAGGTGGACTCTGAAAACTGAGCGCGATAGAGCTGTGCATACTTGCCCGAAGTGGCTAGCAGTTCTTTATGGGTGCCTGTTTCCAAAATCTGCCCGGCTTCGAGAACAATGATGCGGTCCGCATTTTCGATGGTCGATAGGCGGTGGGCAATGACGATGGAAGTGCGGCCTTGTCGCAGTGTTTCAACCGCAGCTTTAACATGTTGCTCGGCCTGGGTGTCCAGCGCGGAGGTAGCTTCATCCATAATTAAAATTTTGGCGTTTTTTAATAGTGCTCGTGCAATGGCAAGGCGTTGGCGTTGCCCACCGGATAAACGAACCCCTTTTTCACCAATCATGGTTTGTAAACCTTGCGGCATTGTTTTTATAAATTCCATCGCATTAGCAGCTTCTGCAGCGGCAACGATGTCCGCTTCCGAGGCCTTGTTCATGCCACCATAAGCGATATTTTCAGCCACTGTACCGTTAAAAAGTACGACTTCCTGACTGACTAATGCAATATTTTCACGCAGTGCAGCCAGGGATAAATCCTGGATGTCGATGTCATCTAATAAAATGCGCCCTTCAGTGGGTTGATAAAAACGAGGCAATAAATTAACCAGTGTGGTCTTGCCACTGCCCGATGCACCGACCAGCGCAACCGTTTCGCCGGGATGAATCGTCAGTGTGAGCTGCTTTAATGCGAGATTTTTGCTTAGACCGTAGTCCAGGCTGACGTTGTCAAAGTGAAGCTTCCCTTGTACCTGTTCAATACTTTTTTTGCCCTCGTTTTTTTCGGGAGGTTGATCGATCAGCGCGAAAACACTTTCGGCTGCCGCCAGCCCACGTTGAATGTGTTCGTTCAGGCCAGTTAATCTTTTGATCGGCGAAAATAACATTGCCATGGCTGTGATAAAGGAAATAAATTCGCCTACGGTCAGTTGTCCTTCGAGAGATTGTAGTGATGCAATATAGATAATAAAAGCCAGCGCCGATGCGGTAATCAATTGCACGACGGGCGCATTGGCCGAAGAGGTGCTGATAAACTTCATCTGATAACGACGTAACCAGTTGGCGATGGATGCAAAACGTTGGCTTTCGTATTGTTCTCCGCGAAAAACTTTAACCACTTTATTGGCTGATATCGTTTCTTCCAATGAATGGGTCATGTCGCCCATTGCATTTTGCTGAGCACGGCTTAAGTTTCGTAAGCGCTGACTAATGATCCAGACGACAAGCGCAATCAAAGGCAAGATGATCAGTGTCGTCATGGTTAATTTCCAGTTTATCCACAACATCCAGCCTAATAGACCGATGACGGCCAATGTGTCGCGTACCAGCACAACCAAAACATGGGTTGCGGCGGTTGCAACTTGACTCACGTCATAGGTGATTTTTGACATCAACTTACCCGAAACCTGGCTGTCATAATAGCTGCTGGGGAGCGATAACAGTCGCAAAAACATCTCATTGCGGATATCCATCACCACTTTGTTTGAAACCCAGGCTAAGGCGACGGTGCTGATATAAGTCGATGTGCCTTGAATTGCGGCAAGAAGAATAAGCAAAATCGGAACTAATGAAATCATTTCGGGGTCTTTGTCGACAAAACTACCGTCCAACAAAGGTTTCAAGAGTGCCGGCATCGCCGGTTGGGTGGCGGCAAGAACCACCATTGCAATAATAGAGATTGTAAAAACTTTCCAGTAAGGTTTTACGTAGGTTAGTAACCGGAGGTAAAGTGTTTTGCTTTGCGCAAAGGTCGAAGGTGTGTTTTCGGTATTTTTAGACATTTCGAGTTTCAATACTTGAATGATTGGATGTTAACAATTGCTGGTATAAGTTCAATAGCTGCTCGCTCATGGCGTTTAAAGTAAAGCCTTGTACCCGTTTTAGTCCAGCTTGGCCGATGCGCTGACGATGTTCAGGCTCAAGTAAAGTCTGCATAGCCTGTGTGATGTTTTTGGTGTCTAAAGCATCACAGATAAATCCATTTTCGCCTTGCTCTATAATGTCAACGGCTCCGCATTTATTGCTGGTGATAACTGGTAGGCCACAGGCCATGGCTTCAAGCACCGCATTGGCAAAGGGGTCGTATAGCGTAGGTAGAATAAAGGCATCGGCACAGCCATAGTAGGGCTTCACATCATCAACTGAGCCAATATAGTGAATGCGCGGGGTGACGATATTCTGGTAATGTTTTAGTTGTTTGTCTTTGCCCACTACGATGAGGTGAGCGTTACTTGGCAAAGATGCGAAGGCCTTCAGTGTTGTTGCTAGTCCCTTGCGCTGATAGCCTGAGCCGACAAACAAAAACACACAGGCATTCTTTGGAATACCGTGTCGTTGGCGAATAGGGGTACGATGCTGTTCGCGTAATCCCGTGTTGTAGTGTTGCATGTCAATACCATTATAAATAACATGGAGCTTATCTGGATGGGTATCAAAGTGGGTGATGATTTCTTGTTTCACCATTTTGGAATTACAGATCACAGCCTTTAAATGAGCGCTCTGGAATAGACGGCGCTCCGCCAGTAAGGTGTAACGATGATAGGGGTCGAGCCGGGTTGCCAGTCGTTCCCAATATCCCGATATATTTTGGCGTTGTTCTAGCCACACCTTATGCACGCCATCGCCTGCACGGTAGACATCACAACAAGTGGTGCGTTCATGCGATTGAACAAGATCTGCTTGCAGAGATCTTAGTGTATTGCAAGCACCACGATGGAAGCTCCAGTCACGCCAGGTTCTGCCCACATAAAAAGGCGTGCAAGGAATGAAGCTATAGCCCTCTTTGGCTTGCCATTGTCTTGAAATGAGGGTTAGATTCAAGGTGTGTTCGCTGAGCGCGCGCAATGTCCGTTCGACAAAACGCTCTGCACCACCTGCAGCGGTGTAACGTTGTTTGATAATAACGATATGAGGCACGGTCACGGTTTGTTCTGTTCGATTAAAGACAGCGTCGCCGCAACAACAGTGTGAACCGGAATTTCTGTTAAGCATTCGCTGATTTTACCGCCACCGCAACCGTCTTGCCCACAAGGGCGACAAGTATGTGTGGAGGTAATGATTTTATTTGGTGTTTGCCAGGGGCCCCATTCGAGATCGCCGCTCGGACCAAAGAGCACCACTATCGGTGTTTTCATCGCTGCAGCAATGTGCATTGGAACGGAGTCCATACCAATAAAACACAGGGCGCGGTGAGTTAAGGCCGCAATCTCTTTTAGTGAAAGTTGGCCAGACAGGTCGATGATAGGTTTGTCCAGTTGTTGTTGAATGGTTTGTACGAATGCCTTTTCTTTGGCATCAGGTGCGGCACTGAGTACGAGCGTATGACCTGCTTGATGAAGTTGGTTAATTAAGCCCGCAAATTTTTCAGGCGACCAACATTTAAAAAGCCATCGTGAGGTAGGGTGAATATGAATGTAAGGGTGCTGATCCAGCCCATGTTGAGTGAGTAGTGTATCTATTCGTTGCTCGGCTTCGTTGCCAGCAACCAGGCTTAACGCTCGTTCAGAGGCTTCAGGATAAACGCCGATACGACGCAGGGTATCCAGGTGTTTTTCGACGATATGACGTTGTGGATTCGCTGTTTTAGCGAGATGGCTGAATGTTTTTTTCCATAATTTTTTACGGAGTTTAGGGAGATGTGGAAAGTCATACGACACGCTATAGCGGGGTTTTAATAGCTGAGTCAGCCACAGGCCTCGGTTATGCTCGGTCAAATGAATAACCATGTCGTATCTTCGGGATTTAAGCTGAGTGAATCCCTCGTACTCTGCTTTCAATTGCTGAATGAGGCTGGTATGAAGATGGCTGCGTTGCACGCCAAAAACATGAGATATCGCCGAGTGTAGTGTAAGCATCGCTCGTGTTTCTTCGTAAACCAAAGCATCTATTTCAAGGTGAGGATGATGTGCTTTGAGTACAGAAAAAACAGGGGAAGTTAGCAAAGTGTCACCAAAGTGCCGCAATTTGATTACGAGCACGGTTTTAACCTGAGAAAAATCGGCAGCATCATTTAACATATTGTTTCTAAAGAGTTCGTCCAGTAATTCATGCGCATTTTAACGCGTCGCCTAATGCTACAATGATATTTGAAATGTGACAAGGAGCGGCTGAATTTTCTACCTTGATCAGCATTTATGATGATGTTCTTTTTCGAGAGGTGGGGGGACGCGTGTCTGCTGTTCCTGACTCTCTGACT
>CAYQVF010000054.1:6591-24794 GCA_964421045.1 uncultured Chromatiaceae bacterium
TGTTCTTTTTCGAGAGGTGGGGGGACGCGTGTCTGCTGTTCCTGACTCTCTGACTGTATCTGTATTTATACTATGTATCTGTACTTATATCATTATGTAAATAAAGCGTTTATTCTTCTCTTGGTAACGCTGCTACTTTTGTTAAAATGACCGCTACCTTAACCCTGAGCCACATATTAATATGTAACAATTTTAAGTTAAACTGTTAGGAATGATGGCTTAACGATGAAGAGGTTGGGTACGGGCTGAGAGAGGTCGGCAAAATGCAAATAAACAGTGCGGCTAAAGATGTACTGGGTTTGGTGGTTGCTATCATCGGTATAGCTTATCTCACCTTTTTAGTGATACAGCAAGGCTAAATTATAACACTTTAAGTAAATCAGTATCCCTCTACTGTAAGATTGTTTGAAAATGGTCTGGTTGAGGCCGGTTTTTCGATCATTTGATGCAAATAATGAGCTTGTTTTAAAGAAATGAGCGATATTTGATCGTCAGGTATTGGCCGCAGTACGAGTACATGGATGTACAAGATAGAGCAATGTAGGACGCAGTGGCCGAGGTTAGCCTGTTCGCAGATGGTCTCCTGGTTCTCCGCTCTTTATTTATGAGACGATGATGGTGTCTGGGGATACGCAGAATTAAGGATTCATATTAAATACAATGAAGACATATAAAATCATATTTTCAGGTCCCCCAGGTGCTGGTAAATCTACGGCTATTAAGTCCGTAAGCAACGGTAATGCGGTGACAACAGAGGCCATTGCGACAGATGAAACGGCAGAACGTAAAAAATCAACGACGGTTGCAATGGATTACAGCATACTTGAGCTAGGTAGTGGTGATCGTATTCATTTATACGGTACACCTGGGCAAGAACGATTCAGCTTTATGTGGGATGTACTCACCAAAGGTGGAATGGGGTTGATTCTATTAATCGATAATAAGCGGCCTGACCCGATGGCTGACATAGAGTTTTTCCTTGATGCATTTAAGGATTTTATTGAAAAAACAGCGGTTGTTATTGGCATTACCCGAGTTGATCTCTGTCCAACACCCGCAATACAAGATCATCAGCGACGGTTGAATGAAAAAAATCTCAATATTCCCGTTTTTTCCATCGACAGTAGAGTAAATAAAGATATCGTTAAGCTTATCGAAGCTTTGCTTCGCCAATTGCATACCAATAAAAGGAGGCCGTCTCCCGAAAATAATAGTAGGCCGACGACCTCAACAACGGCGTCCTGTGTGGCTCTGTCTCATGCGTACCCGCAAGGAAAAGAGGCTTCGAGACCCACGCACTCGTAGTGTTGATAATTTCATTTTTTAGCTCGTTGCACTCTACATTCGCGTCCGACAGACTCCTAGGTTAAAGCGATCAGGTTCGCTTTCGAGGAATTGTAAATTCTCAAGAAAGTTATAGGTTTAAAACCGGTGTTATCACTACCACATCAAATCATCTGGAATTTGATAGTTTGCATAAGGGTCATTTTCATCCGGCTCTTGTTGGGTTTCCGGCTCACATAAAATAATAGTGTCGGGAGCACGTTGTTTGATTTTTTCTGCCACGACGGTAGGCACCAGCTCATAACTTTGGCCTAATTTGGCCAGAGCAAGATATCCCGAGCAAAGTTGTTTATGGATCGCTTCATTTAAATATAAATGTTTAATTTTGTTTTGGTCAGTAAAATTATATATCTGTTCTCCGTCTCGTTCTATGATTCGGTTTGACTCAATTAATTGCTTAATTTGAGCGATGATCGCTTTGTTTTCTGCTTTTTCTTTACGTTCCTGATTCAAGCGGCGATCTTGTGTCAACTTATCTGCTTGAGTTTGTTGGGCAAGCAACGTAGCCTCGCTGGGCGAGATCGTTTGCCCTTTTTTTCGCTTTTTCTTTTGGTTTTTATGTTTTTCTTGTTTTACCTTCTTGGCCTTTTTTTTATCGACCAAGCCGGTTTTTTTCAGTTGGTCAAATAATGAATTTCCCATTTTACATTACCTTTCCTTTTTCAGTTTATTTACAGCATTCTGGATTTAGCCTCAGTGAGGTTCACTGAGGAGTGGTGGCTTACAAACGCTATGAGCCCATGTTGCTGGTGATCGGGGGTGAAAGCCCGAAAATTAGGTTTCTTGCAGTAAGTTTAACAATTCTTCGATATCAACTTTACCGGCGACTTCGGATCCAGCCAATAAATTATCTGCCAGGTCTCTTTTGCCTTGATGTAAAGCAACTATTTTTTCTTCAATGGTATTTTTAGTAATCATTCGATAAACCGTTACCGGGCGTTTTTGGCCGATTCTGTGCGCGCGGTCTGAGGCTTGGTCTTCCACTGCGGGGTTCCACCACGGATCCATATGAATGACGTAATCCGCTGCGGTGAGATTTAAACCCACTCCGCCTGCTTTTAAGCTGATCAAAAAAAGGTCGCCTGCGCCAGACTGAAATGCGTTGACTCGTTTCTTCCGCTCTTTAGCGGGGGTGCTGCCGTCGAGATATTGATAGTTAACACCCATGCTATCCAGCTTTTTCCTGATGATCGAAAGGTGATCGACAAATTGGCTAAAAACCAGAGCCTTGTGATGGTTGTCCAGTAATTCTTGCACAACCTCAACAAAAAGTGCCAATTTAGAGCTTGCTGGCGCTCCGGCCTTGAGTACTAATGCGGGATTGCAGCAGGCTCTACGCAGTCGTGTAATTTCAGCGAGAATTTCTAGCTGTCTATGGCCTTGAGGTAGGTCACTTTGGTTGAATTTATTGATGGCTTCGCGGCGTAATGCTTCATACAGCGCGGCTTCGTCTTTGCTCATTTCAACTTGCAAGGCAATTTCGGTACGAGGAGGCAGCTCTTTCAATACTTGAGTTTTTGTTCTTCGCAAAATGTAGGGGTGTATCAGTTTTTTAAGTTTTTGTCGAACGTCAATAGAGTCATCTCGGACGATAGGGTTGGCGTAGCGGGCATTAAAATTTTCCATTGACCCCAGCAGTCCCGGGTTAATAAAACGAAATAAATTCCAGAGTTCGCCAAGATGATTTTCGATGGGGGTGCCGGTCATAACAATTTTGACTTCGGCTTTGAGGCGCATAATGGCTTGAGAGCGTTTTGTCGCAGCATTTTTAATGGCTTGTGCTTCATCAAGAATAGTTGTTGACCAGGTGACACTTTCCATATGCTCGATATTATTTTGTATTAAGCCGTAACTGCATATGACAACATCGAAGGCCGTTACGTTTTTGAGTACGGTATCTCGTTTGGATTCTCGATAGTCAATAATATTCAAGGTTGGGGAAAAGCGCTCAATTTCATCCATCCAGTTCATTGCGACCGATGTGGGTGCCACAACCAGGGCGGGGCCATGATTGGCGCGGTGCAGTAGCAGGGCGATTGCTTGCACAGTTTTCCCTAACCCCATATCATCCGCCAAACACGCACCCACACCCCAATGTGCCAAGCGAACCAGCCATTGAAAGCCTTCTTTTTGATAATCCCGTAATTCGGCTTGTAATGTTGATGGGGTTTCAGGTGCGAGTTCCATGGCTTCATGAAAACGCGAAATGTATGATTTCCAGGCTTTGTCTGAGTTGAGTTTTCCAACTTCGCTGGCCATATCATCCAATGCCAGTGCTGCGAGTGGATGCAATTTTATTTTTCCATCCTGTTCTTCACCAAAGGCGTGAAGTTCAGATATTCGGTTTTTAAACGTGCTTGTTAGGGCGATAAATTGTCCATCGGCAAGGGAAATGAATCGGCCTTTAGCATTTCGTGTTAAGTCCATTAATCGTTGCATATTCAGTACCTGGCCATCATCAAGTTTTATTTCACCACCGGCAGAAAACCAATCGTTTTCTTTCTTAATTACCATTTTAAAATCTGACAATCCGATAGTTTGATTGACTTTGAGTTTTTCTCCTTCTGGCCAGGAGATGATGGCATCTTTTTGTTCTTTTAGTTCCAATAATATTTCTAGGCATTGTTCAGGATCAAGTGTAACCCAGACATCGTCAATCATTTCTATGTTGCTCAACTCAGGGCACTGGTCAATAGTACTTTGCATATTTTTCCGTTCAAGTTTTAGATCTCGGGTGGTTTGCAAGCGCTTGCCTGCCACCTCGGCAATGATTGTGTTCCCTCCGGTACCGGGATGATAATAGGGGCCCTGATTAGAAAATATTTGAGTTCGTGCTTCAATTTTTAAACCGTCTTCCAGAGGGGAAAGTAGCATATGTATTGTACTATCCGCCTCCACGTTTTCTGCTGCACTGGCATCGCCACCGATATCTGAGTGAATATCAACAAAAGGGGCGATAGCACTGATTGATGAGAGTACTTTATCTTTGGCTTCAATGGGGATATTCAGACTACGGCCAATGAGTGACGCAAGATGTCTTTGTTCTGATGTGGTTTCAATTACTTTCCATTGTGTTTCCGTTTGTTTGACTAGAGAGACTGTCGCATCTTCGTCAAATTTAGGTGTCATTTTAATCGTCAGATAGCGACCTGTTTTTGTTATCTGGATTTCAGGGGAGCCTTTGACCAGTTCCAGGTGAATTTGATTTTTATGCTCTAAAAAAAGCAAGGGATGTCCGACTAAGGACAGTAATAAACGGTTTTCGTCAAAGTAATATGAGGCACCCCAGTAATCTCTAGACACAGTAATTGACTTGCTTGCCTGAATATCTTGCTCTGTTAGACAGTCAAAGCTGTGTTGGTCTTCTGCTAAACGTTTCAAGGCGACTTTTCGACCTGCAGACCAGCGACCTTTTGTATTTTGTTTTTGTTCTTTGATCGAAATGTCTGATAAAAATGAATCATTCAATGAAAGAATCCAGATGAGTCTTGATTTGTTTTTAATATTTTCTTTTTTCTGGTTGCTGCTCAGATGAGACATGGCATCTAATGCGCGTTCCCACGGTTCTTTGATTTTGATAATATCAACCGTGCTTATAAAACCACAAGACTGACGCAGTTGGGCGGCTTGTTTTGCATTGCTTTTCGCGCCGTTGTCATTAAGACGAGATAGTAGTTCATAATATTCGGCAAGTAACCACAGGTAGCCGGATTTTTTTAAGTCGGATATACAGAGTTTTAAGCTTGAGATGTGTTGTTTTGCGATATTTTTATCCATCCATAAAAGTACGAGTACTTGAATGTAATATCCCATTGCACTGCTACTGTCTGGCCATTTTCCCAGTGAGTTGAGGACGTAGGGCTGAGTCTTTTTTCCAGAAAGAAAAGCCACCAGATATGAAAACATGCGGTAGATGTGATAATGATCAACAAGCTCTTCAGAGTTTAGTGCGGTTTTCAGGTATTCCTTGATTTTCGCCATATCATGGGATGTACCGCGACGGAAGAGTGCAAGAATAAAAAATATACCGCAGAGATTTTCAATGACGACTTTGCGTTTTTTAATTGTTTTTCCTAGAGTTTTAATGGACAGTTCAAATTTTTCTATGGCCTGATCGTTGTGATCCTGCAAAAATAAAATCGTAGCTTCTAGCATAGAGTTGTGATACTGAGTAGCGTGACAAAGTAAATTTTTTGTTCTGTCGAGGTCACCTCGAAGCAGCAAAAATTTTGATATTTCAAAAATTAAATCGGGTGTAAGTTGATAGGTCTGGTTATTTTGGGCGTTGATAAGCCATTCAAGCAATTCATCGATATTTTTCATGACGGACATCGAGCTGTGAAAGGCGGCAGAGAGCGCGATGTTTGAAATTATCGAAGGTAATTTGACAAACCATTCTGGGTGAAACGGTTTGAAACAAATTTCTATGAGTGGATTGCACTGATAATATTCATTAAAGCGTACGCAATATTTAAGTGCTGCAATGGTTTGCTCCTCTTGATCGAGATAAAGAGCAATTCTCATTTCACGAACGGCCTGTTGCCAGGTGAGTTCCTTGGTGCTGTACCCGCTATGGCTCAGGGGCATTACATTTTGTACGACTTCTGCTATTTTCGCAAAAGTACCTGCTGCCAGTGCTTGTTTCGAGGTCGCCTCTATCGTTGAGGGAGGGCAGTAAAAAGTTCTATTTTTTTCACAGATTAACTTGTTTTTGATTAATTCACGTATAAGCGGTTTTAGTGTATTTATATTATGTTCTTTGCCGCTTTCATGCGTTACGCCTAACTGTTTTACGCACTTAACCAGTGGCGTTATGCTCATCGGCTCATATGCCACCGATAACAGATGAACAAGTAAGGTTGAAATGTGGGGGGGTGTAAACTTTTTTTGTTTGCTGTCAGGCATAAGAGTGTAATCTGTATCAATTTTAGGGTCGTATTTTTAAAATAGCATGTACAATATTGTTGTGCTACGGTTGCAATAGGCCATATTGATTGTTGAGCGTTTGTTTTAAGAACGCATCAATGAGTTTAACAGCAGGGACGCCATTTTTGTTGCAATTCATCCGAGCTTGCGTGCTTCCTTCTATCTGGTAAAGTCGCATCTACGCTATCGTCCTGCTTGTGTTAAAAAAGAAGCAGCGTGGTCATGCGCACTCTGTGTGCCGCAATTATTTGCAACAGATGCGCTGTCCTTATTTTTCGCTACGTTTGTCTTAATCAATTTTTCGTGCTTTGTATCCAGCTAGGAGGCTGTCCGAGAGCAGGTTGATTTAGCGATCGAGCTATGATCGCTATTTTTGGATAGCCTCCTCCTAGAGTGTTCTAGGCTCTTAATGATCGTGCTCGTTTTCATGGTTGTGTTTGATTTTTTTCGGTGCCGGAAGTGCGGCAAAGGCAGGCGCGTTGCTATCTCCTTTTGCGAGGATAAGAGCGTAGATAACGGGCGGCAGAGATGAGGCTTTTCGGCCATTGATAACCACTAATGGGGTGCCTCTGATGTTATGCGTTTCGGCATAATCAATATCTTCTTTAAGCTGTTTGGCTGTTTCAGGTGAGTTAACGCAAGTTTCAATGGTTTTGCGTTCGTCAGCGTCTGTTGTTACGGTGTTCCATATCCCTTCAATGCTGAGAAACGATTGCTGTCTAAGTAATTCTAGTTTTACGTCGTCAAGAGTAGGCTGGTCAGACAGGCAGATTAATATTTTTGCAGCGAGACAACTGACCCCTGGTTTTTTACTGGGAAAGGCATGAGGATTACATTCTTTGTCTAGTGGGAAGTGCCGAGACTCGATTGCCCAGGAATTGGGTGGGGTGACCTCTCTTAACTCTTCCAGGGCAAAGCTCAAATTTTTACAATGGGGGCATTGAATATCTATCCACTCTACCAGTTGAACGGGCATTTTTTCTGAGCCAAAGGTGATGCGCTCAGGTGCGGCAGGTTGGTCTATGAGTTTGGCCTTGCGATGCTCGTCAATGAGGTTGCTCATTGCTTGTTGGTCTTCCGGGGCAAACTTGGAGAGAAAAGTGGTTAGCTCCGATTGTGTTTTGGTCGTGTCGTCGGTAGCCAGGACGGGGCTCAATATTAAGGAAAGCGAAACCAGTGAGGCGAACAAAAGAGTTGGTTTAATCATGATAAATAAAAGCGGATGCATTAGAATTCCCTGTAAACTGTATTGTCATTAAATGGTGGCTTTTTGTCTCAAGTTTTTTATTCTACACGAGAGTCAGCTCTTTTTTGTAACTTGTGTGTGAAGATTGTTCGCGTCCAGTTGCGTTTTTTAGAATAAATCAAGAGCTTGTGTCATGGACTGTGGGTCAGCTGATTTATCTGGAATTATATCTATCCTAAGGCGGTCGAGGGAGTAGGGAGCATTCATTATGTGGTGGGTTTATATTGTAAGTTGTGCAGATATGACGCTGTATACGGGGATGACGACAGATGTCGAGCGACGTGTTGCAGAACACAATTCGGCAAGCTCGCTGGCAGCTAAGTATACGCGTGCGCGTCAACCCGTAGTTTTAGTATATAAGGAAGCGTGTCGTTCTCGTTCTACGGCGGCGCGTCGAGAATATGAAATAAAAAAAATGGGTAGAGCGGCTAAGGAGGCATTGTGTGGCTAGAGGGTCTGTAATAACGCTGATGGGGCCAACAGCAAGTGGTAAATCAGCCGTGAGCTTGTTTTTGGCTGAGCGTTTTGGTTGTGAAATTATTACCGTAGACTCGGTTCAGATATTTAAAGGCATGGATATTGGTACGGCTAAGCCTAACGAAAAAGAACAACAGAGGGTCAGGCATCATTTGCTTGATATTCGGGATCCTGCGACAAGTTATTCAGCGGCTGAGTTTCGCGAAGACGCTTTGCTTTTAATAGGAAAAATTTTGGAGCGAGGCAAGGTACCGCTATTGGTGGGGGGCACAAACCTCTATTTTCGGGCATTGTTGCAGGGGTTATCAAATTTGCCTGCCGCTGATGCGGTGGTTCGCGCCGAACTCGAAGCGCAAGCTCAACGCTTTGGTTGGCCTGTAATGCACCAACGTTTACAGGATATTGACCCCGTTGCCGCCGCGAGAATTCATGCGACAGACCCGCAACGCATTCAGCGCGCCTTGGAAGTGTACGACATTACTGGAAAAACAATGACCGAACTCTGCCAGAGTGAGGGTAGCAAGCCTGCTTTTCCGTATTATAATGTAAAAATAATTATGGCTCCACGGCACAGGAGCTGGTTACATCAGCGTATTGCCGGACGTTTTAAAGCCATGCTGAACCAGGGTTTTGCTGATGAAGTGTTGGGTTTATATACAAGAGGGGATTTAAACGCTAATTTGCCTGCTATTCGTGCTGTAGGATATCGCCAAATGTGGGCTTATCTAGAGGGTGAGTATGGCGATGAACAAGAAATGTATGAAAAAGCAGTGATTGCAACGCGACAATTAGCGAAGCGGCAGCTGACCTGGCTGCGCAAAGAAAAGGATGCGGCTTGGTTTGAATGTTCAGGCAGTGACATTTTTTCTACAATAGGAAAGATTGTTGAGTACCAACTCCATAAATATTAAGGGTTTTTTCTTTATTTGCCACGGGAAGTTGGATGAGCTGTGGTACACTTCGAGGTTAGGTGACTGTCGGCAAAATAGATTGGATTCAAAAAGACAATGATTTGGCAGAAACCACCTAAATATACCCATGGCGTTATGAATCTTGGTGTTGGCGTGTGTAGATGTGCCTTAGATTCGGTTTTTCTGATTGACGACTGCATGGTGCAGGAGCGATTTACCGAGAAAAAGCGTAGACCTAGTCGTTCGATGCCTACAGGGATGTAGGTACTAGAGCGACGCAGGAGTAGGTTGCCGAGGAAAAGCCAAAGATGAGGTACGAATGTGCGTGAAAACGCCTAAATTCATAACGCCAATGGGTATATAATAACAAACAAAAAAATAAGGAGAGCAGGCATGTCAAAAGGGCAAACGCTACAAGACCCTTTTTTAAACGCGTTACGTAAAGAAAAAGTATCCGTTTCGATATACCTTGTAAATGGAATTAAGTTGCAAGGACAAGTTGAGTCATTCGATCAATTTGTCGTGTTATTGAAAAATAGTGTCAGTCAAATGGTCTATAAGCATGCCATTTCGACTATTGTGCCAGCGAGAAATGTAAAAATCAGCCCGAGTGAAGAGACCAGTGGGAATACCAAATAAACGCATTTAAGCTAGGTTATCGTGGAGCTTTTTGAACGCCCCCGCCAGGCGGGTGGTGGGGAACGTGCTCTTCTTGTCCATATCGAATTTAACCGTGGTGCTGATTCCGAAGCGTTGGCGGAACTTCGTGAATTGGTGCTGTCGGCGGGTGCTGAGCCGGTAGATGTGATTACCGGGCGTAGACGTGCTCCCGACCCGCGTTCTTTTATTGGCGGGGGGAAAGTTGAGGAAATTCGGCTCAAAGTAGCAGAGTTAGACTTGGGTGTCGTTATTTTCAATCATACTTTAAGCCCGGCTCAGGAGCGTAACCTGGAGCGGGTGTTAATGTGTCGAGTTTTGGATCGTACTGGTTTGATTCTTGATATCTTTGCTCAGCGTGCACGAACTTTTGAAGGTAAGCTTCAGGTTGAGCTGGCACAGCTCAAGTATTTATCAACGCGTCTTGTTCGCGGCTGGACGCATTTAGAGCGTCAGAAAGGCGGAATTGGCTTGCGTGGTCCTGGGGAAACGCAGCTCGAAACGGATCGACGTTTGATTGGTGCACGAATTAAACAGCTCAATAAGCGTTTAAAAAAAGTATCAAAACAGCGACAAGGCCAGCGGCAAGCGCGTCTCAAGTCTAACCTGCTGAATGTTTCACTGGTCGGTTATACCAATACAGGGAAATCAACCCTGTTTAATCGTCTGGCTGGGGCCAATGTGTTTGCCGCAGACCAATTGTTTGCGACCTTGGATCCCACGTTGAGACGAGTCACTTTGAATGCGAGTGAGTCCATTATTTTGGCGGATACGGTTGGGTTTATTCGTCATTTACCGCATTCTTTGGTGGTTGCTTTTCGGGCCACACTAGAGGAAACTGAAGCCGCCGATTTGTTGATACATGTCGTTGATGTTGATGATGAAAACCGTATAGAGCACATTGACCAGGTGAATGATGTGCTAAAAGAAATAGGCGCAGAGGGCATTCCGCAATTATTGGTTTACAATAAAATTGATTTGTTAGATGACATGCCGCCTCGGCTTGAACGTAATGAACAGAACATGCCTGAAAAAATATGGGTTTCTGCGGTCACTGGCGCCGGGTTTTCTTTATTACGCGAGGCGCTCGCTGAATTGAGTCGAAAGTATACGATGTTGCGGCGAGAACAAAGCGAGCCTATATCGAGTCTCTTTGGGGATTAATTGGGTATTTTTGTTGAGCTTGAAATCCTGAGAGTACTCGCTTTTCTCAGTGCAAGCCTTTGATCTACATGATGATACGAAATATTTTAGATGTAATATTTAGGGTTTTGTCTAACGTGCTCATTCGTTCTACGACTCAATATTTTGCTCTGCGCAAAGACGATCACTTGCAGGATTTAGACTGAATTTTAGATTTGTGCATTGGATTTTTGTTACTTAAACGTTACGATTGTGTTAAAAGATAAAACTGTTCTGGCATATTTTAGTCCAGAGTATCCTAATTTAACTAACTACGGATGGAGAGTCCATGGCTTGGAATGAACCGGGGGATTCCAAGGATAAAGATCCTTGGGGTAAGCCAAATCCAAATAACGATCAAGGTCCACCTGACCTGGATGAAGTGATACGCAAACTTCAAAATAAGCTGAGCAGCTTGTTTGGAGGTAAGGGTGGGGGTAACGACGGTAAGAACTCAACGGGCGGTGGCGGCGGTCTGCCGGGTGGGATTGGTGCTGTGGGTTTAGGCGTTGTTGCTGCCATTGGCTTAGTGGTTTGGTTGGCGTTCGGCTTTTATATTGTCGCGCCAGCAGAACGAGGTATCGTATTACATTTTGGTAAATTTCAGAGCATGACCGAGCCGGGCTTGCATTGGCGGTTGCCTTACCCTATTGGTATCGTGGAAAAAGTTAATGTAGATGAAGTTCGTACTGCGGAGATTGGCTATCGTATGTCGGGACGGGGTCAAAACGGAATCACTTCTGTTCCTAGTGAAGCTCTGATGCTGACGCAAGATGAAAACATCATCGATATTAAATTTGCGATTCAATATCGCATTAAAAACGGGGCAGACTTCCTGTTTCAAGTGAGTGATCCCATTCAAACTTTGCATCAGGCGACGGAAAGTGCTGTGCGGGAAGTGGTGGGCAAAAGTGATATGGATTTTGTATTAACTGAAGGTCGCAGTGACATTGCATCCCGTGTCGGTAGCTTAACGCAAGGCATATTAGACCTTTATCAGACGGGGCTCGTGATTACGAGTGTCAATATGCAGGATGCTCAGCCCCCCGAGCAGGTGCAGGATGCATTTCATGATGCGGTCAAGGCTCGAGAGGATGAGCAACGGTTAATTAATGAAGCTCAAGCTTATTCAAATGATATTATTCCTAAGGCACGAGGTTTAGCCGCAAGGCAAATCGAAGAAGGCAACGCTTATAAAGAGCAAGTTGTGGCCAAGGCTGAAGGTGAAGCGAGTCGTTTCACTCAAATATTTGCTGAATATAAAAAAGCACCTGATGTCACTCGGCAGCGGCTCTATTTTGAAACTATGGAAGGGGTCTTGGCGAATACCGAAAAGGTGATTATTGATGTTCAAGGGGGGAATAATATGATGTTCTTGCCTCTTGACAAGTTACGTAATCAGCAGGCCGGTTCTTCGTCTACTTTTAATCAATTTACAGGGCAAGCGGACGTAGCGGTGCCTCAGGTACAGAGTTCAGCACCACCGATGATTTCAAATCGTGATGCATCGCGTAGTCGGGAGAGACGATAATGGAGCAAAAAACAGCATTTGGATTGATCGGGCTATTTATTATCATGATTGTGCTTTCTGCATCTATCTTTACGGTGCATGAACGCGAAAAGGTGATTGTTTTGCGATTGGGTACGATCTCGGGTTCTAACTTTGAACCAGGCTTACATTTTAAAATTCCGTTTGTGGAAAGTGTGGAGAAATTCGACGGTCGGGTGATCACGTTGGATGCTCAGCCTGAGCGTTATTTGACGGCTGAAAAAAAGAACGTCATTGTTGATGCGTTTGTAAAATGGAGAATTACGGATGAAAAGGCTTACTTTGTTTCGATGGGGGGGAATCAACTCAGAGCAAATGAACGTCTTTCTGAAATTGTAAAGCAGGAGTTACGGGATCAATTTGGTCGAAGAACGATTCGTGATGTCGTCTCAGGCGAACGTGAAGCGGTGATGGACATTTTGACCGTAAATACAAATAGAGCAATCAGTGATTTTGGTATAGCGGTCGTTGATTTGCGTATTAAGCGAATCGATTTGCCCGAAGAAGTTAGTAGCTCAGTTTATCGTCGCATGGAGGCAGAACGGGCACGGGTTGCTAAAGACTTGCGTTCCAAGGGCGCTGAGGCGGCAGAAAAAATTCGTGCTGATGCCGATCGTCAACGTACAGTATTGTTAGCTGAAGCTTATGGTGATGCGGAAAGAGTGCGTGGTGAAGGCGATGCACGTGCGGCAGATATTTATGCGAAAGCCTATACACAAGATGCAGAATTTTATGCATTTTATCGTAGTTTACTCGCCTATAAGGCTTCTTTTAACAAGGGTGGCAATATGATGGTGTTAGAACCGAATACGGATTTCTTTAAATATTTTAAAGATCCACGGGGCGGGGTAAACTAACAAGCTATATTTTTATAGTTTGTAATGTACTCATAGTTTAAAAGGCCACTTAAAAGAAGCACCCACAGTGTCATATTCAGGAATACACCTGTTCCTGAGTTGCTTGTGGGTGCTTTTTTGTGTGGATGATGAGTGGGTGGGCAGCTATGTGGGCAGAGTTATGGATTGCAATCGCACTTCTGTTGGTTATTGAGGGTATAATACCGTTTTTGAGTCCTAAAACCATGCGACAGGCATTGGTTTCAATGCTGTCATTAGATGATAACGCTTTGAGAATATCAGGTTTAGTGAGTATGTTAGCGGGTGTAGGGTTACTCTACATCCTCAGATAATAAATCATGAGTATAAATAGTCAATGGCTTTTGCCAGAAGGTGTTGAGGAATTATTGCCTCAGCAAGCGGAACATTTAGATCGTCTACGGCGACGGTTGCTAGATTTATTTCGTGGTTGGGGTTACGAACTGGTGATGCCCCCTGTTATGGAATACCTTGAGACTTTGCTGGTTGGGCGAGGCGATGACCTGGATCTTAAAACCTTTAAATTTACAGACCAACTGAATGGGCGCTTAATGGGCGCTCGTGCTGATATTACGCCCCAGATCGCGCGGATCGATGCGCATCATTTGCTTCGAGAATATCCATCACGTCTCTGTTATGCGGGTATCGTGTTACATACACGAGCGGATAGTTATGGTGCATCTCGTGAACCTATGCAGGTTGGCGCCGAGTTGTATGGCCATGATGGTGTTGAAAGTGATGTCGAAATTGTTACTCTCATGGTGGAGACACTGTTAACAACGGGAATTGAGGGTATTTATGTTGATCTGGGGCATGTTGGTATTTTTCGCGCCTTGGCTGAAGCTGCGGACTTGACGCATCAACAAGAAACGCACTTGTTTGAGGTGATGCAGCGCAAAGCTAAACCTGAGATGCAAGACATGTTTGAAGTCTGGGGGCTGACAGATCGATGGCGCAGCATTTTTATGAGCCTGGTTGATTTGAATGGTGATGTGGATGTCATTGAAAAAGCGCGGGAGGCACTACATGATACTGCCGATGCGGTGATTAAAGCGCTTGATGAATTACAGCAGGTTGCTACAGACGTGTTGCAACGATTGCCGGGTTTGCAAATACACTTTGACTTGGCAGAACTGCGAGGGTATCACTATAAAACGGGTGTGGTCTATGCGGCCTTTGTCCCGGGTCATGGCGGGGAGCTGGCTCGCGGGGGTCGTTATAACCAGGTCGGTGCCCAGTTTGGTCGTGCCCGACCGGCAACCGGGTTTAGTGCTGACCTTAAAACATTGATCCGGGTGAGTGCGGAGTCGTTACCCACTGTTAATGCTATTTTGATGCCTTATGCTGCAGATCCTGATTTATTGCAATTGGTCTCGAGCTTGAGAGCAGAGGGAGAAAGGGTGATTAGTTTGTTGCCGGGTCAACAGGGAACGGCTGTGCATCTGGGGTGCGACAGAAAAATTATAAAAAATGATCGCGGTAGCTGGGCAGTGGTTTCATTGTCGTAGAATATTAGTATGAATTAATAAGTTAGCCCTATCGTGCCTTAGATGCTGCTATAAAAGCAGTGCAGCGCACAATGTATGCAACTATAGGGTTAGGTCACTACTCAAAAGAGTAGTCATAGTCACAGTAACGACTCAGATGGCTTCTAGAATGACAGACTTCTAGGGGCGCTGCTGAGTCGTTACTAAGCAAGAAGAGTAATATGGCAAAACATGTTGTAGTTATTGGTTCCCAGTGGGGAGATGAAGGCAAGGGTAAAATTGTTGATCTGTTGACTGATCGAGTTGATGTGGTCGTGCGCTTTCAAGGAGGGCATAATGCCGGACACACCCTTGTTATCGAGGGCAACAAAACGGTTTTACATCTGATACCGTCAGGCATCTTGCGTGAAAATGTACTTTGCCTGATTGCGAATGGCGTCGTTGTTTCCCCTGAAGCCTTGTTAACTGAGATCGATAAGCTTGAAGCTGCAGGGGTACCTGTACGCAAAAGGCTAAAAATCAGCTCAGCTTGCCCTTTAATTTTGCCCTACCATGTGTTGCTTGATCATGCTCGAGAAGCGGCTCGTGGCAAGGCTGCGATTGGCACAACCCGGCGGGGTATTGGGCCAGCCTATGAAGATAAAGTCTCTCGCCGTGGTTTGCGTGTAGAAGACTTGTTTTATCGCGAACGATTGGCCGTAAAGTTGGGTGAAGTGCTGGATTACCATAATTTTGTGCTGACAAAATATTATAAAACGGAGGGTGCTGATTTCCAGGAAATTTTGGATACTACACTAGAACTTGCCGAAAAAATTAAACCCTTGGTCGCGGACGTTCCTCATTTGTTACATCAATGTTATGACGCAGGCCAAAATATTATGTTTGAGGGTGCGCAAGGGACTTTGCTGGATGTGGATCATGGAACCTATCCCTATGTCACTTCATCAACGACGACCGCTGGAGGCGCCGCGACGGGTAGCGGCGTGGGTCCACGTGATATTGATTATGTGTTGGCGATCACTAAAGCCTATACGACTCGTGTCGGTTCAGGCCCTTTTCCGACTGAATTGTTCGACGAAATGGGCGCACACCTGGCCAAGCAAGGTCATGAGTTTGGTGCGACCACAGGGCGTCCTCGTCGTTGTGGTTGGTTTGATGCGGTGGCGTTGAAAAGAGCGGTGCAAATTAATAGTATTTCAGGTTTATGTATTACCAAGCTTGATGTGTTGGATGGTTTGGCCTCGATTCGCATTTGTACAGGGTATCGTTGTAACGGTGAAGTTGTCGATCGTTTACCTATGGACTCAGAACTTGTTGCGCAATGCGAACCCATCTATGATGAATTGCCAGGCTGGCAGGGGACGACTTACGGTATTAAAGAATATGCGGCATTGCCTGATGGTGCTCGCCGGTATTTAAAATGTATAGAAGACATTGTGGGTGTTCCGATTGATCTTGTTTCAACCGGTCCAGAACGAGATGAAACCATTGTCTTGCGCCATCCCTATGACCCAAGCTAGCTCCCGCGACAATCGCTATTTTCGATCAGCTTTCTTGGACGCGCAGTATTTATTCCGCTTCTTGGTATTTGAATTGTTGTAGCCATGTGGTTATTTGTGTCGCATCTATGGGTTTTGAGTAATAATAGCCCTGAACATAATCACAACCGAGCTTGCTTAAGGCCTCTCCGGTTTCTTTATCTTCAACGCCTTCAGCAACCACGCGCATACCCAGTTCATGAGCAAGATCAATGGTTGACTTAACAATGACGGCGTCTTCTCTGTCGGTAATAATATTTTTTACGAAGCTGCGATCTATCTTGACTTCATCTACTGGTAATTTTTTTACATAAGCCAAAGAAGAATACCCTGTTCCATAATCATCAATCGAGAGGGTTATGCCCATTTCGTCCAATCTGGTCAATATTTTTAGTGCTTTTTCCGGTTCTGATATGATCGATGTTTCGGTGATTTCCAGGATCAATTTTGATGGAATGACAGACCATTTTTCTAAAATTGTTTGTATCTTGTCTGGTAATAAAGCTTGTTTTAAATTGTTGGCAGAAAGATTAACGGCAATGCTGATATCGAGCCCTTGCTGATGCCATTGTGAACATTGAGCGAGTGCTTGATCGACGACCAAATAGGTCAGTTCATCAATCAGGCCATGTTGCTCTGCCAGTGGAATGAATTGATCTGGAAACAACAGGCCATGCTGTGAATGCTGCCAACGAATGAGGGCTTCGACACCGATAGGTTGTTTAAGTAACGTGTCTATTTTAGGTTGGTAGTAGAGTTGTAGTTCCTTATTTTTTAATGCTTTTCTGAGTTCGGTGACCAGGGTTAATCGTGCTGGCGTGTGTAGATCATTATTAGAGTCGTAGAATTGATAGCCTATTTTTTTTCGTTTGGCCTCATACATTGCAACATCAGCATGTTGCATTAACTCGGCATCAGTAGTGCCGTGTTCGGGAAAAACAGCAATGCCCAAACTAGCTTTAATAGAAACGGTGTGGTTTTCAAGTGAAAAGGCAGGTTCCATTGATCGGAGTATTTTTTCTGCCACAATATGCGCGCCAGAGGTGCCATTTTTTGTTAATAAAATGGCAAATTCATCTCCGCCAAGGCGAGCAATAATGTCGCTTTCTCTTAAGGACACCAGTAAACGTTTGCTGACCGCCTTGAGTAACAAATCGCCTCGTTGATGTCCCAGGGTTTCATTTACATCTTTAAAATGATCAAGATCCATCATAATTAAAATGATGCTTTCGCAGGGCTGAGCTAAAGCCTCACGGAGGTGCTGTGTAAATAAATTACGATTGGGCAAATTGGTTAATGTGTCATGCCATGCGAGTTGCTTGAGTTCTCTGTTCGCTGTTTTGAGTGCTTTGGTTCTTTCTAAAACTCGAGTTTCGAGTTCGGACTTTAATTTATTTTTTTCATCGTCGAGTTGTTTTAACTCAGTCGCATCTCGTAACACCCCAATGAGGTAAGTTTCGCCCTTTATGAGGCATTTGCTGATGGAGATTTCCAGCGTAAGGGTTGATTTGTCTGAACGTATTCCTTTTACATAGCGGCGTGCCCCCATAATTTTTGGCTTGCCGGTTGTTAAATACTGTTTTATAAAGTGAGGATGTGTTGGTGTGAATTCATCAGGTATTAACATGGCAATATTATTGTTCAGTAAGTTGCTCATGTTGTAACCAAACAGAGTGGTGATTCTGGCGTTACATTCAATGATGTTGCTGTGTTGGTCAATAACAAGAACACCGTCTGCAATATTATCTAATATCGTACGATAACGAGTATCAATATCATGGTTTGTGCTTTTACTATGGCTATATATTTTTGTCATGCTGTTTATGTAGTTATGTTGTATCCAAAACCATGGATCTTGTTATGAATTTGAATTCTTACCGTATTCAGCATAATAATTCGGCCTTATGGCCACAAACTTGATTCCTGTGGCGAAATTTCTTTGAAATCATCTCCTGTACTCATTATGTAGCTATTTAGGGTAGGCTCAAAGTGTTTAGGGTTCGGGGCACTG
>CAYQVF010000055.1:0-22950 GCA_964421045.1 uncultured Chromatiaceae bacterium
TATCGCTCAAGGTTCCCATTTTCTGATTCAGTCCTCCGCTTAATCGTTTATTATAGAGAACAAGTAAGCGGTCTAGCCATTTGATTGTGAACGTTCGCTATTTATAATTTACGATCGGAATTGCAGAAACACTATTTTTTGGTGAGCCTTCGATAATTCTATCGCTATAGGTTAAATAGATGAGTGTATTCCGTTTTTTGTCATAGAAACGGACAACTTGCATTGTTTTGAAGAGAAGGGAGGTGTTTTTCTTAAAAACTCGTTTACCATCGGATTTACCATTGCTTACTTTTTCGGGTAGCGAGATAGGCCCTGTTTGACGACAGGCAAGGGACGCATCGGCAGAGTCTTCGGCAAGTCCCAGACTGCCTGAGACCCCCCCTTTTTTTGCGCGGCTTAAATAACAGGTTGCCCCCGAAATTTCCGGGTCGTCAAAAGCTTCAATCACAATTTTATTGTTGGCTCCGATCAGTTTGAAAGTCGTGCTGACACTCCCTATTTCTTCACTATAGGCGGGTATGGCAAGCAATACACTTACACATAAGAAAGAAAATATTAATCTGGATTTCATAATGTACCTCAAAAGCAGCGTCAAAAATAGGCTAATGGCGTATAATACTGCAAATGAGTCTATTGGAAAACTAAAGTGAAACGAAATTCCCATTTTGTTTTAGATGAAATCTTGCGTAGAGAGCGTCTCAGGAAAATCAAATTTTTGGGTGGTTTTATATTATTAGCCGTGTTGAGTGGCGGTATGGTCGGGTATTCCCAGTTTCGACATGTTGAAACCACCGCCATAGAATCTGTATTATTTGGTGTCTTGGAAACAGAGCAGACAACAACGGATGCAACAGGAAAAGAAAAAAAAATGTTTAGCGTCCGTTTAAATAATGGAAATGTGATCGAAGTGGTGCCATCTGCAGCGATGTTCTTTAAAAAAGGGTTGACTGTGAGTATATCCAAGCAGGAATTTGGGCCAGGAAGAGTGCAGTACGGTTTTGTTCAGTAAGGCAATTCAAATTCAGAGTAGGGTGGGCAGTGATTCATGAATATGAAACAGGTCATTATGGCATGCGGGGTGGTCTTGGTCTTGGCAGGGGGCGGTTATTTCGTAATGAATAGTCAGGATACGCCTCCTGAAATAAACACGCCGGGGGTGAGGGTGTTTAATAAACCGGTATCCATTCCGAATTTCACATTGCATGATAATAAAGGGAGGGTTTTTAATGAAGCGCGCTTTGAAGACAAGTGGTCAATTTTGTTTTTTGGGTATACGCATTGTCCTGATATTTGCCCGGCGACCATGTCGTTAATGAATGTGGTTGCTAAAAAGCTAAAGAAGCGCCCAGGGGGGCTGGATGATGTGCAATTTGTTTTTGTTTCCGTTGACCCTTTTCGTGATGATTTTGCTAAATTGGATGATTTTGTTAGTTACTTTAACAACTCATTTATTGGTGCGACGGGAGAGAAAGACGAGTTAGATCGGTTAGCGCTCGAATTGGGCGGCATTTATGATTTTGAAGATGTTAAAACACATGATCTAATCAGAGATGTGACACAACTCGACAAGGGGGCTGAATATCTGGTGACCCATTATGCGGCTTTAATGGTGATCGATCCTAAAGTGCGTCTTGTCGCGCATATTTTACCGCCACATAAAGTTGAAAAAACAATAGAAACTTTCAATACGCTTAGGGGTTTATAATTCGTAATCAATGATAAGGGGAGCATGATCTGAAAAGCGCTCGTCTTTATAAATATGAGCGGCAGAAATAGCCGACTTGAGTCCTGGTGTGCAGACTTGATAGTCAATGCGCCACCCCACATTATTGGCCCATGCTTGTCCCCGGTTAGACCACCAGGTGTATTGCGCTTTTTCTTGATTAACGACCCTGAAGGCATCAATAAAGCCTCTATTACCAAATAATTGATCTAGCCAAGCCCGTTCTTCCGGGAGACATCCTGAGTTTTTTTGGTTGCTTTTCCAGTTTTTGATGTCAATTTCTTTGTGTACAATGTTATAATCGCCGCAGATAATGAACTCTCTGCGTTGTTTTTTTAATTTTTTCAGATGTGTATCGAAGCGTTCCATAAAGCTGTATTTGACGAGTTGTCGTTCTTCTTTTGCTGAACCAGAGGGCAAATAAAGAGAGGCGACAGAGTGATGATCGAAATCAGCTTGAATATAACGCCCTTCAGCATCCATATCAGCAAAACTTTGACCTAAGCCCTTAATAACTCGCTTAGGCTCCTCTTTACAGAATAAGGCGACGCCAGAGTATCCTTTTTTTTCAGCATCAAAAAAATAACAGTGATATCCACGTAAAAAATGTTCTTCTTGTGAGAGTTGGTGTACCTGGGCTTTCGTTTCTTGAAGACAGATAACATCCGCATTTTGTTTTTCCAGCCAAGGGAAAAAGCCTTTGCGCGCTGCAGCACGGATACCATTGACGTTGACTGTAATGATGCGCATGAGAGATTATTTACCTTTTAATTTCGATGAATCAGGCTGTATGCAATGTTCTCGCTGAGCCTGGATATTTTTTAAGCCTATGCGCTCCAAAAGAGCCATATTGTTATTGGGAATGTTATCAATATCTACATCAGTTTTTTGCGCGGTACTAATGCTTGCTTCTCGGATGAGGTGAAACATCGGGTATATAGAGCGATTGCTAAAATTTTTTACATCATTCGGCAAAAGCCCTGAAAAGCAATAATCCGGGTGGAAAGAGGCGACTTGCAGAGTGCCATTTAATCCCAGTTTGTCATTGATGTTGTCTACAATATCCAAAAATGCATTGTAGCGTTCAAATTGGGCAAAGCAAAGTGGTGTAATGAGCAAGGTGGTTTCAATGGTTTTTGCATCACTGTGGTTTAGATAGAGTAGTTCATTGATGAGCTCGTCAACGATATTTTGCTCTGCATGAGTCCATGATACAACGTAGCGAATGAGTTCATGACGAAAAGGGTGACGAGCAAAAGGACATAAATTATGTTTTATAACCAGGTCGCGTATCCATTTTTTTGTGTGTGTCACCACGTCTTTTTCTGAGTGTTTCATTCCTATTTGTTAGGTTGGTTCATTCATGATATTTTGATCCAGGTTCAGGTCAGTGGGTTCGCCTTTTATACGGTGTGATTCATCTGCCCATTTTCCCAGGTCAATAAGTTGGCATCGGTGGCAGCAAAATGGGCGATACGGATTTTTGTTTGTCCACTTTATTATTTTTCCACAATTAGGACAAGAAACAGTGCTCATAATACGCAACAGGTGAGCTTAAATTCAATGTCATTGTCGCTTACGATATCTTTCTCTGTAAGTCGAAGTTGCATGAAACGAATTGAAAAACGGTGTTTGCTGCCGCTGATTTCTGCATAATAAGAGCAATCGATTGGTACCGTAACACGAACTAATTGGCAGGGCGATGTCGTATCCAGGTCTTTTTGGAAAAACCCCTCAGTAGCGCATTCTGTTGTAATGGAAGCACTCTCTCTCATCATGCGCAACATTAATTCGGTCGCTTTTAACATAATTTCGAAATGTGAAAGCCAGTCTGTCAGATCAGATAAGCGCTCTTTATTTATTTTCGATAACCAGAAGTGAAATCCAGGTAAATCAAAGCCGCAGGATCCTCCAGCAATGCTGGAGCGCTGACGAATACTGTTAAGTAATGTATTTTTCTTGAGTTGTTGCCCTATAGGGCCGTGATGATCATGAAGAATCCCGATAAATAGGTTAAGTTCTTCCAATATTGACGACAGTTTTGTGCTGTCAACATTGGGGTTTTTGCTGAGTAATTCGAACGCATTAGATAGCCTTTCTAATTCTTTTAAAATGTCGGTTTTGATGTCGGTTCTGGAAAAAATATGTTGTATTTCAAGAAGCGTATTAACTGCATTCCTACTGTCCGTCGGCAATTCTCCTGACAGGTTCGATTGTATTTGGCTATATAATGATTCAAGACGCATTAAGGTTCGAATGCGTTCGTTTAATGGCTGTTCGTATGTGATCGTTGTATTCACTAAAAATTAAGATCCGCTGATATTTTTATTGGGGTTTTAAATAGATCAATCTTTTTATGAATGATCTATAGTAGAAGAGAGCGTTTGGTTTTTATTGGTGCTAATACCATTAAGGTCACCCAGTTAGTTAAGCTGGGTTTTATTTTAACACATTAGATATTGTCAGAATCAAAGATTGTTTTTAAGTTGGGAGAGATTTAAATAAAGCGCATGAAGTTTCATAACTTCTTGTTTTAATAAATCAATATCGCCATTGTTGTCGATAATATCATGTGCCTGAAGTCGTCGTTCCTGACGAGAGACTTGAGCATTCATGATCGCTGTTACTTCATCGGAGGGGAGTATGCTACGTTTTTTTACGCGTTCTAGCTGTCGTTTTTCAGACAGATCGATCACGAGTATTCTATCGACAATATGTTGTAGTTGTGTTTCGATTAATAGTGGGATAGCTAAGATGCAGTAGGGTGCAATGACGGCATTGGCCTGAGTCTGTATTGCTGCCGTGATGGTAGGGTGCATGATGGCTTCGAGCTGTTTTCGTAGGTCAGGATGATTGAAAACTTGTTTTCTGAGTTTAGTTCGATCCAGGCTGCCATCTGTGTGTAGTATAGATTGACCGAAACAATGAATAATTTTTTTTAAGCAGGGTTTTCCAGGCAAAACCAGGTTGTGGCTGATTCGGTCGGCATCAATAACAGGAATGCCTTCTTTCTCAAATATTAATGCGACTGTTGATTTACCCGAGCCGATACCGCCTGTAAGACCAATTTTTAACATGTCGAATTTAGAATGCAAAAAACTGGAAATACGCATGACTGATTTCATTTCCCCAGATTAAGTAAATCCAACCTGCTATAGCAATATAAGGGCCAAAGGGAATGGGCGTATTTTTATCACGACCTTGAAATATAATCATACTGAGACCCACGATAGCACCGACTAAAGAGGATAATAAAATCACGATAGGCAAACATTGCCAACCTAACCAGGCACCGAATACCGCAAACAGTTTAAAGTCACCATAGCCCATACCTTCTTTGCCCGTGACCAGGCGAAAAATATGATAAATACTCCAAAGACTGAGATAACCGGCCATAGCGCCAATAATACTGCTTTGCATATCTGTAAATACTGAAAAAAGACTCAGCCCCAGCCCCAGCCAGAGTAAAGGTAAAGTGATATTGTCAGGCAGTAATTGTGTATCGAAATCGATCATGCTCAGTGCAATCAAGCACCAGGTCAGTATCAGTGCCGCGCCCATAGCCCAGGTCAATCCAAATTTCCAGGCCACCATAACCGAAAGAATCCCGGTTATGATTTCTATTATAGGGTAACGCAGTGAAATAGGCGTTTTACAATAGCGACATTTACCCATTAAAAAGAGATAACTCAATATCGGGATATTGTCATAGGCCGCAATCGGGTTTTGGCATCGTGTACAGTTGGAGCGTGGCGTAATGAGGTTATATTGGTTGTCTTTAGATTCTTTTAGCCCGGTGTCTTCGAGGTGCAAAAATTCACGGCATTGTGCCCCCCAGTCCTGTTCCATCATTTTCGGCAAGCGGTGAATGACAACATTGAGAAAACTACCTACCAGCAATCCTAGAACACCGGTAGAGAGCATCAATGCACTGGGGCTGGCTTGCAGTAAGTCAATCATGTTCATGTTATTTTATGATCTGGTATGAGGGCAAAATATAACGACGCTGAGCAATAATTTTATACGACTGCGCCCATTTTGAATATAGGCAAGTACATCGCAATCACCAGTCCGCCAATCAAAACGCCCAATACGGCCATGATGATGGGTTCTAATAAGCTGCTTAAACCTTCGACGGCATCGTCAACTTCTTCCTCGTAAAAATCAGCGACTTTACCTAGCATGGCATCCAGAGCGCCCGATTCTTCACCAATCGCGATCATTTGTACGACCATATTAGGAAATAAATTGGTTTGTTTCAAGGTACTTGTTAATGTTAAACCTGTGGAAACATCGTCCCGCATTTTGATGATGGCTTCGGCGTATACTACGTTACCTGCCGCGCCAGCAACGGTATTGAGGGCTTCGACCAAAGGAACCCCAGCAGCAAACATGGTCGATAAAGTTCGGGCAAAACGAGCAATGGTGGCTTTACGCAGAATTTCACCGACGATAGGCAGATGCAAGGACACTTTATCCAAGGTGATATTAAACGCTTTGGATCTTCGTTTCAGTTGTACAATAAACCAAACGGTAAGGCCAATGCCTCCAAACATAACCCACCAATATTCTTGAAAAATTTCGGATAAATTGACAACAAACTGAGTCAGTGCGGGTAGATCTGCACCAAAGTTATTAAACATGCTTTCAAATTGAGGGACAACAAAAATCATTAATATCGCGGTGACGACAAAAGCGGCAATGACGATGGCTGCTGGATACATCATTGCTTTTTTGATTTTACTTTTAATCCCTTCCATTTTTTCTTTATAAATGGCAATTTTAATCAGCAGCGTTTCTAAAATACCGGCTTCTTCACCCGCATGGACTAAATTGCAATAAAGAGAATCGAAGTACAGAGGATGCTTTGCCAGCGACTCAGCAAAGGTATTGCCCCCTTCTACATCCGTTTTAATTGCCATGACCAGTTTGGACATGGATTTGTTTTCATTGCCTTTACCGATGATTTCAAAGGATTGAACCAGCGGCACGCCAGAGCCCATCATTGTCGCCATTTGACGACTAAAGATAGCAATATCCTTGGGAGTGATTTTTTGTGCAGAGGCAAATAAAGCCACTGCTTTTTTCTTTACTTTCGTTGGGTTGATGCCTTGCTTACGTAACTGGGCTTTAACCAAAGCAGGGCCAGGGCCGCTGGTTTCACCGCTGATCCGATTGCCTCTTTTGTCCAGTCCTTCCCAGAGAAAAGTGTGTATTTTTATTTGCTGTTGTTTAGCTGCCATAATTATCCCGTGATGACTCGGTTAATTTCTTCCAGACTGGTTAATCCGCTTTTAACTTTTAGTAAACCGGATTGACGCAGATCGTTGATGCCTTCTTTTTTTGCTAATGCGGCCAGTTGTAAAGCGTTACCGCCTTCCATGATAAGCTTGCCCATTGCTCCTGATATCGGCATGACTTGATAAATCCCCACCCTGCCTTTATAGCCTTTGCTACAGTCGTCACAACCTGCCGCAGAAAAAACCTGTATTCCTTCAATTTGTTCTTCTTTGAATCCCTCGCGCAGCAAGGCATCTGTTGGAATGTTGACCGGTGTTTTGCACTGTTCGCATAGTCGTCGCGCCAGTCTTTGCGCGATAATCAGGGAGACGGCTGAAGCAATATTAAACGGAGCAATACCCATATTAATTAAACGTGTTAAGGTTTGCGGTGCATCATTGGTATGTAACGTTGATAACACCATATGACCAGTTTGAGCGGCTTTTATACCAATTTCACCCGTTTCCATATCGCGGATTTCACCGACCATGATAATGTCGGGATCTTGTCGCAAAAAGGCTTTGAGCGCAGAAGAAAAGGTCAGTCCTACTCTTGGATTGACATTCACCTGATTGATGCCTGGCAGATTAATTTCGACGGGGTCTTCGGCGGTAGAGATATTGCGATCCGCCGTATTCAGAATACTCAGTGCAGTATAGAGCGAGACTGTTTTACCACTGCCGGTGGGGCCGGTGACTAAAACCATCCCATATGGTTTGTGTATGGCATCGAGAAAGAGTTGTTGTTGATCTGCTTCATAGCCTAAAACTTCAATGCCTAAAGAGGCACTGGTTGGGTCGAGAATCCGCATAACAATTTTTTCGCCGAATAGCGTGGGGCAGGTGCTAACCCGAAAATCAATCGCACGGTTTTTGGATAGATGCATTTTCATTCGGCCATCTTGCGGCACCCGCCGTTCAGAGATGTCCAGTCGCGACATGACTTTAATGCGCGATGCAATTTTATTTGCCAAATTATTGGGCGGGGAGGCTACTTCCTGGAGGACGCCATCCAGACGGTATCTGACACGATACGTTTTTTCATAGGGTTCCATATGAATATCCGAGACCCCTTTTTTAATCGCATCCAGCAATATTTTATTTACAAAACGGACTATGGGCGTATCATCTATATCAGCATCTTCATTTGCATCTGTTGGTTCTTCCTCCCCTCCGGTGACTTCCAGGTCATCAAGACCATCAAAATCGTCGCTGTCAAGGTCGGCCATAGCAGAGTTTTGTGATTCTACAAATTGATGGATAGCTTCTGCCAGTTTTTTTTCATCAACTAAAATTTGTTCTGTATTAAGCCCGGTATGGAATTTGATTTCATCCAGTGCCTGGAGATTAGTGGGGTCAGAAACGGCCACGAATAGACGGTTGGCACGTTTATAGAGTGGCAAAGTATGATGTTTACGAATCAGGTCTTCTGCAACTAATTCAACCGCAGTCCGATCCATATCCATGGCATCCAAATTAAAGAGTGGTACACCAAACTCATTCGCTGCACTTTCTGCCGTGGCCAGGCTGTCAATCAGTTCATTTTTTACCGCGTAAGAAATGAATGGGGTTTTTTCTTTGTCTGCTTGTGTTTGTGCCTCCAGAGCTTGTTGTTCATTTAAAAAGTCGTGATTGACCAAATGATGGGCGAGTCCACTGAGTGGGTTCTGTGCTGTTGTTGCCATAGTGTCATTCTTAATTGTCTGAATTAAGCTTGTTATCGGCAGGATATTGAGTATATGAAGGCGATTTTTAATTACATTTTTTCAGTAATTTTATGCCTATTCCGGGGGTAAGCCTCAATCGTTTCTGACTGAAAATTTTTTATGTTTGTGACGTTTTTTATAATGGCGTTTTAAAACGGGTATAGGAGTCGAAGTGGGAGAAAAAGATGGCTTTTACTATTTAGGTTTTTTGAGTGCGATTAAATTTTCTAACAATGGCAAAGATAAGCCGGTTGCTTGAGTCAGTCTTTTTAGTCTGTCTTTTTCATAAGCATAATCGACCAAAAAATGACACAGATCTAATACTCGAACAATCGCACCAGAGAGCTCAGTTATGCACTGTACTTTGTCTTTGAGTTCTTTTTCAATAACTTTAGCCATAGCTGAGCGTAAGTAACTCATGCTGGAAGCGACAAACAAAGGCGGGATGCCGACTTCAACATGAACGACACCAATTTTTAGCTGAGCCTCCATAAAGGCATCATCGTAGTCACTACAAAACAGACTGCTTATCCAATTAATGTGAGTTGATTTGAGATGCTCGACACGTCCTTCAATATATTTTGCCGTTTGTTCTTCGTCAAGCAATTGCTGATAAAATGCATCCGTTACTGCGGGAATAAAGGGAATAAGATCCGGCCCATGTTTTTTAAGTAACGCTTTATCTTTGTCGCTGAGTCCGCCAATATGCTGAAAAACTCGCAATGCATCTTCTAAATCTTTATCGATACCCATAAAAGCTCATCCTCATTTATAGTACCTTGGTCACGGCTTCTGCTGCTCGTTTCACATCGAGAAAGATCAAGCCTAATCTTGCGTTAGCTTTAGTGAGTACGGTGATGACCGCATCGTTACCAGCATAGGTCATCAGGACATAGCCTTTGTCACCTTTTATTAAAATTTGTTCTAGATCACCTCGTTCAAGTTCTTGGCCTGTACGGTCACCCAGTGAAAGCATGGCGGCACCCATAGCACCAACACGATCTTCATCCATGTTAGCCGGTAGCATGGCGGCCATCATAAGACCGTCAGTAGAAATAACGGCGGATGCTTCAATATCAGCAGAACTGCCGTTAAGGTCACTCAAAATTGAATTTAGTAGATCTGCTCGCATTTTAGACTCCTAGTCTTTTAGTTGTTTAGGGTTGTTAAAATTGGTATTTTAAATTGAGAGTTAGTTTACGCTAATTTTGAAGGATTTATCGGTATCATGCTCTGGAAGTTTAGTTGTTTGCATAACGTTTGCTTAACATCCAGACTAGGTCTACATAGGCTTCTTGGTTGAATTGCGGCATCCCTGATACCACTAAAGCAAAGCGTTGCGAGCCTATGTACAGGGGCCAAAATCCGATATGACCATTGGCCGAGGCATCCACTATAGCCCACGCAGCAGAGTTGATGCTCAGATTACTGTGTAGTAAACCGCTATGCCTGGCATGTAGTGAGGCAAGATCGGCACTTAGTGCTGAAAGTTCTTCGGCGGTCTCGTGTGAAAAACCACAAGTAGAAAGATAGAACCCCTCTTGATCCGAAAGCAGTGCGCGCTCTGAGCCGGATAATTGTTTTATTATTTCTGGCAAGGCATCTTGAATGCTGCCTGAAGGGGCTTTTTTTATTTCATTGTAGGTCGTGACCCAGCCTAATTGCTGTAGTCGGTAGAGTATCTCAAGTGCATCTTGTTCCTCGTCTTTTGATGTCCAGCGACACAGTTGGCTTTTATCAAGGAGCTGGATGGTGTCATACGACATTAATGCAAATAACAACTGGCGAGCAGGGTCGTCCATATTGGCAGAGGCAGCGTAATAGGCACCCGCAGGCGTGGGGAGAATATAGTGCTGCTCGGTGAGCAGTGTGTATGCAGATTCTGACATGCTACTCTCCAAGCCAAGGATCCAGAGAGTACAAAAGTGCCTGCACAAGTAAAGAGACATCCTCTCTGCGGCGTGCATCGACCTCAAATACGGGAGGGTTTAATCCTCGGCTGGCCAGTTGCTTGTGATACTCCTCTATTTCTGGAGTATTGTGTAAATCCATTCGAGTGATGCCGAGAACAAGTTTTTTATCGGCAATGAAGTCTTTAAAAGAGTCGAGAAAAAAATGCATATCTTTAAAGGGATCTGTTCGAGTGTTGTCTATCAATAAAATCAGTCCAAGGCCACCTTGGGTTAGAATATCCCACATGAAATTAAATCTTTCTTGCCCGGGTGTGCCATACAAATGTATTTTATCATTTTCATCAAGAAACAAGGCACCATAGTCCATGGCTACGGTGGTTTCTTTTTTCCGGTTTTTTGTCATATCACTGGCACGTTCATCTGTTCTGACTACAGGGACATCACTTATGGCTCCAATAGCCGTGGTTTTTCCTGAGCCTACAGGGCCGGTGAATATAATTTTATATGTACTCATTAGTGTTAGCGTCTTCCAATTAAACGTTTCAGGATGCGTCCAAACAGGCCACGCTGTTTATGCTTGGTAACGGTTACCTTGGTCGTCTTTTCTGGGCTGGTCTCAACAGACTCAGTTAGCTTTATGCTACACATGGCGGCATAAAATGAGAACACATGTCGTTGTGGAATATTTAACACCTTTGCGACAAGAGGTAAAGGACGAGGTTGATCACTTATTATAGTCGCTATTCGCATGATGTTGGGCGTGTTTTGCAAGCGTGTTAGGTTAGGCCAGTGTTTGAGCTTGATCGGCGTAGTGAGGCTGGTACCCACGGGTAGACGTCCTCTGGCTGTCCATAGTGCGACTTTCCACATAAAAGGCTTTAAAGATTCAACGGACCCATGATTGTTGGCCCTTTCCTCAAGATTTTGTGAATCCTCAGTGGAAAATCGTTTTACTTTCACCGCCGTGCAATATTTAGGTGCCGTACAGACAACACGGAGTTGAAAGTCTGAAAGCCCATTAATAATTCTCTTGCTTTGTGGCAGGAAAATAATGACTTTCCAATCATTATTAACTTTGACGGTTATCTGTAAGGCAATACCTTCGTTGTTGGCTGTTTCTGTGGCCCATTGCAAACGAGCTTGTAAAAAATCGCTGGGGTTATAAAATGCGGCTTGCTTTTTATCTGGCTTTGATAGATCAATATCCGGGCTGGAGCCACAGAATTCATGATCGAGCTCTGGTAATTGTTTGAATGAAGTGATTGAGTCTGTGGGTTCCTCTATTTTTTCAGTAGGTGTGACCGTATTTATGCCATCAAGGGGAGAGGTTTCCAGAATAATTTCAGTCTCGTCTAATTCTTCTTTTAGGGCTGCCAGATCTTTTTTGATGACATTAACTTTTTGAATTAACTGTTCTATGCGTACCGGTTTTCCAATAAAATAAATATCATCGAAGTCCGGCTTTTTTAAAGCCATAACTATCGTGGGTTTTTTTGGGTGTTGAGCGCGGTATTTATTCCAAATGTTTTTCGCGTCAGGGGTGTCCATGTTAAAAATGATGGCTTCGGCTGCGCCTTCATCAACGAGGAAACAGCAGCCCTTTCCAGGCCCTTGAAAGGACATGCGCAAGACTTCACATGCTCTGCTGTCCATACCTATTGCTGCTATTAATAACGGTTTTTCTGCCACTTTACTCATCAATTTTTCTCTAGTTGATGGTTATTCTAGTCTAATTCCGAAGCGAGTGCTTCCCATTTTTCAGTATCTTTAAACGGGGTTGCCGCGAGTTGTTTCAACGTTTCGGATAAGGCGTTTTTGTTCCGAGTGTAACGGTAGATCTCTAGTAAGTCAGTTGCTATATCGGCTCGCTCAGGCGATTTAATGAGTGCCTGTTCAAGCAGTGCCTGTGCTTCGTCAAGTTGCCCGCAATCGACTAAGTAACGTCCTTCATCGATCACATTTTGTAGAAGTCGTTCTTGATTGGGTTCTGCTTTGGCGACGAGGTTGTTGCTCAATGGTTTTTTACATAGTATGGAGTGGGGCTGCAATGGGTATTCATTTTGCGTATTGTTTGAGCGAATAGCGAGTGTGCTGAGCACTTGATATTGATCATCCTCAAGAACTTCTTTGCACTGGAACAGCAATCGTTTACGCAATTTTTCTCCTTTTTCGCCCAGTATTAAATAGAGGTCAAGCAAAGCGGCATAGGTTTGTTCCGGATTTTTTGCCGCAGCATGCAAAGAGATGCGTTGAACATGGTTGACTAAAGTACTAGGTAAGCGAGAAATTTGATGTGCCAAATAGTGGGATGCCGTTTCATATAGATTCAACGGTGGATTGGATATCCAATTTTTTCTACTTAAAAAACAAGGATTAATGTTGTGCATGTCTATGCTCTCATCATGCGCATAGCTACTTTTTGTAATGACTATTTTGCTTTGTGAAATAAACATAGTATTTAGTGTATCCGTCACTGTTGGCAGTTTATTGTTTTACTGGGCTCTCTTACGGTTTCACGCGTCGTTTTAATTTTTACATAATGGTGTTAACGGCTTTAATTTGGTTTTCTGAAAAAGCATTTAAATTTTGTAGTTTGTTCTGCTACCGCTTGATGTTTGTTTCAATAATACATTTTATATATAGCTAAACCAATGTTTGGCAGGATGATATCAATTAATAGGTTGGTAATCGAGTGCTTATTTTAGTTTTAATGGGTCTGATGGATCAATATCACTCATATAGGGCAAGGTGCGGTTTTGGTTAGTGAGTTGATAGACCTTGCCAATCCAGTTATTTAATACCGCTTCAGCGGTATCATGCCAGGTATTGTGTAACCTTGGCACGATGATTTTATCAGGAAAGTGGGGTAAAGGCGTGTGATCGCGTTTTGCACTCATTACACGATGTTGGTGTTCGTCCAGGATCGCTTGTGTTTGTCGGCAAAAATAGTGTTCAGGATGCACAGGGTAATTGCTACTATATTTGTTTTGATGAAATAGGGTGACTTCTCGCTTGTATTCTTTAAGCAAGCTGATGGTGTCGTATTCAGGATGTCCCTGGAAATAGACGATACGGAATAAATCTTCACTGACTGCCAAATGTACTCCCGCTGTAGCGCTTTCTATCAGGATAGGCAGCTTGGCTTGCTCGAATTGTTCTCGGGTAATTTCGTTAAAGCGGGAATGCGGTACATCCAGGCGGGTATTGATATTTTTAACTAAAGGGTGCTCTGGGTTAAGTACTTCGTGCTGGTATACGCCCCATTTTTTTTCAGGTAGACGCTTTCGCTTTATATTGTGCCTGAGTTGTAATACCGCATGTGAGGCTAAACAGGAGCACAGGGTTGACGTGACATTTTCATAGGCCCAGTCAATCACTTTGATTAAGGGTTTCCAGAATGGCTCGGCAGCCAGGTCAGGTTGGGATACATTTGCTCCGGTTATAATGAGGGCATCCAGGCCAGTTTTTTGTAAATTTTCAAAAGGCTCGTAATATTTTTTTATATATTCTCTCGTGTTTGCTGAGCGTGGTATTTCATTCAATGTAAAGGGGTGAATATAAAATTGAGCTATTTGATTGCTTTCACCAACCAGGCGGAAAAATTGCCGTTCTGTTGCGGGCAGAGCGGAATCCGGCATCATATTGAGCAAGCCGATATGCAGCTCACGGATGTCTTGATGGTCTGCCTTTGTGGGCTGTAATATAGATGATCCTTCTCGTTTGAGTCGATCAAAAGTAGGTAAATTAGAGTGTGCAACTAAAGGCATAATAGCGTCCGTTATGAGGTACGAGCAACTGCGGTTTCGATGAGCGCGATAAAACTGTCTTCTCCTTCAACAGTAGCCAATTCGTCAGTACTTACGGTGTAACCATATTTTTTTGCAATGGCTTCGTAACGAGGGATGCGGGAATAAAAAAGTTTAGGGAATATCCATCTTACAAAATCATCTGGATCCATCTGCGCGATATAATTAATCTGTTGTTCTTGCAGATAAGCCGACAGTTGTTCATCAAGAAAACGCTCTCGGTAATATAATGGTTTTGGATCCCGCTCTGCACGTCTAATGAGCTCTTTTTCATTTTTTTCTGAGGCTTTGATGTAGAGTATCAAGGTATGTTTTGCTAACGTATCCAGTACGTTCTGTTCATCAAGATCACAAACACTCCCCCCCGCATCATTAATGAAGTGTTGGTAACCGTAAAGGTTACACGCTTTTTTTATGAAGCCCAGAACGTCATTCATCGCGGCAATTTCAGCTTGTCGGTGAAGTTCTTGGCGATATTTAAATTCATCCAAAGGCAGTCCGCCCAGTTCTGGGTTGCCTAATTTCCCTAAGAAGCTAGAGACAGGCTTTAAATTTTCTACGGTGATATTGTTGCAAATATAAATTGAATCGGTACGTAGTAAATCATTCAAAAAGGGAATTTGCATCGCTTTTTGTTTAATATTGTCGAGAATGGGTTCATCTAAATAGCGGGTACCGATTCTATAATCGCCTGAATAATGGAACCAGTTGCCATGCATGAGTTTGTTGGCGATACGAGTCTTACCCACCCCCGACATGCCTAATAGCGTAATACGTTTGTTAGGCCATTGCCTAAATTTATCGACTGTAAATTTCATTGCTTAATATACACCTATCAGTGTACTACGACATGTTTGAGTTTAAACCGGACGGTGCCGAGAATTTTCATGTTGCCGTTGAGTTCTAGTGGAATGTGTGTTTCTTGATCAATAATAAAACGTAAATTACCTTTAAGACCCGCCAACTTGAGATTATAGGTCTCATTGGATTCATTTAAGGGGCGGGCGCGTATTGATATTTCCAATGCTTCGACATCTTTTTTTACTTCACTGTTTCCAGTCGGTTGTTTTTTTGTATAATCAGAGCGATATGTTTTTTGTTTTTCGACAGTGAGCTTGACCATAATGACGTTACCTCTGGATAACATAGGCAGCTCTATACTGTCGCCCGGTTTTGTTAAATCAGCAACGGAGACGATGTAAAACAGAGAGGCGGGTTCTGCCATGAATTGATTGGCGGGTTTGTGAGTGATCCTGGAATATTCTCTGTCGATATTTGTCCAGTTTTCATGGGGCCGCCCAACTTCTGTAGCTGTAGGCTTTTTTCGAATCATAAACGTACCATTCTGGGTGAAACGATAGGCTTTATATTCGTTTTTTCTCGTTCCTGTTTCGAGGTGGACTCGTTGTAGTGCGCGGACATCAGCCGGATCGAACCAGACCATTGTTTGCAGGTCTCTACCTAATAATTGAGTGTGTAAAGTCATGTAGTAATTATTTTTACTTATACTGGATACGGCATGCTCGGGTTCAGGTTTTATTAGCATAGCATTGCTTTGAGCTATTGGCAGAGAAACCAGCTTGATTTTTGACTTAACTGAAAAGCCGAATTTGCTTGCTTGGTATTCAAGTTGTGACCAATGCAATTGTTTTTCTATTAGCTTATTGGATTGGGCTGTATCTTTTTCAGTGATTATTTTTTTTTGGGTTGCGGCCGAAATAGGGGTTGTCGAGATTAGGATAAGCAGCAGTAGGAAAGAGAAAATAACATTAAGTTTTTTTAAAGTTTTCATATTAACTTAAGACTTTTTTTTATTTAGCTCTGAGGTTTTTTGATGCTTGAATGTGACTCATGCTCAGAGCCTAACATAATGGCCAGCCAGTGTGTTTTATCATGGCTTTCCAACGCAATTTTAACCACCATGGTGAGTGGGACGGAAAGTAACATTCCGGTTGGGCCCAGTACCCAACCCCAAAAGACCAGAGATAAAAACACCACTAGGGTAGACAGACCCAAACTTTTCCCCATGAGTCGGGGTTCAATCATGCTGCCGACAACAATATTAACCACCACATAGCCTGCAGCAGCGGCAAGCGCAAGGGTTGCTCCGGATTGTACCAAGGCTAGAAAAACAGCCGGGACAGCCGCAATAATGGAGCCAATATTGGGTACGTAATTAAAAAGAAAAGCCAACAGTCCCCATAGCAAGGGATAGTCAACACCGATGATCGCCAGCCAAGTGGCAATGATTGCTCCTGTCAACAGGCTGACTGCCGTTTTCATTGCAACATAGCGTTTCACATTGTCCGTTAAGGTGCTGAAATGACTCATGGAGGCCTCTGGGTCATCTAATATTTTTAATATTTTTTTGGGAAAACTCGCCGCTTCAAGTAAGATAAATGAAGCAGTAAGAAGAATAAAAAAGGCATTAGTCAAAACTCCGCTGAGACTGCTAAAAAGGATGCCGACCAAACCCATAACCATACCCGGGTCAAAGGAGGCCTTGATTTCTTCCATGGGTAAAGCTATGCCTTGAGCGGTGAGCCAGGTTAAAGCTGCATTGAGGTCTTCCTGAAGACGAGTTTGGTAGCTTGGCAGCGCTCTGGAAAAATCGTTGAGTGAACCACCAATAAATATAGCAAGCAGCGTAATAACGGCGAGTACGGCCAGCATGACGATCAAGAGCGCCAGTGCGTCAGGGATTTTTCTTTTTTGTAGCCAAAAAAGAAAGGGGCTACTGATGACGGCAACAAATAATGAAAGCAAGAAGGGGACGATAATGGCTTCAGCGGTGCGCAGGCCAGCAACCACAATGACAAATGCCGCTGCAATAAACAAAAACCGGGCACCAGGTGAATAGGTATGGTGACTCGACATCAGGGGGTTCTGCTTTCGAAAACGACGACACTGTGCCCTGTGATGGTGACGATCGATTTATGAAAGGGCCTTTGACAAGCAGGAGAGAGGATGTCTCTGGGGCTTGTCAGCGCCGTATTAATGGCGGGATACCATTGGCGATGGGGCAGCTTGGGGAGTGATACCATGACGCTGTCATTGCTCATATTCATCATGATATGTAAATGGGCTTCATCTTGTCGAACTGCGCATAAGGTGAATGCAATAAATTGCGCTTGTGAATCCTCCCACTGTGGCTGGTTAAGTTGAAGACCATGCCATGAAACGTCGGCCATGTCGGCACCATTGATTTTATTTCCTGATAAAAAACGGGGTCGGCGTAAACTGGGATGTCGCTTACGAAAAGCAATAAGTTCGCGTACAAAGCGTAACATGAACGCATTTTTTTTTACTAAACTCCAGTCAAACCAGCCCAGTTCATTATTTTGACAGTAGGTATTGTTATTGCCTTGCTGGCTTTTAAGCACTTCATCACCAGCGAGAATCATGGGGACACCCTGACTCAGAAAAAGTATAGACATAAAGTTTTTGGTTTGCTGATGACGTAGGGATAAGATTTTGCGATGGGTTGTGTCTCCATCCACACCGCAGTTCCAACTTAAATTTTCATTGTGACCATCTCTATTGTCTTCGCCGTTAAGCATATTGTTTTTATTGTTATAGCTGACGAGGTCGTATAGTGTAAAGCCGTCATGACAAGTTATAAAGTTGATGCTGTTGCTGGGTAGGCGGTTGCGGGCTTGGTATAAATTGCTGCTGCCGCTCAGGCAAGTTGCAACGGCACTGACCAAGCCTTTTTCTCCTGCAACAAAACGCCGTATTACATCACGATATTGTCCATTCCATTCAGACCAACGAAAGCCGGGGAATTCGCCGACTTGATAAAGACCAACGGCATCCCAGGCTTCAGCTATCAATTTGGTTTTACTCAGGCCGCTTGAGTATTCGATATTCCAGGGCAGCGGTGCGTTGGCGATAGGATGCCCTTCTTCGTTGCGCGAAAAAACACTGGCCAAGTCAAAGCGAAAGCCGTCAACATGCATTTTTTCTACCCAGTAGACCAGGCAATTTACGATAAAATTGGTGACCAGTGGGTGGTTACAGTTAACGGTATTGCCACAGCCTGTATAGTCCCGATATTCAGCTTTGTCTGCGGGATTTAAATGATAAAAAAGTTCGTTGGCAAAACCCTTGAAATTGATTGTCGTTCCCGTTTTCCCACCTTCTGCGGTATGGTTGAAAGCAACATCAAGAATAATGCCGATATCTTGTTGATGTACGGCTTTGACCATATCTCTGAATTCATTGCGATGTGTCGCGCTATTGCTATTGCTGCAGTAGCCTGGGTGGGGGCTAAAAAAACTGTGTGTACTGTAACCCCAATAATTTTCTAATCCTCTGGCGGCGACAGAAGCAGGTACATCCTGCTCATCAAAGGCCATCACGGGTAACAATTCAATATCCGTGATACCTAACTGTTTAATGTAATCCAGTTTTTCTATCAAACCAAGAAATGTTCCGGGGTGTTCAACGCCGGACGTGGGTGAGCGTGTAAACCCACCGGTATGGAGTTCATAAATAATGGCCTCATTGATAGGCTGATTGAGTGTTTGATCGCCGTTCCAGTTATAAGTCTCCTCAACTATAGCAGCACGCATACTATAATGTTGGTTGTCAGGTTTTACATTGTTGAGTGCTTTTTCTCTATCCCATCTTGACGTTGAAACGGCTTTTGCCCAGGGATCGAGTAATTCTGTTTCAGGGGAAAATCGGTAACCGTGCTGAGTTGTTTCTTGTGGCCCGCCCACTGACCAGGTGTAGAGTATTCCGGGTGTTAAATTCTGTACATAAACATGCCAGAAAAAGTAGGTTTTATTGTGTTCAGGGCTCAGTTTGATAACCTGAAACGGGGTGTCGCTATCGTTTGCTTCGTAGAGTAACAGTTCAACAGTCGTGGCATGTTGCGAAAAAATAGAAAAATTGATGCCGTTTTTATCTGATGTGGCCCCCAGTGGATAAGGTTGGCCATGTTGTAGTTGGTACATAGGCTGTTAATACTTATTTATTTTTGGGTTTTGATGGCAGAGAAAGATTTCCATATAAGTGTGCTTCAGCGATTTCTTTTCCTTCATCAAGCAAGTAGTTTAGAAATGCCTGGGCGACAACCGTAAGCTTTTTTCCTTCAGGATACACAATATGCCATTGATGGTTAATAGGGAAGCCTACTATATCCAATAATACCAGTTCGCGATTAACAATTTCATGAACAACGGCATGCTTTGACAGTATGCTCAGCCCCAGTCCCCCTATGACCGCTTGTTTTACAGCTTCGTTGCTACCTAAGACCATGCGTGAGTTGACGCTGAGATTATTTTCACGAAGCAATTGATGGAATATCACGCTGGTTCCGGTTTCCGGTTCTCGCAGGATGAAGGGTTCGCTAACGATTTTTTTTAATGGAATTTTTCTTTTTTTCATAAGGGGATGGTTGAGTGGGGCGATAATAACAAGCGGGTTCTCTATGAAAGGGGTCACGTGAAGATTAAAGTTTTTAGGCGAAACACCACCAATAATATAGAGATCATCGCGGTTGCCATCAATACGCTCCAGAACAGAAGCGCGGTTGGTGACATTAAGCACGACGTTGATGCCTGGATACTTGTGCGCGAAGGCACCGAGAATTCGAGGTGCAAAGTATTCTGTTGTGGTGACGCCCGTTAAGCGTAGCGTACCTTGTTTGATGCCTTTCATATTGGCTATCGTCATCTCAAAGCGTGATAATTCATCTGAAATCACGAGGTAGCTGTCAAGCAATGCCTTGCCAGCCTCTGTAAGTTGGAGCTTTTTACCGACATAATCGAATAATGGAATGGTTACGGACTCATTCAGCTTTTTTATTTGCATTGACAGTGTCGGCTGAGTTAGACAAAGTTCGTTGGCAGCGGCTGTAAAGCTGCCATTTCGGACAATCGATTCAAAGATCTGAAGTTGTCTGAAAGTAACATTTCTTATTTTAATCAATCTATTATATCCAATAAGTATTGTAAAGTATTAACTTTGGAGGCGGAGATAAAACAGCTATAGATTATAGTCTATTGAAACTATCGATAAAATCAATTTTTATTTATGGCTAGGGTAGGGCACAATAGCTCCACGTTGTCGATGATGTTGAAACAAAGTAAATATCATGGCAGCCAGTAAGCCATGCTTACTTTTTTGAGGGCGCACCACAATCCCTCCCTTAGTAAATCTCCTCCCTCGTGTGTGCGCTCCTCTTTTTTATTCTTAAAAACAATCCGATAAAGTACTTTTTCTTTTTTTTTCGTCTTTTTCAGACTAGAAAACAAGTTGATGTTTCTGTACAGTCTGCGTTCTTGAAATAGAAGGGAGTGCTTGAGCTTGATGACGAAAAAAGTAAATTTTAGTGAAATTGCAAGCAGCCCTTCAAGGTTTTTAGCTTTTGGTTTTGGTTCAGGTCTGGCACCCAAGGCACCAGGAACCTGCGGTACATTAGCTGCTGTGCCGGTGTATCTGCTGCTTATGGATCTACCGCTCGTTGCGTATCTCATTCTTGTCTTGATTTTAACCGTGTATGGGGTCTGGATTTGTGGTGTCACTTCTCGTTATTTTGCAGTTCCTGATCATCCTGGCATAGTTTGGGATGAAATTGTTGGTTTTTTGATCACGATGATCGCAGCCCCAAGCGGTTTTATATGGATTATTATCGGGTTTTTATTATTTCGATTATTTGATATCTGGAAACCTTGGCCCATTTCTCTGTTAGACCGTCATATCCATGGTGGTTTAGGGATTATGCTCGATGACGTTGTTGCAGGTGTTTTTGCCGCTATTGTGATGGGTATTATAGCATCTGTCGTGTAGTAGCTAGGGATTTATCGAAGAAGGATATTAGGTCACGATGGAGTCTGTGACAAAGCAACAACATCAAGATAAAAAAGCACGATTGCTCCGGGCTGCGACTATTGCGTCTGTTGTAACCTCGTTGACGCTGGTCATTATCAAGCTGGTTGCTTGGTTGATGACGAGTTCTGTCGGCATTTTAGCCTCTTTAATTGATTCAGTCATGGATGTTTTGGCCTCGGTTATCAATTTTTTTGCTGTCTGGTATTCACTTCAACCGGCGGATAATGAACATCGCTTTGGTCATGGGAAAGCAGAACCCCTAGCTGCTTTGGCGCAGGCAACCTTTATCGCAGGGTCGGCGGTCTTTCTCTTGTTACACGCGGTAGATAGAATTTTACATCCTCATGCCGTGAGTCAAATATCTGTAGGCGTGGCAGTCATGCTGTTTTCTATTTTTTTGACGTTAGTCTTGGTTTCGTTTCAGAGGTATGTAATACGTCACACGGGATCGACCGCTATTCAAGCTGATTCAGTACACTATGTTGCTGACATTATGACGAATGCTGGAACCATTATCGCATTGGTTTTAGTCTTTTATGGTTGGCCGGTGGTGGATCCGCTTATTGCTTTGCTGATTGGTGGATATATTTTATATCATGCAGGGCACATTGGCCGCGAAGCTTTTCATTTGCTTATGGACAGAGAATTATCTCCGGCAATACAGTCAAAAATTGAAGACGTTGTTTTGAGTTCTCCTGGCGTGAAGGGTTTTCATGATTTACGAACTCGACAGTCAGGTCAGGTCAGCTTTATTCAAATACATATTGAATTGGATGATCATTTGCCGTTGATTGAGGCGCATGCGATCTCTGATCTCGTCGAAGCACGAATCTGCGTTGCGGTGCCGGGAGCCGAAGTGATTATTCACGAAGACCCTGTCAGTGTTGCATCAACGTAAGCGAGGCGATTTTTGGCAGGGTGCCATAAAATCTATACTGAGGTAGCGACACTATCGAGTATGTCCGTTGAGGTTGCATGAACTAGGTTCTAATGGTTGCTCACGGCTCCAGTGGCGAGTCGAAATACCGCAGAGGAAGGACTATCTTTGCTCAAAGCGATTTACTTTAGTATCAGAATTTTAAAGTCTAAAAACCTGTAACTTATAGTGTCGTTTTTAAATTTCCACCCAAATAAGTTCTTAATAAACAATCAGGTAACACCTGTGAATGTTGTACTGTTTTTGCTTGCATGAAATTTATGCTTTCAGTTTCATTACTCCAGCATATTTTTATTCGGAATGACGGCATTTGATCAGTTCATACGAATTTTCAGTGCTTTTATTATTAACCAGGGAAGCATGAGTAATAAGCTTAAAAAGCCAAGTTGGCCGCCACCGCTACCGCTTGACGGGAAATTAGTACCGCTAGGGCTTGTAGCGTTGACTGTAGTTGATATGGCTGCTGAGTTGTTGCCGGAAAAATAGTCAGCGGCAGCATTGAGTAAACTAACATTCGCTGTTGTGGTTAATGTTCCGGTTGTGGTCGGTGCCATGGTTACTGAAATTCGGACGGTTTCGAAAGCAGGAAATACATTGGCACTGCCGCTGATTGTCGTTCCAAGTTCAATACAGGTGAGCGTGAGGCCATCGATAGAGCATGTTCCCAGGTTATCCTCCGTTATTCTGGCTGGAGGATTTTCTATCTCCACCAAGGAAGGCAGTATCGCAGTAACCGTCACATTATT
>CAYQVF010000056.1:0-20647 GCA_964421045.1 uncultured Chromatiaceae bacterium
AAATATGCCTTAAATCAAGCAAAACAACAAGGCGCCGTTGTGTTAATGCTGAAAGCAGCGATTTGTCTCGCTACATTATGGATAAAAAAGGGCAAGACTAAAAAAGCAAATTGTTTACTACATGAACTGCTTGCAGAGCTGCCCGATGAATTAACAGGGGTAAATATCGACATTGCGCGATCCATAATAAAAGATGAGCGTAAAATAACACCATCATACATAGGTGCTCATCTTTGAAAATGTTTCACCCCATTCGTCTACTTGCTTTATAACAAAACTTTTTCTATCCCCGATTGACTCGCTTTTTTTATGAATTTATCTTGCCATTGTTCACCTAGCAGGTGCTGAGCCAGTTCAACAACAATATAACTGGTTTCAACTTGAACCTCATCTTCATAACGAGACAAGCCTTGCTGACATGCGGGGCAGGATGTCAGCAACTTTACTTTTACTGCTGCTCCTGCGGCTTGTTCGATGAGTTCTGCTTTACCCCGCTTCAACTCGGCGCTCTTGCTATGACGAACTTGTGTCGCAATATCCGGCCTTGCTACTGCAAACGTACCAGCTTCGCCACAGCAACGCGGTGACAGTGGGACATCTTGCCCCATTAGTGTTGAGAGCACGTCGGTGGGTTGATAGCGTTTCATCGGCGTATGACAAGGGTCATGGTAAAGATAACGAACCCCTGAGCTCGATTCTAGCTTAACCCCGCGCTCCATCAAAAACTCATGAATATCTAATAAACGGCAACCCGGAAATATTTGCTCAAATTCATACTTAAGCAACTGATCCATACACGTGCCACAGGAAACAATAACCGTTTTAATATCAAGATAATTCAACGTATTGGCAATACGATGAAATAACACTCGATTCTCTGTTGTGATTTTTTTCCCTTTAGCTGCATCACCACTCGAGGTTTGCGGATAACCACAGCACAAATAACCGGGCGGCAACACCGTTTTCACACCTTGCTCGTACAACATAGCCAGCGTCGCAAAACTCACTTGAGAAAACAAGCGCTCAGAGCCACAACCGGGGAAATAAAATACCGCCTCACTGCCCTCTGTCACTTTGCTCGGATCTCTTAAAATAGGCACCTGTGTACTATCTTCAAGCCCCAGTTGGGCGCGCATGGTTTGCGCCGGGAGCTGCGCTGCCGGCAAAGGCCGTTGAACAAAATAAATAATTTGTTCTTGTACCTTAATAGCCCCCGTCGTTGAACTCGGTCGTCTGTCGTGATTGATAAAGCCACTCCGTTTAGCCAATTGATAAGCCATACGCTGCGCATAATAACCATACTGAATCATCACTTTACGCATTAGTTTTATGGTGCGCGCATCAGTGACATTAAGAAACAGCATCGCCAGCCGTGAACCCATATTGCTGCGACCTTGTTTTTTTGTACTGAGAATTTTTCGCATCCTGATGGAAACTTCACCAAAATCAATATCAACAGGGCAAGGATTCAAACATTTATGGCAAACTGTGCAATGGTCAGCAACATCGCGCATTTCATCAAAATGGCGTACCGAAATACCTCGGCGCGTTTGTTCTTCATATAAAAAAGCCTCTATAATTAAACCGGAGGCCAAAATTTTATTCCGCGGCGAATAAAGTAAATTAGCGGTGGGAACATGTGTCGCACATTCGGGCTTGCATTTGCCACACCGCAAACAATGCCGAATATCATCATTCAACGCACCCAGCTCACTCTCTTCCATAATCAGAGCCTCTTGTTGCAGTAATCGCAAAGACGGCGTATAAGCGTTAGCCAACCCTGAACCGCGCAACAGTTTACCGCGATTAAAATGCGCGTTTGGATCCACTCGTCGTTTGTATTGTGCAAACGCATCAATCACTTCATCTTCCAGGTATTGCATTTTGGTGAGGCCAATGCCATGTTCTCCAGAGATCACACCGCCCAGGTCTTTTGCCAGCGCCATCACCCGATCGACAATGCCCTCTGCGGCTTGTAACATGGCATAATTATTTGAGTTGACCGGAATATTAGTATGCACATTACCATCACCGGCATGCATATGTAGCGCGACAAACAAGCGACCTGAACGAACTTCGGCATGAATTTTATCAAGCTGGACTCTAACCAGCTCAAGTTCTCGCCCCGCAAACGTATTTTTAAGCACGCGTTCCACCGACTGACGATATGAAATACGCAAATCACGTCTTAACAATAAGTCCAAAACACAATCGCCATCTTGAATTTTATTTATTATGTCGTCGGCAAAAAGAGCATGACAATCCTCGGCGGCGACATCCAGATTTTCCAGCAAGGCCAGCCAGGTTGCCTGAATACCTTGCAAATGTGTGATTGCGGCTTGCCGCTTAGTATCCAGAAGCTCGGTGCGTTCCGCACTCAACGAATAGCCTGCTTCGTCTTTAGTCTGGAGTAAATCATTGTGAAAATAATCGAGAACCGCTTCAATCATGTGTAGCTTGTTGCGAGTAGACTGCTCGATATTAATGCGTTCAATCCCTTCGCTATAGTCCGCCAGCCTGGGCAAGGGAATGACCACATCTTCATTGATTTTAAAAGCATTGGTATGGGCAGCAATCGCAGCTGTACGAGTTCGATCAGACCAAAAACGACGCCGGGCCTCGACGCTGATTGCGACGAAAGCTTCCCCTTTTCGCTGTTCGACAAGAGATGAAACCGCAGCGGTAACTTGCTCAACTCGATGTAAATCATCACTCACCAGATCCGCTATTAACACCATTTTTGGTGATGCTGTCCGTGCCGCTTTGCTCGTATATTTTACGGCACGTAAATAACGTTCATCCAAGTGCTCTAAACCCGAGAGCAAGACTTCTTTTTCTTTAGCAACATAACCAATAATATCAGTAATCGCATTCACGGCCTCGCGTAAATTAGCACCGAAAAACTCCATACAAACCGTTCTCACCTGTTGAGGCATCCGGTGCATAATAAAGGTCGCTGACGTAATCAAGCCATCACAGCCTTCTTTCTGTATGCCAGGCAACCCCCCGAGAAATTTATCAGTCACATCTTTGCCCAAGCCCGTTTTTCTGAACATAGTACCCGGTAAATTTAAAACCTCTGTTGCCCCCTTCTCGGTAACGCCATCGGCCGCATAACGAGTAATGTGAAAACACACCTCGGCTTGTTCATGAATTTTACCTAGATTATGATTCATTCTGACCACTTCCAACCAATCACCATCAGGACTCACCATCCGCCATGAGACCAAATTATCGACAGTGGTTCCCCACAATACCGCTTTTTTCCCTCCCGCATTCATCGCCACATTACCGCCAATTGTTGAGGCATCTTGAGATGTTGGATCAACCGCAAACACATGGCCTGACTTTGCCGCACACTCCGCAACGCGCTGGGTAACGACCCCCGCACCCGCACGAATAACCGGAACGGGTGAGTCCAAACCCGGTAGCGGTACAAAAGACAAGGCGCTGAGTGTCGTCAATTTTTCAGTATTCACCACGGCGGTATCACTATGCAAAGGAATAGCGCCACCGGTATAACCCGTGCCTCCACCTCGTGCAATAATGGTGAGTCCTAAGGCGATACAAGCACGAACAATCGCCGCGACCTCTTCTTCGCTATCCGGGGTAATCACAACAAAGGGGTATTCCACTCGCCAATCCGTTGCATCCGTAACATGAGAGACTCGGGCAAAACCACTAAAATCAATATTATCACTCGCCGTTACGGCACTTAATTTACGCATCGCTTTTTTACGTAAACGACCTTGATCTGGCAACCAGGCTTCAAAACGCTGTACCGCCTGGCGTGCCACACTCAATAATTGGTTCACACGAGTATCGCCATCCGAGCGTTGTTCTATTTGATCAAGGCGATGATGTAAGGCATGGGTTAATGATTGCCAGCGTTTGGGATTAGCGACTAAGTCATCTTGAAGATAGGGATTACGACTCACCACCCACATGTCGCCGAGAACTTCAAACAACATTTTGGCAGAATATCCCGTCTGCCGCGTTTTTCTGAGTTCGTTAATCGTTTGCCATATTTTTTCGCCAAGAAAACGCTGAACAATTTCTTTATCCGTGAACGAAGTATAATTGTAAGGTATTTCACGTATCCGATTTAACGTTTCCAACATCTACGATTCCTTTTTTTTTCAATTCGGTCTACAATTACAGCTATGACGATAACAACCATCCCGCCCAAACTTTTTGCATGGTTAGATCCCGTAAAAAATTTACCGGAAGATCAACTCACTGATCTGGCCGCCCAAACCGAGATCAAACAACTGGCCACAGGTACAATATTATTTAATGCCCATAAAAAGGATAAAAACCTTTACTATGTCCTGATTGGTGAAGTTGAACTGACAAAAGCAGACAATAACAAATTAACGATCAAAGCCAAAACAGAAGCAGCAAGACAAGCGCTCGGAAGTGGCCTGCCCTACCCTATATCCGCTAAAGCAACCACACCAATAAAATACATTACTGTAAATAGTAATCTACTCGATACCATGCTGGCCTGGACACAATTTGCCGATCAAGAACCCGAAGTCGTCATGACTGAAGAGGGTATTTTTACCGTCGATAAAGCCAGTTGGTTAAAAAAAATGATTAAATCACCTACGTTTAACAATTTACCTTCAGCCAACATCGAACAGTTACTTGACCTGCTGGAACCCGTTAAAGTGCCCGCCGGTGAAATCATTATACGCCAAGGTGATACGGGGGATTATTTTTATATGATTGACCAAGGCTGTGCTTTGGTGACGCGCCAAACGGAAGAAGAGGAAGAGGAATCTATAGAACTCGCTGAATTAAGTGAAGGAACAAGCTTTGGTGAAGCGGCTTTAATTTCGGACAAACCGCGTAATGCGACCGTCTCGATGATGAGCGATGGCGTACTACTAAGACTTTCCAAACGCAACTTCATCACATTGTTGACCGAACCCAATGTACAATGGATCACTTATCAAGAAGCCATAGAACAATCAAATAAGCGTTTTATCTGGTTAGACATTCGCCTGCCCAGTGAGTTTGATACAGCACATATCACCGATGCGATCAATATCCCCGTTCAACAATTACACCGTCGCGCCCAGGATTTCGATAAAAAGGATTGTTATATCTGTTATTGCGACAATGGCAAACGCAGCTCTGCGGCGTCTTTTATTTTAAAACAGTACTCTATAGACGCTTATGTTTTAAAAGAAGGCACACAAAATCTCAGCCCGGATTTTTTGAGTTAACTGATTAAATCACACCAGCCACACAATAACAGCATAGCGTATTGCCTTACCTATCGTTATATAAATCATCGCGGTAATAAAAGAAATTTTTAACCATCCCGCCGCGACACAGAGGGGATCGCCCACAACAGGCAGCCACGACAGTAATAATATGGGTGCCCCCCGTCGGCGCACCCACTCGACCGCACGATGATTTAATTTAGAATTCGTATTGCCTGAGTCCACCGAAAATTTATAACCTAACCCATATCCAATACACCATGAACTCATGCCACCCAGCGTATTACCCAGCGTTGCCACCGACCACACCGCCAATGGTTCAGCAAGCTCGTTCAACAATAAAGCAACAACGACCAGCTCTGACCCCCCTGGCAATAAGGTTGAAGATATAACCGAACTGACAAACAGCCCCCATAAACTCAGAGATTCATCCAATTTTGACCTTTATTTCTTAATATACGGAAAAGTAATTTTCTTATATCCTGAATTCGTATAATATACCCGTGGCGTTTGAGATTTAAGCGGTGTTACGCGCCTTCGTCATATCATGACGGCGTTGAAAACACCTCGCAATAGCCAGTTACACCGATTCATTTCGCCTCACCACGATATGAATCAGGCGCACACTTAACACCTAAAACTCAAGCGCCACAGGTAGACTTTCCCTTAACCGAAAATGAGTCCGTCTTTTGCGTAAACATTTATCCAGACTAGATGACTCGTTTCGCTCCAAACTATCCACTTTTGACGGCCTGATTTCCGTCTCTATCCTTGCTGTCATGACCGGTTTAATTACGGGCCTTGTCATTATTTTATTCAGAATGCTGATAGAAAGCAGTCAAGCCGCGTTTCTACCTGGCGGCAATATTGAAGCATACGAAGACCTTTCCCTGCTGTCTCGCTTTTTTCTTCCCTTAATCGGTGGACTGCTACTGGGTTTATTATTACAACAAATCCCAAAAAAATACCATGCTGTTGGGGTTGTTCACGTCATGTCCGCTCTTGCACGTCAACATGGCCGGCTTCAACTCCCTAATGCACTAGTGCAATTTTTTGCCGCCGCGCTGTGTCTTGTTTTCGGCCATTCTGTGGGTCGAGAAGGCCCAGGGGTTCATTTGGGCGCGGCCTGCGGAAGTTTATTAGGCCAAGCCCTACGCTTACCTAACAATACAATCAGAACCCTGCTCGCCTGCGGAGTAGCTGCCTCTATTGCCGCCTCATTCAATACGCCTCTGGCAGGCGTTATTTTTTCCATGGAAGTGATCTTGATGGAATATACTATCGTCGGCTTTGTTCCCGTCATTATTGCTGCCGTAGTCGCAACCACCCTCATGCAACTCTATTTTGGCACTGAACCCATACTGTTAATTGATCCCACCCATATTACACTCACCACATTCAGCGATATTCCTTACATCTGCATTATGGGGCTAATTATAGGCTTAATTGCGGTTCTGTTTATAGATAGTCTGAAGTTTTTTGGCCGCCAACTACAAGACATTCCAATTTGGCAACGCACCACTCTCGCCGGCGCATTAACGGGATTGATCGCCATGATCGCACCCCAGATCATGGGGGTGGGCTACGACACCATGACAAGCGCAATCAATGGTGAATTAGCATTCACCCTGCTGGCACTTATTATCGTTGCCAAGTTATTGGCAACCACAGCAGGCTTAGGCCTGGGTTTTCCAGGCGGACTCATTGGTCCCACGGTTTTTTTGGGCGCGCTCACAGGCTCTGCATTCGGCCTGCTTTATGACGGTACCAACGCCAGTACGATTAGCTTGTTTGCTCTTCTTGGCATGGGTGCCATGATGAGTGCCACACTGAACGCACCGCTGGCCGCGCTAACTGCCATTATTGAACTCAGCGCTAACCCCGCCATTATTTTACCCGGTATGACCGCAATTGTAATCGCGAACCTAACGTGTGGACAACTCTTTGGCCGACAATCTATTTATCTCATCTTACTTAAAAGCCAAGGCATTCAATATCACATTGACCCCGTCAGCCAGCACTTAAGACGGGCTCGCGCATCATCTCTTATGAGTGGCGATGTGGTGATCAGCAACGCCCAAATTTTGATAAAAACATTTTTACCGGAAATCCAGAACTACCACATAAAATGGGTTTATGTCCCAGCACAAAAAAATCAAAAATTCGGCACACTTTTCCCTGCTAATGAGCTGCGAGCTCACTTAAATGAGATGAATGAGATGGCCGAAAAAAAACACCACGATCATATTTCTCTACTTGAGCTGCCTGTAAGCAGTAACATCGCACCTGAAATTTCGTTAACTGCATCTGCACTAGAAGCTTTCGAAGCCATGCAAACGCACCACACCAATACCGTGGTAGTCGCCCACGCTGGGCCTTTCTCTCCCGCCTTATTTGGCGCACTCTCGCGGCAAGATATTACCAACCATTTGCATCTCCCTCCCCTTTCCAGGCCCCCCACCAGGCAGTAATTTATTATTTTGATGCCGCGCAGGAGGTTAAGGCGAGCCAAAGATAAAACCATGATATCGTTCTGAGTCAATCTTGCATGCAACGATAGGGTATACTGTGTACTCTCATTTTTTATGTGTCAGGAACATCAATCACAATGCTTTGGATTAAAGCTTTTCATATTGTATTTATGGTAACCTGGTTTGCTGGGCTCTTTTATTTACCGCGCCTTTTTGCCTATCACGCAGCAAGCAACGACACCATCAGTCTTGAACGTTTTAAAGTCATGGAACGTAAATTATTTTATGTCATCATGACGCCCGGTGCGATTCTGACTATGGGTTTCGGTATCTGGCTACTCAGTGCAGGGCTATGGGAGGCATACGGAGATCACACCTGGTTACACATCAAACTAATATTGGTTGCCACGCTGATCGTTTACCATATATATTGTGGAAAAATCGTAAGGGACTTCAAATACGACAAAAACCAACATAGTCATGTTTATTATCGCTGGTTCAATGAAGCGCCTGTTATCGCATTAATTATTATCGTATTATTAGTTGTAATAAAACCGGCTTTCTAATTGATCCGACAATAAAGTAAACTTTTCAAGAAAAGTCTTGCCTATTCTTGAACAATATGGCAGGCAATGAGCATCATGCTTAGAACTTATGCACAATAATCAGCCCATCATGAGACATCTTATGGAGAAGCGTTCCAACTGACCGTTAACCCAACAAAAAAAACACGCAACATATTGTTATTAATGATAATATTAAAATCGTCTAGTATTTCAACGATTGCTGAAATACGAACATTGACAGGAACTTAGCGCCCTTGCCCCCATTTCATCCACAAAGTTATCCACAGGTTTTGTGGATAAGCATAAAATTTTATCTTTTTAGTAAGTTAGAACAAAAGCCTCAACTTACAACAAAGAAATGGCCATTTCTTTGTTTAAAACCCTGAACCATTATGTCTATATACCGAGTTGCTATCCCCTCTCCGTTATATCGATTATTTGACTATTTACCCCCGCTAAATAGCGCACATCTCATTCACCCCGGTTCACGCGTCAACGTTCCTTTTGGCCGTAGCTATCGTATCGGCGTGGTACTAGAACAAACAACCCACTCCGATATTGCGCTCACAAAACTTAAACCCATCACCCATATTATTGACCTCACACCGATCATTTCAAGCGAACTCATCAATCTGGCTTACTGGGCGAGCCAGTATTACCATCATCCCATTGGAGAAGTCGTTTCCACCCTGCTTCCACCCGCTCTACGCAAAGAAAAACCGGCAACATTGAAACCCTCTTTTATTTGGTCTGTGACCTCAACAGGTGCAAACATCCCGCCCGAAACGCTACACAAAGCAATTCATCAACAACACATCATCACACTGTTACAACAACAACCTGCGGGACTCAATCAAGAAGAGCTAAAAAGCAAGGGGCCTGCCAATTGGCGCAGCGTCATTAAAACATTGATAAAAAAAGGATGGGTACACGCCACGACAACCGCAATACCAACATTAACGGCACAACCAAATACCACGCACAAACTCAACGAGGAACAACAGCAAGCCAGCAATGCCATTATCAATGCAAGCAACACATTTAAAGTTTTCGCTCTGGACGGCATCACGGGCAGTGGCAAAACGGAAGTTTATCTTGAAGCTATTGAGCATATTATACAAACAGGGCAACAAGCTCTTGTCCTGGTTCCTGAAATTGGTTTAACTCCGCAACTGCTCAACCGTTTCAAAACCCGTTTCCAGGCACCCATGGCGATACTGCATTCCGCCATCAGTGATGGAGAACGGCTCAATACCTGGCTCCAAGCGGCGAACGGCCAGGCTCATATTGTAATAGGAACACGATCAGCGATATTTACCCCGCTATTATCGCCTGGCATTATTATTATTGATGAAGAGCATGATCTATCCTATAAACAACAAGATGGCTTTCGCTATTCTGCTCGCGACATTGCCGTACGCCGAGCCCAGGGTGCGAACATCCCCATTGTTCTCGGCTCAGCAACCCTGTCACTAGAGACCTTATACAATGTCAGCAAGCAACGTTATGTTCAGTTAAAATTGACACAACGCGCTAAAACAGCTCGTTTATCTTGCTATCACATCGTCGACATCAGAAATTTACGCAGCACCCAACTGCTGTCGCCTGAAGCCTGCACGGCAATCCAAACACACCTGGAGGCGCAAGGGCAAGTTCTGGTTTTTCTCAACAGACGAGGCTATGCCCCTATTTTACTCTGTCACCAGTGTGGCTGGAATGCAGTTTGCACACGCTGTGAAAAACCACTGACATTACACCAAAAAAGTGCTCGGCTACGCTGCCATCATTGTGGTGCGGAACATCCCATTGCACAGACATGCCCAAGCTGTAACAATAAGGAACTCAAACCCATAGGCGCAGGCACCGAAAAAATTAACGAAACCTTAAAGCAGCGGTTCCCTGGTATCAACATTATTCGCATAGACCGAGACACCACACGACGCAAAGGTGAAATGGAAAAGTTGTTAGAGCAGGCTGCAGCGGGCAACAAAAGTATTTTAGTTGGTACGCAAATGCTCGCCAAAGGGCATGACTTTCCAAACATTAGCCTGGTGATCGTTCTCGATGCCGATTATGGGTTTTTCAGTCCTGACTTTAGAGCAAGCGAAAGGCTCGCCCAACTTCTCATCCAGGTTGCTGGCCGTGCAGGAAGAGCAGAACGCCCCGGAGAAATTATCATCCAGACTCACCATCCAGAGCACCCCTTACTCAAACAACTTGTGACCAAAGGATACTCTGCCTTCGCTCAAACAGAGTTAAAAGAACGGCAAGAAGCACAACTCCCCCCTTATTCGTTCATCGCCTTGCTTCGCGCCGAAGCCATTCGTTACGAGCATGTTGAGGCATTTTTACAACAAGCAAAGAAACAATTCCAACAACAGACCGACGAGACAACGGATATACTGGGCCCCGTCCCCGCCCCTATGCCTAAAAGAGCGGGGTACTATCGCGGACAATTGCTCGTACAATCCCCCCATCGACAAAAACTGCAAACCCTCTTACGGATTTGTATCCCAACAATAGCAGAAGAAAAAACAGCCCGAAAAGTGCGCTGGTCTATCGACGTAGACACACAAGAAGTCTATTAACCTAAAAAGCGCATAAATGCTCAAGAGCGGCCTTTGACTTGTCCGCCACAGTTCGGGCACTTTTTTATATGGCTCCATAGCTTTTACACTGTTCTACGAAGAGCCCTTTTATTCTATACCCATGGCGTAATGAATTACTTGCATGCAGTCGGATAATCCAGATAACCTTTTTCACCGGGTGTAAAAAAAGTGTCGTAATCAGGGTTATTTAACGGAATATCATTTTCTAGCTTATATACCAGGTCAGGATTAGCTAAAAAAGCTTGCCCAAAAGCAACTAAATTTCCCTTATTGTTATTTAAAATAGTTTCTGCTTTTTCTTTGTCCAGGCCACCATTAATAATGGTGTTGCCTCCAAAACTAACAAGAATTTTGGACTTCACTGATTCGGGTACTTCAGGTGCACCTTGGGATGACAAATCAACAGTATGAATATAGAGAAGTTTTAATTTACCTAGTTCACTGGCGAGGTATTCATACGTGTCTTCAATGTCATCGAATATTTCCATATCATTATAGACACCGTAAGGAGAAAGACGGATTCCTGTACGATGTGCACCAATGACATCGGCTACTTTTTTAGAAACTTCTAGTGTAAAACGACTTCGGTTTTGATATGAGCCCCCATATTCGTCTTGTCGTTTATTTGAAGCGGTATTTATAAATTGATCAATCAGGTAACCATTAGCGCCATGTAGCTCTACACCATCAAACCCTGCTTCCATTGCATTTATCGATGCGACAACAAATTCTCCTTGTGTCTGCTCAATGTCCTGTAAGGTCATTTCATGAGGTTCGGGGTACGCTTGCCCCCCCCGTAGGTCTGTCCACATTTCACCATTCATGCCAATAGCCGATGGCGCAAATATACGTGTATGAGATTCCATGTTGTCAGGATGTGAAACCCGGCCTGTATGCATAAGCTGAATGAAAATTTTTCCCCCTTTAGCATGCACAGCATCGGTGACTTTTTTCCATCCTTCAATTTGAGCCGAATTATAAATTCCGGGAATACGAGGATAACCCAGGCCATTTGCCGATGGCGCAACGCCTTCCGTAATAATCAACCCGGCAGCAGCACGAAGGCGATAATATTCCACCATTAAGTCATTAGGTATATTATTAATAGCTCTTGAACGAGTCATGGGGGCCATGATTAACCGGCTGTTTAATTCCATTTTTCCTAGTTTATATGGGCTAAATATTTTCATTCAAAATCCTCATTTTGGTTTTCTAGGTTTACCGTTACATGGCCATTCAACCCACTTTTATGGCTTGAATGTCCACATCGGCCTTGATGCGTCAAAATAGCTTAATAGTTCCCTAATAAAGAATAAACATCCGACTTGTGAAATTATTGTTGCGTATATTGGAACAATATACTTAAAACCAAAGAAACCCAGACCTGTGATACCGGCACTCATCCAGTGCAAACTAGTGTTATTTTTCAAAAGAATTGTCGTGTAAGTGAAGCTATTTTTGGCAGGGACACCATAAAACCTATATCGAGCTAGTTCGCAGCCTGCTGGACTTAGGGCAGTTTTACTACGGAAAACCAACAATCTAGCACTGAATTTATTGCTGCTAAGGGTAAGGCGATACGTTTATCAATGAGGCAAGCGGTTTGACGGCTTATGTCTTTTTAGTGTATATACACACTATGAGCAAAAAAATAACGCCAAAAGAAATTGCCCCCTGTGCAGAGTGCGTCTGTTTCAACATCCGCAAAACATCACGTGTGGTAACTCAAATTTATGATGAAATTATGCAAGAAACTGGATTGCGCGGTACGCAATTCACCATTTTGTCTAATATTGCTGGCTATCAAGTACTAACTATTTCCGTGCTGGCAGAAAAATTGGTTATGGATAGAACAACGCTAACACGAAATTTAAAACCGCTGGAAAAACAGGGGTTGATTGTGATTACACCTGGTGAGGATCGCCGTACCCGCTCGGTTCAGCTTTCAGCCAACGGACACGAGACTTTGGCAAGTGCATTACCATTGTGGCGGCAAGCACAGCAGAAGATCACAAAGCAGATGGGCAAAAAACGCTTAAACCATCTGATTGAAGAGCTTCGCGCTCTCGAAAAGATGGCATCAAATTATTAGCTATTTTTTTAGCTATATACGTGCATATGCACTTGTTATGGAGGCAATTTATGAAAACAAATACACCCGCAGAACTATTTTTTGAGCGTCTTACACGATGGCCAAAAACCATCATCCTGTTTGGCCTGCTGTTGATTGTTGCAGCGGGTTCATTTATTCCAACGTTACAAAAAGACACCCGTTCGGATGCTTTTATGCCACCCGATCATCCGGCACTGATTTACCGCGATAAGGTGGAAGAAATCTTCGGTCTGAAAGACCCGATGGTGATTGCTGTGGTAAACGATGGTGAACACGGCATCTTCAATCCGCAGTCACTCGCGCTGGTGGAGTGGCTCAGTCTTGAGCTTGAAGAAATCGCCAATATCGACCCCAACCACATCACCAGTCTGGCGACAGAGAATGATGTGATCGGCACCGAGGATGGCATGCTGGTCGAGCCATTTTTTGAAGAGACACCCACGAGCCAACAAGCGGCCGATGACATCCGTGCCGCAGTGATGGACTTCCCGCTCTTTGTCGGCAGTATTGCGGCACGAGACGGCAGTGCGACATTGATCGTCGCCGAACTCGAAGACCAGACCGCAGCACAAGCGACCTATCAAGCACTGCTTGAACTGGTGGAGCGTGCGCCCAAAGGGACTGAAGATAGCATTCACGTCGCGGGGGAAGGCGCGGTGAGCGGCTACATGGGCGCCTATATTGACGCAGACGCACGGCGCCTTAACCCCATCTCTGCACTGGTGATTACCCTGGTACTGCTCATCGCCTTCCGCACGTTGCGCGGTGCGTTATTACCCAATCTTGTTGTACTCGGCACGGTCGCCAGCGCACTCGGTTTGATGGCCGCCTTTGGCATCCCTTTCTTTGTAATCACCAATGCGCTTCCAGTCGTACTTATTGGCATCGCGGTAGCCGATTCAATTCACATCATGAGCCAGTATTATGAGGAACTGGCGCAACACCCTGAAGCGAGCAGTCGCCAGCTTGCGGTACAGGCGATGGTGAAGATGTGGCGTCCGGTCACACTGACCACGTTGACGACGATGGCGGGCTTCCTCGGTCTGAGCATCGCTTCCATTATGCCACCGATGGAGTATTTCGGCATCTTTGCGATGGTTGGCGTTGCGGTTGCCTGGCTCTATTCGATGACGGTGGTGCCCGCCTTTCTCACCCTGCTCAAACCTAAACGCAGCAAAGCATTTATCTCAACCGTTCAAGTCGATAAGTTTGCTCAGGTGATGGCCTGTCTCGGTCGTGTTGTGATTAAAAGACCCCGTCTGGTACTGGCCATCGGTGCGATGATTATCGTTAGCGGTATGGTGGGCGCATCAAAACTGGAACTTAATGAAGCGCGCATTACCATCTTTCAAAAAGATGAGGCCATTGTGCAAGCAGACAGCGCCATCAACAGCCATCTCGATGGCGCACATTATCTCGATATTGTGATTGAAACACCACAAGTGGAAGACCTCTTCAAGCCCGAAAATCTGCAACGGATCGAAGCACTGCAAAGTTATGTGACGACATTACCACACGTCAATGGCTCAACATCGATTGTTGATTATCTCAAACAGATGAACCGCGCATTGAATAGTGATGACAAGGCGGCATACCAATTACCTGACAGTGCGGAAATTGTAGCGCAGCAGTTTCTACTCTACTCCGCCAGCGGTGATCCCAGCGATTTTGAAAAAGAGGTCGATTATGACTACCGCCTAGCCAACGTCAGGATACGCCTCGACACCGGATTATACAGCGCAGGAAAGGCGGTGATCGAAACCATTGAACATTACCTCTCGACAAACTTCAACGGCAACGATATCAAAGCCAATTTGAGCGGTCGCGTCAACATCGACTACCACTGGATCAAGAGCCTCGGTGACAGTCACTTTTATAGCGTTGCCATCTCGCTGCTACTGGTCATGGCCATGGCAGCACTTAGTATGCGCTCAGGGGTTGCAGGATTCATCACCGTGGTGCCCGTCGCCGTCTCGGTATTGCTGATCTATGCGGTGATGGGGTTTAGCAACATCTGGCTCGCCATCGGCACATCGATGTTTGCCGCCATCGCCATCGGCCTTGGTGTGGATTTTTCCGTACACACCATAGAAAGACTGCAAGTACTGATAAAAAAAGAGGGGCGCACTATTGATGAAGCGATCACCGCACTCTATCCCTCCACCGGGCGCGCACTGCTATTCAACTTTGCCGCGCTGACACTGGGATTTAGTGTGTTAGCCACCAGCGAAGTGGTGCCACTGACACGCTTCGGCGCACTGGTTGCGGTCGCGGTGACCAGCAGCTTTATTGCCAGTATGACCATTCTACCGGCATTGATCAAAGTGATTAAACCTCGTTTTATAGGTTTTTAAAATACGATATCAACCAAAAAAAAGGCATAGATGATCATGAAAAAATTCAAAATAACAAAAGTAATTGTTACGATATTAATCCTCGTTTTGACCGCGCCTTTGACATTCTCAACAGAACTACCCAACGGCGATGAAATCGCTAATAACATCAACGCACGTGATGAAGGTCCATTAGTTTCACGCACTGTGCTGATGGAAATGACCGATAAACGTGGTAAGCAACGTGTACGCAAGACGCAGGGGTTTCGGAAATATTTTGGCGATGATAAACGTACCGTTATTTATTATCTGACGCCCAAAAATGTCAAAGACACGGCATTTATGACTTATGACTATGCAGATGCAAGCATTGATGATGATCAGTGGCTTTATCTTCCGGCAATGCGCAAAGTGCGACGCATTTCCGCCTCCAATCGTGGCGACTATTTTCTCGGCACCGACTTCACCTATGAAGAGATAAAATTAGAAAGCAAGGTCAGTATCGAAGACTATTCCCGCAAAACCATCGGCGAAGAAGTCATAGATGGGCATCGCACCTTCATCATCGAATCAACCCCGATTGATAAAGCAACGGCCAAGGAGCTGGGCTATAGCAAGGTCAAACAATGGGTCGATACGAAAATATGGATGGTACGCAAAGCCGAGTTTACCAGCCTGAGAAACAAACCCCTTAAAACCATCTACAGCAAAGAAATAAAACAGGTGCAGGGGATCTGGACGGCGCATTTGTTAGAAGTAGAAAACCACAAAACAAGGCATACCACTAAATTTACATTCAGTGACATCGACTATCAAAGAGAGATCAGTGATGACCTGTTTACCGAGCGGGCATTGCGTCGTGGACTCTGAAAAATCACTCAGATCATCTGCACTATTATTTATGTTGCTAATTAGCACGACAGTGGCAGCCGACATTGGCAGTGCCATCACCATCGGCAATGAATGGGCCTACGGCACGGAAGCAAAACAGACGCAGAAATTTGAAACCACCGTTAAACCTGAGATCGAAATCGACCTTGGCCGTGATGCACGACTCACGGCCGTTGGACGCATCCGTAGTGATGCAGAAGATCATATTGATGCTGATAACGACACGGATGCCGAACTACGTGAATTTTATGTAGAAACTGCCATTGGGCGTAGCTTTCTGACGCTGGGTAAGCAACAGGTCGTCTGGGGAAAGGCCGATGGCCTGAAAGTGCTTGATGTAGTCAATCCACAGGAGTGGCGTGAGTTCATCCTTGATGACTTTGACGAGTCACGCATTCCCTTGTGGACAGTGAACGCAGAGATCCCGATCAATGATGTCACATTGCAACTGCTGTGGATTCCCGATCAGACTTATCATGCGTTTGCACAACGGGGAGATCAATATCAATTCACATCTCCATTGTTGGTACCGCAGCCCCCTGTGGGTGTGGACGTGATATTCTCCGCAGAAGAACGACCCAACAACACCTTACAGGATGCCGACTGGGGCGCGCGCCTGTCGGCCTTCTGGAATGGCTGGGACTTAACGTTTAACTACCTCTATCACTACAACGACCAGCCCGTACTCTATCGTCAACTGAGCATGACGACGAGCGAGCCAGTCGCCACCATCACGCCACGCTATGAACGCAGTCATCTGATAGGCACTACTTTTAGCAATGCCTTTGGTGATCTTACCCTGCGCGGCGAAGTCGGCTATTCGCTGGATCGTTATATCAGCACCAACGATGCGGCCGATAGCGATGGCGTGGTTAAGACCAACGAACTCGCCTATGTCATCGGTCTCGACTGGTTTGGTGTTAGTGACACCCTACTGAGTATGCAGCTGTTTCAATCTCGTCTGGACAACGCTACACCAGGCATGCTGCGTGATGAGCAAGAGACCACCCTCACCTTTCTCGCCAGACATGACTTCATGAACGAGACTCTTTCTACTGAGCTGTTGTGGATACACAACACCGATTTTGATGATGGCGTGGCCCGACCCAGAGTCACTTATCAAATCAACGATGAAATCACAGCCGGAGTCGGCGCAGATATTTTTTATGGCGACCCAGATGGCCTGTTTGGGCAGTTTAAAAAACATGATCGAGTAATCACGTCGATAGAAGCCTCATATTAGGAGCTATCCAATGAACAAATGAGTTGTCATCACCGGCCTTGGAATCGTTTCCAGCATTGGCAATAACAAAGAAGAAGTCACTGATTCCTTACGGCTTGGAAAGTCAGGTATCCGCATTAACCCCGACTATAAGGCGCTAGGCCTACGCTGCCATCTGGACGGTCCAATCCAAATAAATATAGAGGAGTTTATCGACCGTAAATTACGTCGTTTTATGGGGGATGCCGCAGCCTATAATTATATTGCCATGCAGCAAGCCATCAACGATGCAGGGCTGACAGCTTCTGAGATATCTAATCCAAATACGGGGTTGATCGTCGGCTCTGGAGGAGCCTCCCATGCCAATACTGTTGAAGCCAGTAAGATCCTTTTTGAAAAAGGGGTGCGCAGAGTCGGCTCCTATCGTGTGCCCAAAACAATGGCAAGTACCACCTCTGCTAATTTAAGCACGGCATTTAAAATAAAGGGCATTAGTTACAGCATCAGTTCCGCATGCGCCACCAGCGCTCACTGCATAGGCAACGCTTATGAACAGATATTATTAGGAAACCAAGAGCTTATGTTCGCGGGAGGAGGAGCAGAAGAAGTTCACTGGACCTCAACCATGATGTTTGATGCCATGGGCGCATTGAGTACACATTTCAACGATAGCCCTGAAACAGCCTCCAGGCCCTATGACAACAACCGCGATGGATTTGTTTTTTCAGGCGGAGCCGGAATTCTTGTGCTGGAAGACCTTGAACACGCAAGAGCAAGGCAAGCTGACATTTACGCCGAGCTTGTTGGATACGGGGCATCATCCGATGGTGCAAACATGGTCGCCCCATCAGGCGAAGGTGCAGTACGTAGCATGCAGCGGGCTTTACGCTATATTGACGAGAAGATTGACTACCTCAACACTCATGGCACCAGCACTCCGGTTGGCGATATCAAAGAGCTGGAAGCAATCAGAACCGTATTTGGGCTAAACATCCCACCCATCAGTTCAACAAAATCCCTCACCGGCCACGCCCTCGGTGCTGCGGGGGTCCATGAGGCGATCTACTCTCTATTAATGATGAAGGACAACTTCATCGCCGCATCTGCCAACATTTCAGAAATTGATCCCCCAGCAGATGAATTTCCTATTGTTCGTGAACTTCACAGCAACATCGATATCAATACACTGATGTCCAATAGTTTTGGGTTTGGTGGAACCAACTGCACACTGATTTTTTGTCGCTGGAAAAACTAAGGAACGTGCATGAAATAAGTTGAACGAATCGCGCCCAGGTTTGGTTTCTATTTGAATGTTCAGATTGACGACGGCATGGATGCAGGAGATAGAGTAATGCAGGAGCAACTTACCGAGAAAAAACGGAGCTCTAGCGAGCTAAAGTGAGTATTTTTTGATTGAAGAACGTTCAAAGAGGAGCCGAAACTGAGATGTGAGTTGTCCAAGTTATTTCATGCACTTTCCTAAGGAATATGCAGTCCTAAGAGCAATCGACTAAGAACTTATCCGAGAGTTAGGTAGAATGAATTAATCTTTCGTAGCCCTAAGATACGCTGGGCGAGCCGTCACTCTGTGCAGCCATTCAAGGATGTTTTGATGAGCTTCGATGAGGTGCAAGCCATTCGCCCAGTTCATAAGTGAACCGACCATAACATCAGCTGCGGTAAATTTGTCACCAAGAACAAATTGGCTATTTTCCAGCGCCTTTTCCAACACACCTGCGGCAACATTGAATTCAGTCGTCGCTTGCGACATAGCGATATATTTACCTCCCTTATTCTCAATTTTACGACGACTCATTTTTTCCAAAATCGCCGGTTCAAGTGTACCAATAGAATAAGCCATCCACTTATAGTAATAAGCGCGATCTGTCGTTCCCCAAGCAGGCGCAAAACCTTTCTCTTGAAATCGATCAGCAAGATACATACAGATGGCGAGCGATTCTGTGAGCGTAATTTCACCATCCGTCAGTGCTGGCACTTTTGCAGCAGAATTAATCGCGAGATAGGGCTTCCGCTTATGGTCTCCCTCTCTTAAATTGAGCAAAACCAAATTATAAGGAACCCCAAGTTCCTCTAGTAACCAACGCGGCCGTACCGCACGTGTTCCAGGGTAAAAATACAACACAATATCGCTGCTATTCGATTGGTCTGTGGTTCCGGTTCGCGTTGTATCTGGAAAACTCAGCGGATTCGTCATTTTCAGTCTCCTTGGATTGTGATGCAATCCCATAGATGTAATAACATAACTAGTAGGTTTCGAAAATATGTGAATTATTTTATATCTTTTCTTGACACAAGGTGTATACGCATTCATTATTAGTGCATATACACCTTGTGTCAACTGCAGACCTTCATTAACAAGAACTTTACCATTAACGCACAGTGCGATTGACCTCAAATTACCCCACAAAGCGGGGTGATATTTTAATTAACCATGTGCATATACACTATTAAGGGGAATTATGAAACGTACACTAAACCCAATCGCCCCCTATATTTTCATCACCACCTTTTTTATATCTTCCATGACAGGTTGTGCCAATGAAATTGTTAATTCGACCCCATTAGGTACTAATGAAATAACTGAGCAAACAACCCGATACAGTATTTCTCCGTCACTCAACCACGCACCAGGATTTGAAGGGTTTGGCTCTCAGGACAAAGAGAGGAGTTTTCACTCCGATCTTAATTTTTTTGAAACAGTCATGTCCTACGGTACAAATACCGATCCACGTGTTACGTTTTTGATGGTTAACGCCTATTTGGCCCATAACCAACACACGCACGGCATCGCATTCTTTGAAAAACTGCTACAACGGTATGAAAAAAATATGAGTGACGAGGTTCGCGCAACCTACCTTGCCGCTTATGCCATTTTACGCGCAACCTATGCAAACGAGGTCCCGCTTTTTAAGCGCATAGGCTGGGTTAATGAGACCTTTGATCTTCTTGAAGAAGCCGCTGAACTTACTCACAATAAAAACCCCCTGGTACGTTGGTCTGCCGGACTTATCTATGCACAAGTCCCTTTCTTTTTCTTTAAAAAAGATGAAGCTTATGTTGAACTCAATTGGCTTGCTGAGCGCCCAAAATCAGAACCTGTTCCAGGGTTTTATCGAGAAGTTTACTTTCATCTTTCTAAACTCTACGAAAGTGATGGTGAAACTGAACTTGCCGCCGAATACTTAAA
>CAYQVF010000057.1:0-20645 GCA_964421045.1 uncultured Chromatiaceae bacterium
AAACTGCGGTGTGAAAAATAGCTGATCTTTCTTGAATCACCGGCATATTATTAAAGCTGGAGAAACTGTTAATAGCGCTTTTTTGATTGTTACGCCATATTTGCACTTCATCTTTCACGCCCTGAAAAACCCGATCACGATCCATGCGGATCGCTTTAGCAGTGCTATTCGTACTATTTTTGTCACTGCTCATTTCTTCTTCTCTATTGTCACCGCTCATTTTCTCTCCTTATTTGAGGTTTTTTTTGTTATTTATTGTGGGGAACCAAGTTGGAGGATGCCATTCATTGGCTAAAATGTAAATTAAGAGCTAAAATTGCAGTGCATTTAAAATCAATCACTTACAATTTTAGTATTTTGTGTTTTTCAATAACAGCTCGCGCTTGTTATTTACCTTTGTACTATTTTAACAAGAGCTTCTATTTCATTTGTTAAGGTGTTTTCATCGCGGGTACAGATATTAATATGCCCTAGTTTTCTGCCGGGTCGTTCTTCTTTACCATAGAGATGTAAATTCACGTGTGTTTGTTGCAGAATTTTTTCGTACTCAGGGACGGTGCCAATAAGGTTAATCATGGCGGCATGGCCGCGACTGTCTGTTGAGCCTAAAGGTAAATCGAGTATGGCGCGTAGATGGTTTTCAAATTGATCAATGATGGCACCATTTTGGGTCCAGTGACCGGAGTTATGTACACGCGGTGCAAATTCATTTGCCAGAAGTTGCTCTCCTACCTGAAATAATTCAAGCGTAATGACACCAACGTAGTCCAGGCGGTTGAGTAAACGTTGTACATAATCTGCTGCCAGATTTTGTACAGAATCCTGTTGTAATGCTTTGGAGAAACGCAATATGCCAGCATCATGAACATTCTCTGTAACAGGGTAATATTTGCTTTCGCCTTGACGGTTACGTACGGCAATAATAGAAATTTCCCGGTCAAAGGGGATCAAAGCTTCAACAATACAAGGAACGCCCTGTAGTGTTTTCCAGGCTTCATCTAAGTCGGTTGCACTTCGCAAAACCACTTGACCTTTGCCATCATAACCCTGTGTACGTGTTTTTATTAGTGCCGGGTACAAGATTTTTTGCATCGCACTTTTTAAATCTGCCAAGCTATCGACAGGGGAAAAATGCGCTGTGGCAATGTTAAGTTCAGCAAAAAGTGCTTTTTCGTGTAATCGATCTTGAGCTGTGATTAAGGCTGAGCGAGGCGGGTAGACTGGAATTTTATTGGCCAGAAGCTCTAAAGCAGAGGCGGGGATGTTTTCAAACTCATAGGTAACAACATCAACTTGTTGCGCAAGTAATTCAAGCTTGGCGGGGTCATCATAGTTGCCATGAATTTGCTTCGCTACTACATCTGCACAGGCATCTTCTCCTGGGTCGAGTATAATAAATTTTAAACCTAAAGGATGCCCCGCAAGGGCTAACATTCTTGCCAGTTGCCCCCCTCCTAAAATTCCAACGATCATGGTTTTGATTTTCTTGGATCAGGATGAGCTAAAACCTGCTGGGTTTGTTTGCTTCTGAATATGTCTACTGCGGTGCGATATTGAGGGTATTTATTAGCTAGAATGGAAGCAGCTAGAATCGCTGCATTGGTTGCCCCAGCTTTACCGATAGCTAACGTTGCAACAGGAATGCCAGCAGGCATTTGTACAATAGAAAGCAGAGAGTCTTGTCCGCTGAGCGCTTTGCTCTGTACTGGCACACCTAACACGGGCAGGGAGGTTTTAGCGGCCGTCATACCGGGTAAGTGTGCTGCGCCACCAGCACCTGCAATAATGACTTCCAGGCCCCGTTCGATTGCTGTCTCGGCATAGCGAAAGAGTTTGTCGGGTGTTCGGTGTGCTGAAACAACTTCAACTTCATAGGGAATGCTAAATTCTTCAAGTTTTTCAGTGGCATGGCGCATCGTCTCCCAGTCAGAAGTAGAGCCCATGATAATGCCGACTAGAGGCGTGTTATTGTTCGTCATAGTGATCCGTTTCTAAAACAATTGTTTTAGCCATTGTGTTACATTTTAAGTAGGCGGGCAATTATACAGTATTCATGCCCTTGCTTAAAATGATCGAATTTTTGATCGGAAATGTACGTAATTATGACTTGAGTGGTTGAGCACTTTGCTTTTCTCTTTTTAATCGAATAAGGTCATTTCATACAATGACGTTTCAAGTTCACCACAAAATTATTTGATGACACTTTTTTTATGTCGATGTTGGCGATAATTTTTGACCTTTTCGGGTGTCTTTTGAATCAGCGTCTCCGCAAATTTAGCCTGTCCTTTTAAGCCTGACTGATGGTAGTCTGCCATTAACAAAGTATAGATTTTCTGAGGATCTAGTTTTAAGGCTTCGTTGAGTCCCTGGAAAAGTAAATCGAACAATTTTGTTAAGGCGATGCGATGCGTTTGTTGTGTTGTCTGGTATAACCAGTCAGACAAAAGCATAAATTGTTGAAAGGGGGTTTTGCCAAGTAATAGCGGCAAAGTGTTGTTGAATCGGCCCGAATTACCAATTAAATCCCAGTAGCGTGCAAAACGGCTCAAACGCTGCATTTCAGTAAAAGAGAGACCTTGTGTGCTGAGTACAGAATAAGGGGCAACAGTGTGATATTTCATATTATAAGGCTGGGTATGTCGGTCGATGGGTGTGCCCTTTAAACGTTTGAGAATGCCGACTTGAATTTCTTGTACGCCGGTGTCGATAAGTTGGTCGAAACTGTGTGCAAATGTGGCCATGGTTTCACCGGGCAGGCCAATAATCAAATCTGCATGGATATGCGCAGCAGACTTGGAATGTAGCCAACGCAGGTTGGCCAGGGTCAGTTCATTATTCTGTTTGCGACTGATCAGCTCCTGAACCATGGGGGTGAGGCTTTGTACGCCCACTTCAAATTGTAATGTATGGCTGGGGAATTGTATGATTAATTGCTTTAATTCTTCAGGCAGCCGGTCAGGTATGAGTTCAAAGTGGACGAATAAATGTTCATCCATTCGGTCTATAAAAAATGTCAGTATACGAATGCTGTCGGTGATTTTTAAGTTAAAAGTTCTATCAACGAATTTGAATCGGCGTACTCCCCTGTTATAGAGTTTTTCTATTTCTTCCAGAAAAATAACGTGAGGAAAAGACCAGGCTGTTTTATCTAAAGCAGAAAGACAAAACTCACACTTGAATGGACAGCCTCGAGACGCCTCAACATAAATAACTCGGTTTTTGATATCGTCATTATTATAGTATTGATAGGGTAGCGTCAGTTCTTCAAGCCGGGGGTTAGGTGCTGCAATAAATTTATTTAGCGGGGTTGGGCCATGTAGAAGCTGATCGCAAAGTTCGCCGAAAGCCAAATCGGCATAACCTGAAATAACATAATCAGATAACTGGGTAATGGCTTGTGTGTTCGCCTCATGGCTAACCTCAGGGCCACCCAGTACCACTAGGGTATTCGGTGAAACTTTTTTAATAATACTAATCAATTCGGTGCTTTGCTGTATATTCCAGATGTATATTCCAATACCAATTATTTTAGGATTGAGCGCCAAAAGCTGTTCAGCAATGTCCACAGGCCGTGTGGCAATAACAAATTCAACGAGATGAGTTTCCGCTACCAGTGCTCCCATATTGGCTTTAATATAACGCAAGCCCAACGCCGTATGAATGTAGCGAGCATTCAATGTGGTTAAAATAATTTTGCTCATGATGATTTTTTAGCCAATATTTTTTTAATAACGCGAGCAACACAGGCGAAACCAAAAGAAGCTGTGATATAGACAGCGGAGCCATAACCATAACGACAGTCCAGGCTGATGCCGTGGATACCGGGTTTTGCATGGCTGATACCGCCATCCGTCGTGGGGTAAACTGGTTGTTGCGATGAAAATACACAGTCTATTCTGAAAGCGCGTTTTACATTAGTCGGAAAATGGTAGTCCTTACGCAGTTGTGAGCGAACTTTGGCCGCCAGCGCGTCATTATATGTTTTACTGAGGTCGGTAATTTCAATTTTTGTCGGGTCATCCAGGCCGCCCGCACCCCCTGTTGTAATGATGGGGATCTTATTACGCCGACAATAATAAATCATTGCCGCTTTGCATTTTATGCTGTCAATGGCATCAATCACATAGTCATAGTTATTTAAAGGATGAAGATATTTTTCGTGATTTTGAACGGTGATGAAGTCGTCAATAATATTTAATTCAATATCGGGATTAATATCCTTGGCTCGTTCAGCCAGTATCTCTGCCTTTTTTTTCTCTAATGTGCTGGTTAAGGTATGAAGTTGACGGTTCATATTTGATAGTTGGATCACGTCGAACTCGATTAAAGTTAGTTTTCCTATACCGCTACGAACGAGCGCTTCAACTGCCCACGAACCGACACCACCTAGACCGACTACACAGATATGGGTTTCAGCGAGAATTTCAGTGGATGGCTGACCATAAAGTCGACGTATGCTGGCAAAACGAGGGTCTGGTTTTTTCATAGGGTCATGATTTTTTTAGATTGAGTACGGCGCGGGCATTGGCGGATGTTTGTGCGGCAATAACAGCTATAGACTGGTTGCGAAGTTGGGCTAATGCCTCTAGGATATAGTGCAGATAATAGGGGCTGTTACGTTCCCCTTTATGCTGAAAAACAGGCATGTCAGGCGCATCAGTTTCTAATACGAGTGACTCAATAGGCAATTTTGTAGCGAGACTTCGAATTCGTGTGGCGCCTGCATAAGTCAGTGTACCGCCGAATCCCAGTTTAAAACCCAGATCGATATAGCGGTATGCCTGTTCTAGGCTGCCACTAAAAGCATGCACAATACCACCGAGAGTTTGCCTTTTTTTCAAAGCGATAATCACGTGCTCATGCGCTTTCCTGACATGTAATAATAGCGGTAAGGTGTGGTGCTGAGCCAGTTCTAACTGAGCATTAAATAAAAAATATTGTTTGTCTCTATCAGTATCTTTGATATAAAAATCAAGCCCTATTTCGCCTATAGCAACAGGGGGTTTTCTTTTAATCAGATTGTCCAGAGCTTCAATATGTTCGACTTTGTGATCCGAATTAAAGCAAGGATGTAGACCAAAGGCAATCCGTATACCGTTGAATTGTTGCTGTATTTCGATGACATTAGCCCAGTTGGCTTGTTTGATCGATGGCACGATAATGGTTTTGATTCCGGAACGATAACAGGCGTTGACTACGTTGGATCGGTCACTCTCGAAGGCGGAAAAATCCAGGTGGCAGTGTGTATCTATGAGTTCCACAGTTATGCTCGGTTTTTTAGGTTAAATGTAACACTGCATCTGCTATAGCCTTGCCTAATACTGGGTGTTGATTTTCGTCTAAATGGATGCCATCTACAATGCTGGCATCCGTGACATGAGCTGCGTCAAAATAGTGAGTAGAATGTATTTTTGCTATATTTTCAAGTTCATCTGCCAGACCAACACACCGTTTTTCTGCGCCATTAAACTTACTCGCTATGCTACCTTTTGGCTCAATGATTTTGGGTGGAGAAATCACCATTATTTCTGGTGCAGGCATTCCTTGCTCTATTGGTGATTGCCGTATAATCTGAATTAATTTTTCCGTTCCTTGCGCCGACATCCACGCATTATTCTCATGTGTGCACTGAAAGTCATTTGTACCTAGCATTAAAATTACCAGCTTTAGCGGGGAGTGCATCTCAATAACTTGAGATAATCCTTCTGCACCATTACGGCCATCTTTGAATGGATCATTCCACGTGGTTCTTCGGCCGTTTAGACAGTTTTCGATAACACGAACATTTTTTTCTAAGGCATTGAGATAGTTCTCAAATACACCTGGCCATCGTTTTTTAAACGGTAAGCGATGCCTTGTATTGGGTATTATTCCCCAGGTGAGACTATCTGAATATACGAGAATTTGATTCATTGTTTTTGGTGTTTATTTTCCAAAATATTCATTCACATGACCCATATTTTGCATTAAGTAGTCGCATTTTCTTTATGAATAATCCATTACCATAACGGCAAAGTTGTGAGTCCGAACGAGCGCCTTGGTATGAAGTATTTATGATAACCAGCCTCCAAATCTATCACTGATTTTCTTTAGTTATTCTTGGATGTGTTGATTTTTTTCGTCTTTAATTTTTAAGTATTGTTTCGCCTCATTAAGTAGATCTTACAATGGTATGCTTGAGTTATAGCACTCATTACAAAGAGAGCAGTATACCCTGTTAGCGGGTCTTAGATGAATTAACACCCCCCAAATGATCTTGAAAAATACCGGATTGGGTAGGTCAATATATAATTTTTGGGATAATATGGGCATTCAGGCTCATGATTAATGATGGCGCTCTGTTATGAATTCGTGGTCAAATAGAGCTATTAAATCATAAAATAAAAAGAAGCAGGTGATGGAAAAAGAACTTGATTTTTCAGATGATGTTGCCGTTGAGCGGCTTACCGGAGTGATTGAACGCATTGCTTTTCACAATGATGAAAATGGATTTTCTGTCCTTAAGGTAAAGCTTCTCACTCAGGACGAGGCGGTCACGGTGATTGGTGCTGTGGCGTTGGCTCGATGTGGGGATCATGTCGAAGCCACGGGGGTATGGATCAATAATAAAGTTCATGGTATACAGCTCAAAGCGGATCAGATTCGTATTGTTCCTCCTGCAACCCTGGAAGGCGTGGAGCGTTATCTTTGTTCGGGTATGATTCCTGGAGTGGGTGAGCATTTTGCTAATTTGATGATCCGTGCTTTTGGTGCAGATGTGTTTGATGTGATAGAAAATCAGCCCAAACGCTTGGCTGAAGTGCAGGGTATCGGGCCTAAGCGCGCCAAACAAATAATAGACTCATGGGATGAGCAGCGTGCTGCACGTGATGTTATGGTGTTTTTGCAGAGTCATGGTATCGGGCCGGCGCGTGCTGTTCGTATTTATAAAACCTATGGTGACCAGGCAATGGAACGAATTATGGAAAATCCTTATCGCTTGGCATTAGATATTCATGGGGTAGGTTTTAAAATTGCAGATCAACTGGCCTTAAGTCTGGGGCTTCCGGAAGAATCGGTTATGCGAGCCAGAGCGGGGGTGATACATCAGCTCAAACAGCTTGCCTTACGAGGACATTGTGCCGCGCACCAAGATTCGCTTGTCGATGATATCGTTAAGCTACTTAACATCTCTGCAAAAAAAGTTGAAGAAGCGATAGAGCTGGAGGTTCATTCTGGTTTGTTAGTTAAAGAAACGCTTCCAGAAGGGGATCTATTTTTTTTATCCACTTATCATGCAGCAGAAAAAGGTATAGCAGACAGATTATTAAAACTGGCTCAAGGTAAACCTTCGTGGGTTGATTTAGAGTTGGCAGTAGAATTGACAAAAGTCGAAAAGTTAACCGGGCTGGTTTTATCTTCTTCGCAAACTTTGGCCGTAGAAACGGTTTTAAGCGCAAAAGTATCTATTATTACTGGGGGCCCCGGTGTCGGAAAAACAACGGTTGTGAACAGTATCATAAAATTGGTGCGAGCGTATGGCACACGAGTTTGTTTGTGCGCCCCCACGGGTCGAGCTGCCAAACGATTATCCGAGACCACGGGTTTAGAGGCCAAAACGGTACACCGCCTGCTTGAATTTGATCCGCATAGCAAGGGTTTCAAACTAGGCCAACATCAACCTCTTGAAACGGATTTGGTGGTGGTCGATGAAGCTTCTATGGTTGATCTTGAATTAATGTACGCTTTGGTTGCTGCTATTCCAGAAAATGCGGCGTTATTGTTGATTGGTGACCAGGATCAACTGCCCTCTGTTGGGCCAGGGGCTATTTTGGCAGATATTATTCAGTCCCAGCGTTTTCCAACGGTTTGTTTAAGCGAAATTTTCAGGCAGGCCAAAACGTCCAATATTATCGTTAATGCACATCGCATTAATCAAGGAGAGATGTTATTAGAGCCTGAGGCGGGTGCGCCGTTAGACGACTTTTATTTTATTGCTTGCCAGACCCCCGAGCAAATTCACGACAAACTCCTGACGGTGGTGACTGCGCGTATTCCTGAACGCTTTGGTTTTCATCCCATTCAGGATGTGCAGGTTCTGACGCCGATGAATAAAGGTGGGCTGGGTACGCGCTCACTTAACGTTGAGCTACAAAAAAAACTTAACCAAAATAAAGGGCCAGTGATTTCACGGCAAGGTATGAATTATGCGCTGGGTGATAAGGTAATTCAAACGGTAAATAACTATGACAAAGCTGTTTTTAACGGCGATATTGGCTTTATAGAATATGTTAATGCTGCAGATCGTATTTTAAGTGTTAACTTCGACGGTCAATGTGTTGAATACCCAGCGGCGGATTTGGCAGAACTCACGCTTGCTTATGCGACCACGATACATAAATCACAAGGCTCGGAATACCCGGCCGTTGTGGTTTTGTTATCTACGCAGCACTATACCTTGTTAGAACGTAATTTATTATATACTGCGGTAACAAGAGGTAAGAAGCTGGTGGTGGTCATCGCTCAGTCGCGGGCATTGGCATTGGCGATAGGGAACGTCAGGGTTTCGTCGCGAGTCACGCGTCTGGCTGAGCGCTTAAAGTGATCTGATGTCTGAAATAAATGCCGAAGGCTGGTTGGGCGGGGTGATGCGCGTTCTATCGCCCAATTGTGATGAGCGACCGGCTGACCAAACTATAAATTTATTAGTCATTCATGGTATCAGTTTGCCGAGCGGAGAGTTTGGTGGCCCTTGGATAGAGGCGCTGTTTACTAATAATATAGATGTCAGCATGCATCCTGAATTTAAAAAACTGGCGGGTCTTCAAGTCTCTGCACATCTTTTAATTCGTCGTGATGGGCAAGTCATTCAATTTGTGCCCTTTACGAAGCGTGCTTGGCATGCGGGGAAATCTAGTTTCAGTGGCCGAATGTGTTGTAACGACTTTTCCATTGGAATTGAATTAGAAGGGGTAGATAATCAGCCTTATGATGATCGGCAGTATTCGATTTTGGTGGAGGTGATCAAGGCTTTGCAAAAAAGTTACCCGGAGATATTAACCGATCGCATTGTGGGTCATTGTGATATTGCACCAGGACGTAAAACTGATCCAGGTGAAGCATTTGACTGGTTGTGCTTAAAGTCTAATATTTAATCCAGAGATAAGGAAGCATCATATGAGTTTCATTATTATTCTTGTTGCTATAGTAATAGGGCGGTTTTGGACAGGTCGACAACGCTTGTGTGAGATGGATTTATTTGGTCGATATTATTTGGCAGTACGGCAACAATTTGGCGAATCGGAAACCTATGACGGTGCGGTTGGTGTGTTTTGTTTACTGTTACCACTTATGATTTTTATTGGTCTGCTACAACAAATTTTAAATTTTGATAGCGGTAGCGTGTATCTGGTTTCTTTATTTTTTGGGGTCGTGATTCTATTGCTGTGTATGGGTAATAATGATCTGGGTCTTCAGCTACAGCGTTATTTACTGGCGAGTGAAAAGAAAGACGAAAATGAGTTATTTGAAGTCTCGGCAGAAATTTTGAAGGATGCGGTGCCCGTTGATGAAGCAGAGCGGGAATACAAATTAATACGAACCGCTCTGGCTAATGCCAATGATGGATTGATGGCGATGTTATTTTGGTTTTTTATATTAGGCCCGATGGGTGCTGTGCTTTATCGTTGTACCTATGTCGTGAAGCAGTATTGTGAACGAGAGAAAGATACGAGTGATTTTTCTCAAAGCATACAGGTATTATATGGCGTATTGTCGTGGTTGCCAGCAAGAATAATGGCCTATTCTTACGGATTTTCAGGGGATTATTCTGCGTCAATCAGCAACAGAAACCAAGAGCGCCGGGTGGATCCTGGGGAATGGATGAACAACAATGGGCGCATTATGGTCGCCAGTGGACTGGGTGCACTACACTTAGATAAAGCCGGGTCATCGTTCCCTCACGACGCTGTTGATAAAACACGTAGACTGATTAATCGCGCGACGATCATTTTTTTATCAGGCATCGCGGTACTGACATTTTTTGGATTTTAAAGATGCCACGGGTCTATAGACCCGTGGCGATTGAAATTGCAACCCTGATTTTATTCTACGGTGGTGTTGAAAACCCTCGAAAAAATCGATTACGATTACTTTTTCTTGGCCGCAGCGTTACGTTCTTGAACTTCCTTGATTACTTCATCAGCAACATTTTTTGGACAAGCGATGTAGTGTGAGAACTCCATAGAAAACTGACCTCGTCCAGACGTCATGGTGCGCAGGTCGCCGATGTAACCAAACATTTCACTCAATGGGCAGTCGGCTTTGATGCGTACACCTGTTACCCCTGATTCTTGTGATTTGATCATGCCACGGCGGCGATTTAAGTCGCCGATGACATCACCGACATGATCTTCAGGGGTAAAAACGTCTACTTTCATAATGGGTTCAAGGATTTGTGGCCCTGCTTTGGGAATAGACTGACGATATGCTGCTCTTGCTGCAATTTCGAAAGCGACCGCTGATGAATCCACCGCGTGGAATGCACCATCCGTTAGGGTGACGCTAAAATCCAGACAAGGAAAGCCTGCTAAAACGCCGACATCCAGGCTATTTTTAAAGCCTTTTTCTACGGCGGGCCAGAATTCTCTAGGTACGTTACCGCCAGTGACCTTGGAGGCGAATTGAAAGCCACTGCCGGGTTCACCCGGTTCGATGACGAAATCGATTTTTGCAAACTGACCTGAACCACCCGATTGTTTTTTATGGGTGTAGCTGTCTTCGATGCGTTGGGTGATGGTTTCGCGATAAGCAACCTGGGGTTTACCGACTTCAACGTCAACACCGTGTGTACGACGTAGAATATCGACTTTGATGTCCAGGTGAAGCTCACCCATTCCTTTCAGGATGGTTTCGCCGCTGTCTTGATCCGTTTCAACGCGGAATGAAGGATCTTCCTGGATCATTTTACCCAATGCAATGCCCATTTTTTCTGATGCCCCTTTATCTTTAGGCGCAACGGCCATAGAGATAACCGGGTCAGGAAAAACCATAGGTTCAAGTGTAGCGGGTTGTTTTATATCGCATAATGTATGTCCAGTTTGCACATTTTTCATGCCGAGTACAGCAATGATGTCGCCGGCTTGAGCGGAATCCAGTTCTTCACGAGAATCGGCGTGCATTTCAACAATCCGGCCGATACGTTCTGTTTTTCCGGTGAAGGTGTTGAGCAGGGTCATGCCTTTTTCCAGCCGGCCAGAATAAATGCGTAGGAAAGTGAGTGCGCCGTAGCGATCATCCATGATTTTGAAGGCCAATGCTCGAAGGGGCTTGTCTGGGTCAACAATTGCAAATTGGCCCGTCTCTTCACCTTCTAAATTAACCTCAGGCTGGGGTTTAACTTCGGTGGGATTCGGTAAATAATCAACCACGCCATTCAAAACATTTTGTACCCCTTTGTTTTTGAATGAGGAGCCACAAAAGGTGGGGAAAAAATCCAGAGCGATCGTTCCTTTGCGGACGCAACGTTGTAAATCTTCAATGGAAGGTTCCTCGCCATCCAGATATTTGCCCATTAGGTCGTCATCTTGTTCTAAAGCAGTTTCGACCATTTTTTCACGCCATTCTTCTGCTTTTTCAACCATGTTTTCAGGGATGTCACCAATCGTATATTGAGTTGGGTCACCAGAATCATCCCAGATCCATGCTTTGCGAGTTAACAAATCAACGACACCAGAGAATGCATCTTCGACGCCTATAGGTAACGTCATTACGAGTGCGTTAGCACCCAAAACTTTTTCGACTTGATCGACAACTCGATAAAAGTCGGCACCCATGCGATCCATTTTGTTGACATAGATAACACGAGCGACTTCTGAATCATTAGCATAGCGCCAGTTTGTTTCTGACTGAGGTTCTACGCCGCCAGAAGCACAGAACACACCCACGCCGCCATCGAGCACTTTAAGCGAGCGATAAACTTCGATGGTGAAGTCAACGTGGCCTGGAGTATCAATAATGTTGAAACGGTGGTTATCCCAGAAACAGGTTGTTGCCGCAGACTGAATGGTAATGCCACGTTCTTGTTCCTGTTCCATGAAGTCCGTTGTTGCTGCACCATCGTGGACTTCACCGAGCTTGTGAATTTTACCAGTGAGTTTGAGAAAGCGTTCTGTAGTCGTTGTTTTACCTGCATCAACGTGGGCGAAGATACCAATATTCCTGTAGAGAGTGAGATCTGTCATTTTTTTACTCTAAGTGTTGGGCGTGTGTTAATGTGACGAATGCGACGCCAAGCCCATGCCTTGCGCGCTCGTTCAGTTCCAAAAAAGGACGTTATTTTAACCTGAAATTCATTTAAAAACAGAAAAATAGACGCTAGCGGGATATAAAAATATATACGTAACAAGCGATCGGGCTGTATCTTTTTGTTTTTTAAATGAAAATTTTTTATTTTCAAACCGCTTTTGTTTTTATTTTTCCACATCGTTGGCAAACCGTGCGGGTAATCAGTCTGCCTTGTTTGACATCAAACTGCTGTTTGTTTTCAATTTGCCACTTATGAAAACCACTTCGGCATAAGGTTGATCCTTTATGTTTTTCACTGGGTTTGGGTTTTTTAAAGGGAAAAATTTCAGCCATTCTATATTATTCCTTGCTGTTCCAGTTTTTTCGGAATGCCAGCGATTAATGATTGGGAGGGCGTGAATGTGTATGATCCTTTAGCTTTGATTCTATCTACTTATTTGATTTTACAGTAATTACAAGAAAAAAGTTCAAGTTATACCATACATTGTCCGACTAACTACATAACGGTCAAGGTGTTATTCTATGTACATTTACGATGTCATGTGCTACTTTTTCTTATGAGCAAATGTTTATTTTTCTTAATTCTTAACCAGACTTAAGCTAAAAAACGAGGGGCTGTGGTTTGAACTTCCCTCAAAGGAGCCAAAATGACTGATTTGATTAAAAGGCTTTTTAGAGTACATGTTAATAGCGAAGATGCCCGAGTGCGTGCTGCAATAAAACGCTCAGGTGCAAGAGTGGTGGGCAGGGGGACGGTCGTAATTGATCCAGATAAAGTTAGAAACAGTAAAAAGTTTCTAGACAATGCCAAATTAGCCCAAAATTTAGTGAAAAAAGCATCGTAAGAAAAAATATGTACTAAAAATTTTTGTGTTTCTTTTATTAACCCTTTCCGTTCTTGTTAGCGGCTTCATTGTTTGCAACAAAAATCCTCATTATTACTTTAGGCTTCATCGTTATCACGGACAGCACTTATACCTAAGAAGTGCCTATCTTGGTGTACTATCTTTAGTCTTATTCTCAATGGTAGCGCTCCTGTGTAAGCAATTTTTCCCTTCGAGTACGGGGATCAGTTTTGTCTCTATAATCGCGTCTTTTTTAGACGGTGTGTTTGCAAAAAATGACGAAAACCTAACATCATATTCATGGTTGATTATTATCTCCGTCGGAACTATTTTAACGGCCTATCTGTGGTGCTTTTTTGCATGGATTAGGCTGGGTTTCGGGTATAAATCCAGGGAAAGTGCAAAAGCAAATATTATGTATGATTTACTAAAAGACAGTCCGTTGGATAAGCTGTTATTCATGGCCAGTATTGATGAGGCTCCGGTACTTTTGACGTTACAGTCGAGAAAAATTTATGTGGGATACATTACTTCCCTGGGTGAACCTAATGAAACGGAAGGCATGGATCAGGAAATAACCATAATCCCTCAAATAAGTGGGTATAGAATGGAAGAAACATTAGAAGTGGAGTTTAATACCCAATACAATAATCACGATGTAAAAGTAGATCTAGTGATTCGGCAAGAACAAATACTCTCCGCTACATTATTTGATTATTTAGCTTATACCACATTAAATCCACCTGCTGAGGAAACACCGATTCAACAAGAATTGGACTTAAGGGTTTGTAAATAAATAACTTAGCGTTTCGTCTCCAGGGTGCCCAAAGGTGAGCCTACTCGTTGATGTAATTCTTTGAACAACACCGGGAACGTCCAGGGATGGACTAAGTTCGCGCTAGGTAAGGATGCTGATAGCGACGATATAGCATGCTCAGCTATTTGTTTACAGACTCTTAGGTTCACCGTAAATTGAGTTATACATTATGAATAAAAAAAACGCTGCGCGGCGAGACACCCAAGCGGCCGCGATGTTAATGCAGATCTGGCGGTGGATCCATCTATTGCCGGGAGGAAAATGGTTGTTTAGTAAAATATTGGGTTGGGTTGTGCCTTACACCGGAACGATGGGTGCAAAAGTACTTGAGCTGGAACCCGGTTATGCCAAAGTGGAGCTTAACGAGTGTCGGCGAGTGCGCAATCATCTACGATCTGTTCATGCGATTGCTTTGATTAATTTAGGTGAATTAAGTAGCGCATTGGCGATGTTTTCAATTTTGCCTAAAGATGTGCGTGGTATCGTCCGGCATATGTCTGTAGATTTCAATAAAAAAGCACGGGGTCGCTTGACAACGGAAAGCTGGGTTGAGATCCCTAAAAACTTTGATAAAACTTTGCTTGTTACCGCGAGTATTGTTGATGAAGAAGGGGAATGGGTTGCTGAAGTTCACGTCGATTGGCAATTAGAGCAATTGTCATGAATCCGGGTACCTCCTTCCTAAAGCAACTGGCCATCAACCTACCTGTTATTGGTGGGCCGATGTACCCTTGTAGTAACCCAGAATTAGTCGCTGCGGTTTCTTCAGCAGGTGGGATGGGCGTTGTGCAGCCCGTTTCTCTGACTTATGTTTATCACTATGACTTCCGAGCAGGCTTACGTTATATCCGTTCCTTAACGGACAAACCCATTGGCATGAACGCGTTGATTGAGCAATCCTCCCGGCGTTACCGTGAGACAATGGTGCGTTGGATTGATATTGCGTTAGAAGAAAATGTCCGTTTTTTTATTACTTCATTAGGTAAGCCCGATTGGGTGGTGAGGCGCGTTCATGCTGCAGGTGGTTGCGTTTATCACGATGTGACTGAAAAAAAATGGGCGAAAAAAGCGTTGGACTGTGGTGTTGATGGTTTAGTTGCTGTCAACAATCAAGCCGGAGGGCATGCTGGTGGTTTAACGCCGGAAGCGTTGTTGGCAGATCTCATTGATATGGGTTTACCTGTAGTTTGTGCGGGTGGCATCAGTGATGAAGCGGGGTTTATCGCCGCTTTAAAGTCGGGTTATGCGGGTGTACAAATGGGTACCCGTTTTATTGCAAGTACGGAATGCAGAGCCAGTGATGCGTATAAAGCCGCCGTTGTTAAGGCGAGTACAGACGATATTGTATTAAGTGAGCGAATAACAGGTGTGCCTGTTTCGTTGATTCGTACGCGTTATGTAAAACAAACGGGCACTCGCGCAGGGTTGATAGCAAAATGGATGCTCAAAGGGCAAAAAACAAAGCATCTAATGCGGACAATTTACGCATTGTTGGCAATGTATAAACTGAAAAAATCTAACCATGGCAAAGAGACATCCAGTGAGTTATGGCAAGCAGGCAAAAGTGTTGGCGGTATAACAAGCATTGAGTCGGTGTCGACCATCATGGTACGTTTAGAAAGAGCCTATACTCGTGGCATCTAAATCTCAAACGCCACGAATTTTTTCTACATGATCTAAATAAATTGTAATGTTTTATGGTTTATTGCGACTACCTACTTTTAGAATACGAGCAAGGATCGAAAAATGAAAAGCAAAATAGTATTAATTAGTATCATAATTTTGCTGGTATTGAGTTATTTTTTCCTTGATCTCGGGCAATATTTCAGTCTTGATTATTTTAAATCGCAACAAGCGGCGATCAATCTCTATTACAACCAGCATCCGTTGACCACAGCAGCACTGTTCTTTGCGGCCTATGTCGCTGTTGCCGGGCTTTCACTGCCCGGTGCGGCCATTATGACAATCGCCGCCGGTGCTATTTTCGGTGTTTTATTAGGTACGCTCATTGTCTCGTTTGCCTCTGCCATAGGGGCGACCATCGCTTTTCTTGCTTCGCGTTATTTGCTGCGAGATGCGATTCAGCAGCGGTTTGGTGATAAGTTGAAAACGATTAACGAGGGCATAAAAAAAGATGGAGCCTTTTATCTTTTTACGCTGCGTCTTGTGCCTGTTTTCCCCTTTTTTGTTATTAATTTGTTGATGGGCTTAACACCGATACGAACGCTTACGTATTACATTTTTAGTCAAGCGGGTATGTTGGCAGGGACTATTGTCTATGTTAATGCCGGGACACAAATTGCCAAGATCAACTCATTGAGTGGCATTTTATCACCTGCTTTAATTGCCTCATTTATTTTACTTGGTATTTTTCCCTTTATTGCGAAGAAAATAATCGTTACGATTAAAGCAAGAGCCGTTTTAAAAAACCACCCTAAACCAAAAAAGTTTGATTGTAACTTGGTCGTAATTGGGGGTGGCTCGGCGGGTTTAGTGACCGCTTATATCGCAGCCGCCATTAAAGCCAAGGTGACATTGATAGAAAAGCATAAAATGGGTGGGGATTGTTTAAACACCGGCTGTGTCCCTTCCAAAGCCTTGATCCGTTCAGCTAAATTTATTGCACAGCAAAAGCGTGCCAGCGAATTAGGAATTAAATCGGCAACGGTTGAGTTTGATTTTGCCGAAATTATGGAACGGGTGCAAAGGGTGATTAAAACCATTGAACCTCATGATTCAGTGGAACGTTATACTCGCCTCGGTGTCAATGTAATGGAAGGTGAAGCCATGATTACCTCGCCTTATACGGTTGAGGTGAATGGGCACAGTCTCACTACTCGCAATATTGTTATTGCAACCGGTGCACGTCCGTTTGTACCGCCCTTGCCGGGCATAGAAGATGTAGAGTATTTGACTTCAGATACGGTCTGGAATCTACGTAAACTACCTAAGCGCTTAGTTGTGTTAGGAGGTGGCCCCATTGGTAGCGAGTTGGCGCAGAGCTTTGCTCGTTTAGGCAGTCAGGTTGTTCAAGTCGAACGGGGTTCCCGGATTATGGGGCGCGAAGATCCTGATGTTTCTGCAAGCGTGATGCAGCGCTTCAAGGCAGAAGGTATCGATGTACGTATTCACCATAATGCTAAAGCATTTTGTTTTGACAATGGAGAGAAAGTTTTGATCTGTGAGCATGAGGGTGAAACGGTGCGTATCCCGTTTGATCAGATTTTAATTGCGTTGGGACGGATTGCCAACACCCGTGGTTTTGGGCTTGAAGAGTTGGGTGTGACTCTCAATCGTACGGTTGAAGTTAACGAATTGCAGCAAACCAACTTCCCCAATATTTACGCCGCAGGAGATGTGGCTGGCCCCTATCAATTTACCCATGCGGCAGCACATCAAGCTTGGTATGCTGCGGTCAATGCGTTATTTAGTGGATTTAAGTCGTTCAAGGTTGATTATCGTGTTATTCCCTGGGCTACTTTTACCGACCCTGAAGTGGCGCGCGTGGGGCTTAATGAAACAGAAGCAAAAGAAAAAGGCATTGCCTATGAACTGACCACTTATGGGATTGATGATCTGGATAGAGCGATTGCTGATGAAGAGGCTCATGGCATGATTAAAGTTCTTACCGTGCCAGGTAAAGATAAAATTCTTGGTGTCACGATTGTGGGTGAACATTCAGGCGATCTCATCGTAGAATATGTTACCGCAATGAAATATGGACTGGGATTAAACAAAATTCTTGGTACCATTCATATTTACCCAACGATGGCTGAGGCCAACAAATACGTGGCGGGGTGCTGGAAGCGAGCGCATGCCCCACAGCGTTTGCTGGCGTGGGTCGAGCGTTTTCATACCTGGAGGCGTGGTGCATGAAAAATATTCTTTTTATCTTTGTTTTATGGATGGCAGGCTTACCGGCGCAGGCGGAAAGTTTTAATCATGCCCCCTGGGATATGTTACTGAAAAAACATGTCATCTCGATCGAGCAAGGCGTTGCAACACAGGTCGATTATGATGGTTTTCTAGGTGATCGATTTCAGCTTAAAGTGTATTTGAGTACACTACAAGCTGTGCCTGAATCTACATTCGAAGGCTGGTCTAAAGCGGAACAGCTTGCCTTCTTGATTAATGCTTACAATGCCTGGACGGTGGAGCTGATACTGGCTCGATACCCGGATCTTGAATCGATTAAAGATTTGGGTTCTTGGTTAACATCGCCGTGGGCAAAAAGCTTTGTCCCGTTACTGGGTGAGACTCGCTCACTGGATGAAATTGAACACGAAATGATTCGCGCTGAAGGGCAGTATGAGGAGCCGCGTATTCACTTTGCCGTCAACTGTGCCAGTATAGGATGCCCGGCCTTAGCGCTTTCGGCTTACACGGGTGAACACTTAAATGATCAGCTTGAGGACGCGACGCGACTGTTTTTGAGTGATCGCAGTCGTAATCGATTGACAGGAAACACGTTGAATGTATCTAAACTATTTGATTGGTACCGTGAAGATTTTGAGCGGGGCTGGGGAGGGTATAAAACCCTGCCACAGTTTTTATCCAATTACAGTAAAGCGCTTGGCCTGAGTAAGCGTGATATACAGCATCTGAAATCAGGGGATATTGTCATTGATTTCCTTGATTATGATTGGCGTCTTAATCGCAAACCATAACGTGAGGCCGCAGCGTAAAAAGACATAATTTATTAGGGTTTTTTTTCATATTTTCCTCGCAACGGTAAGCTTACTCTTAAGCAGAGTGACAAGGAAAATACAAAAACTTAAAAACCAGAAAAATAGGTGTTTTTTTAAATGCCTGATCTCTGAGTACTTACTCGGCTTTCCATTTTATATTACAGCCGACGCTGGGGGTTTGATCTGTTGATGGCATTTTTCCTGTCAAGAGGGCATCTAACGCGGCTCGCATATCTTTGCCCGTAATGGGCAGTTCAGGTGCTGGTCGGCTAGGTCTATTGGGTCGGGTCTCATCAAATTGTCCACGATAAACCAGTTTTTTTTGTCCGTCAAAAAGAAAAAAATCAGGTGTGCAAGCTGCCTGATAAGCTTTGGCGATCTCTTGGCTTTCATCAAAAAGATAAGGAAAAGGGTAGGCTTCGTCTTTCATTTTTTCAAAGCTGTCGTCAGGGTAGTTGTCTGTATCATTGCTGTTAATCGCGACCACAGCAAGTCCCTTAGGCTTGTATTCAGTCGCCAGCTCTTTCAATGCATCACGTAGATGGATAACATAAGGGCAGTGGTTACATATAAACATGACCAGCAATGCGGGGGTATTAAAATCATTAAGGCTCACGACTCCCCCCTTGGCCTCTGGAAGGGTGAAATCAGGCGCGGGTGTCCCTAATTCGAGCATCGTGGATGGGGTTAGTGACATGATAATACTCCAATTGTTGATATTATGATCATATATTCTACAATCAGATTGTATTTTATAAAACCATGAAAAAGATAATTAACCTGGCGGTGGTGAGCGGGCAGCGCCCGTTGCAGCATTCTCCTAAGGCAAGCCCACTCCAGGTGCTGAAACCTCGATGACTTCGATGCGACCCGATTGTAAGGCTTTGGCTTGTGCCGGGTCGTCCGTTTCAGAAGAGAGAATAAATAGAGTCTGGCGGTCAGCGCCTCCTAACATACAGGCATAGGGGACGCCAATTGGGTGAATGCGTGCTAATACCGTACCACCTAACGCTACCCGAATGACTTCTTTCGTTGTTGGGCTGGCCACCCAAATTGCACCCTCTGCATCCAGACAAATGCCATCGGGTGAAGCCTCGCCCAAGTCAGCCCAGACGCTGGCATCCGCTAATAAACCTTCGTCGCCAATGCGAAATGCGGTTAAGCGTGAAGCAAATGTTTCCGCGACGATCAATGTTTTTTGATCGGGTGTTATAACCATACCATTCGCAAAGATCAATCCTTCAGCCGCGACCTGAGTCCGACCGGATGGTTCGATCATCGCCAGCTTCCCCGGTACAGGTGCACCACCACGATGTAAATCATAACCAAAATTACCGACGTAAGCTCGCCCAGCGTGATCTACCAGCAGATCATTGCAATGAAAGTTGGCAATGTCAGATAAATCGGCATGGCATACTAATTTTTTATTTTCCAGGCGATAGACCTTACGCTGAGTCATTCCGACCACAAGTAGGGTGCCATCAGGTAACCAGCCCAGTCCGCCCGGTAAATCCTCCGTCTCCAATATACATTGAGACTTGCCATCCAGATCAACGGTGATAATTTTACGCGCATGTTGATCCGTAAACCATAAACGGTTTTCGCGCCAGCGTGGTGCTTCGGGAAAAGCAAGGCCGGATAATAGGGCTTGAGTATCACAATTCATGGTGTTTTATTCCTTAGTGAAAAAATAATTGAAATTCGTCGCGATGCAAGTCGTCTAGTAGGCTCGGTTACAGGCACCGTCGGCATCTTTTTCAGCCAAAAGCAACCGCGATGAAGCGAACGCGCGTTTGGCTTTTATCATAAGTTCATCAGCGGTAATCACAAGGCAACACCCTCCCGTTGAATATTTTTGATGAGATAAGGATTGCTGAAACGTTCGGGATGTTGCCATTCATTTTGCCAGATAGGCAGAGCCTGTATTTTCATGCCTGTTTCCAGCAGAATATCATAGGTAATATCATTCATTTTAAATTTGAGGCTGAAAAAATCGCCACTGCCCTCTTT
>CAYQVF010000058.1:0-20573 GCA_964421045.1 uncultured Chromatiaceae bacterium
AGCTGACATAAGTGCGATTAAGGCTTTATTGCGCTGGGATACGCATGCATCTAGTTCCGCTTGCTGATTGTTTTTTGCATCTGAATTGAAATTTGATTTCAATGCGTTTAGCTGGTTTTTAAGTAGCCAATTGGCGAGTGATAAAGCATTTGTTGATGATGCACAAAGCAGCGCTTTAATGACTGGGAGCAAAGGGTCGACAATAACCTGTTGCTTATACGTGTTGGTTAGCCACGCAGAAAAAATGTCGGTACACCAGTTCATGTCATAAGCATCAGCGAGTTTAAGCAATTCATTGATTGTTTCTTTGCATAACACTTTTTCGTCTAAGGGTTTGATTAATTGCGCTGCATTTTCCGGGTTATCGACAATTAACGCCAATTGCAATACGCGAATGATATTTTGGGGGTTGTTCTCATTCCTTAGTCCACGCCAACTTGGCAGGATATGTGCGACGATACGCTGAACATTTTCACGTTCCTTTTTCTTTTTTGCAAGGGGCATAATGGCACGAAGAAATTCTTTGGGGTTGCATTCAAGCAGCATGAGGTAGTGATCTATTTTGCGCCATAGAATAATCGCTGCTCGGTGATACCATCGATCCATGGTGTTGCCATAATTGCCCATGTAGCCTTCATATTCTGATTCAAAAGGTTTGAATGCATCCATGGGCTTTGTGCTGAAAACTTCATGTTCATGAATCATTAGGTCAGACATATCCATTGTCTTACCGTCAGGGGTCATGCAATATTTAAATTCAATTTCAGAACAAATTAGTTCGCCTAAAGTGAACTCATCTTCAGGTTTTTCTTCTGATTCAATTTTTTCGTCATATTCCCAATAGCGATGTCGTCGCTGGTAGCTCCAGTCCACGTCGTCGTGGCATTCCCACGATTCATGAACATCAATTAAACTCAGGTAGATATCCATATCGAGATTGCCAGCAATCGTTTTTAATGCATTGACGCGAGTTCTATCGCCATTTTTTAATCGCGACCAATGCAAGCCTTTAGGGGTGTATTCATGGTCTAAAAGATACGCAAACTTTTTGCATCTAGTCGATTTTAATAAATACTCCGGCGCATTGGCTTGATCATTTTCGAAATAATCCGTTAAGGCATGTTTTAAACTTTCTTGGGTTGCGCCATTGCTAGGCGTGCAAGTGACGTCGCTCCCCGTTTTTAATAATAAATTATAGGTGAGTGCAACACGATAACCGTCTGTCACAGGAGTAACTTCATGATGGCAGTCGGCATAGAATGCGATGAAAGTTAGTTTGTCCTCTGGCGTGCTGCGGCTAGTAAAACGCTTTTTATCACCTTGATGATCAACAATGAGTGTGCCGCCGCGATAATACGATGGGAGTAACACGACCAGTGTTGCAACCATATCATCACATTTTTCTGAGTCTTGGTGCGGTTTAAAAAATTGACCAGGTTCATAAATGATGAGATTGTGGAGCTCGGCTTTTAGCTTCGACCGCTCGCTTAAGCCGAGAGACGTTTTTAGTTGTGATAGAGTGGTATCGAACGATTTTTTCCATTGTCGTTGATCGATCTTAACCCGGTTTTTCGGAATCTCCCACACGTCTCGAACGGTTTTGTCCAAAAGTGTTTTTTCTTTTAAGCCGTATTTCGCTGGCTTGGCCTGTTTAATGAGGGACTTGATGATTCGCGGTTTCAGTGGCAAACGCAAACCTCCCATATCCTTAACTTGAATTTGTAGATCATCAAGGTTTGTGACTATTTTGCTGCAAAAAGCAGAAGTTCCTTCTGGCTTAAGGTTAGCTAATATTTTTTCTATGGAGTTGGTCATTCAGGAATTACTCTTTGATTTTGGCGGTTAACGCGAAATGCTTGTCCGATGAGCTTTGTGTCGTATTTTTGTCGGAAAATATTATTTTATATCCCATGGCCTTGTAACCCTTTTCCCGTTTTCGAAACATTCTTTCAAGCATAGGCAGAGATAAATCTACATAGTCGAATATCGTAACGCAATCTTTGCCATCTGATTCTCGGTGTATCCTGCCTGCGTACTGTGCAAGTGAACCTTTCCAGGCGATAGGCATAACTAAGAATAATGTGTCTAGCCTTGGCAAATCAAAACCTTCACCAACATATTTTCCCGTTGCGACGACCACTTGAGCTTCAGGTAAATTTTTGTTGGTATTTTTTCTTTCCTTGGCTGACATACCGCCTCTGAGTATAACGGTTTCAATTTTATTCTCGATGAGGAGTTGATTGACTAACTCCGCATGCTCGCGTCGTTCTGTCAGCACCAATGGGTGTTTTCCTTCAGAAACCGTGACGATAACATCGTTTGCAATTCTTTGTGATCGTTCACTATTTTCTGTTAGCCAACGATATACTTCAGCTATGTGAGGTCTTTTTCCTGAATCCGTTAATTGAGCTGGCGGTTGGTATTCAAGCTGATTAACAATGACTTGTTGTTCAAAGTTTTCTCCATGACTTGGCTTTACTTTGTGTCGGATAGGGCCGGCGAGCATGAAGATAATTTTCTGATGACCATCTTGCCGTTCTGGCGTCGCGGTTAGACCTAGAACATATTTTGCTCGCACTTCGTTGAGCACCATTTCAAAACGTGGTGCCGAAATATGGTGGCATTCATCAATGATAATTTGTCCATAATCTTGTATTAAGGTGTCAATCGTGTTGTCTTTTTTATTGATTAAGCTTTGGTAGGTAGCAATATCTATTAGGCCAGTTGGTTTTTTCTTGCCTCCACCGATAACGCCGATTTCTGTCCCACTTAGGAACGCATTTAGTCGTTCTTGCCATTGATCAAGGAGTTGGCGACTATGGGTAAGAATTAAGGTATTAACCTTTCGTTTATTAATGATGCCTATTGCCGCAACAGTTTTTCCAAAAGCAGTAGGCGCATGTAGTACCCCAGTGTTATATCTAGTCATGACTTTGACCGCTTTTGATTGGTCTTTTCTCAGTTTCCCAAGAAATTTTAATGAGCTTAGTTTATGGCCGGCCTGTTGTTTGTCATCAATAACTCTAGAGATATTTTGTTCTTCTAGTAGGGCGATAGCGTCGTCATAACAGCCTCTGGGTAAAATCAAATAGCCTTGCTCGATACGAGCGCAAGTAATATACCTTGGTATTCCGTGGGTAGAAAACCTCAAAGCCTGGGTTTTAAAAAATACAGGATTGGAGAAACTGGCCAGACGTTTGAGTCTCGCCGTTAAGGTTGAAGGTAGCTCATCAAGTCTAATGTAAATGTGATTGGCTAACGTCAGGGTGATCTGTTCAGGGCAATTCTCGATTTTAGTGAGTTTAATCTTTTCTCCTTGCTCCCAAGGTGGGCGAGTATATATGGCTTGTTGACTTTGAGGTGATATTTGAACGAGTAAATTATTTAGTTGCTTAGACGAAAGCAATTTCATTTGAGAAAGAAAAAGCCATTGATCAGAATAAGGTGTTAGGTTTAGATCAACAAATTGGCTATTGCCTTGTTGTCTGGCTTGATACTGTAATGGTAGGGCGATTAAATTACCGAACCCACCTTCTGGCATTAGGTCTTGATTGGGAAATAAGCGATCATAAGATTCAAATGATAACTTCGGATGAATCTCCATGGCTTTGTCGAGTAATCCGAAGCCTAATAGTCTTGCTTCTTTAGCGGGTACCGGCTCAGAGAAGAATATCCAGAGATGAGCGCCGTTTCCTGAGCGTGAAATTTCCACTGCATGGGGAATGTTATATTGCAAACAAGCTTGAGACGTGGCTTTTACTGTTTCTTGCCAGTCGGACTTATCAAAATCTGCGGCTAGTAAGTGGCAAGTGTTATCGGGGAGAAGTGGGTATAATCCGACAATGAGTTTACCTGCTAGATGGTCATAAATAGCCTGTTCATCCAATGGTTTGTATTGTCGGTTTGAGCATTCATTGCATTTAATTTTAGGCTTGTTGCATATTCCTTGTCTCCATTCATTATGACAAGAAACAGAATATCCGCTTTTTCCTTTAGTATTCTGCCATCGGTGAGCAAATACATCAGATCGCCCCTTGAATAACGTTTTAAAAATATCGACTTTCTGATTAACCGAAAGAGATATGGGTATGTTTGTTGAGCCACCGGATAGACTTGCTTGTTGCTGGGTTAACGTTTCCCTCTTTTTGATTAACATGTCCCGCTCGCGCTCTAATTCAGAGAGTTTCTGATTGATGACATCGATTTCTTTGGTGATATTATTATTTTTAGCTGTCATAGCTTGGTTACATAACTAAACCCAGTCAAGTAGGGTGTTTTCAAGTTTTTTTAGTGCCTGTTTATGTTTCTGATCAGGCATTCTTTGTATGTTTTGTAATTTCCATTTTACCGCTGGCAGGTTTTGAATGTTCTCGTTAGGAGCCAGTGACCAATCGGGCACTCCTTCCTTAAATGACTTAAGGAAATCGAAGTCCTGTTGCGTGAATTGAGATTTCAATGCATTGATCATTTTATCTGGTATGATTTTTAATTCGGTAATTGAAATTGTTTCAAAAGTCATTCCTCGAAATTCGGTGTCATAAATATCGGTAATATCTTTCCATCTGGGGTTCATGATTTCTGAAATTGGTCGATTGTGACTGAGCAAATAGGTGATAAACCCATTGAATATTCCACGATCTATGCCTCGCTTCTCTAATAGCGTTTTTACATCGAATAAATCTCTCGGGTGTTGTCGGTCTAATGCGGCACAAAGTTTTCCACCGTAAAGATCAGCCAAGGAGACAACTTGTATTGATGCAAAACCAAATTCATTCTCTACGGATTCAACTATATCCAGTTCAATTGGTGGGTGTAGCGTTCCTCTGGCAACAGGGGATACCTCTATCTTAACCTGTGCTTGATCTGAGTTAACGACAATTCTCAATTCATCGGGTTTGTTGTCTTGAAGTTTGGCTGAAAGGTCGGGGGTTTGATTAATTGATTTTGCAATTCGGCTCAGTGCTGCTCTGATATTCACTAACGCTTCCGTTCGTATTTCCAAAGGTAAATATGCAAGATCAATATCAATAGAAAGCCGTGGGAAATTATGTATGAAAAGATTGATAGCCGTACCGCCTTTTAAGGCAAAGCAATTTTCTTCGGCAACAAATGGTAGTACTCTAATGAGTAGTGTGACTTGTTTGTAATAGGGTGAGTTTCTATCCATTAGCTATCCGTTCGTGGGGGCGCTTGATACGAATTTTTCAGGAACTGTTATTTGGTAATGTTTATCGAGTTTGCCACCTTTGACGATTTGACGTTTACCTGAGCCTAGGTTTATTACTGACTCGTTTAATCGTTTTACCCAGGGATGACTGTAGTAATGTCCTAGAAATAGATAAAGCCGGTTGCTTCGAACGGAATGACTTCGTTTTAATAGGGATTCTACTTTTCGAGGGCTAAGGTTTGTTAGTCCCTGAAATAATTCGGCAGCATGTTCAAAAGAGATCAGTTTTGGCATTGCTTCTAGTACTTCAAGCGCAGCTAGTTCAGGGCTGCTTGCTGTGAGTGATATGCCTTTTATATCCAGTGTTACGATATCATTATCGGTAACGTTGAATTTACTATTGGTAAGAAAGCCCCATTGATGCTTGCCACCGGTTATTTCAGGGAAGGCCTTGAACCATCTAGGGACGGAGGCTTTATCTTGAACGTTAAGCCAGACTATTTCATTTTTGAGTTGAAAATAATGAGACTTACCCTGATGGGTTAGGCTGCTTAGTCCCGCTAGGCGGGTGGGCATATTTAATTGGTTAGCGAGACAATATATTGCATCTTGCCATTCTGGTTCTTGCCCTGGCCTGGTGTAAACCCCTGATCTCAGCTTTATTAGCCAGTTACCTTGAGTGTATTTTTGGACTAAGGTTGGGCTGATGCCATTCATGCTCAACCACGGCTGTACGATAACAGTCCCTGCAGACGTGTTGTTCATTAGCCAGTTTAATTTTGAAGACATACTTATACCATAAGTGTAGCTATTTGTTGATAAGTAAACCACTGGTTTGCCTGTTTGTCAATACATGTACTTCAGGTATAACTATTGTCGAATACGTAAACTGGCATAGCGTGGATACATAAGAGGTTGTTTAGTTTGTTCAATCGAGATTGTAGTATCGTCCAGTTGGTTTATCAATCGCCGTCCAATTGTTGACGTAGGTAGTTAGAGAATGTCCGCTACTCAGCTATTGCAGTCTGAGGTACGAAAAATTCTTGCGGTCATTTTGCGGACACCTTATATGCGCCTATGTGCGATACAGTGCATAATTGTGCGATGGGTGATCCTGCAACATATTGATTAAAAAGTAAAAAACTCCAATTAGAAAGCTACGAACCAGGCGGTCGGGCGTTCGAATCGCTCCAGGCGCGCCATATTTTAGCAATGAATACATGAGTCATAACGCTCCCGCAGAGCGGGAGGCTTGACGACTGGTAGTAGCCCCAAGGGCTGCCAAAGTTACAATTTTGTGTGACTTGATATTCTCAGGTTAAAAATCCCCTTCCTCATCCGAGCCTCTACCATCCAATTGCTCTTAGCTTCGTATATAGCGCTTTATCTGACCTTCTTCAAAACCAACGATCGACACTGCATACCCTCTTGAAAAACACCGATAGTGCCTCTACATTGAAATTCCGTTTCCGTCCACTAAGCTGCCGTGCCACTGTGATCGAACTTTTTCCCTTCAAATAGCCTACTATCGCCGACACCGCATGTTTTTGTGAGAAATTCAGGCTAGGACTAGCTCAGGCTATTCGATGAGTGGAAGTGACCGATGATCCATGCATGTTAGTATCCTGGAGTTCATCAAGCATATGGCGATGGTCTTTTCACCAACTCGTAAAAACCAAAGAAACATTGATTCCAATTGATACACAGGAAATTGATGCAAACAAGTGGATAAATCGAGACAATGTCTGCGATTACACGCTGAATGAAAGTGTATTTTTTAACGGGTATGATTATCTGTCGTTGCTTTGGTGACAAAATGAAGGGCAATTAATGGAGTAGTTGTTGCCAGCGAGGACACATCGTTTTAGGTGTATATTTGCTAACATTCCTCCCCAGTCATATGCGAAATACTTTCTTTTTCATCGGTGTTCGCATATGGCTGGGAAATCACTTCTTCTTTAAGTGATAGATTAAAGTATAGACCAGCGTCCCAAATGACAAAAAAGCCCGATAAGCAGGTTTGCTCATCGGGCTCTAATTCTTTGTTTTATATGGCGGAGAGGCAGGGATTCGAACCCTGGGAGGTTTAACCCTCAACGGTTTTCAAGACCGCCGCATTCGACCACTCTGCCACCTCTCCAGGTGATTTCGTCGATTTGCGAAAGTGCGCAATTGTAAAGGATAAAATGACTGAGTGGTAGCCCTATTAATCTATAATTTTCTCCAAAATGATAATCTCATTTTTTCCATGGAAAAAATGACTCGTCTTGAAGTAAAAATCAAAGACTTAGCACCCTTTTTAGTTTATAGTTGGATTGGAAATATATTTTGAGTCTGCAACTCAAATTTAGTATGAACTAAAGTTTACTAAATTAGTCGTACTAGTTGATTAATGAATAAATCAGGTGGACAAAGAGTTATACTGCATTTACTCGTACTTGTTAGCAGTTTTTTTCGAGGTGTCCACCATGTTACCTTAGTGGTAACATAAAATACTAAATAAAACATACTGGAGGTTAAATAGAAATGAGTCCTTTTCAACGAGCTGTTGCCCCTACTACTGCGGCCTCTGCTCTAGAGATTAACAAAGTTCTTCGGAATACGTACACTTTACTTGCGGTTACTCTTTTGTTCAGTGCGATGATGGCTGGCGTTTCTATGTACCTCCAAGTGAGTGGTTTCGTACCTCTAGCCTGCTCCTTAGGTGCCATTGCCATAATTTGGTTTGTTTTGCCTCGTTTCGCAAATTCTGCCGCAGGGCTTGGTATCGTTTTTCTAATTACAGGTCTCTTAGGTTTTGGTGTTGGCCCGATTATCAATTCCTATATGGGGTTGGCCAATGGCGGCTCGATTGTTATGACAGCCCTGGGTGGAACAGCGGTTATCTTTCTAGCACTTTCAGGTTATGCTTTAACAACAAAGCGTGATTTTAGCTGGATGGGTGGTATGCTGGTTGCTGGTTTTGTTGTGGTTCTTCTCGCCGCACTGGCCAACATTTTTCTCCAAATGCCGGCTTTATCGCTAACGATTTCTGCCGTTGTTATTATGATCATGAGCGGGTTCATTCTATATGATACCAGCCGTATTATTAATGGTGGTGAAACCAATTATATTATGGCTACTGTGGGCATGTATTTAAGTATTTATAATATTTTTGTCAGCCTACTATCATTACTAGGTGCATTTGGTGGTGACGATTAAATCATTTATCGTATAAACCTGTTAACAGATCTAGTTAAAAGCCCTGGCTTGCCGGGGCTTTTTCAGTTTGGCTCATCGTTAATATCAAAGAGAGTTCATTATGGGATGGATGGAAATTATTAGTGCAGTCGCACTCGGAGCGATGGTACTTTATTTACTACCTCGCGCCAAGCAAATGATTGCCAACAGCCCCAAAGCAGAAAAAGGAGACTGGCAAGCGGCCATCATCCCAATACTCTGTGTAATGGGCTTCGTTTTCTTACTGGTGCAAATGGTTTGACCCCCTCTCTGCACCCCTTCGCACAAATTATTCGCATATTGGGCCGGGGTAAAAAAGGAGTTCGAGACCTCACCGAAGAAGAAGCTTATTCTGCTTTCTCACAAGTATTAAAAGAAAAGGTTGAACCCGAACAACTCGGCGCTTTTCTGATGCTGCTGCGAGTAAAGGAAGAGACGCCCGAAGAACTCGCTGGCTTCGTTCGTGCGGCAAGAGAACATGTCAAAAGACCAACCCCCTACTACCCTGCCGTTCAGTTAGACTGGTCAAGCTACGCAGGCAAGCGCCGCCATCTGCCTTGGTATGTGTTAAGCGCACTCCTTCTGGCAGAAAAGGGAATCCGTGTTTTTATGCACGGCATTCAAGGTATAAAAGACAATCGTGTCTACACTCGTGACGCCCTGGCTGCTTTAGGTCTCACGCCAGCAAATTCATTAGCGCAAGCCAGCGCACAAATACAAACTGATTATTTTGCCTTTGTCGAATTACAAAACATTCAACCAAAACTCTCAGCACTCATGGCATTGCGGCAATTACTCGGGCTACGCTCCCCTGTCCATTCACTTTGCCGCTTATTAAACCCTTTTGCAGCGCCGCACATGATTCAAGGCATTTTTCACCCTGGATACCAAGCTCGCCATCAACAAGCTGCTGTACTCTTACAGCAACCACATCTCTGCGTCATTAAAGGAGAGGGCGGAGAAGCTGAACGCAACCCAGATAACGACTGTGAGGCACTCACTGTACATAACGGCAGCACCCACAGTGAAATATGGCCAGCGCTCTATTCACAGCGTCACCTGAAAGACAGCACCCTGGATTGCACACGACTACGTACAGTATGGCAGGGAAAAGAGGAAGACGAATATGGCTATGCTGCAATTACCGCCACCACTGCACTGGCTCTGAAATTATTAGGTCAAGCGGACACACAACATGCCGCTCTAGAACAAGCCCAAACCTGCTGGGCGGAGCGCTCTAAAGATAGGTTTTAGTGCGATGTTTGCAACAAATCGGTTTCAATCTGCTCTAGGGCTGCAGGCGCACCAAAAAGAATAAGCGTATCACCTACCAGCAACACGGTATCAGTATCAGGGTTAATTAAACGTTCTTTTTGCCGTTGTATGGCTGTCAGCGTAATACCACTCTCTTCTAAGCCCAGCTCGGCGATAGTGCGCTGAACAGGCCAGGCGTCCGCCGTTAACTCAACAGCATGAAGTTGCTCACCGCCACTCTCTACGGTTGCCGTCGTCGCGTCTTCTCCTGCAAAAAGCTGACGCAAAAGAGCATAACGTTCTCGACGAATCTGACGAATGCGAGCAAAAACCATCATTGGAGGAATATTCAAGGTAATCAACAGGTGCGAAGACAGCATCAGACTCGCTTCCAAAGTTTCAGGTACCACTTCTGTGGCACCGGCATCTTGCAAAACTTTCAGTTTTGTATCATCTGCAGCACGTACTAAAATAGGAATTTCCGAATTAATTGCACGGACTTTGTGAAGAATTTTTATTGCTGTATCAATATCATTCAAACTAATAACCAGTGCAGCAGCACGCGATAAACCCGCCGCATCCAACAACTCAATATTGGCCGAATCACCATAGACCACAGGTTCTTTTGCACTCATGGCGTTTTGTACGAGAACCGGATCCAAATCTAATGCAACATATTTGATAAATTCAAAGTCAAGCATATGAGCCACATTTTGCCCGACACGACCATAACCGCAAATAATAACGTGCCGCGTCAATCCTTCTGCTGTATTGGCGACTTGAGCTTTCATACTTTTTTTACTCTGCCTTAATTTCGCAGGCAGCAATATCGATGTTAAGCTCTGGTTAGAACGTATCATCAGCGGCGCAACCGCCATACTAATGAGTATCGCGGCCAAAACGGTCTGCCCCACATTTTCCGGAAAAATCTGATTGCTTAGTGCGAGTGCAAGAATAGCGAAACCAAACTCACCGCCATGCGCAAGCACCCAGGCCGACCGTAATGAAACAGCGCTATCCCACCCACCCAAGCGACATAACCCGGCCACAATCAGCAATTTCCCTATCATCAACGCAGCTAAAAGACAAAGCACCCAGGGCCATATGGTTGACAATAACTGAACATTGAGCAACATCCCTATAGTAATAAAAAAGAGCGCTAACAAAACATCTCTAAAAGGTCGTATTTCTGCTTCAATTTGATGACGAAATTCAGTTTCACCCAACATCATGCCGGCGAGGAACCCCCCTAACGCTAAAGAAAGTCCAATTTCGTGCGTTAAACCCGATGCCCCCATCGCTATCATGAGAGCGGTCAATGTAAACAATTCATGAGAGCGATAGCGTGCTATCACTCTGAACAACGGACGTAATACCCAATGACCTATTGCCAAAATCAAACCAAGAACCACCACGCCTTTGACTAATGCGATAACGATGGTCATCACCGGCATATCCCCTGACGATTGCACTGGCATTGCCGCCAGGATCAAAAAAGGGATCACAGCTAAGTCCTGAAACAATAAAATACCTACCACATTTCTGCCGTGGCGAGAATGCAGTTCTACCTGCTCTGTTAACTGTCTGATCACCAGCGCCGTCGAAGACATTGCAACCACGCCACCCAGTACTAGTGCCCCTGTCAAAGAAAAATCGAAGTAATGGAATGCAATGACGGCGGTAATCATCGTGGTTATCAGAACCTGGAAAGCGCCCAGACCCAGCACCGCACCTTTCATCCGCACCAATTGAGGCAATGAGAATTCCAAACCAATAGTGAACAATAAAAAAACAACACCAAATTCAGCAAAAGCCCGAGTTAACTCCGTATCATCAATCCAGCCCAAGCCAAATGGCCCGACAACCGCACCAACAAAGAGATAGCCTAGAATAGGGGGCAAATTCAGACGTAAAAAACAAACGACCACAGCCACTGCTGTTGCGAATAAGATAAGAATGTCATTTAAGTAACTGTAATCCATTAGCGAATAAGGTAACATACCAAGACGATTCTTTCTTATGAAATAACTAATGTTCTTCTCAAGGAATACCGATAACTGAACAACAAACACAGGGCAAAAAAACCATGATTGATAAACCAGCAGCGAAGCTAATTTATTCATCTTCTTTAGGTAAAGAGCTGAGTGAAAAAGAGTGTGAAATATTATCCACTGCAATGACCGTTCGCCGTTTAAATGACAAAGAATTGCTTATTAAAAAAGGCGGATCTGATGACTCATTATTTCTGCTGGCCTGTGGTGAGCTTGCCGTTATCGGACATCGTGGAAATAATGAAACAGGTGTTATCTATATGATGAAAGAAGGTGAGTGCGCAGGAACCCGCGCCTTTGTCGACAGAACACCTCGTAAAGCAACTTTACGTGCCCAGGGTGATGCAACTGTTTACGCAATGACTCCGAATCATTTCGAAAGCCTGTTAGAAAAACATCCCAAAATTGTGTATAAAATCATGCGAGCCTTATTCCGTATTACGCATACGAACTTAATGAGAATGAATCAGGAATCAGCGCAACTCAGTAACTACATACACAAAACTCACGGTCGTTACTAAGGAATAGGCACATAATAACTTCCCGTTTTGGAATCTCATCTTCAGCTCGTTTTTGCCCGTTTTTCAATCTCAAAACCTCGAAATAAGAGCAACTATTCCTGCGCTTTTGATCAATCAAAACGAACAAATACAAGCTAAATCTGAGCACCAAAACGGGAAGTTATTACGTGCCTATTCCTAAGCTACCTTGATCCGGACTACATTCATCACCTCAACTTCAAAACCTGCAACGTGTTCTACTTCAGGATAGTACGTCAGATTTACACGCTGTCCTTTTAGGTTTTTGTATGCTTGTTGGCGTTTGAATTTAAAAGGAATATCACAACTTTCGATCATCACCGTATTAATAATCCAATCCCCTGATTTTCGCTGCACATGAGAGAGAACTTTAACTGCGTCCGAGTGCGTCAGTTTTTCATGTTTTTGAATTAGTTTTTCTGGGTTTGATTTCATTATATGATTGACCTCAAATCACAAAATAACTGTACGACAGGCCCCACTTGGCGAGCAGTTATAGTAAACCTAACACCATTCAAATCAGTATATTTCAAAACATGCCGCTGTATAGAAGCCGTAATTGCATCTTTTACAACTAAACGCTCTTTTTCATTGCCGGGAGCCAAACCCAACATAGCCAAAGCGGTACATTGTGTTTCAGCCGTGCTTTTTTGTCGGGGGTTAATAAAGGGCAAAACATATTCTATTTTTTGCCCTCCCACTCTCAGCATCGCTCCCTGTAAAGAACTCACCGCTTGCCATCCTTCATTAGAAGGCCGCCAAGCCTTTATCTGGAACAGCTCTTGTTTTGTTATACGCTCTTTAATTACGTCGACATCATAACCTGCGCAAAGCTGCAGTGGCGCAATAAACACGACCACAAACATAAATCGACTTATTAACATAACGCCCCCCCTTTAGAATTTTTATTTTCCAGCATCCATTTGGAACATGCATGCAATCACTTTCCGGCTTTGCATTCCATCTTCGCCCGTTCTTCGACAAGCTTTTTCCTGCGTTGCACTAATACCTATATCCATGCTCACGCATCTTACCGGTATATCTGCACGAATACGCACTCAATCCGGGCGCTAAACCGGGAAGTGATGACGTACACGTTCCTTATCGATAAAATTGATGCTGACAAAATGCCCTTCACTATACAAAATAAATAAAACATTACAGGTATTTTTAAAATACCACTCTAAATTTATATTTTATTTGTCTTGCTTTGTTTCAATCAAGATCAGTCCCTATGTGATTTTTTCACATTGCCTTCGTGATTCAAGCCACCGCGATTCATTTTAATTTTCATTAGACTGTAAAACATCACCTCACTAAATAATACGAGACACCACAATGATGACCAGGCAAATATTAACGGTTAGAAGTAAAATGGATACGACCACTATTAATCCTTATCAGGGATTGAGACGAGAAAAAACAATAGCTATGCAAATATTACGTATCGCCATAGCGTACAGTATAGTTATAGTCACCTTATTGCTTTTAAATTAAGCGTGTGCCTCTCCTGAATTTGCTACTCACAGCCTGAATACATTGAGAGACCCATCACATTATCAACATCTAAATTAATACCCTGGCGCGAAGTCTCGACTATAAAGATGAGAGGTGATTATTCACTTTTGACCGGTGATGTGCATTACCGAAAAAATTGTGATCACGCGGTAAAATAAATCCATTAGCCAAGCTATATTAAAGTGACCCAAGAAGAGGAATACATGATGTACGAATTTTATTACAGCGACCTGGACAACAAAGCGTTAATACAGGCAAGAGTCGAACAAGAGGCTGAAGCTTTGCATCAACATCGTCAGCACGACGACCCCACCAGCCCGCCTGAAACCACAATTTATTTAAGCATACAGGACGATAAAAACTGCCAGAGCTAGACAAAAGACCTTTACGTCCGACAAACTTAAAAATCTTAACTTTCTTCCTCTAATCGTCGCTTTGCTTCCGCGCGAAGAGACAGTAATGTAAAAGCACCAACAATGGCTAAAAGACTAAACAAAAAGAAAAAAAACTGGCCAGTAAACATGAATTCACCCCTCTTATGCTAATTAAAATATATAACCTAAAATGACAAAGATGAGCGCTTTTGTCAAGAAAAGCGGCTATTTTATCTGGATTAACATATCCAACATTTAGAAAAAATACCCAATCAGGTTTAATAATAACCATTTCCGACTATACTTAAAGTCGTACATTGCCGACTACGGAGGTGAGCCCACATGGAAAACCACTACCATCCACTGCCCTACACCACTTTGAACCAAGATGTGGTGTTACAGCGACCTGAATATAACTTACCATTAAAAGTAACACTGGATGACCCTGCCCTAAGCATCATGACCGATTTAAGACAAACAATCCCTATTACCGTTAAACCGGATGTAAGTATTGATATTGCAAATGAAAAAATGATTACTTATGGAGTACGGCTACTACTGGTTACTGAAAATTCAGATACCCTCTCGGGTTTAATTACTTCGGTAGATATTCTGGGGGAAAAACCACTGCGACTGACCCACGAACGTCAGATCACTCATAATGAATTACTGGTCAGCGACATCATGACACCTAGAAAAAAGCTAGAAGTGATTTTACTGGCTGATATAGAAACATCCAAGGTTGGAAATATCGTCTCCAGCATGAGTTTGTTTGGCCGCCACCATGCATTAGTTATAGAAAAAAGCCAAACGGAGGAACCCGACACCATTCGCGGCATTATTTCTGCAACACAAATAACCAAGCAGCTCGGCATTACAATAACACCAAGTAATCAGGCACATAGTTTCGCAGAATTAGAAGAAGCACTCAATTCAGTTGCTTAGGAACATGCACACAATAACTTGCCTTAAATTTAGACACGGGTACCAACTGAAGAATGGCTCGTTTATGCACGAGACATATACTCATGGGTACTCGTATTAATTTTTATTCTCTCTCCAACTTCCAGGTATTCGGGTACTTGCACAACTAAACCGGTTGACATCGTTGCAGGTTTGGTTCGTGCTGATGCAGAAGCGCCTTTAATACCCGGGGCACATTCTGTTATCTCTAATACAACAACTGCAGGCAACTCTATACCTATAACGACTTCTTCCACAATTAATGCAAATAGCCCTTCAAGCTCACTCTCTATATAGGACAATTCATCCTCTATCAAAGCATCCGATACGGTAAATTGTTCATAGGATTCATTATCCATAAAAGTACAGCCTTCGGTATCACGAAAAAGTAGCTGAACAGGCCGACGAAAAAATTCTACTGTAGAAACCGTCTCATCTCCTTTAAAGTTTCGCTCAAACTTTACCCTTGTAAGCACGTTCTGGCCACGACATTTGTATAAGGTGTTACCACTGCGGGACGAAGGAGACTGTACGATAACTTGCTTGATATAAATATTGTGCCCATCAACTAATATCACCATCCCTTTTTTTAATTCATTGGCTTTCATACTTCAATTTCCATTTTTCAATAGATTTTCTATTCTCAAACCGTCTCGTGGCTAACGCGCCACGGCGTCAGCAAGTGTGCCAACAGAAATAGCAAATTTATGGGAACGATTCCAGTTTAATATTGCATTATAATTAGCTGGGTAGGTGATAAAGGCTCGCCCTCCAGGGCCATCGGGCCGAATAATGTTAGCCTCAAGGTTACGTGCAGGCAAATTGAGTCCATTAGCTTTACGTACTCCCAGGGCTTGCCACTCAGCTAACGTCTTTTTCACTTTTTTCTTTATCAAACGTGAGTCAAATTCTTTGGGTAGCTGTACCTCCCGCCCCCACGTCTGATCATCATTCCAGCCTATACTGGAAAGATAATTTGCAGCAGAGGCAAATGCATCTGCTTTAGACTCCCATATATTGATCTTGCCATCATCATCACCGTCTATGGCATAAGCACGAAAGGTAGACGGCATAAATTGAGTTTGACCCATCGCGCCAGCCCACGAGCCTGTCATTTTTTCAACCGTGATATGACCTGCTTCAAGAATAAATAAAGCGTCTAATAATTGTTGACGAAAAAAAGAAGCGCGACGTTTATCAAAAGCAAGGGTTGTAATTGCAGCAATGACATTATGCCCTCCCGTATAACGACCATAGCCCGTCTCTATCCCCCAAAACGCAACAATAAAACGTCCTTGAACACCAAAACGTGATTCTATTTTTTTTAATAAAGCGCTATTTTCAGTGAATTTTTTACGCCCCAGCTCAATACCATAGGGTGTAACACGTTTGTTTATGTAGTCTTGCAGAGTTTGCACAGTTTCTGGTTGGGATCGATCCAGCGTCACCACCCGGCGTTGTGGTTTGACACCTTTAAATGCTTTTTCTAATATTTTTTGTGAAATTCCTTTTTCCATCGCCTCTTTTTTAAATTCGACCAACCATGCAGAATAACCGTCACGGCTATCAGCGGCTGCATAATGAGTCAACGTAACAGAAGCGACTAAAAATAAAAAACACAACCTAACTTTGAAATTCATGGCTCACCTATTATCCAAATCAGGGATATGAGTATACTCGTAAGGGGGGTATCGGAAAAGAATATATACCCATAGGGTTATGAATTTAGGTGTTAGTGCGTGAAAACACCTAAATTCATAACACCCTGGGTATAGTTCAATTGTTTCGGATTTTGTTTGCAGACAATGTACAAAAATTAAAAACCGAAGGCTGTCTAACCGCCAACAGCCTTCCTGAAAATAAGGAATACACGGTGTAACAGGGTGGAAGGACTTTCCATTTAAATTTATTTTTCTTCGGCCTTAACAACCTGTGTAATAATTTCAAGTGATTGCTCATCCAACGCAGGCACACTGGATAGCGCTTCTTTATCGTCGATCAAAGGGTCAAGCTGCTCATGCAAACTTACACATAACTTATGCAAGTCCCGGTATTGCTCTGCAAGCTTTTCACTGCTCTCCAGACCCATTTTCATCTCTTTGCTACGCTGCTCCAGTTCGCGCTTTTCTTTACGAAGAGTCGCCGCGCTGGCCTCGACCAGCTTGCACGCATTCGCTTCATCCGTTTTTTGTTTTTTCAGCGTTTTGAGTTTTTTTATTACATTTTCTGGTGTATCAGCCAGAGCTTTATTAATCGCTTTAAGGGCTTTATCTTTTTCCGCAATTTGTGCTTTGAATTTTTTGATCTCGCTGGCATGAACCGTACGTTCAGCACTCATCTGTTGCTCCGAACTTGTTTTAGCTTCAAGTAGTTCAGAGTATGAGGATTCGGTGATAGCCTGAGCTTTATCACTGGCGGCTATTTTTTTTTCCATCACAACAATCGCTTGACTGGCGTGTTCCTGAGCTTCACTCACTTTAATATCAGCATCAATAGCTTGCTTGATTGCATTTTCAAGCGCTTCTTTTAATTCAGATGTGCTACACTCAGGATCCAGCTTCAGTGCGTCCGTAGCGGTTCGCATTAACACTTGCTTGTCTATCGCAAGATCTTTCCATACTTTTAGTTGAAGCTCTAATTCCGCTTGATCCACCTATCTCTCCTCTAAATTTACTTCTAATTTTTATTCTGAGTCTAATTTTGGAGGGAATTGTAGCCAAAATTAAAGACTACATAGCTGACTTTTCAACCCAATAGAATACAATTTATAGAAATCGCTACTCAGGAATGTGCTCTCACCATGCCTTGTTAGACATCAGCGGCGCTGTAGTATACCCTCAGCCCCTCAAAATAACAATTATTTTTTTGCTATTTATAGTGTGTGATTTTCAAACACCCAACACACCCTTCGGAACATCATGAAAAACCAGCAAAAGAAGCTATAAAATCACCACCATGGCACCGTGCTCACTGCAATAAATTGAAGTATCCAATACTGACCACTTAAAAATAGACCTAATCCAGCAAGACCCACGACCCATTTCGCTATCTGGGGAAGTTTTTTTAACCAAAAACTATCTATAATATTGTCACCCAACAAATCAAAAATACCGATCAGAGGTAATAAAGCGACCGTAACGGACATCCAATCCGAAAATACCGCGGGACGCTCGGGATAGAGAAACGCCAACGCCAACAAAAGAGCCACTAATGTATATGCGGCCATCGCCACAACTAAACGTTTCATAGACTACCTATACGCTATTTATTTTTTAAATAACCCACATTATAAATAACATCATCGGAAAAACTATATTCACCTCAACTTCAACATAGAGTCGCCACTTGCCCTGCCCAGGAAAACTGGGCAATCTAAACTCACATTCATCATTAATTTTAAAAAACGCAATTGGACGCGAATATACCCCAAGGGCACTTCTTTCAGGGCGTATAGTGCGAGATAGAGATTCGAATACGTAGCGAAAAAATCGTCATTACCTTATTAGTAATCAGAATTTTTCCTGTATAGTTAGATGAATCAATAACTTGCACCCAAAAAACCGAGAATAAATGCTATACATCGTGGATCAACTACGTTTTTTAGATTAACGCAGGATATTTTCTTACACCCTTTATATTAAACCATGATACAACGCAAGATTATACACATCGATATGGACTGTTTTTACGCCGCAATAGAAGTACGGGATAATCCTGAACTAGAAGGCAAGCCCGTGGCGGTAGGCGGCTCAGCCAGCGGACGTGGCGTAATTTGTACCTGTAACTATGAAGCAAGAAAATTTGGCATACACTCTGCCATGCCAGCATCACAAGCAACACGCTTATGTCCAGAACTGACCCTACTCCCGGTCAGTTTCGATAAATATCGCCAAGCTTCACAAGCAATTAATGAGATCTTCAGCAACTATACTCACTTAATAGAACCACTTTCTCTTGACGAAGCCTTTTTAGATGTGAGCGGTTCATTATTGCATTCTGGCAGCGCCACCCTGATAGCTCAAGAGATTCGCCAAAAAATATTTCAATCGCAAAAAATAACCGCATCAGCCGGTATCGCGCCAAATAAAATGCTAGCGAAAATCGCCAGTGACTGGAACAAACCCAATGGTCAATATGTCATCACACCTAACAAAATTTCAGAATTCATGATTAATCTCCCTGTAAAAAAATTATTTGGTGTCGGCAAAGTAACAGGAGAAAAATTACATCATTTTAATCTCAAAACCTGCGGTGATATACAACAACGATCATTATCTGAATTGGTCACCCTCATGGGTCGTTATGGCAACCAACTTCACCCAATGGCTCACGGTATAGATGACAGAAAAATTATAACTCAAAAAAAACGAAAATCACTCAGCGTAGAAAACACCTTTCAAAGTAATTTTTTGTCTCACAACGTTCCAGATGCGGTTCTTTACGGCCTGTTCAAGGAACTTAAAACACGCCTAGGAAAATCTAAAAAAAAAGAAAGTGACATAAAAAATATAGTCGTAAAAATAAAGTTTAGTGACTTCACCATCACGAGCACTCAATCTCCCTGCCTGCGTTTTTCAGCAACCGCATTCTACCAACTTTTCAAAATACGAATAAGGCAAGAAACAAAGCCCATTCGGCTCATTGGCTTCGGCATCAATTTCAATGACAGCAAACAACAAAAAAGAAATCAACAGTTAGAGTTTGATTTTTCGTAAATTGATAACAGGGCCTCGGGCCAAGCCCTACGCGGCGGCCTGAAAATTCGACAACGCGCTTTCATTTCTCTCGCCTTACCGGAATAACGGGTGGGATTACCTCTTCCACCCGGTGAACCGCCGCCAAACTCTTTCGTCACAAATTTCGGCAAGCTTTGCCCAGCCTCCATATCAATTTGTGTAAGAAAGGTTTCGAATTCTCCTACACGATTCGATACAGCACTGCCTCCTCCGATTGGCTGCGTTCGTAGTGGATTTAAGGTGATTTAATGTATGCAGTTCGGGAAGCAGACGCTATAGCTGAGCTCATGCTTTCAGCGTATCGCTGTAAACCGCTTAAATAGAGTGGTTAATATCGCTTGATGCTGTCAACAGATGTCGCTTTTGCGATCACCGTGCACAAAAAATCAGTGCTCCGAATTTGAACAACTGATATTTGTGTTGCCTGAAAAAAATATGCCGATTCTTAATTGAGAATTAGTTTATACTGCTATTATACGTGCGAAAAAACAAATTATTTTGCCTGGAAGTGAACACTGCACAATTACTGAAAGTTCCCAGATGGCCGTAAATTAGCAATTTGGCAAGCGCATTGAAAACTCGGGAATTTAAGATTTCGATGCGACGCCTATTTGGAGCTCTGCCATGCCGACTCAATATCTATTTCGGTAACCTCATTATTTTGCAGACCCTAAGAGGCTCGCTGTAACACTTTATAATTATATGGCAGACATAATAACTCATAAGAATCTTATGATCACTGGATGCGGCCG
>CAYQVF010000059.1:0-14952 GCA_964421045.1 uncultured Chromatiaceae bacterium
ATGCAATGGAGCCCCTATACGATGCGTTGGCTCGCAGTGAGCGAATGGGAGGGCCGCGCGCCATTGTAGCGCGTCATGAAACGGGGGCTGCATTTATGGCGGAGGGCTATACAAGAGAGACAGGAAAGTTGGGGGTTTGCTGTACTACTGCTGGTCCGGGCGCGACTAATATTATTACTGGGGTGGCTTCGGCCTATGAAGAACGTACCCCGATGTTGATTATCACAGGACAAACACCGTTGCCTGCGCTAGGGTTGGGGGCTATCCAAGAATCATCATGTAGCTCTATCGATATTGTTAGTATGTTGAAACAATGTACAAGATATAGTACTTTAGTGTCACATCCTGCACAGCTTGAAGGAAAGCTTATTCAAGCTATTACGACTGCATATGGGGCGACTCCTGGCCCTGTTCATCTCAGTATTCCAAGAGAAATTGGTTGGGCTACTGGTCAAAATAATAATTTGGTATACGACTTAAAGTCATTAATTACTAAGAAGCCTCTATACCGCACTCTTGACGAAGATGTTGACGCGATTATTAATGAAAATATTAAAGAAAAAAATAGCGTTATATTGATTGGTAAGCGCAGTGCCATTGCTATTGATGCTATTTTTGAATTTGCTACGCTGATTAATATTCCGGTGTTAGCAACACCTCAAGGCAGAGGCGTTGCTAAAAGTTACCATCCTCAATTTAGAGGGGTTATTGGTATGGGCGGACACTCTGATGCTAAACAATTGATAGGGTATGACTCACTTGAACATATCATCGCCATAGGTGCAGATTTTAATGAACTTGATACCTGTGGTTGGTCAGCTAATATTTTATCTGCCAAAGTGATACATATTGATTCTACAACTGAATATTTTTCTCGTTCATTTATGGCGCGTTTACACGTTTGTTGTGACCTTTCGGCATTTTTTGGAAAATTGATTAAGTGCGTGAAGTTAAGTAGTCAGTGTATTAATACTAAAAATAAGACTAATCCGTCGCTAAATGTAATCAGTTTTGATCGACGCAGTAGTAAGCAAAGGCGTACAAATGAAAAAGCTGGGAAATATCTTCGCTCGGTTTCCTTTCATAAGGAAGATGATCGGCGTAGTGGAAAAGATCGACGTTGCTTGCAAAATAAAAATCAATGGGCTGTAAAACGTTATTTCAGTGTTGAAGATGAAAATGGTTATTTGAACAATAATAATGCCACCCTAATAAAACCCCAACACTTAATGTATCAGCTGTCTCGCCTATTTCCAGAAAATACGCGCTTTCTTGCTGATACAGGAAATAGTTTTATGTGGGCGACACATTATTTACACCCCTATTCTCACCCTTATACTAAAAGTAGAATCTGTGGCAATGAAGTCCTTAGAACCGGTTTTGCTTTTGCTTCAATGGGCTGGGCTATAGGTGCTGCAGTGGGTACCGCGATGGGCAATTCAGATAATCCTGTGGTTTGCATTGTTGGAGACGGTAGCTTTTTAATGAGTGGTCAGGAAATTTCAGTGGCAGTTGATGAAAAGCTAAAAGTTATTTTTATTCTATTGAATGACAGCACGCTTGGGATGATCAAACATGGACAAAAGCTCTCGGGTATTGAAGAGACGAGCTGTGAATTACCAAGAGTAAATTATTGCCAAATGGCTAAAGCAATCGGCGCCCAGGCTTTTGAAGTTCATTCTGCCGATGATATGGCTAATTTGGATATTTCGGCAATATGTCGTTATTCTGGCCCTACATTAATCGACGTGCATATTGCTGCTAACGAATGGCCACCAGCGAGATAGTAATGCAAAAAAATAGGACAAAATGCACCTACGGAGCTGGATGAAAAATAATTCAAATCGCATCAATTGCCAGGTTGATGTGATTTGAAGTTTAAAAATTTTTAGTTCCGAAAACAATGCCGGTAAGTGTTTGATTAACATGAATGGAATGATACTGTTCACCATAGCTATTAAAACCGACGAAATTAATTGTATTTAAGGTGTTTATTATTTCTTTTTTTGTGTCACTTTCTATAATTTCTAGCTTTCGTGAAGCACAGTCACAGCCAAGTGTTAGGTCTATAAGGGAAAATTTTTGTCTAAGCTGTGATGTTCCATCTTTCAATGACTCGGTTATGTTTTTTGCTTGCCCTATGGTCAGTGGTAGCCCAGTCTCGATAGCGCAAGCCGTACTCAAACTACCATTATCATTAGGTTTAATAATAGATCGAAGATACCATTCATTGCCTATTTCTAACATCGCTGGGTGTAGCGAAAATGATAGTGTAGAGAGTTTATCAATTGGTACGTCAAGTAATGAGGCGTAATATTCTGCAGCAGGTTCACCGTCAATTTCATAAATAATGCGTTGCTCAGGGTCTGCATCGGTGACAATGAATTCAACATTTGATGGTTCAAAGTGGTGTAGTTGGAAGATTTCAATGTCTAAGGTGGTTTCAATTACTGTGAAAATAGCGGCATTGTTATGAAAACTGCCTTCTGCATATATAAATGTTTTTTCAAACTTCAAACCATCACCAGCTGATCCACCGATGATTTTGAGAGGAGAAAATATATGATAAAGTTTATTGATGACAGACTCTTCTTTGTTTGACAGGCCATCAATTAATAAAAACCCCACTCTGTTTTTAAATATAGGGTGAGGGCTGTTTTTGCTTTTTATTTTTTCAAGATCGGCTTGATCTAGATGGTTGATATTTTTAATCAGTGTCGGAGTTAATTTGAATGCTTCGGCGGAAAAGCTGATTCCAATAAGAGTATCATCTGTGTAGTGTGTACCAATTTCGCCGGCTGTTGTACAGCCAATAATGGGGCAGTTGAAATTTTTTTCAAATGCTTCTCCGAGCAGCTCTAAATTGTAATTTGATGAACAAAAAAACAAGATACCTGCCATATCGGGTTGGTCAATTTCATCTTTTAAAGTAGCAACAGCAGCAGATGCCAATAGATTAGAGACCTGTGCGGTTTTAATATGTTTTTGGTGTTCCATAAAAAATATCCTTTGTGCTTATCTATACCCATAGCGTTATGTTGTAGGTGTTTTTACACAGATCTATATTTCATCGCCGATTTTTCTTCGGCAACCTACTTCCTCCATCTATAGCGTCGTCAGTTGGTTAAACTGAATCCTGGGTACAGCCGAATGCACACCTATCTAAAATTCATAACGCCATGGGTATAAATCGGTCAATAGTGATTTTTCTTGAGCGTGCAAGGCTACAAATATCGAGGTTATCGCAACAGTTTTATTGCGAAGATTTTATCCTAGAAAACGCAGTTGTATTCTACATCGTGGATCAACAGAATTTTTTAGGGTTTAATATATATAGGTGGTTTGGCGTACTGAATCGAATGGCTGTTGTCCCATTTTTGGGTTCGGTGATAAATTATGCGACAATAGTTAATTGCCAGCATAAATTATAGTGAAATACAATACCATAACGCTGGGTATTCCCCGTGTCATTTGAGGGGTTAGGCCTGCTTTATTCATTGTCACGTTAAGGAATAATGAAGACAGCGGAGTACAATTGTAGGTTTATTTGCAAATGGAGTTGCAATGAATAGTTCTTACGCCGTAGGCCGATTTGTTCGCCACGCTATATTTTTTTTATTACTTTTACTATTTTTATGCGGGCCTGCATCGATACTAGCTGAACCCTGTACCAAGACCGTGGCAACTGCGGTTTCTATTCAGGGTGTAGTGGAGATTCGTTCGAGATCCAGCTCAAAATGGAAAAAAATCAGCGCAGAGGATGCTTTTTGTGCCGGCGACAGAGTGCGTACTCTAGCAAGCAGCCGCGCCGCGTTAAAGCTCAATAACCATTCGATACTGCGTCTTAACGAACATTCTACCGTCACTTTCAGTGGTTTGTCACCGCAGGGTTCGAGTCGATTGGATCTGAAAACAGGTATGGCGCATTTCATCAGTCGTATCAAGCAACGTTTTGAAGTGATCACGCCCTACGTCAATGCGGGGGTGGATGGCACGGAATTTGTTGTTGCGGTTGATGCGGAACAAACTCAGATTACGGTGTTTGAAGGCCAGGTGCGAGCCAGTAATGCGCAAGGTGAAGTCAGCTTGAATCCGGGCGAAACGGCCTTGGCTCGTGCTGGTGAGGCCCCGTTTTTACAAGCTCGGGTACAACCCTGGAATGCTGTCAGTTGGGCGCTATATTACCCGACGGTTACTGATTTCACTCATTTGACCGATGCCCGATTGACACAATCTATTGAATACTATCATGAAGGGAAGACCGCTGCCGCTTTGGCGGCACTCGAATCATTGCCCGATGGGTTCTCCAACAGCGATGGCTTTGTCTATCGCGCTACTTTGTATCTGGCTGGAGGCCAAACTGCGCTTGCTCATGCTGATTTGGAGCAGGCTCTAAAACAAGATACACAAAATGGCAAAGCCCTCGCGCTTAAGGCAGTCATCGCCGTGGTACAAAATCAAACTGATTTGGCTTTGAAGCTGGCTGGCCAGGCGACCGAAGTCAGCCCCAATATTGTTGCGCCCTGGTTGGCGCTGTCTTACGCACAACAAGCGGTGTTTGATCTGGAACAGGCTAGAGTCAGCGTCAAAAAAGCGGTGAAATTAGCCCCGGAAAGCGCCCTGGCCTGGGCTAGGTTAGCGGAGTTGCATTTGATGTTCGGCGAACTCGATCAGGCGCTACAGGCAGCGCAGCGCGCAACCGACCTTGCGCCCGAACTGGCGCGTACCCAAAGCGTATTGGGTTTTGCGTATTTGACAAGGGTTAAAACAAAAAAGGCGAAGTTAGCATTCGAAAAAGCGATTTCTCTAGATCAGGTTGATCCCCAGCCTCGGCTGGGTCTGGGGCTGGCTCTGATTCGTCGTGGTCAATTGGAAGCGGGTCGTCAGCAGATCGAAATTGCAGCCAGTCTTGCCCCGACAAATCCGTTGATTCGCAGTTATTTGGGTAAGGCTTATTATGAGGAAAAGCGCGATCCCCTGGACGCCACGCAATTCGCCCTGGCCAAGGAACTGGATCCCAATGATCCGACACCTTATTTTTACAGCGCGATTATGCAACAGACAACAAATCAGCCTATAGCTGCTTTGAGAGAGTTACAACAATCCATCGCTTTGAATGATCAGCGCGCAGTTTATCGTTCACGGTTATTATTAGACCAGGACAGAGCCGCACGCGGAGCAAGCCTGTCTCGTGTCTATAGTGACCTGGGGATGGATCGCTTAGCGCTCGCCGAAGGGTGGCAGTCTCTTGCTCTTGACCCGTCTAATTATTCCGCTCACCGCTTTTTGGCCGATGCCTATAGCGGCTTGCCGCGTCATGAAATCGCTCGAGTCAGCGAATTGCTCCAGGCGCAATTACTCCAGCCCGTTAATATTAATCCGGTTCAGCCTCGCCTGAGTGCGACTTATCTCGATCCGGGGACGGGTCTTGCCAATGCGACGCTAAACGAATATACGCCCTTGTTTGAACGTGACCAAGTCAAACTCTTGGCCTCTGGGGTGGCGGGTAGTAATGATACCTTGGGTGGAGAACTCACGGCGGCGGGTATCTACAAAAAGTTGTCCTTTAGTCTGGGTCGATTCTACTCAAAAACTGATGGCTTTCGCGACAATAATGATGACAAAAATACCTTATACAATGTCTTTGCGCAATTTGCTGCGACGTCCAGGTTAAACCTTCAGGTAGAGTACCGACATCGGGATACCCAGCGGGGTGATCTGGCGCTCAAATTTGATCCTGAAGTTTTTGATCTCTCTGATCGCACGAACATCAAGCAAAAAGATGTTCGTATTGGCGGTCATTTTGTAATTTCACCGCAGTCACGGATTGTTGCGAATGTGACGGATGTTGATCGGGATACACAAAAAGAAAACAACATAGATGATACCGATACCATTACATCTACCGTTGAAGGAGGGTATCAGGCCGAGTTACAGTATCTCTTTCAGTCTCAGCGCTACAATGTCGTGATGGGGGGGAGTCGTTACAGTGTGAATATTAAAGAGGATGTAACAAAGGATTTAGGCGATATTTGCGACAACCCTATCCTTATCAGTAGTGGTTTCACATGCGTAACCGATGTCGATGTTACGCTTCAGCATGATAATTTATATACTTATGTTAACGTCATACGTCCTAGAAAGGTTGTCTGGACCGTAGGTTTGAGTTATGACGATTACGAAATTGTTGATCGAGATCGTAAGGACAAGTTCAACCCTAAATTGGGCGTGCAATGGCAGATCAGCAATAAAGTACGTTTACGTGCTGCTGCATTTAAAACCTTAAAACGTGCTTTGGTAGCGAATCAAACCATAGAACCGACGCAGATTGCCGGGTTCAATCAATTTTTCGATGATGATAATGCAACCACATCTATGCGATATGGTCTGGGTCTTGATTTCTTTTTAGCCCGTAGCTTCAATGCCGGGCTGGAATACACGCGACGCGACCTGGAAGTTCGAAATGTAGGCCAGTTTTTTGATCGATTTACCGATGAAGATCGCAACGAAAACTTCCACCGTGCTTACCTTTATTGGACACCAACGGAAAATATCGCGATCAACGGTGAATATCAGTATGAAAAATTCGATCGCAATAAGAACATATTAAGGAAGAGCGAAACTCACATAATACCGCTATCGGTACGTTATTTTTCAGCTCAGGGGTTCTTCGGAAAATTGGGTACTAACTATGTAAAACAAAATGTTGATAAGGCAGAATCTTCTACATCGATTGTTAATAATAATGATGCTTTTTTACTTGTCGATACGACATTCGGCTACCGCCTGCCAAAAAGAAGGGGGAGTATTAGTCTTTCGGTGCGTAATTTATTTGATAAGAAGTTTAACTACTATGACATCAACCCATGGGTTGCTGAATTTGTGCGAGCGCGTTTTGTCCCTGACCGTACCCTCTTTGCTCAACTGACATTGCACCTGTAACGTGACATAACTCTGTATACCCGTGGTGATTAAGATTTAGGTAGTGTTGCAGCCCTCTTCATGCCATGGCAGTGTATTGACCTCACATAGCTGATCTATATATACCTCGTCATTTCGGCCTCACCTGCAGGGGTGTAAGGAGCGTGAGCAGGGTAATATTCACGTTAATTTAGTGAGTTATTGCAGCGACATAGCTTGATGCACTATCTATACTATCCGAGGAGATCAAGGGAGGATATGACAACGGCGCTGGGTGAGGGCTATATCGTGTCGATCATCGTATCTGTACAAGATCTAATTTTTGAAAAACCTGCCTACATTTGCAGGAAGGATAAATTAAAGGGGTATGACCAATGATGGATTATGATGACAAATATGCAAATGATTTTATCGCCAACTACAATGGTAAAGCTTATTATAAAATCCTTAATTACTTCTGGCGGAGAGAAACAGCAGGGCCGTATTATAAAGATGTACTTCACCTTGTTCCTCGACCTCCATCTGCAATTTTAGCAGCAGCTTAAGCATCAGGTTTATGAGCTGGGGAGCAAACCGGTTAAGGTAGCGCAATAAATGGTATACCTGTATCGATCAGGATTATTGTTTATTTCTATGGTAGGGTTGCAACTACAACCCTACCATAGAAGACAAACAATTAAGATTAGGTACGTAGTTATTACGTGCCTATTCCTTAGAGATATATTTTATACATTGACAATTTAATCAGTGTCTTTGTTCGTGCGCCGGACGAGCAATAGTCCGCTATTGCAAGGGGTTTCAACGTTGCCATGGAATGTAGAGGGTATTATTGTCCACATGTTCCGTGTCTTTTTGCGAAAATTCACGCTTTCTCCACATGCAGTTCGATCGCATACCTTATCGTCACAGTTGTTTAATCACAGCGTAAACCTGTGGTGGTGTCTTGTAATCTAACGCTTGATTCTAGAAAAATCAGTTGCCCGCAGCACTTTCAAAAAATACCCGCTTAACCTTTGAGTGAAGCGGGTATTTTTTGAAAGTATTGCGAAACCAAGGTCTTACACTTTACATCTACATTCCACTGATTTTTCTAGGTTGATGGTATCGTTGAGTATTATAAACTCAAACTCTTCTGCTGTATCTCATCTTCGGCTTTTCTTTAATCTAGCACACCTAGGCCTACCTTTTTACATCTGCACACACTAACACCTACAACATAACACCATGGGCATAGCAGCAGCAAAACTGTTTTTTCAGTTTGACTTCAGCTTGGTGTCGTAACCTATATTTATCAGAAACGATAACAACAGATAAACGCAAGGAGACCGAGCATGAATACGCCCATTAGCAAATTAGACCAGGACGCTACCCATCCCTCACGAGAACAGGTTCAACAAAAACAAATCGTCGTGTGGGATCCATTAGTACGCTTATTCCACTGGTCTCTGGTGAGCGCTTTTTTTATTGCCTATTTCACCGAAGATGATCTGCTTGATCTACATGTTTATGCTGGATATCTCATTGCGGGTTTGCTGGTTTTTCGGTTAATTTGGGGGTTTATGGGCAGTCGCTATGCGCGTTTTACTGATTTTGTGAAACGTCCCCGTGAAGTGTGGAGTTATCTAAAATCTATTATTGGCCAGCACCCTAGACGCTATTTGGGTCATAACCCCGCCGGTGGTGCTATGATTATCGCTCTTTTGTCCTCTCTAGTATTGGTTACGATAAGCGGTATTGTTATTTACAGCATTGAAGAATCTGCCGGACCGCTGGGTGCCAGCCTGTCCGGGGTCGGTGAGGCTTGGGAAGATGTGGTGGAAGAAGTACATGAATTTTTTTCCAATGCCACGCTCGCATTGGTATTTTTTCATGTGACGGGTGTGTTGACAGCGAGCTTTCAACACAAGGAAAATCTTGTAAAATCCATGTTGAATGGTCGCAAGCCAATTGATTCAAAAGAAATAGACTGAAATGGTATGCTGAAAACAACCTTGAGTTGCTATCGTTCATTAATTGCGATTTGTTATGCATCGACAGCACAAGGGTTTTATAATGAGTACCCATTCCTAAGCTGTTAATGAAAAATGAAAACTGAGGTTAGAAAGCATTTAAATGAAGCGCTTATCCATCGTATCGCTGCTGATGTTGGGATTATCAGGCCTATTTGTGCTAACTCCCGGGTTGAGCGATGAAGATCATCAGCAAGCCCGGCGTTTAAAAGATCTGGGGGAGATTTTGCCACTGGAGCAAATTATCAAGGCAGCCAAAGCCAAGCAATCCGGTCGGGTAATCGAAATCGAGCTGGAAAATAAAGACGGACGTTATCTTTATGAGGTGGAGTTATTAAATGCACGCGGTGAAGTTTGGGAGCTCTATTTTGATGCAACCACGGGTCAGTTGATTAAACATGAGCGGGAGGATTAATGAGGCTATTGCTGGTTGAAGACGACGAGACTTTGGCTGCAGGCCTCAAACAGGATTTGTGTCGTGCAGGATTTGCTGTGGATGTCGCACATAACGGCATAGACGGAGAATTTATGGGGAATGAGACAGATTACGATGCCGTGGTTCTCGATCTGGGTCTGCCAAAAAAGCCAGGGCTGGATGTATTAATTCAGTGGCGTAAAGAAAAAAACACCGTACCGGTCATTGTACTTACCGCGCGAGATGCCTGGAAGGAACGCGTTGACGGGTTGCGTGCCGGTGCCGATGATTATCTGGGTAAACCTTTTCATGTAGAGGAATTGCTGGCACGTATTGACGCGATGATTCGCCGTCGTAGTGGGCGTGCTGATGCGTCTCTGAAAATAGCGGGCCTGGTGCTGGACGAAGCGCGTCAGCAAGTAACGGATACTATGGGAGCCCAGCATTCATTGACAAACACAGAGTTCCGTTTACTGCGCTATTTTATGAATCATCCCGGTAAAGTATTATCAAAAAGCAAACTTACGGAACATGTTTACGAATATGATGCCGATCGTGACAGTAATGTGATCGAAGTTTATGTGCGACGCTTGCGCGACAAATTGGGCAATGAGCAAATTCGTACCCGGCGCGGGCAGGGTTATGTGTTTGGAGGCCATGTTTGAACTCAGTACAACAACGCTTGCAACTGGGGTTGGCGACCAGTGTCGTGTTGTTAATGTTGCTGTTGTGGTGGTTGGTCTCTGGCGCTATTAAAACATTTGGCGAAGAATTTGTGCAATCGCGACTGGAGCATGATGCCGATAGTTTATTATCTGCCTTGCAGGTGGGTGAAAACAGTATTTTACAGCTAACACCCAAGCGTATAACCGCGATCTACAAGCAGCCTTTTTCAGGCCATTATTTCATGGTACTGAGTGAGAACAAAACACTTTATTCCCGTTCACTGTGGGATGAGTCCCTGATGGTATCGCGCTTGCCCAAGGGCGTGAAGCGCCAGTGGAATGTGCAGGGTCCAATGGGGCAGACATTATTAGTATGGGCGGGTGGATTTCAGAAGCAGGGGCGCCGTTTTACCCTTGCCGTTGCGGAAGATTTGACGCCGTTATCGGAAAGCCTCGTGCGCTTTAATTGGTATTTTGCCGGTCTCTCACTATTGACATTATTCGTCTTGCTCGGTGTGCAGCACTATGTTGTACGTCGATCATTTCGACCGCTAGAACAAATTTTGCACGAAGTTAAAAACCTGCAGCAGGGCGCGGTAGGTGAGTTGAGTGAAGAGGTTCCCACCGAAGTACGGCCACTGGTACGCGAAGTGAATCACTTGTTACACCTATTGAGCGAAAGACTGCAACGTTCGCGCAATGCGTTGGGTAATCTTGCCCACGCCCTCAAAGGTCCGTTGAGTTTATTGACCCAAATAGGACAACAGAAAAATGTACATGCATTACCCGACCTGTCGGCCAACCTGAAACAACAGACGGATAGCATTCAACAACTCATGGATCGTGAACTGAAACGTGCTCGGCTTATGGGGCAGGGTGCTCCCGGTGTGCGTTTTGCACCACAGGAAGAAATGCCGGTGCTGGTTGATTTGTTACAGCGTATGTTTGCGACTACGGACAAACAAAAAAAGCCCCTGAAAATTCACTGGCAAGCACCGGACGTTATTTTTATTTTTGATCGTGATGATATGCTGGAGCTGATCGGAAATCTACTGGATAACGCCTGCAAATGGGCCAAAAATCAGGTGTGTTGTGAATTAAAAGGTGATGAACATCGTTTACAGGTAGTGGTAGAAGACGATGGCCCGGGTTGCAGCGATGAGGAGATGAAACAGTTAACAGCACGGGGTGTCCGTCTTGATGAAGCGGCACCCGGGCACGGGCTGGGTCTGGCGATTGTACGGGATGTAGCGGAGATTTATGGTGGTGAGCTAACGCTGGGTCGGTCTTTTACACTAGGTGGCTTGCGAGTTTCGGTTTCTTTGGAAAATCGTACTGTGTATGCGTCTCAAAAGGAATTTGCAAAGTGAAGACTAAGATGACTGCAGCAGCTCCTTTTGTCATTTAATTACAAAAGCAAAACTTAAGGTTTTGCTCTTTACATTAAAAATATCTGCTCGTCTGTGTTAGGAATAAAGGTGATCTGCAGGCCACCTTTATTCCTCTTTTTTAAAGCCTATTTAAGGTATCATAAACTGAGCTCCGCCTATTATCGTCCCTAGAACTCCGTCAACATTATTACCCAGGTGTGGCGCACCAAACCTTGGAACTTCAGGTGTCAGTAATTGCCGAGCAAGACGGCGTTTGTCACTCATATCCGCCATGCCATGATCGATCATCAATATGGTCATTTGAGAATCTTCGCTTGGTTTAAAATCTCGCATAACTCCCTTAAAGTGGACATGACCATTTTCCGGTGCAACGAATGAATCCATTCGCCCAAACACAGCAATTGGGTTTTCACCTGCTGTCTCAGGGCCACCACAAGGACGTTTAGTTCCATCTTCATTAACGCAGCCGGATGTATCATCAAAATATGCCCACCAGACTGTATACGCATTGCCGGGAATCAGATCCATGACACTGGCTCGCCCAAATAACCCCCGAGATGTTTCGCAAAGTAATGCAACACCTGTAGCATCTGTACGCTCCGCATTCAGATTGAAGTCTTCCATTTGACAGCTAACCTTTCCGGAAGCTTGAGCCACAGACAACAACAAACTAAATTGCATAATTATAAAAATAAAAAATAAACCTGTTTTTTTCTTTCCTTTTTTCATTCTATTGTCTCCATAACGATAAGTGGATCAGGTGATATGAAACATTCACTCCTTAATACAACCAAATAAAGGGTAATGAACGAACCTGACAAAGAAACTAAATAGTCCTTACATTTTCCTGACGGCTGGAAGTTATTTATATTTTTATTAATATTCAAACAGTTAAGATAATTGTTGAGCAAGCCGTTTTGATTCGGCGCAAATAATAACTAAGCATTTCACTCAAAATATGTTTTTTTCTTAACATTAACCAAAATTTATCAATATCAAGGGAAGTTGTTGTCGAAAATCCCGGCTCCCTTTTGGGGTCGATGAGAAGTTTGTGAACCGCCTCAAAAATTTGCTTTTTGGTGACATCAATCACTAACTATGAGAATTCTCTAGTTATTAAAAGTGTCGGAATAGGTTGGCGAGTGCAAGAATCTTTGGGGTAGCGTATTTAGTGTAGAAAATATAGTCGTAATGTGTTAGGCTTCGCGCCTTCTTGGCCGTTATAGCTGGGTTCCAGCCTTTCAATTGGGTATTGCGTTTTCGCAAACGCCTAATCAGAGTTAAGTACCCCGCCATAATTATTTTAACTCAATTTCTGCAGGATCTTTCGCGTGAATCAAAGCGCAGCGAAACGAGCATAGTACGCTATGTGACTGGAGTTGCAACGCGGAGTTGTGCGAAAAAGAGCAATAAATAAAATAATTATGGCGGGGTACTTAAACTCAAGCCTGCTCTAAATCAAGAATATTCGCTTTCTTTCTTAATCCCTTAAGTTGCTAGAGGTTTCCATGTTTCAATTCACGCCGAATCCCCATGCTAATGTCAGAGCCGATGTCTTATCTGGATTGACGGTTGCTTTAGCGCTGGTACCGGAGGCGATTGCATTTGCTTTTGTCGCGGGCGTTGAACCCCTGGTTGGGCTATATGCGGCGTTTATGGTGGGTCTCATCACGGCCTGTATTGGCGGTCGGCCGGGGATGATCTCAGGAGCAACCGGTGCACTGGCTGTGGTTATGGTTGCTTTGGTCGCTCAGCATGGCGTGGAGTATTTATTTGCTGCGGTTGTGTTAATGGGGGGGCTTCAAATTCTTGCGGGGGTGTTTCATTTGGGTAAGTTTATCCGTATGGTGCCTTACCCCGTGATGCTGGGTTTTGTTAATGGTTTGGCCATTGTGATTTTTCTGGCACAACTTTCTCATTTCAAAATACCTGGAGCAGAAGAGGGGAGTTGGCAGTGGATGAGTGGTGCCACGTTATGGGTTTTACTTGCTCTCGTGTTTATTACGATGGCGATTATCCATTTTCTTCCTCGGTTCACAAAAGCGATCCCGTCCTCTTTAGTTGCTATTGTTTGCGTTACTTTAGCCGTCATATTATTCGGTCTCGATGTACGTACGGTTGGCGATTTGGCCTCTATCTCTGGAGGGTTACCTGATTTTCATATCCCACTTGTTCCTTTAACCCTTGAGACATTATGGATCATCTTGCCTTATGCTATTATTCTGGCGGCAATTGGTTTAATTGAGTCATTATTGACCATGACCTTGATTGATGAATTGACTGAAACAAGAGGTCGTGGAAACAAAGAATGTATAGGTCAAGGAACGGCTAATGTTGCAACTGGATTTTTTGGTGGCATGGGGGGCTGTGCCATGATTGGGCAAAGTATGATTAATATAAATTCTGGAGGTCGCGGTCGTTTATCCGGCATTTCGGCAGCGCTGTTTTTATTAGCATTTATTTTGTTTGCCTCTTCTCTCATTGAACTGATTCCGCTTGCGGCATTAATCGGTGTGATGTTTATTGTTGTAATCAGTACTTTTGAATGGTCCAGTTTTCGTATTTTAGGTAAAATTCCAAAAACGGATGCCTTTGTTATTTTTTTGGTTTCTGCTGTTACTGTCGCGACAGATCTCGCTGTTGCTGTGGTGGCCGGGGTTATTTTTTCAGCGCTGGTATTTGCGTGGGATGTAGCGAAACGCATGGCGAGTGAAACTTATGTGGATGAGAAAGGTACCAAAATTTATATACTCAGTGGTCCACTTTTTTTTGGATCTATCCACAGTTTTAAAGATCTTTTTGACGTTAATAACGACCCAAATGATGTCATTATCGACTTTGTTAATACTCGTGTTTATGATCACTCAAGTCTAGAGGCCATTGATGCTATCGCCGAACGCTATGTTAATGCCGGCAAAGTACTGCATCTCCGACATTTGAGCCCCGAGTGTCGAGCGCTTTTAAAACAAGCAGGCGATCTGGTTGAAGCCAATGTTATTGAAGACCCTAAATATAAAGTTGCAGATGATCGCTTGGCATAAGATCTGGCATAGTGTGATTAATAGCACGACTGCGCTTGAAATGTCTGAAAATGAGTCCGTTGTTTAGTTAGTGCGTTGCACACGCTTTTTCCAAGTAGCGATTGTGTGAATAAGCGTGAACGCTGTATTTTGACGTGATGTACGCTGTTTCCCCCCGCCCTTTTATCGCCTCCAATGTGACTTTAATATCTCATCTTTAGCTTGTTTTTGCTCGTTCTTCGGCAAGCTTGCTCCTGCGTTGCTCTAATACCTACATCCCTGTAGGCAATCAGAACGAGAAAATACAAACTAAATTTGAGCGCCAAATCCGGAACTTATTACGCGTACGTTCCTAACGGACATCCTTTAAACAACGGGTAACTGTCAGCTCAGGTCTGAGCTACTATACTATGCCCATGGCGTTAACGTTATGGGTATATACCGAGGTAACGACACTATCGTACGAAGAGCTATCGGATGATATACAATGTTTTATCTTTAGGTTTTCAATTTTACGATAAGCTGATTTTT
>CAYQVF010000059.1:15052-19981 GCA_964421045.1 uncultured Chromatiaceae bacterium
GATGATATACAATGTTTTATCTTTAGGTTTTCAATTTTACGATAAGCTGATTTTTTCGAAAAAAGTGTATTTATGGTGATAGAACTCAAGACTCAAGATAAAGAGCGAACTCCGCTCTCGGATATAGCAGTGCAGTTCAGTGCTTTTATGCTTAGGTTAAATACAGGAAATGGTTATTCTGCTGAACTTGAGTTAGCTTCATGGCTGGTTAGTCAACGCCTTGAGCAAGGGCATGTTTGTCTTGATCTTCGTGCTGCCTCCGGATGTCGTTTCTATTTTCCAGGGCAGGCACAGCCGGTGATGGCACCAGGCTATGCTCATTGGCTGAAAGCCTTGTATGCCAGTTCGGTGGTGGGTCAGCCGAGTGAATTTTGTCCATTAATACTGGATAAAAAAGGGCGTTTATATTTGCAACGTTATTGGCGATATGAGCACAGTTTGGCACAAGCTATTGCAGCTAGAATCAGGCCAGATAAGCTGGGTTTGAAAGTGAATGTAGAAAAGTTGAAAGAAGGTGTTCAAAAACTTTTTCCAGCCGCAGTGAACAATGAACCGGACTGGCAACGTGTTGCCGCAATTAATTCTGTGTTAAGGCGGTTTTGTGTTATTTCTGGTGGCCCGGGTACAGGTAAAACAACAACGGTAATTAAATTATTGATCCTGATGGTTCAGCAGACAATCAGTCCGCTGCGTATTTTTTTGGGGGCACCTACAGGTAAAGCCGCTGCTCGTTTACAGGACTCGATACGACGTGCTAAAAAAAGTTTGGCCATCGATAAAAATATATTAAATCAAATACCAGACAATGCGGAGACCTTGCATCGCTTACTTGGCATTACTCCAGGGTTAGTGCCACAACGCAGAAAAAAAAATCTGGTAGCCGATGTTGTTATTATTGATGAAGTATCGATGATAGATTTATCTATGATGGTTAAGCTTATCGAAAATTTACCTATTAATTGTCGTTTGATATTGCTCGGTGATCAAAATCAACTTAGCTCTATCAACGCAGGCTCGGTATTAAGTGATTTATGTCAGAATATAGGGTCGTACTCTGCAACTTTGGCACAGAAAATAAAACAAATTAGTGGAGATTTGATTCCGGTTAACAATAACCTTGACTCTGCAATTCAAGATAGTGTTATGGTGTTGAAAAAAAGCTATCGTTTTAAAAAAAATAGTGGTATTGAAAAACTGGCACGATATACTTTGTTGGGTGACGTGACATCTTTTTGTTGTGAGCTGAAAAAGCCGTTGTCGATCGATATTTGTTGGTTGGGTGAGAAGGGGGGGAACAACGAAGTCGATGAGCGGGCTCGCCTGGCTATCGAACTTACAGCAGGGTATCAGTCTTATTTTCAAGGCGTGAAAAATAACGCAGTACCCCAAAAATTATTTTTTTCCTTTAATCGCTTTCGTATTCTTGCGGCGCATCGACATGGATTAACGGGTGTTGAGGGCTTGAATGATCTGACCGAGAAAATTTTTCAGAAGCAATGTTCGACAAGTATTGATGATGAATGGTATGTGGGCAGGCCGGTTATGATATTGGAAAATAATGAGTTTGTAGATCTGGCCAATGGTGATGTCGGACTGGTCTTGCGTAGTGTTGAACATAATAATGAATTGCGTGTTTTTTTTGAAAATAGTCGGGGAGGGATGACAGTACTGCATCCTCAGAGATTGCCACGACATGAAACTGCTTTTGCGATTACCGTGCACAAAAGTCAGGGTTCCGAGTTTGAAAAATTGATGTTTGTGTTGCCTGAGGAAGATATGCCGATTCTTAATCGTGAATTAGTTTATACTGCCATTACACGTGCCCAGAAAAAAATTGTTTTGTCTGGAAGTGAGCACTTATTTATACAAATACTAAAACGGAGGGGCGTGCGCAATAGTGGCTTGGTCGATCAAATAAAACATAATGAATGCGCTGAATAGTTACGATGGATTTTTGATTTTTTTCGTCATTTTCGTGGTCACTATCTGGATTCAAGGTATGGGGGCAAAAGAAAATGCGCGTGCTGCGGGGGAAAAAGCTTGCAAAGAAGGTGAAGTTCAGTTTCTGGATGATACCGTACAAAAACAAAAAACCTGGTTAGGGCGAACGCCACAAGGTTGGTTACAAATACGTAGACTTTATTTCTTTGAATTTGCCAGCGATGGAGCAAAGCGTTATCAAGGTCAAGTGACCTTACATGGACGTCGGGTAATCAGTGTTGAACTTGAACCTTATCGTGTTTGATTTTCTTGTTATACCTATGGCGTTATGAATTAAGATTTAGGCACAATAGTACATCCTCTTTAATTCTATGGCAGCATTAAACGCGTTGTAATCTCTGACCATGCATGACGCGTCATTCATCTGGTTATAAAACAAATAAGACGTACAATAACTAACACCTGACTCTCTAGTGCGACCGGTATCAACTAATGAAACCTAAAATACTTTTTATTATTTCAATGTTCGCATTGTTAACGTGGCAAGGGTTGCCCGTAGTGTATGGGGATGACTTGCTGCTTGATGAATCTCACTTTGATAGCCATATTCCGGTGGTTATTTCTGCGACTAAACTGGAGCAATCTCTTGCGGATACTCCGGCAGCGGTTACTATAATTGATCGTGCGATGATCACGGCATCCGGTGCGGTTGAAATTGCAGACTTGTTACGCTTGGTGCCTGGTTTTCAAGTTGCCAAAAGTACCTTGGATCATGCTCCCGCAGTAACATATCACGGGCAATCAGATGGTTTTCCTCGGCGTATGCAGGTTTTGATTGACGGGCGTTCTGCTGTGGGCGCTGTATTTTCGAATATCGATTGGGATGGATTGGGTGTTCATATCGACGATATTGAGAGAATTGAAGTAGTACGGGGGCCTAATTCCCCCGTGTATGGAGCCAATGCCTTTGTTGCTGTTATTAATATTATAACTAAGCAGACTTTTCAGGATCGCGGGATATTTGTTCAAGGGGCCGTCGGCTCTCAAAATACACAAAATGCGATGCTGCGCTTCGCGGATAATGTGGGTTCTATGGAATTTCGTACAACATTACGTTATGAAGAGACGAATGGATTCGATAGGCGAAACGATGAAAAACGGGTACGTGCCGTTGATTTTCGTGGTACTCAATCTTTAACTACCGTTGATTTAATTGATGTGCAATTAGGATACTCAGAAGGTCCGCTGGGTCGAGGTGGGGATTATTTAGTACTTCGTGGTGTTGCTGAAAAAGAGGTTTATCGAAACTACCAGGGGTTTCGTTGGGACCATACTTTTTCCAATTCGGCAGAGTCTTCGTTACTCATTTCTCACGATTATCGAAAAGAAAATGATACCGCGTCTATTGGTTTACTTTCTGATCTTATTAAGGTGCCAGTTGAAGCGGTCGCAACGTTATTTCCTGGCAATGAGCGCGAAGTGATCCATTGGGGTGCGTATACGTACACCGCAGAAAAATACGATTTACAGTGGCGCTATACGTCAGAAAGAGGCTCGAAATTACGTTATGTTTGGGGTGCAGACTGGCGTTTGGACAGATTTAAAAGCCCATTGCTCATTAATCGTGAGCGCTACGTTGATAATAATAGTGTAAGAACATCTTTGAATGCGGAGTATGGCTTCACTGAAAAATGGTTGCTTCATGGGGGCGTGTTAATTGAATATAGCGATTTGTACTCTACCGATGTTGCTCCGCGGTTGGCTGTTAATTATCATATCAATTCGCAACATACAATACGAATGAGTGTGACACGGGCGTATCGAACCCCTTCTTTGCTCGAGGAATTTTTTAATTACGCTCTTCGTTTTGATGATGGTACATTAATCGATCAAAACCATTTGTCACAAGGAGGACTAGACTCAGAAAAGATGACAGCCTATGAGATAGGTTACTATGGCGATTGGTTTTCTTCCCGATTAACAATGGAAATCAGGTTGTTTCGTGAAGAAATACGCAAAGAGATTGAAGAGGTGAAAAATAATGATTTCCCAGAGCCTGTATCTATTGCCTGGCCTGGAAGCTTTGAGCGAGAAAATACCGGAGAAACGGATATAAATGGTATTGAAACGCAAATTCAATTTCGTCCTGGAACGCAAACTCTGGTGAGCATACAATATGCTTATGCAGAAGCTCAAGTTAGATCAAGTATAAATTCTACTCGTCTGAAAAATAAATTTAGCGCCACACCCCGGCATACGATTAGCGCTTTAGCAAGCTATCATTTTAGTAATGGTATTGAGTTGAGTGCAACGTACTATTCGGTTTCAGATATGGCCTGGTATGGCGATGGTAGTAATATTGATACTTATAACCGAATGGATGCGCGAATGGCTTACAATTTTGGATCCCCCAAGTTAGATTATAGATTAGAACTTATTGCACAAAATATTGGAGATGATTATCGTGAATTTAGAGATGATAACGTATTTGAATCGCGTTATTTAGTTCGTGTTAGTGTTCAGCATAACTGAGCACAATCGTTTTTATATACCCATGACGTTATAGATTTAGGTGTTTTTATATCTGTATCTCATCTTCGACTTTTCCTCGGCAAAATGTTCCTGCGTTGCTCTAGGACCTACATCCCTGTAGGCATGCACATCTACACGCGTTAACATCTAAATCTATAACGCCATAGGTATAGAACAGTGTTTCGTTGTGAAGAGCGGATTTTGTTACTTCAATTTGTTTCAATAAAACTTCAATAAGTCGGAAATGTAGTTGGAATGTGGGCTAAAGAATTTTTATTTGGACGTGAACCCTTTTCAATTTTCAGTAGTGCTCAGTTTTATATTGAGGTAAGTTATACATATCTGGCGTAATTTTTTTCAGAAATGGGTTTGTATAAACAAGCGTCAAAACCCATTTCTTTGCGGCGTTAGAGGAGATGGTTGAAGCGGTGCCGACGCACCTGGACTCAGTGAAAA
>CAYQVF010000060.1:0-19732 GCA_964421045.1 uncultured Chromatiaceae bacterium
AAGGCGCCTCGATGAATGGAAACTCAATAAGCAAAGGAGATTCGTAAGCTCACTTGATCCCAATCTTTTGTTAACTGCCCCGGAGACTGAGCATCCGTACTGTCAAAAACGGTAGCGACCCATGCAACTTGCCAATCATCATCCAATGCATAATCGAAGGACAGGCTGGTAATTGTATCTTTATATTGCAGTTGGTAGCTGATGAAAATGACAGAGCGAAGCGTTTCGTTTAACCAATTTTTACTCCAGCGGGCAACGATTTGTGTATTGTTTTTATTCAGCGTGAGAATTTTTTTTTCACTCGTAAGAAGATGCTGATTTAATATTTCCAGAGATAGGCTCCAAGCGCCATTTGCATCGTAATCAGCACCTATTGCGAGATCCCAAGCATTACTTTCCAATATTAGCGGTGCTTGGTATTTCATCCTTTGTTTATAGGCTGATTCCATTTTCCATAAAATATTTCCTGCACTGTAATTTAAACTTGCAGAGAATAAATTAAAACGAAAATATTCGGTTTCGAACTGCTTTGTTGCTTTATTTTCAGTATTGATCAATGTAAATAATGGATCATTGCTAAGCAGGTTAGCATATACAAGTGTTACATCACTGCCGGGAAAACTTTTTTTCCACTTTAGTACTATTTCATGATTTTTAAACCGTTCGGGTTGATTATCGTTGACCGTGATTGATTCATCCCCTAATAATTGCTGAATCAAAACACGGCCATCGCCGCCAGGATATCGATTGCTTAAGGGCCACGGGCTATAAAGTATTTGCCAGAAGTTTTGTTCGAAATACCATTCGGCATTGAATAATAATTGACCCAACCGTGCATCTTCTGGTGCGGTAAAAGCAAATTCGGAGTAATCCCAAGGAGAGAGGAGGTCGGTGACTTGTAGTGTATCCATTTCGCCGAGAGTGAGGGCTTGAAAGCCGGCAGTAAATGACCACAAGTCACTACTTTTTTGTAAAAAAAGCGTTTTTAAGCGTCCGTCAAATTCTATTTTTTTGTTATTTTCTAGATTATCATCGCCAGGCAAGCGAATGATCGCTTTGCCGTCTATTTTAAAAAAATAATCATTGAAAAGTAATTGCCCCCAGTCAAGACGAGCATCAAAACGGTGGCTTCTAACACTATCGAGCGCACTAATATCAACGCCATTTTGCCAGGAAAAAATCATTGTCCATGGGTCGGATGTTATTTCTTCATCCCTATTTTCCAGCTCTTCAATAGAAAAATCTAACTCTGATTCGTCTAGGCCCTCTAATTCTGATGCAGTTACTATACAACTCGGCAATGACAGTATCGCCATAAAAAAAAGTTTTTTAAATGGCATGCTATCGAGTTTTTGCACGAATTTTTATTAATTGTTTTTCTCTGAACGCCCCATCCGTCAATATACGTTGTGTCAGTAAACTACCCTCTACGCTGACATTAAGCACAATGTTATTCAATTTCATGGTGCTAATACGTTTGCTTTGTACATTATTCATATTCAGCTTCTGGGCAACCCAAATGTCGTCTATTTTTTTATAATTTGAAAAAACCAGTTGTTTGATTAGCCGACCTCTCCGGTCGTACATTTTAATTTTCAAAGGTAAAGAGCGATCTTTATCTATCCAGGAAATTAACTTACTGTAATTACTTTTTCTTGCTTGCTTGGGGGTGGGTGTGCTTTCAATAATCCAGCTTTCTTTGCCTTGGTAAGTCGCGTCTTCGATTAGCCGGTAGGTATAATTCTCTAACTTAGCTTGTTCGGTCTCTTCATAGCCGAATTCAGAGCCGAATAACGTGCCTTTTTTGGGTTCATTGTCGTTACCTGAAACAATGCGTTTTATTTTTCCCATAGCGGAAAGATACATCCACTGATCCGTGTCTTTCCCGCTTTCGTCATAGTCATATTGTAAAAATCCAATTCCTTTTTCAGAACTCGGATTTTTGATAATCATTACAGATTGACTATCTTTATTATTTTCGCCAGTGTCTTTTTGAACCATTTCTATAAGCTTAATTCGGGGCTTGTCAACGCAGAAAAGTTTTCTATTTTTAATTTCGTATTTACACGTTGCAATAGATTGCAGTGAATATTGTGACTCTCCGTCATTCCGGTCAATCATTCTTTTTATGATGTCACGAGCGTCATCAGCGATGACATGGCCAAACAAGAAAAAACTGCCTGTAAAAAAGATAAAAACAAGTTTTGTTTTTAATTTCATGTTGATGCCAGTTCCTTATTAGCTTGTCGAGGTTTGAATTTTACATTAAATTTAAGCAAAAGCGCAGGCAGCAAAAATAATTCAGCAATGAGTGCGGTCGTTATTGCTACCGCTGAAAGTAAACCAAAGTGTTTCATGCCTTGATGATCAAGCAAAAGAAAGGTTAAGAAGGCCGCCGATAAAATAATAGAGGTAAAAACGATCGCTTGACCTACCTCTCTGAAGGCTTGACTAATGGCACGATGCTTGTCACCGTGCTTAATCACTTCTTCTCGATAATGGGTGAGAAAATGTATGGTGTCGTCTACCACTATGCCAATCATTAATGGTGCAACGATCAAGGTATCGACATCCAACGGAATCTTTAAATAACCCATTGATCCAAATACAACGACCAGGGGGAAAATATTAGGGAACAAGGCAATCAAACCCACGCGCCATGAGCCAAACAAGAAAAATAAAATAAAGCTGATCACCAGCAAAGCAACACCAAAGCCTTGGATTTGTGACCAACTGAGATAGTCTACCATTTTTAGCATAATGGTTAAGCCACCGGTTGCACTCACATTCATTTTTGGATAATTTGATTTGAGTGGCGCGAATATTTCGGCGGTTTTTAGTTCAATTTCATCAACAATCTCAGTATAGTGCATAGATCCCATGTTAATAAAATTAACGGTAATATGTGCCTTCTGGTAATTATCAGAAACCACTTTACGCCGGTCTGCCGGGTTTGCATTATTAAACAAAAATAGTGTTTGTTGCAAAACGGCAGGATTTTGCGGTATGGAATAGGCTTTTTCAAGCCCACTATTGAGCGATTGATTGGAATCTTTTACGATGTTAACTAAAGAGCGAGTGATAATCACATACTCAACTTCGGCCTCCAGATAGGTTTGCAATTCATCCATGGCATTGAGCACCTCCGGCTGCTTCAAAGCACTATCGGAGCCCATGTCGATCATGATTTCAAGTGACTGTGTCCCGCCCATTTTTTCATCTACCAGAGTCGTAGATTTTTGAATAATACTATCTTCACCAAATATATTAACGAAGTTAGAGTCGACTTCTATTTTTGTTATACCAAAAAGAAAAAAAACAGCCGTTAAGCTAAACACGGCGATATTGATATTTGGCTTAAGATGAGAAAAATGTTCAACTTTTTGTAACAATACCTGGATAGAATGAATGCCGTTTTCTTGTTTTTCCTTTTCAAGCTTTCTTTTTTTAATCTTAGGAGCCCATAAATCAAGCATTATCGGCAATATAAACACAGTAAAAAGGAATGCCAGCATCACGCCGAGGGCGGCAGACATCGCAAATCGTTGAATAGGGATGAGTGGCACGACCAGTAAAGCCAGCATACCAATAGCGGTGGTTACGCTGGTTAGAAACACCGCTACGCCAGCTTTTTCATAAGCGGCATTCAGGGCTTGTTTGTGGTCTTTACCCAAGTTACGAAAATAAAGATAGCCTGATAGAATATGTACTGAATCGGCAACCCCAACAACCAGGATGAGCAATACGGTCACATTAATCATCATGTTCATTTTTAAATCTAACCAGCCAAAAAGAGCAACGGTGACCAGTGATGCTGCCGTAATAATAACAACGGGCCAAACAACGGCAGCAAAAGAACGAAAAAGTAGCCAAAGCATGGTTAATGTGATGAATAGAGTGAGCAGCATAACGAGGTTCACTTGCTGTATTAAATTATCCCAAATATAGGCGTTCATTGGCGGTGTACCAACCGGATAATATTCTAAAAAATTGGCATATTCTGGTTTATCAATAATCGCTCTGATCGCCGCATTGACATAAGAATAATCTTCTATTTCTACAGGTTCAAAGGTTTTCGGTTTTTCATTTTTTATCGATGAATTTATGTTTGATGGATCCACCTCCGCAACATCAAATTCTGCGTAATCAAACTCATCGGGAGCAAGCTCGTCGATCACATTAGAATCAGATAGATCAGGATGGTTTTCTTTGAACCGTGTTTTAAAATCTGTGCGAATAATCATGCCACCATATTTCGAATCTTTAGAAACATAGAGCAATGGGTAATCGGGGTGTGCCATGGCCTGTTGGCGATAATGTTCTGTCTGTTCTTGTGTTAGTGGGATGCGATCGCCAACGAATTGCCTTGATATTAATGCGTCTTCTGATGCTTCAAGATAACTGACGTTGATTAATGAAGTGATATCAACAATATGGTCTAAAGGAGATTTTTCGCCTGCTTTTAGTTCAAGCCGATAATTGAGTAAATCTTCCTGCAGGTTACGTAAGGCGGTCAGCGAGTCCTTTGAAAAAACATCGCCATCCAATGCGCGGTAAACAATATAAAAAGATTCATCGCCACCAAATTCTTCTCTGAATCGATCAAAAGCGAGCTTGACAGGATCATCTTCTTTGAAAAAAAACTCATCGCTTAAATCCAGTTTAAATTTTCCTGCACCAGGTGCAATGGCAACGACCAAAATGATAAATAACCCCCAAATCCATTTTCGATATTGACGTACGGTATCGGGCACTTGTTGAAAAAATTGGCTCTGGGCTTCAAATATCTTTTCCATTTTCATCCTTTATCGAGCAGTTGGTTTTTGGGGAAGGTGGGTGATTATCATGCAAATAAGATAAAAAAATCAACCTGAACTCCGTAGTTAGACGAGTTGAAATGTGCTTTTGGATGTTGCAGGTCAAGGTGTAACGAGAACGTAGCTCACCAAGTTGATGAAAAGATAAAGCAACGGTTACAAATTACATTACAATTAGAAATATTTTATTGCGAACAGTCAACTGCGTTTTTTAAGATGAACCCAATTAAGTTCGAATTAGAAAACGCGCTACGGATGGCGCATATTGAGGGCTGAAACCGCCACCAGCTCAAAAAATAGGATGACAAGAACAGTTTTATTCACAAAATTGGGGTTGTTGACACACTTATAGAGGGAATTGACACATCTACAGAGGGAATTGGCACACCTGAAAAAGGGTCTGGTATACCTGCAAAGGGGTCAGGTATCTCTACAGAAGGAATTGGCACACCTACAAAAAAGTCACCAGGCACACCAAAAAAGTCGTCCGGCACACCTACAAAATTGCCCGAGCAACTATTAGGTGCTGTACCTGAGTTACATTTCGTTTCGTTACCTGGCGCTGGATAATCATTTTGGAGCGGATCCCAAAACCCGCCCCAGTCATACGCCATAGGGTCGGTACTATTGCCATCACTGTAAGTATAAGACCCTTCTTGGTAATCATTACGCCCTCCAGAGACACTGAACGCTTGCCAACAACTGCCACCATAGAGAAAACTAGGATTAGCACAATCATTATAGATGTAACGTCCGCCAGTGACATCGCTACGCTGGCTATCCGTCGCCATATCAAAATTGCCGTTATCCAAAATCGGATCTCCTGTAAAAGTAATCGTGTTCGTGATCACCCCTTTTGTTGTCATATTAGAGTAGGTAATGTTACTCATATCGAGTTGAAACTGAGCTTGCATTAATGCACCAGTCGTAGCGTCATTAATGGTTTGGCTAATAATGGGTTTAAAGTTCAGGCGATCCTTTAGAAATTCCGAGCAAAATTCCGCTGAGTCACAATTCCATGTTTTGGTTTGCGGATCCCATACTCCATCGCCCATCACTTGCCTAATGATCGACCGGGTTGGATCACCACTGCCATTGCCGGTAAAATCAACGCCACGTGCTGGATCGATGCCAAGAGGGTCCCAACCATTACCGCTGATTTCTTCAAGTCTAAGCGTGCCAAAATTTGCGGGCAGACCACCACTAAACGATCCAAAACCACTTCCTGAGGCTACAGCGGTATAGCTTTCCATGGCAAAACCCGAGCTGGGGTCACCGACGATGATGTGCCAATACATGACCCCGTTAATCATAATGTCGCCTTGATAAAAGGGCGTAGTATCCGGGTCTCGTGTTTCAAACCCGTTGCCAATACCACATAATGAACCCGATCGCCCACCTACACCGCAATTTCCTGGAAGAGTTTGATTGTCATAGAGTCCGACCTCAAAACCAAGTTGGAATGTGTTGAAGGTATCAAATGCAGCGTGAGCCGAGGAAAATAGAGAGAGGATGAAAGAGAGTATAACGGTGCTAATAGGCAATGTAATGTGCATTATATCACCTCCTTTGTTTTAATTAATTTTAGGAGAACAACTGATGAACAGAGGTTTGGAGTATTCGTTAGACGTTTTTCAAGTGACTGTCTAACGAATATAATAATTGATGTCACCGATGATGATAGTGTTTTGTGATCAACATCAATAAGATGGGATTATCAGGTCGTCTTTGTGACCAATGGACATAATATTGTGACGAAGGGGTTTCAGAAGTAAAGACCCTCAACCGATAAACTGCATTTAAAAATTTGGGTTATTGACGTACCAAGTCAGACGGTAATAAAATATTTCAAAATGACGAGCTTTAAGGGTAAGTTGAGCTGAGATCAGTAATCTAAAAAAGTCAGTTGATCACGGTGATACTTATCCACAAAAATGTCCCGTTTTTTCCGCTCCGGATCTAAATCAATCTCTTGCGCTCTGCATCCGCGTTCAACTGAGTTTTTAGAATTAACATAGTGCAGAATTTAAAATAAAAGTCGTTAATAGGGGTAAGAGAGTAATAGATTGATAGCCAGACCCTGCATGTGATCGTATTTTCAGGGTTTAGGTCAGTGTGTTGTGGATAACGACCAAAAAAATAATGGCGAAGAATGATGATACCTTGGCTTAAACAACCGGTTGCACGCATGACCACATCGGCTATGCGCATGCGTTTTTATGTGATAGCCATCATCCTTGTCGCGATTAGTGTTCCTTTTTTACATTTATATATGGATGTACCCTTGTCGCTTGCGGAATTGGTTATCCATACTTTAAGTATAACTTTGTCGACTGCTGTTGCGATTTTATTATTGGAACTCCTGTTACGGATCTATCTGAAAAGAAAAACGAAGAAATGGAGTCTTTCTTTTGGTCTGTTTTGGTTGCTCTTTTTGGGCGTTACTTTACTTTCATTTATTGTTATGAATGTAACGCATGATCTTCTACCTATCACCCTTGATATCTGGGATAGACACATAAAGCATGATTTGGGTGCTGCTCCATGGAAGATACTGCCGGTAATACTGCTCATCGGCTACATATTGATTCAATTCATCCTTCGATATAAAACGGCGCAAGAGCTGGCCGATTTAAAGAAACTAAACCAGCAATTACAAGCAGCAAAAAAGGGAATTGAACCGCCAGATAACGAAGCCAAAGAAGACCGACATGTTGATGTGCCTAAGTTTGTTTTACCTTATAAGGGAGAAACTCTTTATTTAAACCCGGCATGGATTATTCGAGTTGAGTCGAATCAAAATTATTGCTCTATTTGGGTTGCATCAAATGAAGAGCAAAGTGGATCCAGTTATATGGTACGCATTACATTAAGCGAGGTGCTTAACCAGTTGCCAGGCAATATGTTTTTGCAGGTGCATCGATCCCATATTGTCAATATTGCTTATGCATCAGGCCTGGTGCGCCAAGATCGCAATTATCAATTACAGTTAACAAACGGGGATTGTATTCCTGTGAGTCGATCTCGAATCAAACAAATACGGCAAAGAGTACTCTCTCCGTAGCGATAAAAATCTATTTTTCAATAATTAGAGATTGTCATATCGATTCAAGTCAAACAAACCAGACCTAACGAGTTTGTTTCGTGCTGACTCACCTTGAAACCAATCAGCCAGCACCCAGAATTCAGGGTGCGTTCGTCTTACTCCGTACCGTTCAACGAATTTTTGATAGTCTTCTGGAGTCCGGATGGCAGCGCAATGTTTCACAAACGCCTCAATCTCTGACAAGGCTACGGAAAAAAAGAAATTGGGATAAGAACCTGCCAGCCCTTTCACGACCGTCATGGAGTCCTGATCAATATCTGCGCGATCTCGCTCATGCTCATCAGCCAGAAAAGAAGTTACGTTTTTGTAAGCTTTATTACGAATCAGTGTATAAGCAAAGTCTTCGTTTGGCTTATTTGTTTTTACTCGCACAAAGGCAACATCAGGAAAAGCAAAAAGGTTTTTTCCTTCCAATTGTTCAATTTTTTTCATTGCCCGGTCTACACGTTTCACGGCGACTTGTGATATTGAGTTGTTACAACCTAGCTCACCACAGAGGTTCATATTTTTAGCGTGTTGTGAAACAACACTCAGCCTTTTTTTGATGCGCAGATATAATTCCTGCTGTGGGTCATTTGTTTGATAGCCACTGACCGCCTCTGTGCTCAACCACGCTTGTGGTGCAGCAAACAACTCATCAATTGTACTTCGTTGACCTACATACCAACTGTCACGTATTTCCCTTCGTCGGTTTGCCGGCAGAAAAGCTAGAAAATAATCTTCACCTTCCATACGAAGAAAATCCATGTAGATTCTTGTGCTTAGTCTATGGCTTATGTTGCCAAACACATCAAAACCCGCGACCAATAAATAGTGAATACGCTCGAACAGTGGATAATCAATAACCCAGGCTGTTTCTGGATCACGGCCAACCAGACCGTAAGCCACGGAACCACTGTCAAAATGGCGAAACACAGTCAGTGCTGCGTTGGGGTTATTGCCACCCCCATCCCAGATAAAATCCATCGCTTGCTCAATATTATGGGTGCCCATTGTTTTGAACCAAGCTTGTTTTTTCTCCATATAACGCCGCTGCCCCTTCCAATAATCTGTCCAAATACGGATCAATTCCAGATTACTTCCTCCTTCTTTGGGCACTTGCAGTTCATCGGCCATTTCTTCAATAAACTGTTCTTTGTTGGTAATCACAGGCTGATCTGGATCAAAAAACAGTACCCAGAACTGGTCTTCAATCACATCCAATGCAATCTGTCCTCTACAGACAGGTCCCTTGATGAAGCCTTCGATAAAAAAATACGCATCATCCAACAAAAACCGGTAGCGTGACTCTGCGGGTATGGCGGCAAAAACCTTGAATGGATTAGAAGCCATCTCCGTTTCATAGGAAGGCAGTTGCGTTACTTCATAATCCGGCAGCAAAAAAAGTTCGCGATAACGCTTCATACGCTCATCAGAAAACTCATAAACAATGTGATTTTTAGCCACAATAGAAGGCTTATATCTTAACAATCGATAGTAAAATGGCGCAGTACCCGGATTATTGTAGGGTCGCACGGTCGGAATTTCATTGATAACCTCTCCCGACGGCGTGCTAGAACGTACCAAGCGATAAAATTCTCGTATTGGCGATGCCGAAAAATGAATGTGGGCATGAAACAGGTGTTCATAGAGATAACGACTGACCAGTTTTTGCTTAAAAGAGGGTTGGTTTAAAAAATGCTCCCACTGATCAATTTGTGGCTGCACCGTAAGGGAAGGGTCAGAAGGTTGTGGTGCTAACGCACCTTGTGCCAACCAGGAAACGAGCGTATGGTGTTCCGTCTCCGACAAACCTGGCATGGCATAGGGCATACCCCAGAGAGGATGTTGTTGAGCAAAATCATCAATCGTCGCCAACGTTGGACAGCTTTCTTCTCGATTGAGACCCAAGGTAAAGCTATCCGGCAGTTGATTTTGAGTCGGCTGCGGGTGTTGCTGTTTCAAACGCAACAGATGATACAATACTGAGTTTTCCAGGTTTTGACCTGGTGTCTGTTGCCCCTCGTTAAGGATCGGAGTAAATCCACGCGAGCGCCACTGATCCGTTGTGATTGCATCAACAAACAAACGTGTTGGTTGCATCGTGGTAATGCGCCTGGATTCGTAGATACGTTCTTTACTTGCACCGCGTTGCAGCCCTTCAATTGACGAAAGTTTTAGCTGGCAAGGTGCATCGTAGCAGCCATGACACACCACGCACCGTTTTTCTAAAATAGGTTTTATTTGCTTTTCATATCGTACGGAATCACTCAGTAACTCCGTCTCAAGGCTATGATCCATCGAGTGAGGCGGTTTCTGTTCAAGATAAACAATGGCAAGAAATAACAAACTGGCAGGTAAAATACCCCACGCCCACCATTTAAATGGTATTTTTTTTAACCCCTTCATCAACTGAATTTTAACAGATCGATCTCTCTAAATCTTGCGCCATAGATTATGGATCAACTGCGTTGTTTAGGTTAAAGCAAAGATGCTGTCGTTTGACCTATTTAAAGAGATTCATTTAAGATCGTATACGGAACCGTAATTATTTGTTGAAAAAAATTGACTTGTGAGCAACACACAGGTTTAAACTGAGGGACTTTAATTCTGACACGATAAAGAAGTTATTACGTGTCCTTTTCCAAGGAGAAAACTCATGAGTAATCGAGCCAGTGTGAGCCACTCACCCTATGGTTTGCTACATACTGAAGTTGAGGGGTTCGACTTGCTGGCCGAGCTGGCTCTGGATATGCGCTCATCATGGAATCATGCCTCCGATGAAGTATGGCGACAGCTTGACCCCCATCTCTGGGCGCTGACCCGAAACCCTTGGGTCGTTTTACAAACCGCATCACGAGAAAAATTACAGCAAGTTTTGGCCAATCCGGCCTTTCGTAAAAACGTTGAAGAACAAGTTCAAGTCTGGCGTGATGCAGTTCAAAAACCGGCATGGTTTCAACAGGCCCACCCCAAATCGAAGCTGGGCTGTGTGGCGTATTTCAGTATGGAGTTCATGTTAAGTGAGGCATTACCTATTTATTCGGGCGGATTGGGTAACGTCGCGGGAGATCAACTCAAGGCTGCCAGCGACTTAGGTGTACCGGTAATCGGTATCGGATTGCTCTATCAGCAGGGTTATTTTCGTCAGATGATTGACAAAAATGGCGCGCAACAGGCGCTATACCCCTATAACGACCCCGGGCAATTACCAATCACCCCGTTACGCAAGGATAATGGCGAATGGCTGCGGATAAAACTTGATTTACCTGGGCATCCGATCTGGTTACGTGCCTGGCAGGTTAAAGTCGGTCGGGTGAAACTTTACCTACTAGACAGTAATGATGTAGCAAACTACCCGCCATATCGGGGGATTACCAGTGAACTGTATGGTGGTGGCTCAGATCAGCGTCTGATGCAAGAACTGATTCTTGGCATAGGCGGCTGGCGATTGTTCTCAGCACTCGGCATCAAACCGGATGTTTGTCATTTGAATGAAGGGCATGCGGCACTCGCCGTGCTGGAGCGCGCACGTAGCTTTATGCAAACCACGGGACACACTTTCGAATCGGCACTGGCTGTCACCCGAGCAGGCAATCTGTTCACGACCCATACCGCAGTGGCTGCTGGTTTTGACCAGTTCACACCGAGTCAAATTGAACATTGTCTGGGCGGATATGCGCAAACCCAACTGGGTCTCACTCTCGATGATCTGTTGGCGCTGGGTCGAAAAAACCCAGACGATGCGTCTGAGCCTTTTAATATGGCCTATTTAGCCATCCGTGGCAGCGGAGCAGTGAATGGGGTAAGTCGTCTGCACGGTGAGGTCAGTCGTAACTTGTTTAGCTCTTTATTTCCACGCTGGCCGGTAAGTGAAGTGCCTGTAGGGTATGTCACGAATGGGGTTCATGTCCCAACCTGGGATTCATCCGCAGCCGATAAACTTTGGACAGAAGCCTGTGGCAAAGATCGATGGTTAAAGCCGACAGAAGCTTTGGCGCGAGATATTTACCAAATTTCTGATACGACGCTCTGGAAATTTCGTACCACCTCAAGCATGGCACTACTTGACTATGCGCGTGACCGCTTGTCTCGCCAATTGGCGGCTTCTGGTGCTCCCGATGAAATGATAGAAAGGGCAAAGCAGACTTGTGATTGCAATACCCTGACACTGGGATTTGCACGCCGTTTTGCAACCTACAAACGCCCAGATTTATTACTCAATGATCCCGAGCGTTTGTTGCGTTTATTAACCAACCCGCACCGTCCCGTGCAACTCGTCATGGCGGGCAAGGCTCACCCAAAGGATCAAGCAGGACAAGCACTAATCCAGCAATGGATGCGTTTTATCCAGCGTCCCGAAGTGCGTTCTCATGTTATTTTTCTCAGTGACTATGACATGCATCTGGCTGAACAATTGGTGCAAGGTGTCGATGTCTGGCTCAATACACCGCGCCGACCTTGGGAAGCGAGTGGCACCAGTGGCATGAAGGTCTTGGTCAATGGCGGTATTAATTTATCAGAACTGGATGGTTGGTGGGCGGAAGCTTACACACCGGATGTTGGGTGGGCGTTGGGCGATGGGCAGGAGCATAATGACGATCCTGATTGGGACGAAACCGAAGCTGAAGCCCTTTATGAGCTGCTCGAACGCGAAGTCATTCCCGAATTTTATACTCGCAACGAAGAAGGCATTCCCCCCGCCTGGGTCGCACGGATGCGAGAAAGTATGGCCCGCTTAACACCACATTATTCCACCAACCGCGCAGTACGTGAATACACCGAAAAATACTATCTTCCCGCCGTTTCCGCCTATCGGAAGCGGAGCGCTAACAAAGGCACAGCCGGATCACAAATTGTTGACTGGCAACATACGTTGGAACAAAAATGGGCGGCATTACGCTTTGGTGAAGTAAAAATAGAAACGGACGAAAAACAACATATATTTGAGGTTCAAGTATATCTCGATGGTCTTGATCCGGCAGCTATTCGGGTCGAATTATATGCCGATGGCGAGAGCGGCAATACGCCGGAAAGAATAGAAATGGAGCGGGTACGACAACAAATTGGCGCAGACCATAGTTATATATACCGTTCAAAGGTATCTGTTCTTCGCACAAAAAAAGACTATACCGTACGAATTTTACCCAACCAAGATACAGTGATGATACCTCTGGAAAATCAGCATATTTTATGGAATGAATGAGGTTCAGAAAACTGAAAAAATTTGCCATTTATCAAGTGTAACGTTTAAAAAGAGAAAATATTACATGCACATCCCATACGCATCAACAACTTTGTTAATACGTTTCAGACTACCTAATTGCTTCAAAATATTTTGCTTTTCTATTTCACTCTTGCATTGAATCGCTTGATTAATCGCGATCAAGGCCTCAAGATGGGCTCTGATATCCGGGCTGACTGTTTGAAAATCCTGCTCGTCAAAAAACTGTTTAAGCAAAGGAACTCGCTGTTGTTCCAGTTCAGTCACACTCGACCAATCATTACCTTCGCTGGCTGCCAGCATGGCCTTGCTGACCTTAAGCAAAGCCATGAGCTCTTTTGAATTTGTCATAATAAAAATTAACTTATCACGCTAACTCGATCCGCGGCACCCACTTCTTCGGAGGCATTGGGTCGCATTTCTTGATATTCAATAGGCATGGCATCCCACGCACCTTTAATTTCATTCAACAAATCTGCAACTTCATCAAGAATACTTTTATCGCTATGCAGGTTCGCTTCTACCAAACGACGCTGCATATAGTCGTAAAGGCGATCCAGGTTCTCTGCGATTTCACCACCGGCTTCTTTGTTTAAACTGACTTTTAAACCATCGATGATAGATATCGCCCAGCTGATATGACTGCCTTTATTCGGAATATCACCGCTATCAATGAAATTTTTTGCCATCGCAATTTTTTCCAACACCCCTTCCATCAGCATTTGAATCAATTTGTGCGGGCTTGCATCTTCAATCACGGCGTTGTTTTTTACTTTCGCATACTGGTTAATTGCACCGCGCGTATTAGTATTACTGTACGTCATACTGCTTCTCCGTCACTTTTTTGGAATCCATTCCACAAACTATTTCGCTTTAATCTATTATCGTTATTTATGAGTAAACCATTACACTTAAATTACTAATATATTTCATAATATCAAAGCCACAGACTCAATTATCCACCAATCTTCGGTAAGTTTGACAACTGTTGTGTTAAAAAATCACCCGTTGAGCGCAACGTAGCCACTAGTGCGTCCATCGCACCAAACTGTTTACGCAAACGTGTTTCAATGGTAATCAAGCGATTTTCTAATTCGATTCGTTGCTCACCAATATCATCAATACTGGCCTGTATGCCCTCTGTTTTACCGGTTATCGAGGAATTATCTTTGAGCAAATCCGTCATCAAGTTAAATAGTTTATCGGCATAACCTCGAGAAAAAGTAATCCCGCCCACCGCGCCACCGGCACTGCCGGTATACTCAACAATCAAACCATTGGCATCCCCGCTACCCGTTAAAAACCGACCCTCACCTACCGCCGACACGCCACCGATGGTTCCGGCGACATCTTGACCATCGATTCCGTTTCCAGCCGTCAACCCCAGATCGGCAGAACCGGTAAGTAATTCAACTTTTGATTCCTTACCATATGTATTTGATGTAATTTCCAAACGGTCACCATTATAAATCACCGCGACTGAAGCCTCAGCATTTTGCAAACTACTATCAGAGTTAATCACCGCTTGCATTTCGGCAGCCAGGGCATCCCCATCGGCATAGGTGCCTTCTGTCAAACTGATGGTACTGGAGGTGGTTCCATTAATTTGTATTGTAAAATTTTTATTGCTGGCATTAATAACCAGGGTTGAATTCGTTGTTGCGGTATAAACAGCACGAGTCGCAGGTTGACTGATTTCAACGCCAAAAATACCCGATTGAGTACTCCCGGTTGAAGCAACAAAATTCAAATTACTGCCGCTGGCTTCCCCGCCCACCGAAAAAAGGCGGGCAACCGCACTGGGGTCGGCCTCAACCGCAGACTCAAACCGAGCTGAATCTTTCACCAACTTACCATCTGCATCGGTGGTAATCCCGACACTGGATAAGTTAGTATAGTTGTCCCCTAGATTCGGAACGATTTCATTCAGCACAGTACGAATTTGATTGGTCACCCCCCGCGTTGCGGCGTCACCCAATAAAGGGCCAGATCCCCCTTCAGGCGCAAAGGAGGTAAGACTATTGATGACTTCAACCAGCTCATTATAGCCTTCAATAAACGTGTCCACCATCGTCCCCATCTGGCTGCTGTCTCTAGCCAGAGAGACCTCTGCCGAACCATTTTGCGAAGGGGCCTTCAGGGTAAATGTCACCCCCGCAACTAAATCACTAATGGTATTATTTTCTCGAGTGATCAATAACCCGTTGTAGCGTACAGAGGCGTCCTGCCCCGGGGTGGTTTCACTCATGTTGACGGCATTCGCTGCATACGCCAACTGAGATAACCCAGAGGTATCGATATTATCCGTTAAATCATCGGCAACCGTAATTTCCATGCTGTTATTCGCACCCAGATTGTCACCGGTAAAAAGCAATTTAAAGCCGTCTGAACCCACATTAATGATGGATGCGGTCACGCCTATGCTAGCCGCATTCACCGCATCGCGAATGCCTTCCAGACTGCCATCGGTAATCACCACATCCTGCGTTGTCCGACTCGGATCTTTAGTAAATGTATCGTAAACACCCTCGTTATAGCTGGTACGGCCAAAATTAAAGCTTAAGGTGCCTGTCCCAACTGTATCGGATATATTGGCAAAGGTGGCCGAGGCCAGCGACTGCGCTTTCGCCAAGGCGCTCACTTCCAGAGTAAATGAACTCTCTTTAGCATTAGAGACGGTGCTCATTGAAAAAGCACTTTCATCGGTTGAGGTGGCCGTTACTTGTAATAAACTAGATGAAAAACGCAATGAAGCGGTGGTAGTTTGAAACGAGGAGAGCGCCCCTTTGAGCGTGCCAAAAGAGGACAATTGTGCCTGAAATTCAGCTTCTTTACGATCCAGGCGCGATTCTGTCGGCTTACGCTCGGCCTCCACAATATCGGTGAGCAGTGTATTAACATCAATACCCGAACCCACACCCAGCGATGAAATGTCAGCCATACGACCTCCGAAAAACCATAAACTAAACCGTTACTTTAAGCAGCAAGCCCTCCATGGGCTGACTTGACGCTTCGTTTTGCTGCTGCAATCGTCGTACCAACTCCAGCAACTCTTCTGAAGGAATCTGTCGTACCAATTCTTCGGTTTCGCTGTCGTACACCCGGACGATCATTTTTCCCGTTTCTTCTTCGACTGAAAACTCCAGGTTCCTAGCATAAGACTGCATTTCGCTATTCACAAAATCCGCGACTTCAGCCAGACCTGAAACCACAACACCCTCCGCCGATTCTTCCTTTCCTTGAAGTTCAGCGGCCACTTGTTGCCCTAGAGGGGTCAGATTTTGCCCTTGTTCTATTGTTTGGGTACGAGCCATAGCGGTATAAGCTAAACCAGAACGAGGATTCAAATTTGGATTAGGGTTTGAACTTTGACTTGAATTTGATTTCGAACCTACCGTGTTCGTAGACACAAAACCTTGTATATTGCTCACTTCAGTAGACATAATGGCCACCTATTTTTCAATAGCAACAACTTGAAGAAGCGGTTTTATCGTGAAGGGCAATATCCTGTTGATCATCTCCGTTCTGTTCGTACCCTGCACCCTCATCATGATTGCTGCAAAAGCCCAGGGTATTTGACCTACCCTGAGCCACTTTTTTACTATAACGCGGCCAGATTAAACCCCGGACGCTACGCCTTAGTTTATTGCAGTAGCGACAAGGCCAACTGTGGTAAACCATTAGCTTGAGACAGAATTGACACACCGGCTTGCTGCATAATTTGAGCTCGTGTCAAAGCCGCTGTTTCTGCTGCAAAATCGGTATCCAGGATACGCGATCGTGCCGCCGTCAAGTTTTCAACCGTACTCGTAATATTAGAAATGGTTGAATTAAAACGGGTTTGCGTCGCACCCAGACTCGCCCGGATACTATCCACGCGACTCAATGCCCCATCAGCAACGGCAATGGCAGACTGCGCACCAGCGGCCGTACTGATATCGATTTCACTCACGCTACTTAAGGTACTCGCTTGCGCAGCGTTAGCCGCACCCGTAAACAGGCTACCAGCAGAATCCGCTATATCTGATTGCACGTTGAATGAACGACTGCTTGAGTTCAGTACAACTTGCCCCCCTACCGTAGTTGAATCAGCTGCACCACTATCATCATCGGTCAAGGTCACTGCTGCGCCATCTGTACCTGTCACTGCAATAGTTTGCGGTGCACCCAAGGTTGCTGTAGATTGATCAAAATTCGCAATGCCAATATCTTCCCCCGCAGAGGAGGTTAATACCACAGACGCACCCGAATTCGTCAACTCTGCGCTAATGCCCGTATTACCACTCTTGTCATTGATGGCCGTAACCAATGAGGTAAGGTCACCAGAGGTCACTGTTGCCGAGATCGCCACACCAGTAGAATTCGAACCCGAAAGTTCAAAACTCACTGTACCACTTGCGGATAAGCCACTTAAGGTCGCCGTTGTGGTTGCTGTCGCCGTCACACCGGTAGTGGGTGATTCTGCATTAATCGCCGCTGCGACTATTTTTGAACTTGAATCTGCACCAATGCTAACCGTTGCGGTCGCCTCACCCACGATAGTTAAATTTTGACTGGCTACATTGTTACCACCCGTAGTATCTGCAGCAGCGTCAGCGGCCACGCCCATACCAAAGTTTGTTGTTGCATTATTCGTGGTAACCGAGTTATTACCTAAAGTATTGGCCGTACTCCCCGCAACCGAAACAGAAATCGTTTGATTGGCATCCGCACCTACCTGGAAAGACTGGCTGGTAAAGCTGCCATCTAATAATTTCAAACCGTTAAAAGACGTGGTACTGGCAACGCGGTCAATTTCTGAGACCAATTGGTTCACCTCAGCCTGCAAGGCTTTACGATCCGCCGCTGAGTTGGTGCTGTTGGCCGATTGAATAGCCAATTCACGAATACGCTGTAAACCATTCGTCGTTTCGGTTAACGCACCCTCTGCGGTTTGCGCCAGAGAAATGCCGTCATTGGCATTGCGTGAAGCTTGCTCAAACCCTCTAATTTGCGTAGTAAACCGGTTAGATATTGCCAAACCGGCCGCATCATCCGCCGCGCTGTTAATACGTAAACCAGAAGAGAGTCGAGTCAGAGATTGACTTAGTTCACTTTGAGAGTTAGCAAGATTTCGTTGTGCGTTCAAAGACGCAATATTAGTATTGATCGATAAAGCCATTATTTTTCTCCTTTAACATCAACAAGGCCTGTTTTTCGACGCTATTGATTAGGATGTATTGCTGGCAGATATACGCGCGATCAGCGTATTCACCGCCTCCACCTGGGTTAACGGTAAAGTGAAAAAAATCTTTAGCCACATTTAAAATTCACATTGACTTATCTGCCACCCATCCCCCCTCGCCCCCCGCCCATCATGCCACCCCGGCCACCGCGACTGAAGTTGCATTGCCGATCCGGGTTTTGCTCAGGCTGACAAAAATTAATCCATTCGATGTTGTAAACATCGAACTCATCATCATAATAAGTATAGGTTCCATAACTGTCACCAAAAGAAACTCCAGCAGCATTGTCAGCCGTATAGGTATAACGCCCTGCCGTAATACGTGCATCAGGGGCATCTGCATTGGCATCAAAACTGCCAACATTGGCTATGGTCGTGCTATTGGTAAAACTAACTGGGTCGGTGTAAGTATCATAACCTCCATTCCTCATATCCAGGTCAAAAACAGACGTCAGCGCTCCGTCTTCGATCATTTGGACTATACGCGGTTTATTCGATTCCTTGTCTTTAATAAATTCTTGCTTCATCCCACCACTGTTATTTATTTGACGCATATAAACCCGACCTGGATTGCCCGTACCACTACCCGTCAGAGCTGCATCCCCTTCAAGAGGTTGCCAAGCATTATAGAGACGATTATTTTTATCGCCGTAACTAGAGGAATAAGGCACACTTCCACCGCCCATACCACCACCCATCCCTCCTCTCCTTCCGCCGCCGCCCCACCAACAACAATCACCGGTACGAATATAAAATTCCATAGCAAAATCATCGATATCAGGATCACCAAGAATGACATGAAAATACTTGATACCATTGTCATTGACAATTTCCTGCAAAAAATAATCGCTGCCACAGCCCGGACCAATGCCCCCCATCATCCCACCTCCCATCATGCCTCCACGGCCGGAATTGCAACCGGTGTTGGCCCAACTAGAGACCGTATTCGGGTTGGGTTGAAAATTGAGAGCAAACTCAGTTTTGGCATGTACTTGAGAAGACAGAGGACTCAAAATTAAGATAAAAAGAGGGACGAACAGCACAACAAATGCACTTTTTTTATATGGCATTGGGGTTTCCTTGAAACAATTTTAACGCTTTTTATGCGTTTTTTCGGTAGGTGTAGGGAACGTTGAAGCAATGATGTGACTGCGACACCATAAAATCAATGACTTAAGTCAAAACTACCTAGCGGTCATCAACGGAGAAGCCCAGCAAAAAGAGTACGAATAAATCAAACTTAAGGCTCTTTTCCCTGTTGAATAGAATTATACCATAGTTATAATATACATTATATTCATGATTGATATTAGCCTTTGAATTTATACTTTTTCCTGATTACCCATAACTCTCAGCTATTTTCCAATCATAGACTATAATTT